>NZ_JASCAI010000028.1:0-897814 GCF_029967875.1 Acinetobacter sp. V89_4
CTGGTCCAGCAATAGAATATTTAGAATTTAAGAACGGGCAGTATTATGATTTAAAAGGAATAACCTTTGGTAATATTGTTACCCCGACCTTGCTTACTCATACAGATCAGATAACAACAACGCTGACTACGATTCAAAATACATTAAATACTTTTAACCCGAGAGCTCAGGCTGTACAAAATAAATCAGCAATTTTTCAATGGTGGGAGACGAATGGGAAAAATGCTTATCCAGATACATTATATGATAGTAGTAATGTATTAATTAATGATATTAATATTAATATCATTAAAAGAAAAAGAAGTACATTTGGTGGACATTATACAGTAGTACAAGTTGAAAAAAATACCCAATTAAAAACTGATATAGTTAATGTTGAAGTTATTGCAGAAGATGGTACAAAAAAAATAATATCAGAGGATATAAATCAAATTATTGGTGCGGAATGGGATGAAAATATTGATGCCCGCAATAGTAAGGATGTAACTTATTTATATGGTAATGGTGGAAGTGATGAAATTTATGCAGGTGCTCATCAGGATTTTATTTATGGAGGTGCAGGTAATGATAAAATACAAGCCTATGGTGTAAGTGAGTATGGGTTGATTACAGATGGATCTTTAAGAAGTATTTATACAAAAGATTATTATCGAGGTGGTTCGGGTAATGATAAAATAATTGGAAATGTATCCTATAATTCTTATGACTTGATATATGGGGATGATGGAGATGATGATTTATATGGGGCTGGGCACTCTTATATGAATGGTGGTAATGGTAATGATGTTTTTAATTTTAATGGAAACTCTATGGACCAAAACTACATATCTTTATATAAAACTAATGAAAAAGATTATAGGGTTTTAGAAGGAGGGGTGGGGAATGATAGATATCTTTTAAAAGCTAAAGATAATATGAGTCTTTATGCATCTATAATTGAATATGATAATCAAGGTACAGATACAATACAACTTTTAGATGATATTAAGTATTTTGATATGAATTATTATACTAATGTTGAGAATCTGGTTTTTTATAACTGGAATATTACTTTTGGTTCTACAGAAGATCCTAGTAATATTACCGGTGAAATATATAGTTTTATAGGTAATAGTAAAGATAATTTTTTTGATATTTCAAATAAAAATAATACCATTATAGATGGTCAAGCTGGAAATGATACTGTACGTTTCACATTTGGTAGAAAAGAACCCGCAACTATCAATTTATCCCTACAAAATGAACAAAATTATGCTGGAGTTAAGTTGACATTAAAAAATATTGAGAATCTATCGGGAAGTACTCTAGATGATATTTTTATTGGTAACTCCCAGAATAATAGATTAATTGGTGACGCTGGTAACGACACATTAAAAGGTGAAGCGGGTAATGATATATTAGAAGGTGGCATAGGTAATGATATTTTAGATGGTGGGATAGGCAATGATACTTTAACAGGCGATAAGGGTAATGATACTTATATTTTTGCCCGTGGCAGCAATATGGATACTATTGTTGAAAATGATGCTACAGTTGGAAATAAAGATATCTTATCATTTGGTAGTAATATAGCAGCCAACCAGTTGTGGTTTACGAAAACAGGTAACAACCTTGAAGTAAGTGTTATCGGTACAACTGATAAAGCAGTTATTAAAGATTGGTATTTAGGGAATTCTTACCATGTAGAAGAACTTAAATCTGGTAATGGATTAACTTTACTAGATTCACAAGTACAAAATCTAGTAAATGCAATGGCAAGTTTAACGCCACCAGCAGTTGGTCAAACATCCTTATCTGCAGATTACCAGACAAAGTTGAACCCTGTTATTACTGCAAATTGGAAATGATAACAAAGAGTAAGTCTTCATAAGGAGACTTACTCTTCAATTTAGTGTGGATTTAAAATATTTATATTAAATAAACCTGCAAGCTGCATCAGATTTAATTGGGCTTGCAAGTATTCATATTTTGCTTGGGTAAGTTTTAACTGAGCCTCGTAATATTCTTTTTCAGCCCTAATCTTATCCGTATTATTTAATAGTCCATATTTCTGCCCCAGAGTACTTGAACTAACCTTTGTTTTACTTGTTAGTACTAACTTTTCTAAAGCTTTAATACGCATTTTTCCGGCTCTTACCTTTGCAAAATTTTCAGTCGCACTTAAATGTGTTTTTTCACGGATCATGTCCAATTCACTTTTTGCTGCTAAATAGGTGGCATTTGCTTGCTTCGTTTGAGCCCTTGTTTCTCCTCCTGAGAAGATAGGAATACTCAAACCCACGCCTATATAACTAGCTTTTGTATCATAGTCTTGAATTAGATCATTAGATTGGTAGTCATTTGGATTTCTGTAGAGGCCAGTTGACATTTCTATTGTAGGCACATGATATGCTTGTATCGCTTTCAATTCTTGTTTTGTCTGTTCAGTTACAGCAGCTTGTAATTTAATTTCAAAATTATTTTTATCTACCAGTTGAATCCATTGTTCGCTGGTATACCAAGGGAAATTAATTAAATTATAATCATTTATTTGCTCAATTTGATCTATGTCAAGTCCAGTATAAGTTTTTAACTGTGCATTGGCTTGTACCAGTTGGGAGGTCACTTCTATTTCATCAGCTACGGCTGATTCATAGCCAGTTTGAGCTTCTTGAACATCCACAATGGTTGTGGCACCTTTTTTAAATTGAGCTTCTGCTTGACGTTGTTGAGTTAAAAATGATTGTTGGGCTTTTTGAATGGTAATTAACGATTCTTGAGCTATCAAAGCGTTGAAGTAGGCTTCAGCCACTCTTAATAATAATTGCTGTTTCGCTAAATCAAATTGATTTTCGGCTGCTATAACTGCAAATTTACTTCCTTGATATTTATACCATTTATTTAAATTAAAGATAGTTTGGCTTGCAGATACTCGCCAGCTTTGGCTGTTTCTGGTTATTGATGAAGGGAGAGATTGTTTTTGTTTCTGATACGAAATATTTGCTCCAATTTGTGGTAACAAGGCTGCTCGAGCGATAGGCAAGTGTTGTTGATTTGCTTCAAATTCATAGCGATTTTTTTGCAGTTCTGAAGAGTGAGTTTCAGCGGCTTTCCATGCTTCTTTAAGATCAAAAGAATATGTACTCGTGGTAAAAAAACCTACAACTAAAGTCGATATAGCAATTATTTTTGGATGGGAAAAATAACAAAGCTTTAAAGCTTTTTTAGAAAACAGTTTAGTCATTAGCGTTCTCTCAAGCTTTCATCAACTTTTGTTTGTAGAGGGCTTAGTAAATAAGAAATAACACGACGTTTTCCAGTCTTGATTTCGGCAGTTACATTCATGCCTGCATCTAAGCGTACATTTTTCCCATCAATATTTAAGGTATCTTTATCCAAAGAAATAATAGCTGTATAAACTAAACCTAAATCTTTATTTTCAACTGCATCAAAACTTACACTTTTAACTTTACCTGTTAAATATCCATAACGAGTATATGGAAATGATTCAACTTTTATAATAGCTTCTTGGCCAGCATCTACAAAACCAATGTCTTTATTAGGAATAACTGCTTCTATTTCTAGCTTGTCTTGATTAGGAACAATAACCATAATAGGTTGTGCTGCTGTGACAACTCCTCCTACAGTATGAGTAGATAGCTGTTGAACAGTTCCATTGACAGGGGAACTCAATTGCATAAGCTCCTTGCGTTGGTAACTTTTTAATGCTTCTGCTTCTAATTGGGTAATTTGTTCTTTAGATTGTCTTAATATATCTAAAGTATCTCTCTTTAGAGTCTGAGTATTGAGCAATCTCTCATCAATAGCCTGTTCAATAGCTTGTTCAACTTGTTGTAATGAGCTTAATTGACTAGATAAATCATTTTTTGCCTGAATATATTTTGTTTCCTGTTCATAAAGATTATGTTTTGATAAAAAGTTTTGTGAAACTAATTCACGATAGTCTGCAGTTCTTTGTGCTTCAATTGCAGTTATTCCTTTTAATTTATTAATTTGGGCTAAGATAGATGCTCTTTCGGCTATATGTTGTTCTTTGACTGAGGACAATTGCTCATCCTTTGTTAACCATGCTTGATATTGGTTTGTAACTAAGTTTTGAGCCTCAATGAGCTCATTTGGATTAATAGAGCTAATAATTTGCTTTCGCAATGATTGAATTTGACTAGGAATCTTGTTTGGATCTACTAGTTTTATATTCATTTCTAATTTTGGAGGTTGCTTTTTATCAATAGCAGAGAGCAATACTTCGGAGCGTTTTTGAGTTAAATATGCAGCACGTAAGGCATCAAGTGAGCGAGTGTAATCAGTTTCTGAACCAATGCCAGAAAGCTCTACTAGCACGTCCCCCGTATCAACACTTTGGCCTTCTGAAACGTTAATTTTTTCAACGACAGCTGTTTCTAAGGATTGAATTGTTTTACTTCTTCCTCCTAAACTCGTCTTTCCGTTAGCAACTGCTACGATATCTAACTTTCCAAAAATTGACCAAAGTAAGGCTAAAATTGTAAAAGTGATAATTAAACGTGCAGTCCATTTAGGGGCTGAAGATACTGGAGTTTCAGTTAACTCTAAATGAGCTGGTAAAAACTCTCTTTCATCTTTGTGTCTAATAGGAGGATCTAATTGTTCTCTAACAGACCAAATTTCTTTCCAAATACTAGTGTACTTTTTAACAAACTCTCTAAAAGCTAGCCAATGCATTTTGCTCATTTTATTTTTCCGAAAATTTTATTTATTTGTATATTCAAGATTTAGTTGGCTTGAAGATCGTACAAATATTTATAATAACCATTACGTTGTAATAACTCGTCATGAGTACCTTGCTCAATGATTTTGCCTTTATCCATGGCAATTATTCGGTTGCATATCCGAACTGTAGATAGGCGATGAGCAATAATAATGACAGTACGGCCATGGCAAATTGCACGCATATTTTTCATAATTGCATGTTCTGATTCATAATCTAAAGCACTCGTGGCTTCATCTAAGATAAGAATTCTTGGATTTCCGATTAATGCTCGGGCAATGGCTATACGTTGACGTTGTCCGCCTGATAAGCCTGTACCTTGCTCCCCGACATTCGTGTCATAACCCTGTGGCAACTCCATAATGAAATCATGAGCACCTGCGAGTTTTGAGGCCTGAATAACGCGTTCAAGAGCCATGCCTGGATCAGCTAAAGCAATATTGTCCCGAATGCTGCGATTCATTAATATATTTTCTTGAAGCACTACTCCGATTTGTCTACGGAGCCACGCTGGATCAGCTAAAGCTAAATCACTATTATCTATTAGTACACGTCCACGCTCAGGTACATATAAGCGTTGAATTAACCGTGTGATTGTACTTTTTCCAGAACCTGAACGGCCTACAATTCCAACAATCTCTCCATGACGAATATTTAAAGAAAGATCTCTTAAAACTTCTGGACTGTCGGGACGGTATCTAAATGAAACTCTTTCTAAATCAATTTGACCTTGAATTTCAGGTAGAGCTAATCGACTATTGGGGTTTTCTGTTGGTGAGTTTAAAATATCCCCTAAACGGTCAACTGAGATACCAACTTGTTGAAAATCCTGCCAAAGCTGGGCCAAACGTATAACAGGTGCAGCGACTTGACCTGCTAGCATGTTAAAGGCAATAAGTTGACCGACTGTAATGTCACCAGAAATTACTAAACGAGCTCCGAACCATAAAGTCGCTACCGTAACAAGTTTTTGAATAAGTTGGACACCTTGTTGCCCAATAGTGGCGAGTCGAGTAACGCGAAAACCCGAAGATACATAGGCTGCCAACTGTTGATCCCATCGTTTCGTCATCTGTGGCTCCACAGCCATAGATTTGATAGTACTCATAGTAGTTATAGATTCAACTAGAAAAGCTTGGCTATCAGCATTCCTTGAAAAGTTCTCATTCAACCTTGTTCTTAGAACTGGGCTAATTGTAGCTGACCATATTGCATATAACGGAAGAGAGATAAGAACGATTAATGTTAACCATCCGCTGTAGTACCACATAACAGCAATAAAGATAAATGAAAAACATAAATCTAAAACTGAAGTTAAGGCTTGTCCAGTTAGAAAATTTCGAATTTGCTCCAGTTCTCTAACCCTGGCAACCGTATCCCCAACACGTCTGTTTTCAAAATAACTGATGGGTAAACTAAGAAGATGTCTAAATAGCCTTGCTCCTAATTCAACGTCTATACGACTAGTAGTATGGGAAAATATGAAGGTACGTAACCCACCTAAAACTACTTCAAATAGAATTACAACAATAAAGGCAAAAGCGATGACGTCTAATGTTGAGAAACTTCTATGAACAAGTACTTTATCCATTACTACTTGGAAAAATAGAGGAGTAATTAAAGCAAAAAGTTGTAAAACTATTGAGATAATTATAACTTCGAGAAAGATTTTTCGATATTTTATGACAGCAGGTATAAACCAAGTAAAATCAAATTTAGACAGACTTCCTAGAATTGCTGCTCTAGATGTTACTAAAATTAATTCACCAGAATAACGTTCATAAAATTCATTTTGTGCTAGTAAAATTGGTCGACCTTGAACCAAATCATGAATTAAAAATTTCTCAGATTCTACTTTTGCTAAAATAAAATGTTGCCCGTTCTCTTGCCAAACTAAAGCAGGAAGATTTGTAAGGTGCAATCTTTCTGTAGGTTGTTTAGACAATTTTGCTTTTAAGCCCAGTTCTTTTGCTGCTAATAACCATGAAGTTTTATCAAGTCCTGCTCCATCAGGATCAAATCTGTGCTGGATATCTGCAGTATTTATTGCAACTCCATGATATTGAGCTAAAAGCAATAACCCTAATAGAGCATTATCTTTCTTTGGCGGCTGTGGAGTTGCATTAATAGTTGATATATCTTGAGTATTCATATGTAAATTACAAAAAAGAAAGAAGGCAATATTTTTTCTATTCACGATTATATAATTTTTTAAGAAAGTTAAAATTGTTTTATTAAATTTCAGATCAATAAAAAATATTTAATCCTAAAATATATGATTAGAGGAAGTCTGTAGAAACACTCCTATCTATAGAGGGGAATAAGAGAAATAGAACTATCTAAGTAAAAAGAAGGACGATATTTATTTGAATTAAAGATAAATCTATTAAACTGTTTAAGAAATTTTTATATAAATATATAAAATTAAAGTGAATTTTAATTCAATAAGACAATTTATACTGTGTAGTTCAGTCAAAAGGTTGTAACTATCTAATAGATAGTTACAACCTACCTTGCTAACAAATACCACTTATCATGCACATGGATGGTAAGCTTGTAGCTTAACGACTACGGGCTCTGATAGGCTACGAAATTATTATAACTTATTTAGAGCTAGGTAATGTCAATGGCAACATTTCTATGTAGGCTTGACATGTAATTGTTCATGATCAATTCAACTTAGTTAGCTAAAAAACCATTATAAGGAGAAAAATGAACAGGCTTTAAATTTTGTGTAAGTTCTATTTTTTACAAATTAATGGTCAATTTGATGAAAATGCGTGTTCAGTTAGATTAAATTGTTTTGGTCAAAATACAGAGTGAAAGTTGGTCAATCAAATTGCAAATATGCACCAGATAAAAATTAAAGTATAAATGAGGATATTTTCATTTAAAGAGTTGAGTTGTAAAAATCTATATTCTTGGCCAACTCCTTATAATAATTTAATCATGTTTGTGAAAATTCTTTAGTTTAGGTTTATGTTGATATAACTGTTCAGCTTTTAAAATTTTAGAAATTGCTGCTTCAGATATTTTTTTAATACGTTCTTGGCTATCAAGAGTACGTTTTGCAATTAGTTCATTTAGTTTAGTCATTAAATTTCTCCGAAATTTTCAAGTAAATATTTTACGCTCTTTCTTATAAGTATGACAAAATAATTTATATAAGTTAAATAGTTTGTATTCGCTGAAATGGTTGACCTTAAGTTCCAGTACGGATCGTTTTAAATTTGAAAAAATATGTTAGTAACATATAAATATTATGTTGAATATAAAGGTAATTATTGAATAAAGTCAGATTCTGTATAAGGCCTGAGTTTTTGAATATCCAATACCAATACAGCAGGGTAGGCTTAACCATTCATCTAGCGTTTCTACGACTTTGACACAATAAGAATGGATATCTAGAGATTGGAGGTAAGGGGTAAGGTGGATAAAGCATTCATCAATAGAGTAAGCCTCTAAATCATCGGATGAGAAAAACTCCCCAAGAACCGAAAAAAAGCGACGAGACATCTCGGCATATAAAGTGTAGTTGCTTGAATAGACGTGTACGCCTGCTTTGAGAGCTTCTTCTTCAATTTGATACCATGGGATTCCCATCTTTATACCCATGTTTTTTGCTTCTTCACTGCGTGATACAACGCATCCATCATTGTTAGAAAGTACCACAACAGGCAAACCAATAAGTTTGGGATTGAATAGTCGCTCACAACTGACATAACAATTATTAATGTCTACAAGCGCATAAATTTCTCGATGTGAAATTTCCATTATGATTCCCCTTACAAAATATTGGTAAAGCCACATGCATGAATTGAATTTCATAAACACGATGTTGAAAAGTGTTGGGAGAAAATCACATCTTGAATATGTAACGAAATCAAGTTAACAAAATTTCTGGTAGAAAGCTAGGGGAGTCCCGACAGTCGGTTTCAAGTCGACAAAGAAAAGAAGATGAGGCTTAAATAATTTTTAAATAAAAAAAGGAGATCGTATAGATCCCCTTTTCTGTGACACATT
The DNA here is from genome assembly GCF_029967875.1 of Acinetobacter sp. V89_4. Taxonomy (NCBI): domain Bacteria; kingdom Pseudomonadati; phylum Pseudomonadota; class Gammaproteobacteria; order Moraxellales; family Moraxellaceae; genus Acinetobacter; species Acinetobacter sp. V89_4. The sequence goes on from NZ_JASCAI010000028.1 coordinate 8,771, forward strand.
CTATCTAATTTTTAATTACCATTTATGGCTATAAGAAACTTTAAGCGTTGCCCCATTTGCCACTAAATGGCTAGTGTTATCGCTCGTTCTTAATAATTGACTATAAAGCGGGTAGTACTTACGATTAAACATGTTTTCTAAACCAATCGTCACAGTGTCTTTCTTGTTAAGCGCAAAACTACTGATTAAATCGGCTGTTGTGTAAGACTTTACATCATAGCGACCAAAGCCATTTACACCATTTAAGCGGTAATCTTCTGAACCGAAGTATGTTGCTTGCAGGCGGTTCGTCCAAGTTTCAGTTGGGCTATAAGAAACGTAAGCTGTGAGTTTTAATGGTGGGATGCGGAAACCTGTCATGTCTTGTTCAGAACCGTTTTGAGGTTTTTCACGACCTTTCATCCACGTAACGCTACCACCAGTTCCCCAAATATTTGCATCGTCAAGATAGTCAAAAGTTGCTTCAACACCAGTTACTTTTTCTTTTGTTCTAGCAAGCACTAGACCATTGTTGAAAGATTGCACAGCCCCAAGATCAGAAGTTGAGTGGAACACTGCTAAGCTGGAAGAGAAGTTGTTGAAGTTTCCTTTCCAGCCCAGTTCGTAGTTATCAACTTTTACAGGTTCTAAAAATGATGAGCCAAGGTTAAAGCCTTCACCAGCATTACGGATAATCAAACCGACATCAGGTAATTGAAAACCTTGGTTAAACGATGCATAGATCGAGTTTTGATCATTTGGAGAGAAGGTCACATTAGCATTGTATAACCATGCATCAGCTTTCACTTTTCCGCCTGGAACAGTGTAAGGGTTGGTCTTACCTAATTGTGATAATGGAACAAAACTATCAATTTGCGCATAGCTGTCTTCATAGCGTGTACCTGCTTCAGCTGACCATTGGTCATTAAAGCGGTGTTTTAACTGTATAAAACCGCCAACACTTTGCGTCGTGAGTTCGGGTAAATAAATGAGCTTGCCAGTTTTTACAAATTCTAGACCACCTGATTGATCATAAATTTGAGGGTCAAAAATATCTAAAGGCATTTCGCTTTTTTCACGGCTGAAGTCACCACCCCAAACCAATGATGTATCGCCTAAAAACTCAAGTGGTGTGGTAACAGTTAAGCGGCTACCGAGTACATTATTTTCTTGATAAATCTGGTCGACTTGTTTGCCACGGTTCGCATTTCCACGAGCATCAAATGGTGAAAAACGGGTAAAGAAGTCGCGGTAATAAATTTGAGCATCAACCTTATTACCAAAAAAGTCTTTATGGTTATAGGTTAAATTGTAGATCTGGTTTTCGTTTTTATTTTGGTCTTTAAGCTTTAAGCCTTTAATGGCTTTGGCTGGGACAGTTCCTGCTGGAGCTTTTTTTACACTTGGATCAGATGCATAGTCTGAGTCTTGCTCGGCATTATAGTAGTTTGCAGCGAATTGTAGATATTGATTGTCATCAATATGGTAACCCAGCTTACCACCTACGCTGTAGCCATCGGAATCATAAAGGTCGCCCTGACTTGGTTCAGGTGCAACACGGTCACCACTTGCATCGTATGGGCTACCAATACGTTGATAACCAAAGTCGAATGCATAATCAAAGGCGTTAAAGCTGCCTGTGAAATATTGGTGAATATCTCCACCCAAAGCATCAGAACGGAAATTCGTTAAAGGTGTTTGTAGCCCAATGACGGTTTTTGCAGTAGATTCACCACCTGCAGCTTTCGTGGTAATTGAAATAATACCACCCGCAGCGCCACCGCCATAAATTGCGTTACTGCCTCGAATGACTTCAATGTTCGCAATACTTTCAGGGTCAATTGCTGAAAGTCCTCTAGCTGTATCACGTGTGAGGTTCATTGGCACGCCATCGACCAAGATCAGAGCATTACGTCCACGTAAAGTTTGACCATAATCGGTAATGGTTCGGCTTGAGTCAGACAGGCCTGGTACTGCTTTGGCTAAAACGGTTGCAATACTTCCAGAGGAACCATTTCTTAAAAGTTCAATTTGTTTTTCATCTAGTTTGGTGACTTGTTTAGCAGAAGTAGAAAGTTCATCTGCACGTGAAGCAGTAATTGTAATTGTAGGGAGTGCTTCAGGCTTTTTTTCAGCATCTGTTGTCTCAGGAGACGAGGCTGCAAAAGCTGAGTTTGAGAGAAAGATGGCTCCACCAAGTGAAAGAAGTGGAATGATATTTTTAACTTCAGACTTTCTTGTAAAAAGTTTATTACTTTTTATCTTATTTCCCATTTTCTCGCCCTGAGAGTGATTTTAAATTGAGCGAATTATAAATGAGAATCATTGTAATTAACAATATTATTAATTGCTTAAAAAATAATATATCTGAAATTTATTCAATGCATTAGGGGAATAAGTGTTTATTCCCCCAGAAAATTGAATAGTGATTAGATTTCTTTAAAAGCATTTAGGTGGTTTTGATGGGCGCGGCGGATAATGCTGCGGTCATCACCGAGTACAAAAAGCTGAACGGATTGTTGTTTCCATACCGCAATATCCTCAGGTTGTCGGGGAATAGCACAGAAATGCTTTTGACTATTTTTTGTCTTTGCATACATCTCTTGGACTTTTTCTTTCACTTTTGGATGGCTGGTTTGCCACGGCATTCCCATAGATTGGGAAAGGTCGGCAGCACCTTCAAGAATAATATCGATGCCTTCGACTTTTAGAATTTCATCTAGTTGTTCTAGTCCTTCTAAGCTTTCAATCATGGCAACCACAATCATCTCGTTTGCCGCCTGTTGAACAAAACTGGCTAAATCATCAATGCCGTATCTATTTGATCTTGTCGAATTCAGTCCTCTTTGACCAAGCGGCATATAGTGGCAATAATTCACAGCTTCTCGTGCCTGCTGGACATTTTCAATACGCGGGAAAACAATGCCAGTTACCCCTGCATCAAGCAAAGGTAAAACTAGGTGGTTAGCGTTTAAAGGTACTCTTACAAACACATCGAGGCTCATGGCTCTAGCGGCTAAAATCATGGTCTCGACTTGGGACGTGGTAAATAAAGTATGTTCCAAGTCGATAATAATAAAGTCATAGCCCGCAAGTGCCAGTTGTTCGACATTAATGGGAGATGCTACGGAACAAAATATTCCGTAGAGCATCTCACCATTTGCTATTCGTTTCTTAAAAGAAATCGAATGCTTATTCATATTCGATTTCCTTAATAAGGCTAAGCGGGTTCGGTGTGGTTTGTACTCTTAAGCGAATTTCCGGAAGGAAACGGCGGCTTGCAAGCTGTTCAATATCGATGGTGTCATCTGTAAAGTTAAACAATTCATATCGCTCTGTAAACTCTGGATGTGCTTCTTTGTGCTGATTGATGATGGTTCTTAACATGGTCCAGAATTTGATTTCATCGAAGTCATAATGCTCATTTAAGAAAATCGCTAACTCTGCCAAATTTACAAACCAAAGCGCATCTTGGGTAAAGTCTCTTAACTCATTTGGAGAGTGGGTTTCCAAGAACGAGTTCGGGTTAATCTTGGCGTGCTCTTTTGGCGCATCTTGTAAATTCGGCAGAAGGTCTGGCTCACGTAAAAGATGACGGCTAAAACGAATCCCATCATGGAAATCTTTCAATGCAGCTTTAAAGGGTAAGCCATTTTTATGAATCAGAACCATGTTTTGTGCATGTGACTCTAAAGCGAGGCCATGGCACCATAAAATATGCATGATTGGTAAATACGCATTGGTGAGTAACTTTTCTAACCAGAACTCGATACCGTACTCTTGAATCCACTCATCAATTAGAGGCTTTTGGTCAATGTCGACTTGCATTAGTCCTGTTATCGGAGTTGCCGATTCGCCTTCTTTTAAGTAGCTGTAGATACTTTCGCGCCAAATGCAGGCGAGTGCGCCGTATTGAACAGGTAGCGCAATTTGCTGGTTAACCGAAAGACCGCCAATCTCTCTTAAAATAACGGGCTTGCGATGTTTTTCTAGAATATGATCTTGCTCAACAATGTTATAAAGCCAGTCACTCATTTTTGCAGCATTTTGAACGGTATGCGGTGCTAATACGCGAGATGTAGAGGTATTAACCAAATTCATTGCCAATTTAAGAGAAAGCGCCGAGATATCACTAATGTTCGATAAAGTTCGAATCGATTGCTGTGGTAAATAAGTCGGACCTTCAATGTCTAACGGGATGATGAGTTGGTTGCTAATTGCATCTTGATAATATAATTCAATAATTTTATCCCACTGCCACGGGTGAATTGGAGTGAGGATATATTCCTGAAAGTCTACATTGTTATCTTTTAATTGATCACTAATTGCTTGTAGATCTTTTTCTGAAAAATGCTGTTTATAAAGTTGCTCTAAGTTAATCGTTTCACTTAAAACCAGTTTGCATAAACTGTTATGAGTCGCGGCCCATTTAACCGTAAAACCTTCAGAAAGCTCAGGTGCATATTTTTGATTTTCTTTTAAATCGAAGCCAATACGAGACTTAAAGCTTGGATGGTATAAATGCGCATTGGTAATCCTTGCTTCTTGTTCTAAATAAGGCAAAGTTCTTAAAGGTTGGGCAGGTGCTTGGCTCAAAGTTTGCGCATGCTTAACGAAAGTTAAATTTAGCTCATCATTAAAGTTTTGCCATTTAACTGGGTCAGCTTCAATAATATTTTTTAGGTCGGTAAGTAGCGTTTTTAAGGTAGGACGAGTTTCAGCGCCTAAAGTAATATCAGAACGGACTAAGCTTGAAGGATCTAGCTTAATTCGTTTAAAACTAAAGTGTCGTTTAGCTGTACATGTATAGAAAACTGTATCGGAAATATAGAACTTGATCTGACCTTTAGAAAACTCGTATTTAAAGGTATTTTCAAAAATAAGCGCTTCCAATAATTGGCCCATCACGCGGTTTTCCGCAAGGGTTTTATAATTGGTTTGTTGTGTTGGTTGAAGAGGGCAAAGCGCTTCTGCGCCGTGATATTTATAAATAGGGTTTTCAACTTCAATCCAGATGGGATTGCCACCACTGTGGTAGAGCGTATTTAACATATTTGCCTTAATTGGTAATGTGAGTGAATTAATTAATAAATCGCGGTAGTGCTGGCCTTTGGCGCTAAAATTTTCTTGCGTGAGCGTAAGGCGTGTGGCTTGCCATAGCTCGCTTTCTTCGATCACCGTAACTCGTGCAATTGCACTGATGAGATGCGCAATGTGGTTGATCACGAGGTAATATTTTAAAAAGGTCCATGCATCTTTTTGAGAGAACCAAACGGTACTATCTTCAGAAATAGATGAGTCATCTTCTATCATTTCTGGAACAATACTAATGCCTTCCATGTCTCGAAGAATGAGGCGATGTGGATAGCCGTTTTTAAACTCCATTAAACTGTTTTGCATATGCGCTTCTACGCTAATGCCTTTATTTGCAAACAGTTCGACTAATGGGATGAGTGAAACTTTAACGTACTGTTTCCACCAAAAAGTAATGAAGTCTTTCGCATCATTGGTTTGTAGATTTTGGTTGGGTGCAGCTTGTTGAATAAAGCTTAAAAGTGGGATTTCATGGTTTTCGTTTTCTTCAACCAAGCCACCGAGCATTCTTGTATTTTCTAGTACCTCAGGTGTGAGTCCAGCTCTATAAATAATGCCAAATGAACTTTCAAGCTCTGGAATTTTGACTGTTTTCGCCTCTAACTCCGGCAGAATCACAAGGTCAGGATATTGTTCATTAATCTTGTGATTAATAATAATCTTGCTTGCATCAATAGCTCTTTCCATTTCATCCATTGGGTTATTACGAATGAAACTGGTAATACGTACGTCAATTGAGAGCTTTAAGAATAGGTTTGATTGAGGTAACCACACTGTACGAACAGATGAGGTAGGCCATACGGTTTGGCCTAATGCACCCAGATGTATGATTTCTTGACTGTCTAAATATTTCTTTAAAGACGGGTGTTGAAGTAAGAAGTTGGCTTGCCACGGGTGAGTCGGCATGAGCTCATAATTTGCTAGGTTGTCTTGTAAACGTTCTTTTGCAGTTTCTAAAACTTCATCTTCAATACGGTGAGAAGGTTCGGTCTCGCTGACTAGCTTTTCGATTAAAGAAGAATGAACCGCGAAGTAATGGAGTTGGAAACTTGTGCCTAACTCAGGGCTATACTTTTTCATGTCTTCTTTAGAAAAACCTAAATTGGCTTTAGAGGTCACATGAAAAGGGTGGCCATATAGCATGCCTTGTTCAGTAGCCTGAAAACCACTCAAAGCTTTAGATGTTGTTTGGGATGGTCTATTTTCTAAAAAGAATTTTGTGTTCTCGATACTATTGGCAATATCGGAATAAAGGTTCTTGTTCTGGTTTTTGTCTTTAAATAAGCTATTTAACTCATCGGTAATGAGCTTCACTAATTTTTTAGGATCAGTTAGAGAGTCAAATGTATTGTCGCTTAAATTTTGCAGAGCAAAGCCACGCTGATATCGATGATAGCCAGTGGTGGAGAAGTGTTGAACTGCACCATAAACAATCGTATTAGACGCATTAAACGTGTAAGAAAAATAGATTGAGTTCGGCTGTTCCGCATCTTGTGTGAATAAAGGAGAATCTTGAGCTGAGATAATGTGCTCTTCAAGATCTACTTTAAGTTCGCGAAAGAAAGTATTCAGGTACTGTTCGAAAAGTTTATAAGACCATGCATCGGTTGTAATAATTGAGTTCATTCTTGTGCCTCTTCTAAAATTGTATCCATTAAGAATCTATTCAAAATCACCACTAATCCCGCACCGATAAAAAATAAAGAGGTGCAGATTAATGCGGCTGTAATATTGAAAAATGAGTAGGTAAGCGTGATGGTGATCGGACCAAAAAGTTGGCCTAAGACAAAAGCACTGTTAGAAATGCCGATCACTTTTCCTTGGCTTTGAGTGCCAGCTTTTAGAGAAATCGTGTGTAAGATCGAAGGAATAAGCGCTGCGAAGCAAAAACCTTGTATGAGTCGTAATACGAGAATGAGCCAGAGATTAGACACCCATATCAACGCGAAAATCGTGATGCCACAAATTAAAGATGCGTAAACGAAGTTATTAAAAGAATCTCCTTTATCATCATTTCTTTTTCCCCAATAGGTCGCAGCAATAAAGGCTGCTCCCCATGAAAGCGCATGGATTGTGCCCGTTAAGCTTGCAGCAGATAACGATGAGTGAATGTTTTGGCTTATTTCACTAATGTATAAAACGAAGCAAGACACTAAACCAAAACCACCGGCTTGCACCAAGATGCCGGCACTCAACCAAGAAAAAATTGTTCTATCAAAAAAGTCTGGAATTTTAGATTTTTCTTTGGTTTTTACAGCCTCAGTTTTAACTGGATTGGCTAATAAAAAGGACGCGATCACAATTAATGTAACTACAATAAATGCAGTTGCATTAAGTAATATTTCAACCCGCCAGTGGTCCATAAAGATACCGCCGAGTACTGGACCACACAGGCAAGCTAGCGCAACACTACTTTGGAGCTGCCCAAAAGCAGCACCTCGTTGTTGTTCATTAGAAAGATATGAAACATAAGCATTTAAAATGACTGAAAGACCGCAAAAACCTAGTAAAATCCGCGCAAAAATAAATAGGTATAAATGCTGGGCGCTAGCCATGAGCAGTATGGAAATACAAAAACCAGCCAATGAAAGTAGGAGTGCTTTTTTATGGCCAAAAGTGTCTGATAGGTGACCAACAATCGGTGCGGTAAATAAACTGCCAATTGCGGGTGCAGCGAGTGCCAAACCTGCCCAGATAGTGGGAGCACTCATATGCGCCGTCAGTTTTTCCATATAAAGCGGCATGATCGGAATAAGTACCATGAGCCCGAAAGTGGAAAAAAACTGGCAGAGCAAAATAATGAAATGATCTAGGCGAGATGAGCGCATGATTTAGATATCCATGGTCTCATAGCTAGAAACAGATAAGCTTTGATAAGGGTTTGACGTGGTTCCGATTTTGCTTGGCATTCCCGTCGAATCACTTTCTTGGGCTAACAGCGGCGTAAGTAGCTGTTTGAACGGCCAAGTCTTATTGTCAAAAAGATAGGTTTGAATTTGAGACTTTGTCTGTTCTGAAATCGGTTGGGTTTCTACAAAATCATGAATAATGTCTTGAATCATTTCCCAGAAATCGCTTTCTGAACGATCTGTATATTTCAAGGTAGCTAAAGCAATCGGGTAGAGGTTAATTTGAATCCCTAAAGTAATGAAGTAATTAAATAAGTCTTCATTCTTACTAAAGATAAGATTGTTTGGCGTACTGGTATCAATGGTATAGATCGGAGGTGTGAAGCCACTTTCTTCAATGGCTGGTGTACATATTCTTAAGGTATCGTGGTCACGCAAAATAAAGCATTTCAACTTATTATTTTCATAACACACCATGGTGTTTTGCCCGTGGCATTCAGGCATGATGCCTTTCGACCAAAGTGTTAAGAATGTTTGAATAAAATGAACACTTAAGTCTTTTAATAATGTCCATTTGTCACCTTCAACACCTAAAGTTTCCCAAGGGTCAACATACGTACAGCTTAAAGCTGACATAGTGATTGGGGTGACGTTTTTATCTTGGCAAAATTCGGGTAAATGTCTGACTTGGCAACCGATTACACCTAAATTTTTTACTATTGGCTCTTGTTTACCCAGTACCCACCAATGCGTTTCATTACTCAAAAAGAGGCGATTTTTTAATAAAGGAGTTTCATTAATAACTTCATTTAAAAAATCATATGCCCTGTGACCATTCATTAAATAACGTCCCGGCATAGAACGGATCGCACCTAATGTTTTGGCATTCGTTGATAGTTTTAAATGTAGATTAGGGTTTGCGTTATGAATGAGAGTTCTTAAAGATGAGGTCGGTAAACCAATTGTCGTGACATGGTTCAGGTCAATACCGTCATACTTATTTTCTTCAAATTTTAAATAGCGATGTTGAGTCTCTAACAAAGGAAGTGCTAAGTAGTCATCTGAAAGCTCGGCCATTTTTTCAGCAATAAAGTTGGCTTCAGAGTCTGATAGCAATGGTTCTTTATAAGGAATCGAATCCATATTGTTGATCACGTCATCTTTCTTAAAAGCCCACCAATACACTTCAATTTCTTTTTGAGTCGTAAGTGGTGCAAGTTCACCTTTTGAGTGAGCGAACGGATGAAATGGACGATCAGCTACCAGCGATAGCAATTCACTGGTAATTAAAGGCGAAGAAAATGAAAGTGCTGACTGCAAAATCTGAGGGATTTTTTCAGCCGTTACTAAGTTGTCGAGCCAATAATCAATCGCTTTTTGATGATGCGGTGAAGGCCACCAAGAGGCTTTTGTTAAATAGGTAAAAACTTCAGAAATAGAAATTTTAGAAGTCGTATTACTCAAGAGGTTATGAAGCAAAACTTCAGGTTGAGTAACATAGAAAGGATTTACACCATCTACTTTTAAACAGCTGAAATAGAGTTCCAACTCATCATTTAGAGTGATTGCCAGATAAGGCTTTTTATAGGAAATATGATCTCTAAAATCTCCATAATTCTCCATGTAGAGGGCATCTATTGTTTTTTGTAGTTGTGCTGTGTAAATCCGATCTAGCATTTTAGTTATTCCTATTCTTATAAAAGTGGTAGAACCGTTCCAACGTTTTGTTCTTGTGCAGCATTGAAGAACCATTTAGCGCAAACAATGTCGTCAATCGCCATGCCCATTGGGTTGAGCAAAATGATTTCATCTTCGTGTTCGCGGCCGTTTTTATGACCAATAATGATGTCGCCAAGTTCAGCATGTAGTTTTTCACGGCTGAATAAGCCATCTTCAACCAGTACGTTGATGACTTTCTTTTCTCGGTTTGATTGGTCCCAGTCATCTACAATGACTTTGTCCACTTTTAGGAAGACTTCAGGTTCAATATCCATAATTGAAATATTTGAAACAAAGCAGCCTTTTTTAAGCCATTCAAATGGGATGTAAGGCTTATCTGAAACTGTGCAGGTAATCAGCACATCAGCTTGCTGAATCGCAGATTTCGCATTGTCATGAATTTCAATTTCTAGATGTGGATATTCCGATAAGAACAATGCTTTGAGTTTTTCAGCCGCTTCAGGGTTCACATCAAATAAATGTATTTTTTTCACTTGAGCGTATTGTTCAAGTACAGTCTTAATCTGCATTTGAGCAATTGGACCGCAGCCAATCACGGTAATGTCAGAAAAGTCTTTTTTTGCTAAATACTTAATCGAAACACCAGTAATTGCAGCAGTTCGCATGGCACTGATTAAGCTGCCTTCCATTACTGCAACCGGATAGTTTGTTTCTGAGTCATTTAAAACAATCAGCGCGCTAGCACGTGGAATATTGAATTTTTTAGGGTTATGTTGTCTTGAGCCAATCCATTTGATGCCGGCAATTGGGTCGTTGCCGCCTAAATAACAAGGCATAGCGATAATACGATCAGCAATATGGTCTGCACCTTGCCAGCGAAGATACGGTTTTAAGGGTTGTACAAACTGTTTATTTGCATGCAGGGTTAAACCTTCAGTAATCGCTTCAATAAATGAATTACTATGATTTGCGCCAAGATTTAATAAATCTGATTGACTTAAATAGCGAAGGGTAGCCAAATTGCTCATGAATATGTCCTAAGGAGAAAGTTAAACAACATTTTGTAAAGTAAGGTTTTCTTGGCGTCGTAAGTTTCGATTGAAGTGACGCTTTTTGATCATTTCGAACCATTCATCTTCATAAACTAGATCGAGATAACGGTCACCGCGATCGGGTAACAGTGTTAAGACGCACGATCCATCAGGAATGGTTGGAATCAGTTTTTTGATGGCTGAAATTGATGAACCACTCGAACCGCCTGCAAAGATCCCTTCGTGCTCAAGAAGTTCTCTACAACCAAGTGCCGATTCATAGTCATCTACATAAATGACATCATCAATTTCATCGGGAGAGAGGAGAGCCGGAACAGTGCTTGCTCCAATGCCGGGAATTTCGCGTGGACCAGACGTACCACCAAATAAGACAGAGCCGACAATATCGACAGCGATGACTTTTAATTCTGGGAACTTTTCTTTAAGGCGACGAGACACGCCCATAATCGTGCCGGAGGTACTTGCTCCAATCACGAGGTAATCAATCTTGCGATCAATTTGATTTAGGATTTCTTCTGCTTCACCAAAATAGTGGCTTTTCCAGTTGTTTGGATTGGCATATTGATTAATCCAGACGGCATTTGGCAGTTGTTGGCAGAGTCGTTTTACAGTGTCAATTCGGGTTTTTAAATAACCGCCGTTTTGGTCTTTTTCAGAGACCATTTCGATGTTGGCTTTGTAGAGCTTCAGCATTTGTAGGTTTGCTGAGGCAATTTTCGGGTCAATAACGGCAGTAAATTTTAATCCATATATTTTGCATGCCATTGCAAGCGCAATCGCTAAGTTTCCTGAAGAACTTTCAACAATATGACTATCTTTATTAATCACTCCGGATTTCAGGCCTTCCTGTAGCATGAATAATGCTGGACGGTCTTTAATACTTCCTCCTGGGTTTAACAATTCCATTTTCGCAATCACTGAGATCGATTGATGCGTGAATAGCCTTGATAGTTGTAATAGTGGCGTTTTACCTATGCAGTCGAGAATATTTTCATGGATCATGGTAGATCTTCTCAGGTTTTTATGTGATGTGAATGATAATGATTATTAATTTAATTATTATTACCATTTGTTCCATGATTGTTGCGCTTTGTAACTTAAAATAGGGGGGACTTATAGGATTTTTCACTAATTTTTTTTGTGTAATTATTTGAATCGTAATATTTATATTTTATAAAGTTAGAAATTAATAAATGTTTTAAATATAACTAGATAGGCAATAAATTACTTTTTAGCTAAAAAAATTAATCTAATTAAGACGGATGTTTGAAATTACTTTGAAGCAATAAAATTTATGATCTGACCCACATAATTTGTGTATGGCTATTTTGTAGAGATCATAGAGAGGTTTAATGCATAAAAAGAGAGGACTATTTGAGTACTTTCTTAACAGGCTGAGAATGATTAACGAAATTGATGATGTGGCAGTTATTGATATGAAAATGTCTGAAAATGATATGTTTAGATAGATATGATCATTTCCATAAGCGCTATATTTTCAATGGATCAGTTGAGCCTAGAAAATATAGTAATGCGTGTTTCGCATTTTGTCTTATGGGTCTTTCAAGCTGTCTTTTTTTATAAAAGACAGCTTTTTTTATGCTGATTTGACTCTTAGATAGCTTATGAAGAATATCGCTGTTTGGCTTGTTCATAAGCCTCAAGATTAATGCATTGAGCACCCAAGCTTGTGATTTGTGCTTGGTCAATTTGAAGTTCATCCCACTTTTGCATTTGCTCAAGCAGCCAATAAAAGTCTTCTACTTTTGGAAGCGCACTTTCTTTTACTAAATGACGAACAATATCCTGAATCTTAAAATATTTATCGACATGCACTTCTTCTGAGCAATGAAAACGAACAATTTCAAACTCAACCAATAACTTTAAAATCGGAGCAAAATCTTGGAACTCACTCAATTCTTGTTGGGCTTTCATAATTGCTGCGGTGAGCGCGACTAGTGTTTTTGGATGTTGCTCTGCCCATTCCTGTGTTACAGCTAAAACCTTGTCAGCCACAGGAGGAATAATGTTTTGGCTTGAGCAGATCATTTTACTTAAACCAAGAAGCTCGCCTTGGGTATTCCAAGGTTCACCTACACAAAAACCATCAATCACATGTTTATCGAGTGCTTCGACCATATAAGGTGGTGGTAATGTTTTGAGCTGAATAGACTGCGCGATTTTTGGATTTGCTAAAGCCAACCATTCTCTTAAACAATAATGATGAATGGAATGCTTAAACACATGCGCTAACGAAATAGAGTGACCTTGTTCAAGATAGCTCGCCACTTTCTGCGCCGTTATTTGAGCCGTATCATTTTCTTTAATTGCAAGTTGATGAGTAAGTTTTTGACTTAAGCTAATGAAAGCACGGTTTTCACTTAAAACCAGTGATGTTTGCAGTGGCGTGCCAATTTGATCTGTGCCTACAGCCGCCGCAGGTAACATTGCAGATAAGCAGTGCGCTGCATCTAATAATCCAAAAGCCAAACGGTCTCGAAGACTTGCCCATGATGCTTCTTTAACTAAAGTGACGTCTAAACCAACTTCTTCAAAGAAGCCTCTTTGTTTTGCCCAAAGTAATGCAAGACAATCAAGCAAAGGAATATAGCCGAGTTGTAATTGAGTCTTTTCTAATGTGCTCATTTATTCATCCTTTAGTTGGTTGCCAAGTAATTTTTGAGCGTCAAGTAAACGCCGTGCCATTTCTCCAATCGTAATCCGGTGACTCATCGCATTTTTTCTAAGAAGCTGAAATGCAGTTTCTTCAGGTAGTCCATGCAATTGCATTAGTAGAACTTTAGCTTTTTCAACATCCTTACGGTCAGCAAGTTTGGTTTGAGCTTCTTTTAAATCTCCTTCGAGTTTTTTATGCTTTTTATATTGCTCGATCGAGATTTCTAAAATGGTATGTAAGCGGGCAGGGTCTATGCCATCTACAATATAAGCAGTCACGCCTGCATCGATGGCTTGTTTGATGGTGTCTTTATCTGAATTTTTAGTGAACAGGACAGTGGGTAGATCATAGCTACTGACACAGCTTTCAATAATGTCGCGGTGAGGATGATCCATATCGAGCAAGATGACATCGGCTTGTAAATCTTCAAGACGAAAGATATTCAAGTGATCCAAAGTAAGGCAAGCGACCACTTCAAAGTCATTTTCAAGCAGACTGTTTTTTATATAGTCCGCTCGCGCATGATCATCATCAATAAGGGCTATTTTGAGTTTTGGCATAAGTTCAGAAAATCAGGCTAAGAAAATGCGCCAATTCGACGCTTTTTTTGTTATTGGGTTTTAAGCAAGATTAATGCCATCCAAAACTACTCAAAAATCAGGATTTAGTGGCAATTTTGGATGCTAAAGAGTTGGTGTGTTCGATCTTGGTGCAAAAATACGGTTCATTTTGTGGCAAAGCTTATTTTTATTTAAACCACATAAATGTGCAGTGATAGAGCAAGCAAAATAAGCTTTGATTCTTTATTTACCTATTAAAAACTTATATCTATATGAAATTAAATATAAAAGTATTATTGGATTAAATTTTTTTAAATATTGGCATGTAAAGTGCTTACTTAATTACAGGTCGAAGACGACCATGAGTTTTAAAGACGGCCAACGATGTCCGTTCTGATCGAGTTTGTGAGTGCAACCGCACATACAAAGAAGTTACGTTCAGTCGGAGTGAAGGGCATGTCTTTATTTTTATTGCATAAAAAAGTTACATCTGAATTATTTAATTTTTCAGTTCCAGCGATGCGAGCCTTCTCTAAGAGGGGGCTCGCTTTTTTTATTTCTTTTTTTTGATTTTGCTGTGCATTGGGTGTCGTCAACGAGTGAAAAAAATTGGTTTCAAGCAGCTATATACCATGTGAGCTTCATTCGTTTCTCGATAGAGCACAAGACAAAACAACAATGTCTATTTGAGAATGGAATAACGCAGCTTAAAAGCAACGTGATTTGAGGAGAAACACTATGAAATTGGTAATGATTGGTCATGGTATGGTGGGCCACAAATTCATCGAAGCCATTTTAGAAAAAGCAGATGATGAACTAGAAATCACGATTCTCGCGGAAGAACCTCGTCTCGCGTATGACCGCGTACATTTGACAGAATATTTCTCTGGGAAATCGGCAAAAGATTTATCTCTAGCACGTTTTGACTTTGCCGATGCTCATGGCATTGACTTACGTCTTAATACAAAAGCAACTGCAATTGATACAGCTACGCAAACAGTCACAACCAACCATGGTGATGTGATTAGCTATGACAAATTAGTGTTGGCTACTGGTTCTTATGCCTTTGTTCCACCAATTCCGGGTAATGACCGTGAAAACTGTTTTGTTTACCGTACGATCGAAGACTTAGATGCCATTCGTGCAGCGAGTCTTAATGCAAAAACAGGTGTCGTGATTGGTGGTGGTTTACTCGGCCTTGAGGCAGCGAAAGCTTTACGCGACCTAGAGTTGGAAACACATGTTGTTGAATTTGCTCCGCGTTTAATGGCAGTTCAAATTGATGATTTAGGCGGTAAAGTTTTACGTCGCAAAATTGAAGATCTTGGTGTAAAAGTTCATACACAAAAAGCGACTCAATCTATTGAATGCGGTGACAGCACAACGCATGTAATGAAATTTGCAGATGGTAGTGAGCTTGAAGCGGATGTCATTTTATTCTCTGCGGGAATTCGTCCGCGTGATGAGCTTGCACGTAATAGTGGACTCGCGATTGGTGAGCGTGGTGGTATCGTCATTAATGATTACTGCCAAACTTCAGATCAAAATATTTATGCCATTGGTGAATGTGCGCTTTGGCAAAACAAGATTTATGGTTTGGTTGCACCAGGCTATGACATGGCGCGTATTGCAGCAAAACATATTTCCGATGAGGAATGTAACTGCTTTGCTGGCGCGGACATGAGCACCAAGTTGAAATTGATGGGTGTGGATGTTGCCTCTGTAGGTGATGCGCATGCCATGACCCCGGGTGCATTAAGCTACTTCTATGCAGATGAGCATGCGCTGGTTTATAAAAAGATTGTTGTAAATGCAGATAAAACCAAATTGCTGGGTGCAGTTTTGGTGGGCGATGCGAAAGAGTACAACGACCTTTTACAAATGATGCTCAATGGTTTGGCTTTACCGGAAGTGCCTGAAAGTTTAATCATGCCGGGCTTTGAGCAGTCGGCAGGAAAATCTGGTGGTAGCGGAGTCGATTTGCTGCCTGACAGCGCAACAATCTGTTCTTGTAACAACGTATCAAAAGCGGACATCTGCCAAGCAATTAGCGATGGTTCGACCTCTTTAGGTGCATTAAAGAAATGCACCAAAGCAGCAACAGCATGTGGTGGTTGTGCACCATTAGTGACTCAAGTTTTAAAGTCAGAGTTACAACGTCAAGGTGTGACTGTAAATAACCATATCTGTGAACACTTCCCGTACTCGCGTCAAGAGTTGCATCACTTGGTTCGTGTCAATGAAATCAAAACTTTTGATGACTTGATTCACCAACATGGCCATGGTTTGGGTTGTGACATCTGTAAACCGACTGCTGCAAATATCTTAGCTTCTTGTTGGAACGATTTCGTACTTGAGCCAAGTCATGCAGGTCTACAAGACAGTAATGACTACTACTTGGGGAACATTCAAAAAGATGGTTCTTACTCAGTTGTACCACGTATGGCTGGTGGTGAAGTAACTCCCGATGGTTTGATTGCTATTGGTCAAATCGCGAAGAAGTATAACCTATACACCAAAATTACAGGTGGTCAACGTGTTGACATGTTTGGTGCGCAAGTTCATGAGCTTCCATTTATTTGGGAAGAGCTGAATGCTGCTGGTTTTGAGTCTGGCCATGCTTACGGTAAATCTTTACGTACAGTGAAATCTTGTGTGGGTAGCACATGGTGTCGTTACGGTGTAGACAACTCGGTTGGTTTAGCGATTGAGCTTGAAAATCGTTACAAGGGTTTGCGTTCACCACATAAATTAAAAATGGCGGTGTCTGGCTGTACCCGTGAGTGTGCAGAAGCGCAAGGCAAAGACGTGGGTATTATCGCGACCGAAAAAGGTTGGAACCTTTATGTATGTGGTAACGGTGGTATGAAACCACGTCATGCAGAATTACTTGCATCTGACCTTGATAAAGCAACGCTCATCCGTTACATCGACCGTTTCTATATGTTCTACATCCAAACCGCAGATCGTTTACAACGTACCAGTGTATGGCGCGACAACATGGAAGGCGGCTTAGATTACCTTAAATCTGTGGTTGTTGATGATTCACTTGGTTTGGCTGCCGAGCTTGAGCGCCGTATGGAACACATTATTGGGACATACCAAGATGAATGGCGTACAGCTGTTGAGAACCCAGAAGTACGTAAACGCTTCCAGACTTATATCAATGCAGGCGCAAGTGAACAGGCCGATCCACACATTCAATTTACGACTGAACGTGGTCAAATCCGCCCATTAACCGAAGCTGAACGTTCTGAAGACCGTATTCCAATGGTTGAAGCATAAAGGAGAACTTATATGAATATTGTACAAGACAAGAATATGCTTCCTGATGATCAGTGGATTAACGTTTGCGCACTCGATGATTTAACCCCAAACACTGGTGCGGGTGCGCTAGTTGGTGGTCAAGCGGTAGCAATCTTCCGTGTGGGACATGAAAAACGTGTTTACGTGCTGAGCAATAAAGATCCGTTTAGCCAAGCCAATGTCATGAGCCGTGGGATTATTGGTGATTTACAAGGTGAACGTGTCATTGCATCGCCAATCTATAAACAACATTTTAGTCTGGCTACGGGCCGTTGTTTAGAAGATAAAGACCAAAAGCTATCAGTTTATCCGAGCAAAATTGTTGATGGCCGTGTTTGGGTCAATGCGGTGCCGCAAAAAACTTATATTACCAATACAGGTGTATCACAAGACAAACTTAGACTGGTGCTGATCGGGAATGGTTTGGCAGGTATGCGTTGTCTGGAAGATTTACTCGATATGGCACCAGACCGTTATGAAGTTACGGTGATTGGTGAAGAACCTTGGGGTAACTATAACCGTATTATGTTGTCTCCGGTTTTATCGGGTGAAAAAACCATTGAAGATATTATGCTGCATCCACCAAAGTGGTACGACGATAAAGGCATTAAATTTATTGCCGGTGATAAAGCCGTAAAAATTGATCGTCCACGTAAAGTGGTTTACACCGAAAAAGGCCAGACAGTTGATTATGACCGTTTGATTCTGGCAACAGGCTCGGCACCATTTATTCCACCAGTTCAAGGTGTTGACCTAAAAGGGGTGTTAACTTTCCGTGATATTTATGACGTTAACACCATGATTGAATACTGTGGTTCAAAAACTAATGCAGTCGTGATTGGTGGCGGTTTACTTGGTTTAGAAGCTGCGTATGGTTTAAAACAACGCGGTATGAATGTGACAGTATTGCATTTGATGGACCGCATTATGGAGCGTCAACTTGACAGCCGTGCGAGCCAGTTACTGCGTCATAGCATTGATCAAAAAGGCATTAACATCATTACCGAGGCCAATACAGAAGCGTTAATTGGTGATGAAAATGGTCATGTCAAACAAATCCGTTTGAAAGATGGCACAGTTTTAGATGCTGACCTTGTGGTGTTCGCTGTAGGTATCCGTCCGAATATTGCCTTGGCACAAAGTGCTGGTCTACGCTGCAATCGAGGTATATTGGTGAATGACACCATGCAAACGTTTGACCCAAGTATTTACGCAGTGGGTGAGTGTATTGAACACCGTGGACAGACCTTTGGTTTAGTTGAGCCACTATGGGGCCAAGCTTTTATTTGCGCGACCCATTTGGCTGAACACGGCAGCTTAACTTTTAAAGCACCGACCGTACCGACTCAGTTAAAGGTCAGCGGTGTCGATGTGTTCTCTGCGGGCAATTTTGAGCCGAAAGATGATTATGAAGACATTATCCTGAACGATGAAAAACGCCAGATTTATAAGCGTATTATCATTCAAAGCGATCGGGTAATCGGTGCAGTACTGTTTGGTGATACTGAAGATGGCATGTGGTATGCAGAGTTAATTGCAGACCAAACACCTGTTTCTTCATTTAGAAATAAACTGCTATTTGGTCGAGATTTTGCATTAAAAAATGCAGGCTAAATAGGGAAAGGAGCAGTTATGAATAGTATTCCAAGCGTTGAAATCGATAGCTCCGACCATGTTGCAAAAATCACTAAAACAACATGTCCATATTGCGGTGTAGGTTGTGGTGTTAGTGTAAACGTTCAACAAAAACCTCAAGGACCTGTGGTGCAAGTAGAGGGGGATGCTGAGCATCCTTCCAACTTTGGACGCTTATGTATTAAAGGTAGCCGACTTGCGGATACATTGGGATTAGAAACACGTGTTTTACAACCAATGATGGGACGAAAAGCCGATCGGGTGGTAACCACATGGGATGCAGCAATTAATAAGATCGCTGACAAATTCCAATCTTGTATCGACAAATATGGTCGTGACAGCATTGCATTTTATGTTTCAGGTCAGCTTTTGACTGAAGACTATTATGTGGTGAACAAGTTTGTAAAAGGCTATTTGGGCACTGCAAATATCGATACTAACTCACGGCTTTGTATGTCATCTGCGGTGGCAGGTCACAAACGTAGTTTCGGTGAAGATATTGTGCCTGCAAGTTATGAAGATTTTGAACATGCCGAAATGGTGGTATTGGTCGGATCTAATACCGCATGGTGCCATCCTGTGCTGTATCAACGGATCATGCAGGCTAAAATCCAAAATCCAGATATGTTTGTGGTGGTGATTGACCCACGTTTTACCAGTACCTGTGAACAAGCGGACTTGCATTTGCCGATTTTACCGGGCCAAGATGTCGCTTTATTTAATGGCTTATTTCAATATCTATATCAAAAAGGTCATGCCGATCAGACCTTTGTAGATGCCTATACCGAAGGTTTGCAAGAAGTTTTGGCAAGCAGTCAGCCAGAAACTGATATTGAATATGTAGCAAAACGTAGTGGTATTTCTTTAGACAAATTACAGCATTTTTTTGAAAAATTTGCACACACTGAAAAAGTCATCACCCTATTTTCAATGGGGGTGAATCAATCGAGTCAGGGCGTAAATAAAGCCAATAGTATTATTAACTGCCATTTACTAACAGGCAAAATTGGTAAGCTCGGTGCCGCTCCATTTTCAATGACAGGTCAACCCAATGCGATGGGTGGCCGAGAAGTGGGTGGCTTAGCTAATATGCTGGCAGCGCATATGGATTTGGATAATCCACTACATCAAAAAGTAGTGCAAACTTTTTGGGACAGCCCATTTATTGCAACTCAAGCTGGCTTAAAAGCAGTTGATCTTTTCCGCGCCGTTGAAGCTGGAAAAATTAAAGCCATCTGGATTATGGCAACTAATCCAGTCGTGAGTTTACCAGATGCCGATCAAGTTAAACGTGCATTAGAAAAGTGCGAATTCGTCGTCGTGTCAGATATCTGCGCAGATACGGATACTACTGCTTATGCAGATGTGTTACTTCCAGCCCTAGGCTGGGGGGAAAAAGATGGAACTGTGACCAACTCTGAGCGTCGTATTTCTCGTCAGCGCGCATTCTTACCTGCGCCGGGTGAAGCAAAAGCAGACTGGTGGTCTGTTAGCCAAGTCGCGAAAAAATTAGGCTTCAATGGTTTTGATTTTGCGAGTGCTGTGGATATTTTCAATGAGCATGCAGCGTTATCTGCACAAGACAATGCAGACATAAATGCTCGTGCAGAAAGTAATAATTTCCGTTATTTCAATCTAAAAGGTTTAATGAACCTAAGTAATGCTGAGTACGACGCTCTACAACCAATTCAATGGCCAGTGTGGAGTAAAAACCAAGACGCTAAAGCCGTTCAACAACTGTTTGGCAATGGACAGTTTAGTCATAAAAATGCCAAGGCAAAACTGATTCCAACCGTTGCAATTGATCCTGTTCATGCAGTTTCAGAAGACTATCCGCTCATTTTAAACACGGGACGTATTCGTGACCAATGGCACACCATGACCCGTACTGGTTTGTCACCAAATTTGACCAGTCATCGTGCAGAGCCATTCTGTGAGATTCATCCAAGTGATGCTTTGAAGTTTGGCGTACGTGATCAAGGCTTGGTAGAAGTTCGTTCGAAATGGGGCAGTTGTGTACTACGTGTGACATTTTCATCTGGTATACGTCGTGGGCAAATTTTTGCACCAATTCATTGGACTGAACAGGTTGCGTCCGATGCGCGTATTTGTAAAGTTGTTAATCCAGAAGTTGATGCAATTTCAGGTGAACCCGAGTTCAAACATACGCCTGTTACCATTCAACCGTTCTATACCACTTGGCAGGGTGTGCTTTATGTACGTGAAGGATACGATTCGTATATCCAAGCATCGCTACATCACTGCGCGTGGTGGACCAAAGTCAAAATGGTTAAAACCAATCGTTACGAACTTGCAGACCGTCAAACTTTTCATGACACTCAAAAGAACTTAAAAAGCTTCTTGCCGTTTGCAGATGAAACTTTTGAATGGCTGAGTATTGAAGATATTTCATCACAATTAAGTCATAGCGTTGTTTTGAAAGATGGCATCGTAATTGCAAGTCTATATATTGCACCGCCAGATTTATTGCCAGATCGTGATTGGGTGGCAAGTCTGTTTAAACGCGAGCGTTTAAGTGCCTTGCACCGAAAAGCATTACTGGCTGGCATGCCAATGTCTGCTACAAATAATGACGGACCTTTAGTCTGTAGTTGTTTTAAAGTAGGTAAGAACAAAATTATAGATGCAATCAAAACTCAAAATATTACTCATGAAAAACAAGTGACGGCTTGTTTAAAAGCAGGTGGTAACTGTGGTTCGTGTTTACCTGAAATCCGTGGCTTGATTAAGGCTTGCCAACAGGAGGTGGAAGTGTGAATAAGGGGTATCCCGTAACTGATCTGGTCATTCTGGCAGGCGGACAAGCCCGCCGTATGAATGGTTTAAATAAGTTGTTACAGCAATTTGATGGTGAAACTCAACTCATTAAAATTCATCAGAAATTAAGATCATCCGTATCTGAAATTTGGGTGAATAGTCATCGTGATTATTCAATTTATCAAAGTATTGTGCCTGACATTCAATGTTATCAAGACGATGCAGCAGGTTTTTTCGGTCCACTGATGGGAATGAAAAGTGCATGGTCAAATGTAAGCGCAGACTATGTTTTGTTCATCCCTTGTGATGTGACCTATATACCTACGCAAGTCGTTGCCAAATTACATGGCGCACTTCGGAAAAACAAACAAGCTCAAGCAGCTTATGTGTCAATTAATGGAGATGCCTTATATCCATTTTGTTTGTTAAAACGTGAAAGTCTAGATATTTTAGAGCAGCAAATTGATAAGCAACAATTGAGTTTAAAAAACTGTTTCAAGCTTTTACATGCTCAAGTCGCTATATTTCAAAAACAGAACCTTTTTTTTCATAGTATTAATTCATTGGATGAGCTTCAGCAATACAAACAAATCAAAGCATTTAAAGAAATTTTTACAGCAAATTAACTTCGGATATTAGCGCTTTAAAATTTACATTGGTCGAGTGAACCACATTTTTAATCTTTGTGCGGTTGACTATTTATTGTTTAAGTTCTATTTTGGAACTTGATGTTTTTATTCTAGCCAGATGTATAAAAATAAACGGAGCCAGAAAATGATGGATGTAGTGCAGCAAAATAAAACAGATGTGACCGCATGTATTTTATGTTCAAGAAACTGCGGTTTAAGTGTGGAAATTAAAGATAACCAATTTGTTAAAATTAAAGGTAATCCTGAGCATCCATTTTCACAAGGCTACATTTGCCAAAAAGCTGCCAGATTACAGCACTATCAGCAACACGCAGACCGTTTGACCACACCTTTAAAACGCCGGCCAGATGGTTCATTTCAAGAAGTGAGTTGGGATGTTGCCATACAAGAAATTGCCGATCGATTAGTACATATTAGAGATAATTTTGGCGGGACTGCTTTTGCTTCTGTTGGGGGCGGTGGTCAAGGCAATCATCTCGGTGCAGCGTATGGCCGACAGCTCTTGCTGGCCATGAAAAGTTATTATGCTTATAACTCTCTTGCTCAAGAAAAAACGGGTGATTTTTGGCTCAATGGACGTTTCTTCGGTAGTCAGGCCTGCCATACGACAGAAGATGTTGAATATGCTGATTATGTTCTTTTCATTGGCACAAATCCGTTTCAGGCACATGGAATTCCAAATGCACGAGACACGCTAAAGCATATTAAAAAAGACCCCAATCGTACCATGGTGGTATTTGATCCGCGAGTTACCGAAACGGCAAAGCAAGCAGATATTCATGTGCAGCTAAAACCTGGAACAGATGCTTTTTTAATGTCGGCCATGATTGCCATTATTATTAAAGAACAACTTTATGATGTGAAGTTCATTGAACAGCATACACAAAGCTTTGAAGAGGTAAAAACAGCTTTTAGCCGTGTCCCGATTGAAGAATATATTGCAAAAGCTGATGTACCAGTCGATTTGATTTATCAAGTGGTGAGAGATTTTGCGAAGGCTAAAAGAGGCTGTGTGCGCATCGATTTAGGTATTCAGCATACTTTAAATACGACATTAAACGGATATTTAGAAAAACTACTGTATTTATTGACCGGAAACTTTGGAAAGCAAGGCACCAATAATTTACACACTATGTTCATTCCAATTTTAAGTGATACAGATGAAAGAAAGCCGAAATATCGACGTAGCGTTTATCATAAAATGTTCCCGATTTCTGGGTTCTTTCCACCAAATATTTTGCCCGATGAAATATTAAAAGCAGGCGAAAAACGAATTCGTGCAGTTTTTGTAGATAGCTGTAATCCTTTATTAACCTATCCAGATACACTTGCCTACGAAAAAGCATTTAAAGCATTAGATTTGTTGGTTGTGGTCGATGTTGCTATGACAGAAACCGCTCGGTTAGCAGATTATATTTTACCGGCACATACTCAGTTTGAAAAATGGGAATTTACAGGTTTTAATCTTGAGTTTCCTAAAAACGGTTTTCACCTGCGTCATCCTGTATTGATCGCTCAAGCGAATACTTTGCCAGAGGCAGAAATTTATACACGATTACTTGAAGCCATGAAGGTCATTCCTAAAAGCTTTCCAGTGTTAGAAAAAATAGCCGCGGTCGACTCGAAAAAAACAGCATATTTACCTTATCTGTCGGCTTTAGGTTTAACTTTTGCTCGACATAAAAAATACATTCCTTTTGCAGCTTCAATTCTCTATCGGACGTTAGGTAAACATTTAGAAAATTCGGCGGCGTCAACGGCATTTTTATTACCACTGTCTATTCAATATGCTGTTTTACATACCAAAGCGGTGCGCCGTGCAGGTTATAAAGGTAATCCTTTAACCTTAGGTGTTCGTTTGTTTGAGCAAATTTTAAATCAGCGTTCAGGTGTGGTGTTATCACAACATGAATATGACGAAATGTGGAAGCTCGTGGCATATAAAGACAAAAAAATACGTCTGGCTATTCCTGAAATGTTAAGTGAGTTAGCAAATTTAAAAAATCATCAATTTAGTATTGAAGAGTTTCCTTTCATACTTTTGTCGGGGGAGCGCCGTAGTTATAACGCTAATCAGATTTACCGTGACCCTGCATGGCGAAAAGTAGATGCAGAAGGGGCTTTGCGAATTCATCCTGAAGATGCAAAGCACCTAAATGTAGATGCAGGAGGTCAGCTTAAATGTATTTCACAACATGGAGAAATTCAGGTTACTGTAGATTTTGATGAGGGAATGCGAAAAGGTGTAGTTTCACTTCCACATGGTTATGGCATGCGCTTTCAAGGTGGTGAACCCATTGGACCACAATTAAATCGACTGATTTCCGCTGAACATTGTGATCCATTATCTAAAACGCCGTACCATAAATATGTACCCATTCGCTTAGAAAAGTGCTAGAAATAATGTAAGGCAAATAAGAGATTAATGCTGCACCAACTTTATACAGTTTTAAAATTACAGTGAAGTGGTGCAGCCAAAGGTCTATCAAAAAACCGAAGAAGTTATGGATGATAAATAGAATTGGAACAAATTTTGCATAAAAATCAGAGCACTATTGAAGAGCAATTTTTTATTTTAATTGCCCGGAAAAAGTGCCAGCAATATTTGAACTGTTCTCGACATGAGTGCAAAAGATGAAACAATACCACTCTGAAAATACGCCATCTGTTCTAAAAGACCAATATGGGCGTATCAAGCGAAAGTTACGAATTTCGGTAACTGATCGCTGTAATTTTAAGTGTGTATATTGCATGCCAGAACATCCTGAATGGTTAAATAAACAAGACTTGCTTAGTTTTGAGGCGCTCTTTCAGTTTTGCCGTTTTATGGTGCAACAAGGTATTGAAAGCATCCGTATTACAGGCGGCGAACCATTAATGCGTCAAGGCATTGTTCATTTCGTTCGTGATTTACAAGCTTTAAAAGCATTAGGTCTAAAACGCATTTCAATGACCACCAATGGACATTATCTTGCTAAATACGCTAAGCAGTTAAAAGATGCTGGTTTAAATGATTTAAACATTAGTTTAGATAGTCTTGATTCAATTCAATTTAAAGAACTCACCAAGAAAAAGTTAGAACCAGTTCTTGAAGGTATTCAAGCTGCAAAAGATGCAGGACTACCTTTTAAAATAAACTGCGTATTAATGAAAGACAAAAATGACGATCAAATCCTACCTATGGTGAGATGGTCAATCGCCAATCATATTCCGCTACGTTTTATTGAGTTTATGCCGCTTGATGGTGATGCACTCTGGTCAAATAAAGATGTGGTGAGTGAAGCTGAAATTTTACAGGCATTGCAACCGTATTATTCGGTACAAGTCATCGAGCAACAACATGAGCCAGCGCGTCAATATCTGCTTAACAATAACTACGCTCTAGGCATCATTTCCACCATTACTCACTCATTTTGCCACCAATGTGACCGCATACGACTTACCGCAAAAGGTGAGTTATATAACTGTCTCTTTGCTCAGCAGGGGTTAAATATTAAGCCGCAGCTTCAAGCACTATTACGCGCACAGAACTCAACCGATCATGTGCTGCATAGTCAGCAGTTAAAAAATCAAGTTATGCCGTATATCTGGAATAAAGCCAAAGGCTTTCATGCCTTACAACATCAACAAACCCGTAAAATCAGTATGCATATGCTTGGGGGATAAATGCAGCAATCTATCCAAATTAAAATCGAATCATTTGGTGCAATTGAAAAATTGCTTCCACAAAATCTTTCGTTAGTTTTCCCCACCGATATTTTAGTTAAAGATGTCTTAGATGAAATTGTTTTATTGCATCCAGAATGTACACAGGCCATGGAAAAATGTGCATGCGCTATTGGCGATAATGTCATAACAAGGCAATCAGCTTTAAGTCAGCCATGTACTTTGGTTTTATTATCACCAGTTGCAGGAGGATGAGCCATGCGAGATTTTGCACGTATACAAGAGCAGGCTTTAAGCCTTGATACCTTTGATCCTATTGAATCATTTCCTGAATGCGGTGGAATTGATATTTTTATGGGTACAGTTCGTAACCATCATGAAGGTAAAGCTGTTAAAGCACTGAAATATACCTCGTATAAACCGCTTTCTGAAAAAATGATACGTGAAATTGAACTGGAAATTGAGAAAAAGTATCAGGTATCTTATGTGCGAGTGGTTCATCGGATTGGATATCTAGATGTGGGTGAAACAGCAATCATTGCAATTGCTTATGCAGCCCATCGTCGTGAAGCTTTTCAAGCATGTGAAGAAGCGGTTGAGCGAGTAAAACATGAAGTGCCTGTGTTTAAAGAAGAGTTCTTTACAGATGGTACGAGTCACTATGTAGAAGGCTGCTGTATTCGTAAGGATGCACCGCACGAACACAAACATCACCATCATGCCGGCCATGAACACTCACACTGAAATAAGCAAGACTAGGATAAATAATGAAAAATGTAGGAATGAAGCCGGAAAGTTATCGAGTTGCTGAAGCACAAGCCATTTTATATGCACCACCGCACTGTATTGAGTTATTAAGACAAGGAAATACTGAAAAAGGGGATGCATTAAAAACTGCACGTGTTGCAGGAATTTTGGCAGCAAAACGAACTGATGAGCTGATTCCTTTGTGCCATCCACTGCCGATTTATCGTGCAGATGTTGAATATGAATTAGAACATGATTTTGTAAAGATTATTACCGTGGTCGAAACCATCGGTCCGACTGGCGTAGAAATGGAAGCCTTAACGGCTGCAAGTCTTGCAGGGTTAACCATTTACGACATGTTAAAGCCACATTGTGAACCAGAAGAGCTCTGGATGGATCAATGTAAATTGCTTAAGAAAAAAGGTGGAAAATCACACTTTAAGCGCGTTCTTCGTCAGCCTGTTTCGGCTGCTGTTATTGTCTTATCCGATACCGTCGCAGCGGGCAGAAAGCCCGATACTGCCGGAAAATCTGTGGTTGAAACTTTAACCGAGGCAGGATTCGACCCGATTCACTACCAGATTTTGCCAGATGAAGCGGATACTTTAAAAAACTTAGTGCTTGAGCTGAGTAAGTCATATGCTTGCATTATGACCGTCGGTGGTACTGGAATTGGTAAGCGTGATATTACGGTTGATACGCTAGAGCCACTTCTTGAGCGTAAGCTAGATGGCTTAATGGAAGCTGCGCGTTCATTTGGACAAAAACGCACGCCATATGCTGCAATGTCGCGTGGAGTAGCAGGTTTTATTGATCGTTCTTTAGTGGTGACTTTACCGGGAAGCCGCGGTGGAGCAAGTGAATCAATGGCTGCTATTTTACCTGCCTTAGTCCATATTTTTGATGTTTGCCGTGATTTACCACATCCGGGAGGCTATGAATAATGTCAGGTTGTGGTGCAGAACGTGGGTTGATTAGCGTAGATGAAGCAATTGAGCTGATTAGTAACCGACCTAAAAAATTAGGCTCAATTCAGCAAACTCTTCAAAATAGCCTAAGTAGATATCTTGCTAAAGAAATTTATTCAGAAATTAATTTG
The DNA here is from genome assembly GCF_029967875.1 of Acinetobacter sp. V89_4. Lineage (NCBI taxonomy): Bacteria > Pseudomonadati > Pseudomonadota > Gammaproteobacteria > Moraxellales > Moraxellaceae > Acinetobacter > Acinetobacter sp. V89_4. The sequence goes on from NZ_JASCAI010000028.1 coordinate 36,543, forward strand.
CCAAGTTTCTCTCAAAGTGCTGTAGATGGTTACGCACTTTGTAGCCATGCAGAAGATTTAAACACTCAAAAGTTTCAGGTTACTGGCGAGATTCGCGCTGGAAGCGAAAGTCATAACATTCTGAGTGAAGGGCAGGCAATTCGTATATTTACTGGTGGCAAAATTCCTGAAGGCACAACGCATGTTGCGAGGCAGGAAATAGTAGAGGTCGTTCCAGCGCAAGAAATTTTGTTAACTGAACATATTTGCCCTCAAGCTGATATCCGTTTTACGGGTGAAGAAATCAAGAACGGGCAGTTGCTTGCCCAAGTTGGACAGTTTTTAAATATTGGAAGCTTGGCTGCCTTAAGTATGGCGGGTGTACAAACGGTTGACGTTTACCGTGCGCCGAAAGTTGCTCTTTTAGTCACGGGTGATGAAGTTGCTGAAAAAGCAGAAGATCTTGCAGAAGGCAAAATCTTTGATGCAAATGGTCCATTACTAAAAGCTTGGTTTGAAGATTATGGCTTAGAGATTGAACTCATTCATGTGGCAGATGAAGCGGCGCAAGTCACGCATTACTTTAATCAGTTAAAAGATAGTCATGATGTCATCATAACCACAGGCGGAGTGTCAGTAGGTGATTATGACTTTGTTCGGCCATGCGCTTTTGAGGCTGGCTTTGAACAGATCTTTTGGAAAGTAAAACAAAAGCCGGGTAAGCCACTCTTTTTTGCTGAATATTCTCACACGAAAAAAGATCATCGTTGTTATTTGTTGGGGTTACCGGGTAATCCGGCTGCGGTCTATGTATCAATGCAAGTTTACGGTAAAGCATTGCTCGACACTTTGCAGGGAAACTCAGCAGAGCCAGAATGGTTTAGTGCAATTTTAGATCATGATTTAAAAGAAGATGCGCGTGAACGTTTTCTAAGAATGCATGCTTATTTTGACAATGGACAACTTAAAGTTAAAAGTCTGGCAAAACAGCAATCACACATGCTCAGTAATTTAATGCAGGCCAATTGTCTGGTGCGAATTCCAGCAAGTGTGAAACTAGAAGCAGGCCATATTTTGAAGGGTGTATTCATCTCAAATTAATGATGAGTAATAATAGATATAACTCACTATACAATTGGGTGAGTTATATTTGTTAAGCAAATTTATATAATAGCTTTCTATTTTTTTATAATAAAAAATTCTTTTATAAAGTTGATAAGAAGTTATTTTTATAATGAATCTTGCATAACTCGTGGTAAGTGGTTTAGGGTATAAACAATAGGGCCATTAGGCTAGGAAATATCGAGGAACGCATAAAGATGAAATGGGATGACATCGGTGATCAACCTTGTTCGGTTGCTCGTATGCTATCAGTGATTGGCGATCGATGGACGATGCTAATATTACGTAATGCTTTTATGGGAATACGCCGTTTTGACGATTTTCAAAAATCATTAGGCGTAACTCGTCATGTCCTTTCAGATCGTTTAAAGCGTTTGGTTGAATATGAAATTTTGGCCAAAGCTCCTTATTTTGATCGTCAAGAACGCTTTGAATATCGCCTCACTGATAAAGGTTTTGAACTTTATCCAATTATTTTATCGATGGCGAATTGGGCAGATAAATGGATGGATCAAGGCTTAGGCAAACCTTTAGAGTATCGTCATAAAACTTGTGGTCATAAGTTCGAACCAGTTATGGTATGTTCGGTTTGCCATGAACCTTTACATGCCAAACAAGTGCAAGTTTCAGCTGGGCCAGGCTATTTTGCATATATTGAACAAAAACAGAAACAAGCTTAATTTTCCTCTCAATAAATTATGAAGACTCTTGTTGAATCGCATCAGCTAGAGTCTTATAAATGTGGTCATGATTTGACTGTGTTACATTAAAACGTATGAATTGACCAGCATTGGGAGCTTGGCTAAATGCATTTCCTGGTGCAAGAATAACTTGATGGTTAATACAATATTTTGCAATTTTTGAAGCTTCAACACCCTCTGGCAAATGACACCAAACAAAAATTCCCGCTTGAGGTTTAATCCATGGCTTTATGCCCAAAGGTTCTAGTTTGGTAATGGTATCGTGCATCGCTTTTGCTAAACGAACTTTTAATAATTCTATATGTTTACGGTAAGATCCATCAGTTAAAGCACTTAATAAAACTTCAGCAGACACGCCATTGTGAGAAAAGCTTGTGGCAATTTTCAGGTCAGTGAGTTGATCAATCCATTCTGGTTTTGCAATGATATAACCACAGCGAATAGATGCTGATAAGGTTTTAGAAAAACTTCCAATAAAGATTACACGTGACAGATTATCCAAAGCCGCAAGCCGAGGAGCAGCGTTATATTCAAAATCTGAAAAAATATCATCTTCAACGACAATCAAATTGGATTGTTCAATGAGTTTTAATAGTTGATGTGCGGTAGAAAGAGACAGTGTCGCTCCAGTTGGGTTGTGAATTCCGGAGTTGGTGATATAAAGACGTGGATTGTAAGTCTCAATTGCTTCTTTAAATGCCTCTAAGTCAGGGCCTGTCGGTGTGTAGGGAATACCAATAACTTTGACTTGATGGACTTTAAGTAATGCATGAAAGTTGAAATAACAAGGATCATCAATCAAAACGACATCATCGGGCTTTAGTAAAAATCGGCAAACCAAATCAATCGCTTGAGTACCCGAATCAGTTAAAAGTACTTGGTTTAGATTCGCCTCTATCCCTTTTGCTTGAGCGCGCCTTGCCAGTAAATCACGTAAAGCTGGTAATCCCAATGGTGTTGAATAACCCATTAAACAATCATCTGGGCTTTTCGCGACGGTCCTTAAAGCTTTACGAATACTGTCTAATGGCATCCAGTCATCGGGTAGCCAACCGCAGCCAGGCTTAAAAACATCTGCTTTCGCTTCCAAAGATTGACGTGAAATCCATAATGGATCAACTGAACGATCTAATTTAGGGCCTAATTCACTTAAAGCTAAAGGTGCGAGCGGACCAACAATATAAAAACCAGATCCAGTTCTTGATTCGATTTTGCCTAAAGCAATTAATCTTTCATATGCTTCTACAACTGTTGATACTGAAAATCCCAGATCATTTGCTAACTTACGAACAGAAGGCAAGCGTGCCCCGGGCAATAAAGATCGATTTTTTATTTGTTGTTCAATCTCTGAAATGACAATTTCAATTTTTGTTCTGTTCTGGTTCACGGGCTTAAAATCTCAACTGTACTGGCTGTTAATACATAACAGTTCTTTTAAATTGTACTGCTTTGTATCTGGTTTTATCACCTTAGCACAGCTTAAATTCTTCGTATAGTGACGGAGAAAATTATGAATAGGTTTATGAATGGCTGGGTGAATGGTTTTATTGGCGTGGCTATTTTTGCGGGGTCACTACCTGCGACACGTGTAGCGGTAATGGGGTTTGAACCGGGCTTTCTAACTGCAGCACGAGCTGCGATAGCAGGTATTTTGGGGCTTATTCTTATATTAGTTTTAAAACAAAAGAAACCAGCCAAACAAGATTGGTGGCCTCTAGCCATTGTTGCTATAGGGGTGGTGATTGGTTTTCCGTTATTTACCGCCCTCGCTTTGCAATATATGAATGCAGCCCATTCAATTGTATTCGTTAGTCTTTTGCCGCTTGCAACTGCAATATTTGCTGTACTAAGAGGCGGAGAAAAACCGAATCATTTTTTCTGGATATTTGCAGTATTGGGGAGTGCTGTTGTTTTTGCCTATATGTTCTTCCTTTCTGGTGATACATCACTTGGAATAGGGGACTTTTATATGTTGATGGCGATTATTTTTTGTGGCTTTGGCTATGCAGAAGGCGGTGTACTTTCAAGAAAAATAGGCGGGTGGCAAGTCATTTGTTGGGCACTTATTTTGTCTTTACCTTTTATGTTGTTGCTTACTATTTTCTATATGCCAGCTTCATTCCAGAGTGTGTCTACATCAGCTCTAGTCGGTCTTATTTATGTGTCTTTGTTTAGTATGCTCATTGGCTTTTTCTTTTGGTACAAAGGACTTGCTCAAGGCGGTATTGCTGCCATAAGTCAACTACAACTTTTACAGCCTTTAATGGGGCTAGGTATTGCAGCGGCTTTATTGCATGAACATGTGAGCTGGTCAATGTTAGTGGTCACAGCAGCAACTATTTTATGTGTCGCTGCTGCTAAAAAGTTTACTTAACTTTATAAACAATTTGCTGGTTTAGGAACACCCGCCAAACGACTTAAATGGCGGGCAACTAAACCAGTATTAAATTGTTGCTGTAAAACAGCATTATTAATCTCGGGACTTACCGTTTTCATTAAAAATTTAATGAGCGGGCGAGTTGCAGGAGAGTGCCCAAACTGTTGATAAAACTGACGTACAGCAGTTAAAACTTCGAAATGCCACTCGGTGAGTTCAATATCAAGTGACTTGGCAAGCTCTTGTGCAACTTCAGGATTCCAGATTGTATAATCAACCAAATGACCATCTTGGTCTAATTCTAAATTCATGAAACTAGCCTAAATATATTATTTAAAAGAAATACAGCGATTAAATGTTAAAACAAGATCTGCAAATTGATCATAGTCCAATACATTTATCTGAGTTAAAGTATCCGTATCGATTAAATCTTTTTCGATGCTTAAGCATGAAACACTTTCAAACTGTTGAATCATTTCAGCTGAAAGTCGTGCAACAGAATCACCCATAAAAATAATCTGATCACCTTTCTGATAAAGGTGACCTAATTCATCAATAACATTCGGTGTATTGTGATAAGTAGATTGCACGAGATAAAGTGTTGATGGATTCATTAAAATTACACCTTCATCTACCAATATAAGACATGGTCAAAAGACTGAATGAACTCATTATTTAAATGAATGAATTCGAGCTCTTGTTCTGTTTGCTGAACAAAAGGATTTTGCTGATTTTTACTTTCGATCAGAATTGGGCTTAAGTCATAAAATTCAAAGCTTTCGACCATATTTGATGCGACTTTGAAAGCATGATGAAGTTGGCTAAAGCCTAAGTCATTTTGTAAAAGGCTAAGCGCAGCATCTTTCAATAATACTTTGACTGGTGAGCCAAAGGTTGCTAAAACCATAGTAGCGGAAAGGCTTTCATTGATTTGCAGACTGGTTAAGTTGGCTTGGCTTAAAATGACGAGTACAGATTTCACACAATATACCTTTTAAAAGCAACAATCTAAGCAAACAAAGTAACTTAAAATTGAATAAGACGAGATGCTGACTGTACCGCATCAGCAAGTTCACCTAACCCGACCAGTTGAAAGTCTTTGGCAAGGTTGTGATGAGTAAGGTGATGGCGACTGGCATTTTCTGCATCGGTAATACCACGAGCGAGGGCAGCACTCACACATACAGGAAGTCGAATCGCAAGCTTTTGCCATTCATGCGTTAAATTACGCTGGTCGTCAGGAACCCATTGAAAATCATTAGCAACCTGCACGCCATCTTGGTAAAAGAATACACGAAAGTCTTCATTTTTACTTTTGAGTGCCTGAGCAAGTCCTAAAGCATGCCAAGCATGAATGGAAGTAGGAGCAGAGGTAATTAGTAGTAATGTACTCATTGAGAATTCACTATGGTCATACGTCTAAATGGGCGTAGATGCATTAAGAGAAAGGTAAGTATACAATGATTTTAGTGACAGGTGGTTTAGGCTTTATCGGTTCACACATTGCGTTGAGTCTCATGGCTCAGGGTCAAGAAGTGGTAATTGTCGATAATTTGGCTAATTCAACCTTGCAAACGCTGGAACGCCTAGAGTTTATTTCTGGCATGTACGTTCCATTTGTTAAACTTGATGTACGTAATACACCAGCATTGAATAAGGTCTTCGAGCAATATTCAATTGATGCGGTTATTCACACTGCTGGGTTTAAATCAATTGAAGAATCTAATCTTAAACCTCTTGAATATTATAATGATAATGTCAGTTGCATCATGAGTTTACTACGTGCCATGCAACGCACAGGTGTTCGTCACTTTATTCATTTGTCTAGCCTTGCAGCATATGGAAAATCTGGTCTGCAATTAAGCGAAACAGACGAATTTAATTATGCTTATCCTAATCCCTATATTAAGTCTCAACAGATGATTGAAGAAATTATCCGTGATACTTATAAAATTGATCATGAGTGGAAAATTGCGATCTTGCGCTTATCTAATATCGTAGGTGCATTTGAACATGGGGTGCTCGGAGAGTATGTCGCACAGCTCCCTAAAAATATTGTACCGCTTGCCATGCAAGTTGCAGCAATGCAACGTGATTTGATTGAATTACAAGATCAAGCTGAAACATCGGACCATACGACTGAACGCAGTTTTCTACACGTTTTAGATGTGTGTGAAGCTGTAACTGCCAGCTTACATTGGCTACGTGATCAAACACATTGTTGTGAGGCATTTAATATTGCCCATGACCAAGTTCACTCTGTGCGTCAATTACTAGATGAAATTTCACAGGTAACCCAATCTGAAATTCCGACTCAACCTGCGATTTACAAACATGCTGAGTTAGGCCAAGTTGCGGCAGACATAACGAAAGCAAAAACATTATTGAATTGGACACCTAAACGTCCATTAAAACAAATGATTGAAGATGAGTGGCGCTTTTATCAAAATACATTAAATGGAAGATAAGATAATGATTCTTATTTACAATAATGGAATGCTTGAGTACGATACTAAAAATTAACTAGCCAGAGCAAATACTTGCTTCAGCCCGTAAGTTCTTTAACTAGACAACTGAGGTTTCTATGCAAACACGAATTGAACATGACACTATGGGTGAGATTGAAGTTCCAAATGAAGCATTGTGGGGGGCACAGACTCAACGCAGCTTACAGAACTTTAAAATCGGGCAAGAACGATTACCCCGTGCCATGATTCGAGCAATGGGGCTGGTGAAAAAGGCTGCTGCAATAACCAATGCTGAACTTGAACAGTTACCACAAGATTTGAGTCAATATATTGTGGGTGCGGCTGAAGAAGTCATTGATGGTAAATGGGATTCACAGTTTCCTTTAGTGGTCTGGCAGACAGGTTCGGGTACGCAAAGTAACATGAACTGTAATGAAGTGATTGCCAATATTGCCAATCAAAAATTAGGTCAAGCATTGGGTGCGCAAAAACCTGTACATCCAAATGATCATGTCAACCGTGCTCAATCAACGAACGATTCATTTCCAACCGCTATTCACGTAGCAGCAAGTTTGCAAATTAATGAATTGCTTATTCCTGCGGTAGAACAGCTTAAAGCGACTTTGCAAAAAAAATCAGATGAGTTTCAGTCTATTGTTAAAATTGGTCGTACCCATTTACAAGATGCAACTCCATTAACACTAGGTCAAGAATTTAGTGGCTATGTGTCTCAGCTTGAGCATGGATTAGTTCGTTTGCAACAGGCATTGACAGGTTTATATGAATTACCATTGGGTGGTACTGCGGTAGGTACAGGGTTAAATGCACATCCTGACTATGCAGTGAAAGCAGCTGCTCAACTTGCTTTGCTTACAGGTTTACCATTTGTAACTGCTCCAAATAAATTTGAAGCGCTTGCAGGGCGTGACGCTGCTGTTTTTGCTTCTGGTGCATTAAAAACGCTTGCAGTTAGTTTAAATAAAATTGCGAATGATATTCGTTGGTTGGCCAGTGGTCCACGTTGTGGTTTCGGTGAAATCCGTATTCCAGAAAATGAACCTGGCTCAAGCATCATGCCCGGTAAAGTAAACCCAACACAAAGTGAAGCAATGACCATGGTTGTTGCGCAAGTGCTTGGAAATGATACGACCATTAATGTGGCTGGTGCTTCAGGTAACTTTGAATTAAACGTATTTATGCCTGTGATTGCTTATAACTTATTGCAGTCTATTCAATTGCTTGGTGATGCATGTAATAGTTTTAATGATCACTGTGCGGTAGGAATTGAGCCTAATCAGGATAAAATTGATCACTTCTTACATAACTCTCTTATGTTGGTTACTGCTTTAAACCCAGTGATTGGTTATGAAAATTCTGCAAAAGTTGCTAAGACTGCCTATAAGGAAAATAAAACTTTGAAGCAGGTTGCCGTTGAGCTTGGTTTAGTTACAGCAGAGCAATTTGATGAAGTGGTTAAACCTGAAAAAATGGTTTCACCAAATAGTAAATAATCTCTCCTAATGGGCTTTTTTATTCTTAAATACTTCTGTAATATCCGCGAGTTGCTAAGTACAACAAAAGTCCTGAATGATCAGCGCAAAAAATCATAAGGGGAAGGCCTGCTTGAAAAAGTGGGCTTTTTTATACTTTGAAATATAAATGTCATATCTAAACTTTATTTTGGCTACGTTATTTTATTTTAAGTTTAAATAAATGAAAAAGATTAAATCAATAGCTGTTTTAGCAGTAATAGCCTGTACCTTGTCGGGCTGTCTACAAATGTTTCCACCTACTGTAGCTGAGGTGAATCCTGGGGTTTATCAACTTCATGCTCAAAGTAATGCATTTGGTTCAAGAGAAGCCTTGAGGGCAAAGTTAATCAGTAAAGCAGAAGAAATATGTAAAGATAAGGGTTTTGATGAGTTGGATAGCAATAACAAAATCGTAAATCATCATACTGTTTATAATTCAGGAATGCTTATTCCAGTGAATACCAAAGCAGCTGTTTTGAAAGTTAAGTGTAAAGATTAATTTAAATAGTAGTGAACTCCATTCGAGAGTTAATTTTGTTAGACATATGACAGTACAAGAAACCCGACTAACTATCGACTAATGGCGGGGTTTTTTATTATTAAGTATTTCTGTAATATCTGTATATAAGTTTAGCGCTGACTGATTGGTGTTAGAAATCAAAAGAAGGGGTAGGTTTTTTTTAACTAGCATAAATTTATATGTTTTTGGGTTTTAAATATTTGAATTATTTTATTTTTAATTCGATTTATATTGATTGAGTTTAGGTGTTATCAAATTGGAAAATGACTGTATGCATTTTTCCAATTATAGTTTTAAGCAACTTTTTAGTTAGGCTTATTTTTGGGTGAAAAGAGGAAGCAGCCTTTTTTATTAATTAAGAAAAAACATAATTTTTTAGATGGAATTTAAATATTGATGTACACAATTAGATATGTTCATCGGAACAACACTTACTATATCGCTTCGAATATCGAAGGAAATTTTATTATTCTTGAGTCAATTGATTCAGAATTTCGTATGGGTCATCAAATTTCTTATGATGGTGAGAAGGTATTTAACCTTACTTTGAATGATGAAACTGATGCAGTCATTAAATTAGAGAGTAATGAAAAAACAGCATATGAATACTTACTTTCAGTTAAATAAATTAGTTTTTTATAATGAAGTATTTCTTTAAGAACTAGGTATGCTTAAAAGATATTTCATACAATAAAAGTTAAAAAGTTTTGTTTTTATTGAAAAAGCTATGGTATGGTTATTTAAGCTTTAATTTTGGGCAGTTAAAACAAATGAATTGTTTATTGAATAAAATCACTACCACCACCACGACCTCTAAAGAAGGCTGTGTGTGATTTTTATTAAAGTGACTTAATAAGATAACTAAACCCAGCCAATAATGGCTGGGTTAATTTTTCTCTGTTCATTATTGGTTTTTACAGAGAGAAATGATGGAAAAACTCAATAGCAATTCAAAATCGGCTTTACTGGTCATTGATATGCAAAATGGCCTATTTAACGGCCAGTCTAAGCCACATAATGCTCAACTCGTACTTTCAAATATTCTTAGTCTTATTGAATATTGCCGCTTGAATGATAGACCAATTATCTTTATTCGACACGTTGGTGAGAAAGGCACACCATTAGATCCGAGTGGACCGAATACTCAGCTAATCACAGAGTTAGCTCTTAATCCACATAAAGATCTAGTCATTGAAAAAAGGTATCCTAGTGGCTTTAAAAATACTGTTTTAAAAGAAGTGTTAGAGAAGCTTGGTGTTGATGAAATCATTATTACTGGGATGAAAACTGAGTATTGTATTCATACTACTGTTAGGGCTGCTTCTGAGTACGGATATAAATTGATATTAATTTCAGATGCTCATACAACAACTGATTCAGTAGCTTTAAATGCTCAGCAAACAATTGATCATCATAACCAAATTTTAAGTAATGCTTTTGCTAAGTTAAAAATGACAGAAGAGTTCATTTCTCAAATTTAATTTAGAAATGAACCGACAACTTTATTCAAAAAGTTTGATTAGCTGTATCACTAAAGTACAAAAAACCTTTTGAAGACTAGTGGTTGCTCGGTTTTTAGCGGTAGCAAGAATTGAACTTGTATCAACAAAGAGCTCTTTTCGGAGGGCTTTTTATCAAGAGGGTATAAGTTTCACTAATTAATGGCGAATTAGCGTTGAATAAGCTGTCATAATTGTTAAAATGCCCACCTTGTCCTGTTTTTATATTGTTTTTGTTTTGCATTTATTTTGCAAGATTGAAGATAAAGCAATTAAAAACAGAAGCTTAGCTAAGGATTTTTGAATGCTCTCTATTTATTTGACAGATACTCAACAACATGTGCAATTTAATGATTATCCCGGTGATCAGCCTGTTAAGTTTCTGTTAAATCTTAAAAAGATTTTCCCAAGTACAGGTGACCTGTTATTGCCAGTTTTACCTGATGATAATGATTTAGAAAATGTAACATGGGAATCAACTTCAGAAGATTTTGATGTCTTTAAAAAGCTATTAGCTGGATGGGGTGTTATTGAACTCCGTTTAAATGCAATTACGGCTTATAAAGATAAAAACTTTGCGAATGAGTTAGTGAAACAAGCTCAAGCGAAACGTAAGAAAACAGCACAAAAAAATCATCAGCTCTCTTTGGTTGCACTTGATTATATTTTTATGCACGAAGTTCACGCATTAATTGATGCGGAATTGGTCACTATTGGTGAGAAATTTTATTTACCAACCTTGCGTGAGCAATGGAAGGGTACAGTTTCAGACCCAGTGCTCAATGGAAAATTCTAATTAAGCACAAAAGGTGAATTTATGGAAATTCACCTTTTTTATTTTTATAATTAAATTAATGACTTATAACTTGATAATTACTGGTACAAAAGTTTACAAGAAAAGAATGCGTTTTTTCTAAAGTGGCAGATACATTGCTTATATAAATACAAAATTATTGCGGGAGAGAGGTTCGAAAGAACCCGCCGAAGGAGCAACAAGCCCGGAAACTCTCAGGCAGAAGGACTGTAATAATTAAAAAATCTGGAGAGAAGCTTAGATTTATAAGAATTGAAAATAATAACTTATAAATTATAAACTCACCGAAGGGGAAGATCTAAACGTTAAAAGGTAACGTTGGGGTCGAAACTCTCAGGTACCAATGACAGATGGGCTGTACTGATGAAATGTTTTGCATTTCTGAGGAGTCTGTTATGCCACATGTTATTGTGATAGGTGCGGGAATCACAGGGGTTACCTCTGCTTATGAATTGTCGCAACTGGGTTATAAAGTCACAGTGATTGATCGACATCTATATCCTGCAATGGAAACATCATTTGCCAATGGAGGGCAATTATCGGCTTGTAATGCCGAGGTATGGAACCAAAAAGCCACTGTAGTTAAAGGCTTTAAGTGGATGAGACAAAAAGATGCACCGCTACTGCTGAATCCTTCATTTAGTTTGCATAAATATAGCTGGCTAGTTGAGTTTTTATCCCATATTAAAAACTATGAAGCAAACACGATTGAGACGGTCCGTTTGGCATTACTTGCTCGTAAGCGTTTATTTGAGGTTGCTGAAAAAGAGCAGCTCGAGTTTGATTTGGAGAAACGTGGAATTCTCCATATGTATCATAGTAAGGCTGACTACGAGATTGCTAAACAAGTGAACAATGTATTGAACAAAGGTACATTAGAGCGCTATTCAGTTTCACCTGATGAGATGAAAACCATAGAACCATCATTAACAGGTGAATATTTTGGTGGTTATTACACACCAAGTGATGCAACGGGAGATATTCATAAATATTCAACTTCTTTGGCTGAAAAGACTAAACAATACGGCGTTGAGTATAAATTTGGCCTGGAAGTTATAGATATTAAGTGTCATCCAGACAAAGTGATCGTAAGTTGTCAGCCAAGCGCAGAGCATCCTTATCTTGTTGAATCCGATAGCATCCAAATCGAAGGTGATGTGCTTGTAGTTTGCGGTGGTGTGGGAAGTTATCAACTCGCTGATATGATTGGAGAGCGAGTAAATGTCTACCCAGTAAAAGGTTATTCAATTACCGTGCAATTAAAAGATGAGCAAAGTGTAAAGAATGCACCGTGGGTTAGTTTACTAGATGAGAGCGCTAAAATTGTGACTTCTCGTTTGGGTAAAGATCGGTTGCGCGTGGCGGGAACAGCTGAATTTAATGGTTACAACCGCGATATACGGGCTGATCGTATTCAACCTTTAGTAAATTGGGTAAACCGTAACTTTGATATTTCAACTGAGCATGTCGTACCTTGGGCAGGGTTAAGACCAATGATGCCTAATATGCTACCTGTGGTGAAGCAGTCTAGACAACCTCGTATTTTTTATAATACAGGACACGGGCATTTAGGATGGACTTTGTCTGCGGCAACCGCAGTTTTAGTGGGTCAGGATATTGCTCAAAAATATCCAATTTAGAAAGTAAAAAGCCAGTGTGCAAACACTGGCTTTTTACTTAAAGCACTAATCATATAATCGGTAGATTCCGCTAAAACGCTCACAGCCTTTTTGCTGAGTTTTCACATTTAGTAAAGCTTTTTGGAAATTAAACTGATATTTGCAGTTATGCTCATTGTCTAAAATTTCATTTTTTTGTTCAGGTGAACTATAGGCCATCAAAGAAATCGTTTGAGTTTCTTTGCGGTTATTTGGATTTCGGTATGCTATTCCTTCAATCTTGATTTTATCTTTCGCGAGCTGATGGACCTGAATGTGAACAGGTTGTGCTGCTAGACGTCCATTTTCAAACTTAAGATAATGTTGGGTAAGCGTTTGCTTAAGCGATGCATAAAAATTTAGGTCGTCAGTTCGTAAATCAAACTGTTGTTGAAAACATGAATTACTCTTGCATTGCTGAGTATGTTTAGACCATAACTTTTGTGTATCCTGCAAAAGCTGTAAGGGGGCATCAGTAACTAAATATGCAGAAAGATATTTATTATTGAGTTGCTTTCTTGATTCACTAAATGTTTTTGAACAGATCTTAAGCTCAGCTCCACGATTGGAACAGTCTATTGGTTCTGCAAAAACATGAGATGAACATAAACAACTCAGTGTCACGGCAAAACTTAATCTTTTCAATTGATTCATATCAGTATTAGACAGCATGATCGCTTATACTTTCAGTCTACTTTGCTAGGTGTACTATAGCGAAACAGAAAGGCTGAATACAAGATTTCTTAAGTTTTTATGGAAGGTAATAGTTATATGGTTGCTCAAATTCGCATTGGACAAGGAATGGATGTGCATGCCTTTGAAGAGGGGAACTTCGTTACATTGGCTGGCATTCAAATTCCACATACGCATGGCTTGAAAGCGCACTCTGATGGTGATGTTGTACTCCATGCTTTGTGTGATGCATTGTTAGGTAGTTTGGCACTTGGAGATATAGGGCAACATTTTCCTGACACTGACCCAGAATTTAAGGGTGCGGACAGTCGAGTACTATTAAAGCATGTTTACCAGTTAATCTTAGATCGTGGTTATCAGTTAAATAATGCGGATATTACGGTGGCTTGTGAGCGTCCAAAATTAGCTAAACATAATTTGGAAATGCGTCAAAGTATTGCTGATGTTTTAAATGTAGATGTTAATCAAATCAGTATTAAAGCAACGACAACCGAAAAACTTGGGTTTACCGGTCGTCAAGAAGGGATTTTAGCTACAGCAACTGTTTTAGTCTCTCATCACACCAAGTGATCGGCTTGTTGCAAAGACTGCTGAAGCTCAAGAGTTGCCTTACGGCCTTGTAGCTGTAAGGTAATACTATGAATAAGCCCTGTCCAAGTTTCATTGGGTTCCCAAATTTCATGAAGTAAATCTTGAGAAGTAGGCATATCCATATTCATATAAAACTGTCTATAGACATACATCAGGCAGCTAGAGCGATCGTTTTTAGAACAGTGAATCCAGACAATTTCATTCTGGACTAAATGATCAATAAGATCGAGTACCAATAAACATTGCTCAGCCGATGGAGTTTCCCAGTCAATTGGAATATGGATGTAATTTAAACCGAGGTCTAAACAAATACGATCTTCATTTTCAATATGATTTGGTGCGTTACTTAAAGCGAGATTAATGACGGTACTACAACCATATTCTTTAATTAGTTTCAGTTGTTCAGCAGAAGGCTGTGCTGAACTAAATAAATGTTCATGAATAATTGAAAATGCGGGAATTTGAGATAATGATTGTTCAAGGGTAGTCATGATCGCACTCTACGAGAGTAGGCTTAGCTTATTGTGTAGAATGTTATACACGATTCTAGGGAATAGTTGAAATACAGCCTGCTTATATATTCGACAACGTTATCAAAACTTTAAAAATAATTAACTGGAAAAGTACAAGTTTTATAAAATAAAAAAACAGCATCATAAAGATGCTGTTTTTTTGTCTAAATAATTAAGCTTTAGTAGAATTTTCATTCAATAAAAATTCTACTAAAGCTTTTTGAGCATGAAGACGATTTTCGGCTTCATCCCATACCACTGCATTTTTATGATCAAGCATAGTTTCAGAAATTTCTTCGCCACGATGAGCTGGTAAGCAGTGCATGAATAAACATTCAGGATGAGCAAGTCCCATTAATTTTTCATTGACTTGAAAAGCTGCAAAAGCTCTTTCACGAAGCTTCTGTTCTTCTTCTTGTCCCATGCTTGCCCATACATCTGTCACAATGAGGTCAGCATTTACAGCAGCATCTTCTGCGTTGTCAAAAACTTCCACACAATGACCAAACTCTGCTAAAAATTCAGGTTTAGGCTCATATCCTTTTGGCGATGCAATTTTAAGTTTAAAGCCCATCATATGTGCAGCTTCAATATATGAGTTACACATATTATTGCCATCACCAATCCAAGCAACGGTTTTACCTTTAATACTACCGCGGTGTTCATTATAAGTCTGTAAATCTGCAAGTAACTGGCAAGGATGATGGTCATCTGTTAAACCGTTAATCACAGGAACTTTTGAATACGATGCAAAACGTTCAACAATGTCATGACCAAAAGTACGAATCATCACAATATCAAGCATACTAGAAATTACACGTGCTGAGTCTTCAATTGGTTCGCCGCGGCCTAATTGTGTGTCTCGAGGTGATAGGAAAATCGCGCTACCACCAAATTGGTTAATGCCTGCTTCAAAAGAGATACGAGTACGCGTGCTTGATTTCTCAAAAATCATTCCCAATACTTTACCAACAAAAGGTTGATATACCTTATTGTCATGCTGCATTTTTTTAAGTTCGCTTGCGCGTTCTAAAATGCGATTAAGTTCTAGAGTGGATAGATCACGTAAAGTCAGGAAATGTCTTAGAGCCATGTAGCTACTCCATAATAATCGTTATGAAATACAACAATTATCTGTTGTTGGCTGGGTGGAGGTGGGAAAAAAGAAGTCTACTATACTATAAGCATTTTAAAATGCAAAAGAATTAGACTTTATGATGGCCCTTTAAGAAAATATCTACGCAATATTCAATATAATCAGTGGCTTCCTGCTCATCTGGTAGGGCTGGCATACCCATAATCATGCGCCATTCAATATCGCGCAAAATCCCAAAATACATGAGTGAAGAATAATAAGGAGAAGGGCATGTAATTTCGCCTGATTTGTCTGCAAATTCTAATGCTTGGGTAAGTGTATTCTGTAAATTATGTACCCATTTGTCATATAGATATTGTATAAGGACCGTATTACACTCGGTCTGTTCAATAATGAGTCGCAAAAATGCAACATGCTCGGGTTGAATGATGTGAACATAAACACGATTGAGCGTTTGAATTAAGTATTCTCTTAAAGTAGTTTTCTCTGGTTGAAATGGAATGCAAACGTCCTTAAAAAACATTTCACGTTTATAGTCGCAAATAGCAGTAAAAAGTCCTTCTTTATTACCAAAATATTTATAGATAGAAGTTTTTGAACCTCCTGCATGGTTAACAATGTCATCAAGAGAAACAGCATCATATCCTTTATCCAAAAACAGCTCGGTTGCACTTAGCAATAGAGCTAGGCGACGTTCTATACCTCTGCGTGTTTGTGGTTTTTCACATACTGAATGATGTGGGTCAAGGACGGAATCATGCATAAAATTTCATAACAACAGTTAACTTTACTTATTTAGTATAGCAAAACTATCTTTAAGGATGGTCATCGCTATTTTTTTAGATCATCTGCTGAACAGTGAGTAGAAATTTTAAAAAATAAAAGAATAGAAAATAGAAGCTTAGAGTGAGTTTTGAAATGATTTAATGATGTAACCTGATGTTCAATTTTAAAATTAATAAGAAATCTAATCAAAAATAAAGCGGCTAAGACACTCTTAGCCGCTTCTGATTTAGGCACTACACTTTTTAGGCCTCGGTTTGGCTAACCTTATGTTCATCTTCTTCATCATCGTCAGCAGAATCCATTCCAAGTTCTTTTAACTTGCGAGTTAAGGTGTTACGGCCCCAACCCAGTAATTCTGCAGCATGACGTTTGCGTCCACGTGTTTGTTGTAAAGCAGCGTTAATTAAGGTGCGTTCAAACATTGGTGTAGCAATATCCAAAATCTTCATTTCACCATTCTTAAGCTTTTGAATTGCCCATTGATTTAGTAACTCATCCCAATGGTGTAGAGAAATGCGTTCAAATGAAGGAGCAGGTTGCCCAGAGTCACTATTCTTTTGCAATGGAACTTGTTTAAGTTCAGAAGGTAAATCTTCTGGATAAACTTCACGTCCGGTGATCATCACAGTTAACCAGCGACACGTGTTTTCAAGTTGTCGAACATTACCAGGCCACGGCAACTGTTGCATATAGTCCGTTGTTTCAGTACGTAAGATTTTTGGACTCACGCCAAGTTCTTTACCGGCACGTGCAAGAAAATGCTGAGCCAGCATTGGTATATCTTCACTACGATGAGCAAGCTTAGGAATGTGAATACGAATTACATTTAAGCGGTGATATAAGTCTTCACGGAATCGGCCTTCATTCACCAGTTTTTCTAAGTCCTGATGCGTTGCTGCCACAATTCGAACATCAACTTTAACTGGAATATGTCCACCTACACGATAAAATTCACCGTCGGCGAGCACACGAAGTAGTCGAGTCTGTGTTTCAAATGGCATGTCGCCAATTTCATCAAGGAATAGAGTTCCACCATTTGCTTGCTCAAAGCGGCCTTGATGTTGAGTGTTTGCGCCTGTAAAGGCACCTTTCTCATGACCAAATAACTCGGTTTCAATCAAGTCTTTTGGAATTGCTGCCATATTTAAGGCAATAAAAGGCTTCGCACGGCGTGGTGAGTGCTTGTGTAAAGCATGCGCAACTAATTCTTTACCTGTACCAGATTCACCATTAATTAAAACAGTAATATGAGATTGAGATAAACGACCAATAGCACGGAAAACTTCCTGCATGGCAGGAGATTCACCAATAATTTCTGTTGATTGAAGTGGTGAAGCTGTTTTTGTAGCTTCTTGTTGTTGTAGTTTATTGATATGCAGAATTGCACGATTGACTAAAGCTAAAGCTTCATCAATATCAAAAGGTTTTGGTAAATACTCAAATGCACCTGTTTGATAACTTGATACAGCAGACTCTAAGTCAGAATGTGCTGTCATAATAATGACAGGTAAATCCGGATGAGTATTTTTGACTTTAGATAAAAAAGTTAAACCATCAATTCCAGGCATTCGAATGTCAGTTAAGATGACATCGGGAGCATCATGATGCAAACGTTCAAGCGCAGTTTGAGCTTCCTCAAAATTGGTAACGTCAAAGCCTTCTTCTTTAAAAGTCTTTTCCAATACCCATCGCATGGCGCGATCATCATCAATAACCCATATTTTATTTCGCGACACGGTCTGACTCCCAAGGTAAATATAAGCTAAAAATAGTTTTTCCAGGAACAGATTGGCATTCAATCATTCCGTTATGTTGATGCATAATATTCTGTGCAATACTCAGGCCAAGCCCAGTACCTTTTGCTCGTCCAGTAACCAATGGGTAAAATACCGACTCTAAGATACTCTCAGGTATACCTGGCCCATTGTCTTCAATATCAACCCGCACGGTAGATCGATTCAGCACACCATTAATTGTGACAAGTCGTTGTATGCGAGTACGTAGAATTAGCTCTGGTTCATGATCGATAAAGAATGCTTTATTCTCTGTTATGGCCTGAATTGCATTTACACTAATGTTGAGCATGACTTGGATTAACTGATCACGATCGGCATTCACATCAGGTAAAGACAAATCATAGTCACGTATAATTTTAATTTTTTTCTTTGTCTGGTTCGCAATAAGAGAGCGTACTCGTTCTAAAGGTTCGTGTACGTTAACATTTTCATAGCTTGGTAATTGTCTAGAGCCCAACATGGTGTCAGCCAAGTTAGTTAAACGATCTACTTCATTAATGATGACATCGGTGAATTCAGCATAAGTCTTATCATTTAAACTGCGAGCGAGTAACTGGGTTGCTCCCCGAATACCTGCAAGTGGGTTTTTAATTTCATGAGCAACGCCACGCACAAGCTGCCTAGCGACCTGATGTTGTTGAACAAGATTTTCTTCCTTTGAAATCTTTAACATGCGGTCAATTGGGTTGAGCTCAATCAACAATAATGGATGATAGCTTTTACCAGCATTTAATTGTGAAACTGTGTAATCCACATGTAGGTCTTTAAAGTTGACATTAATGACAGCTTCTCGACGCGTATAAGGTTGTCCGGTTTTTATAGTGTTTAATAAAGCTTCATGTGTATTAAAAGTATCATCTGGCGCATGAAGTAAATTTAAAACAGGCTGTCCTGAAGCGCGAAGTAAACTAATGTCAAATAGTGCTTCGCAGGCTGAATTTAAATAAAAAATATTCAAGTTACTATCGATTAATAAAATCGCAGTAGTTAAATTGTCTACCAATAGGCGATAGTCGATAGGGTTGTGTTGATCCATTAGCGAATCGTTCCTGTCTTAAAATAGCGCAATGGCATCTTCATTGGTTATCGGATTTTCACCGTTATAGAACATGAACGATGCAAAATATACGCCAACTTTGTTTATGGGTTATTTTAAAGTTTTAAGGTACTTAAAAACGCGCTGAAATCGTTCTTTATATCTTTTGATCAAAACAAATAGCTTTAGTCTAGATAATAACATGATCTAAATTGGTGCAAAGGTGGGTTTTGGTGCAAATATTGGTTGTATTTTGGTGCATTACACAAAGAGTAGGCTTTCCACCTATGCTTGAGACAAGAAAAGACATACAATACGCGCATTCAAGTGGAGCGCAGATTCATGAAGACCCCCAAAGTCGGTTTTGTTTCTTTAGGTTGTCCTAAGGCATTGGTAGATTCTGAACGAATTTTAACTCAGTTAAAGACTGAAGGTTATCAAGTTGCATCAGATTATGATGGTGCTGATTTAGTAGTTGTTAATACCTGTGGTTTTATTGAATCTGCGGTACAAGAGTCGCTAGATGCAATTGGCGAGGCCATGAGTGAAAATGGTCGAGTAATCGTTACAGGATGCTTAGGTAAAGACGAAGATAAAATTCGTCAAATGCATCCGAACGTTTTAAAGGTTACTGGTGCGGCAGCTTATCAAGATGTAATGGAAGCTGTACATGAATATGTACCAGCACCACCTAAACATAATCCGTTTATTGATTTGGTTCCTGAACAGGGAATTCGCTTAACACCAAAGCATTATGCCTATTTAAAAATATCTGAAGGATGCAACCATCGTTGTACCTTCTGTATTATCCCAAGTATGCGTGGTGACTTGGTTTCTCGTCCAGTTGGTAGTGTATTGGAAGAAGCTGCAGCACTTAAAAGAGCGGGTGTTAAAGAAATCTTGGTTATTTCTCAAGATACATCAGCTTATGGCGTAGACACCAAGTACAAACTTGACTTCTGGAATGGTCAGCCTGTTAAGACAAAATTCTTCGATATGTGTGAAGCACTAGGCCAATTGGGCATCTGGGTGCGTCTACACTATGTATACCCATATCCACATGTTGATGCAGTCATCGATTTAATGGCTCAAGGTAAAATCCTGCCATATCTTGATATTCCTTTCCAACATGCAAGCCCACTCGTTCTTAAATTAATGAAGCGTCCGGCACATAGTGAAAATACACTAGAAAAAATTAAGTTATGGCGTGAAAAATGCCCTGATCTTGTGATCCGTTCTACTTTTGTGGTTGGTTTTCCAGGCGAAACTGAAGAAGACTTCCAGATTTTGTTAGATTGGTTAGTTGAAGCTCAACTTGATCGCGTAGGCTGCTTTACCTATTCACCAGTAGAAGGCGCTACGGCAAATGATTTACCCGATCATGTGCCAGAAGAAATTAAGCAAGAGCGTTACGAGCGCTTTATGCAAGTGCAGCAGCAAATATCTGCTGCCAAATTACAAAAACGTATTGGTCAAACGATGACTGTATTAGTCGATGGTTTAGAAGACGAATATCCTGTTGCCGTTGCACGTTCTTATGCCGATGCTCCGGAAATTGACGGTAATGTGTTTGTAGAAGATATCGATAAGAGCACTATTCAACCGGGCGATATATTGGAAGTCGAAATTACCGATGCAGATGAATACGATTTATTTGCAAAGTTAATTAAAATTAAATCGGTTTAATCGAAATATATTTAAAGAGCATTCAGTTTAAGAGGTTTTGGAGCAAAGTCATGGCGGAAACAATTAGCCCACGTTATTCACGTATTCTATTGAAATTATCTGGTGAGGCATTGTCAGGTAATAAAGATATGGGTATTGATGCCCAAGTATTAGATCATATGTCACTTTCAATTGCGCACTTGGTTGGTTTAGGTGTGCAAGTGGGTATCGTTGTGGGT
This sequence comes from Acinetobacter sp. V89_4, assembly GCF_029967875.1. NCBI lineage: Bacteria > Pseudomonadati > Pseudomonadota > Gammaproteobacteria > Moraxellales > Moraxellaceae > Acinetobacter > Acinetobacter sp. V89_4. The sequence goes on from NZ_JASCAI010000028.1 coordinate 57,627, forward strand.
GGCGGTAATTTGTACCGTGGTAGTCAGTTGCAAAAAGATGGCTTGGTTGGTCGTGTAACAGGCGATCAAATGGGTATGCTTGCAACTGTGATGAATGGCTTAGCTATGCGTGATGCTCTAGTTCGTCGTAATATCAGAACTCGTCTTATGTCTGCATTACCAATTGGTACAGTGGTAGAGTCTTATTCAAGTCGTGATGCGATTCGTCATTTGAGTCAAGGTGAAGTTTGTGTTTTCGTTGCGGGTACAGGAAATCCATTTTTCACGACGGATACAGCAGCATGTTTACGCGGTATCGAAATTGAAGCGAATTTGATTTTAAAAGCGACTAAAGTTGATGGCGTTTATAATAAAGATCCAAGTAAATATGATGATGCTGTTAAATACGATCATTTAACTTTTGATCAAGTGTTAGATGAAAAGCTTGGTGTTATGGATTTGACTGCTATTTGTTTGTGTCGCGACCATAATGTGCCATTGCAAGTTTTTGATATGAATAAATCAGGTGCGTTATTGTCAGTAGTAATGGGTGAAAAAGAAGGAACGCGCGTTACTAAGTAATGTACGTGTTACTGAAAGCTCTTTATACTAGCGCTAAATTAAATTTGTTAAATATATCTTTGAATAAATAAGTAAGGTAGATCATATGATTAACGATCTGAAAAAAGACAGCGAACAGCGTATGTTAAAAACTCTAGAGTCTTTAGAACTCGGGTTTGCTAAAGTTCGTACCGGCCGTGCACACCCATCAATCTTAAATGGTGTGATGGTTCCTTACTACGGTTCTGATGTGCCATTAAATCAAGTAGCAAACGTGGGTGTTGAAGACTCTCGTACACTTATTGTTCAGCCATTTGAGCGTACAATGGTTTCAGCTATTGATAAGGCAATCCGTGAAAGTGATCTTGGTTTAAACCCGATTACAGCAGATGCAATTCGTGTACCTTTACCAGCATTAACTGAAGAAACACGTCGTGATATGCAAAAAGTTGCGCGTAACGAAGCTGAAAATGCAAAAGTTGCGATTCGTAATATTCGTCGTGATGTTTTAGGTGATATCAAAGCATTGTTGAAAGAAAAAGAGATTTCTGAAGATGATGAGCGCCGTGCAGGTGATGATATTCAGAAAATTACTGACAAATATGTTGCAGAAGTAGACAAGCGTCTTGCAGCGAAAGAAGCAGAATTGATGAAGGTCTAATTTTTATGACCGATTCTGAAGAGTATCATCTTCCCAAGCATGTTGCCATCATTATGGATGGCAACAACCGCTTTGCAAAAAAAAATCAAATGCAAAAAGGTGATGGGCATCGGGAAGGTAAAAATGTTCTTGATCCTATCGTTGAACATTGTAAAAAAACTGGTATTCGTGCTTTAACTGTTTTTGCATTTTCAAGTGAAAATTGGAATCGACCGCAGTATGAAGTCGATCTGCTTATGAAGCTTCTGGAAGAAAGTATTCATGAGCAAATACCTCGCATGAAGAAATTTAATATTGCTTTGCGTTTTATCGGTGATCGTTCTCGATTATCCTCACACTTAGTTGCCTTAATGGAAGATGCAGAGCAACAGACAGCACACCATGACACTATGACCTTAACCATTGCAATAAGCTATGGTGGGATGTGGGACATTGCTAATGCAGCAAAACAGGTTGCAGAGGCCGTTTCCCGTGGTGAATTTAGTGCTGATCAAATAAATGTTGATTTGTTCGAAAAATATGTCAGTCTAAACGATCTGCCGGCTGTGGACTTGCTAATCCGCACAGGCGGAGATTATCGCATATCTAATTTCTTGTTGTGGCAAGCAGCTTATGCGGAACTGTATTTTACCGAAGCTTTATGGCCAGAATTTACAGTAAAAGAGTTCGATCATGCATTGAATGTTTTTTCAGGGCGTGAACGTCGTTTTGGCAAAACATCTGAACAAATTCAGCAAGAGAAAATAGAGAATTTATAATGTTAGAGCGGATTGTTACCGCATTGGTACTTGTTGCAGTTGTTTTAGGCTGTATGTTTGCTACGCAATCACATTATCCAATGTTGGTTCTTATGATTGTTGCAGCAGGGGTAGCGGGGTATGAGTGGTATAAATTAATGCCTCGCGAAACTGCAAATGCTGTAAAACCTAAAGCTTGGTGTTACGGTCTGCTTGTTGCATTTGTTTCAGGTGTCGCCCTATTTTTCCACGATATTGCATTACTTTTGTGGTCTGCTTCAATTTTGACTTGGATTGTCAGTGTATATTGGGTTAAGTCATTTCCTGAATTTGATGGCTGGTATAACGCAACCTTGTATGTAATTGGCATAATTTTAGTCTGCGCTGCGGTAACATCAATTTTTGTAGTATGGCAAAGTTCACCATGGTGGTTAATGTATCTGTTCTTGCTCGTTTGGGGTGCGGATAGTGGTGCTTACTTTGTTGGTCGTAAATTTGGAAAAAGAAAATTAGCTCCGACTGTAAGTCCTAATAAATCAGTAGAAGGTTTGTATGGTGGTATTATTACAACCGTAGTAATAATGGTGGTTGTGCAATATCATTATCTAAATTTAAATTTAATTCAGCAAATTCTGTTTCTTATATTGTCGTTAATTACGGTATTTGGTTCAGTTTTAGGTGACTTATTTGAATCAATGATTAAACGTCGTGCCGGTATTAAAGATTCTGGTCGTGTTTTACCAGGTCATGGTGGTGTGTTAGATCGTATTGATTCTTTACTTGCTGCAGCCCCGATCTTTGCAACGGGAATGTATATATTAAAACTTATTGGTGTAGATTTATAGATGACACAATCTGTTTGCATATTAGGTGTAACCGGTTCCATTGGTCAAAGTACCTTAAAAATTTTAAATCAACATCCTGATAAGTATTCAGTGTTTGCGGTTTCAGCTCATAGTCGAATTTCTGAGTTGGTTGAAATTTGCAAACATTTCCAACCAAAAGTTGTGGTCGTTCCTGAGCGGAAAGTTGCCGAATTAACAGCTCTATTTGCATATAATAAATTACAAAATATTGAAATTTTGGTTGGTGAGGAAGGCCTGATAAGCATTGCTTCACATCCAGATGTTGATGTTGTTATGGCTGCAATTGTTGGTGCTGCAGGTTTGTTACCGACTCTAGCTGCTGTGAAAGCTGGTAAACGCGTATTGCTTGCTAATAAAGAAGCTTTGGTCATGTCTGGTGAAATCATGATGCAAGCAGCACGTGATCATCAGGCATTATTATTGCCGGTAGATTCTGAACACAACGCTATTTTTCAGTCATTGCCTCATAACTATTTAGAAGCTGAAAGAAATGGACAACCGCAACAGGGTGTATCAAGAATCTTATTGACCGCTTCAGGTGGACCATTTTTAAACCATTCGTTAGAACAATTAGAAAAAGTTACTCCTGCACAGGCTTGTAAGCATCCCAACTGGTCTATGGGACAGAAAATCTCAGTTGACTCAGCTACTCTTATGAATAAAGGATTGGAGTTGATCGAGGCATGTCATTTGTTTTCAATATCTGAACATTTTGTTACAGTTGTTGTTCATCCACAAAGTATTATTCATTCTATGGTGCAATATGTGGATGGTTCAACGTTGGCGCAAATGGGTAATCCGGATATGTGTACGCCAATTGCACATGCTCTAGCATGGCCTGAGCGTTTACAGACGAGTGTTCCTGCTTTAGATTTGTTTGAATTTTCTCAACTTAATTTCCAAGCGCCAGATATTCAGAAATTCCCAGCACTTGATTTGGCTCGTCAGGCAATGCGTGCGGGAGGTTTGGCACCTACTATTTTAAATGCTGCAAATGAAGTTGCTGTGGCTGCATTTTTAAAGGAACAGATTGGATTTACAAATATCCCACAAGTGGTAGAGCATACTTTGCAAAAATTGGAAAATTCAGTTGCTGAAAATATTGAGTGTATTTTAGCTAAAGATGAAATAGCACGACATGTAGCACAGCAATATATATCAAGTATAGGAGGCTGAAATGAGTGCATTATTTATGATTGCAGCAGCGGCTCTTTTACTTGGTCCTTTAATTGCAATTCATGAGTTTGGTCATTATTGGGTAGCACGAAAACTGGGTGTTAAAGTTTTAGTGTATTCGATTGGTTTTGGGCCTACATTACTCAAGTGGACATCAAAAAAATCTGGAATCAAATATCAACTTTCAGCTTTACCATTGGGCGGCTATGTAAAAATGCTTGATGAGCGTGAAGGTAATGTTGCAGAGCAAGATTTACCTTATGCATTTAACCGTCAAAAGCCATGGAAACGTATAGCAATTGTTGCAGCTGGTCCATTAATTAATCTGATTTTTGCTGTCTTACTTTTCTGGATCTTGTTTTTACCAGCACAAGAACAACTGAACACTAGAGTCGGTAAAGTTATACCAAACTCACCAGCAGCAACTGCACAAATGCAAGTTGGTGACAAGATTATTGCTGTTGATGGAAAAGAAACGCAAACTTGGGAAAAGCTTAACTTTGCTTTGATTGATCGTGTAGGTGAAACTGGTAGTGTAAATGTTGATGTAGACCGTGCAGGTACTGAAAAGAACATTGTTTTACCAATTAAAGACTTCTTAAAAAACCAGAATGAATCAGCTTTAGATGTGTTAGGTTTTTTACCATATCGTCCTGTTATTCCTGCTGTTGTTACTGAATTGACTCAAGATGGAGCTGCAATTCGTCAAGGAATGAAAGTGGGTGATCGTATTGTTTCAATTAATGGTCAAGCAATGAAAGACTGGTTTGATGTTGTCGAGGTCGTACAACATTCTCCAGAAAAATTACTCAATATTGATGTTTTGCGTAATAGTAAATTAGTCCATTTGCAAGTCATGCCTCAAGGGAAACGAGATAACATGGGGCAAGTGAGTGGTGTTTTGGGTGTGAAAAGTGATGCAGGAAAAATTACAATTCCTGACGAATATAAGCAAACAATTCAATATACTCCAATACAAGCTTTCGAGATGTCACTAGAGAAAACTGCTCAAATCTCTAGCATGATATTGAGTTCGATAGTAAAAATGGTTAAGGGTTTAATTGGTTTAGAGAATCTTTCTGGACCAATTACAATCGCGAAAGTAGCGGGACAAAGTGCGGAAATGGGATGGCAGACTTTTATCTCATTTATGGCTTTAATGAGTGTAAGTCTTGGAATTTTAAATTTATTGCCAATTCCAATGCTAGATGGTGGACATCTCGTTTATTACATTATTGAAGCTATTCGTGGTAAGCCTGTTTCTGAACAAATACAAATGTTTGGTCTAAAAATTGGTATGGTACTGCTCGGTAGTATGATGCTTTTAGCTTTATTTAACGATTTTATGCGTTTGTAAACGTATATGGATTTATAACTTACTGGAAAAACTGGCATGCGGCACACACATTTTTTAATGCCTTTGGCACTTGTTAGCGCTATGGCAGCGGTACAACAAGCATATGCAGCTGATGATTTCGTCGTTCGAGATATTCGTGTAGATGGTTTGGTCCGTCTTACTCCTGCAAATGTTTCTACCATGTTGCCAATCAACAGTGGCGATCGCGTTAATGAACCGATGATCGCAGAAGCAATTCGAACATTGTATGCCACTGGACTTTTTGACGATATTAAAGCATCAAGAGACAACGATACTTTAGTTTTTAATGTCGTAGAGCGCCCAATTATTTCAAAACTTGAATTTAAGGGTAATAAACTTATTCCTAAAGAGGCTTTAGAGCAAGGCCTCAAAAAAATGGGCATTGCTGAAGGCGAGGTTTTTAAGAAGTCAGCTTTACAAACAATTGAAACTGAATTAGAGCAGCAATATACCCAGCAAGGCCGTTATGATGCTGATGTAACTGTTGATACGATAGCTCGTCCAAATAACCGTGTTGAACTTAAATTAAATTTTAATGAAGGTACAGCGGCTAAAGTTTTTAATATCAATATTATTGGTAATACAGTTTTTAAAGACAGTGAGATTAAGCAAGCTTTCGCAGTTAAAGAAAGCGGTTGGGCTTCAATTGTAACTCGTAATGACCGTTATGCTAGAGAGAAAATGGCAGCGAGCCTTGAAGCTTTGCGTGCGATGTATCTGAATAAGGGTTATATCAATTTTCATATCAATAACTCACAGCTTAATATTAGTGAAGATAAGAAGAACATCTTTATTGAAGTTGCTGTAGAGGAAGGTAGTCAATTTAAATTTGGACAAACCAAATTTTTAGGTGATGCACTTTATAAACCTGAAGAGTTACAAGCTTTAAAAATCTATAAAGATGGTGACACTTATTCGCAAGAAAAAGTAAATGCCGTTAAGCAATTATTATTGCGTAAATACGGTAATGCTGGTTATTACTTTGCAGATGTGAATATTGTTCCACAAATTAATAATGATACAGGTGTTGTTGACTTAAATTACTATGTAAATCCAGGTCAGCAAGTTACTGTGCGTCGTATTAATTTTACAGGTAATAGTAAAACTGCCGATGAAGTATTACGTCGTGAAATGCGTCAAATGGAAGGCGCTTTAGCGAGTAATGAAAAAATCGATTTATCGAAGGTTCGTTTAGAGCGTACAGGATTCTTCAAGACTGTTGATATTAAACCGGCTCGTATTCCAAACTCACCAGATCAGGTGGATTTAAACGTAAATGTTGAAGAACAGCACTCGGGAACTACAACATTAGCGGTAGGTTACTCACAAAGTGGTGGTATCACATTCCAGGCAGGTTTGAGCCAAACTAACTTTATGGGAACGGGTAACCGTGTTGCGATTGATTTATCTCGTTCTGAAACTCAAGATTACTATAACTTAAGTGTTACCGACCCTTACTTTACAATTGATGGGGTGAGCCGAGGTTATAACGTTTACTATCGTAAAACAAAGCTAAATGATGATTATAACGTTAATAACTATGTAACAGATAGTTTTGGTGGTAGTTTAAGTTTTGGTTATCCAATTGATGAAAATCAAAGTTTAAGTGCCTCAGTTGGTATTGATAATACTAAAGTAACCACAGGTCCCTTTGTTTCTACCTATGTCCGTGACTACTTGAAGGCTAATGGTGGTAAAGCGACAGGCACAGAGACCTACTGTCCAATTGATAATCAAATTCCTATAAAAGATAAAGATGGTGTTATCACTGGTACTGAATGTAAGGAGGGTGGCCAAAGAACTTATGAAAATGCATTTGAAGGTGAGTTCTTTACCTATAACCTGAATTTAGGTTGGTCATATAACACATTAAACCGCCCAATTTTCCCAACATCAGGTATGTCACATCGTGTAGGTTTGGAAATTGGTTTACCAGGTAGTGATGTCGACTATCAAAAAGCAACTTATGACGCTCAGGCATTCTTCCCTATTGGTACTACAGGTTTTGTACTTCGTGGCTATGGTAAGTTAGGCTATGGTAATGATTTGCCATTCTATAAAAACTTCTATGCGGGTGGTTATGGTTCTGTCCGTGGTTATGATAACAGTACCTTGGGTCCGAAATATTCAAGTGTAAATTTACAAGAAGAAGGTAAAAATGACTCTTCTCCAGAGGAAGTAGGTGGTAACGCTCTTGTGCAATTTGGTACAGAGCTTGCTTTACCATTGCCATTCAAAGGAGATTGGACTCGTCAAGTACGACCAGTTCTTTTTGCTGAAGGTGGTCAGGTATTCGATACCAAGTGTGACGTTGGTTCTTATTCTATGATTATGAATGGTCAGCAAATTGCAGATGCTAAAAAATACTGTGAAGATAACTATGGCTTCGACTTAGGTAATATGCGTTATAGCGTTGGTGTTGGCTTCACATGGATCACCATGATCGGACCATTATCTCTTAGCTATGCATTCCCTCTAAATGATAAGCCTGGTGATGAAACTAAAGAGATCCAGTTTGAAATCGGTCGTACTTTCTAAGTACGACTTGAATAAACATGCAATAAGGACACAAATTTAAATGAAAAAATTAAATATATTAATGTTAGGACTAGGTTTGACAGTTTCTGCCATGACTAATGCTGCCGGTTATGGTGTCATTGATCTTGCTAAAGTTGTTGAAAGCAGTACTTATTTGAAACAACAAAACGCAAGTTTAAATCAATCAGTTAAGCCAACCACAACTCGTCTTGAGCAGTTAGGTAAAGAGTTAGAAGGTCTTCAACGTCAAGCCCAAACTCAAGGGCAAAAAATGAAAGAAGATGATATCAAAAAGCTTCAGGCGCAATATCAAACAAAACTCAATGAATTTAATTCTACTCAACAAGGTTTGCAGTCAAAAGTTCAAACTAGTTTGCAAGGAATGAACTCAACTTTTGAGACTCGTGTGAAGCAAGCAGCTGAACAATTACGAAAAGAAAATAATCTTGACTTTATTTTGAATAAAAATTCAACTGTTGCCTATGACGCTAAATATGATTTAACTGATAAAATGATACAAAAGGTTAATTCAATGAAATAAATTAATGAAAGTGCAACATTATCGTTTAGATGAACTAGCTCACCTAGTAAATGGTGAGCTAGTAGGTACGGGTAGTCTTCAATTTATAAACTTAGCAAGTTTAGAAAATGCTGAAACTCATCAAATTGCTTTCGTGAATGGCGAAAAGTATATTGATCAAGCAAAGGCTAGCCGTGCGGGTGCGTACATTGTTACAAGCCTTATTAAAGAACAGCTTCCTGACAAACAAAATTTTATTATTGTTGATAATCCATATTTAGCTTTTGCTATCCTTACACATGTTTTCGATAAAAAAATCACATCGGTGGGTATAGAAAGTACTGCTCAAATTCATCCTTCTGCGATCATTTCTGAAACAGCATATATTGGTCATTACGTCGTTATTGGCGAAAATTGTGTAGTTGGTGATAACACAATTATTCAGTCTCATACTCGACTGGATGATAATGTGGAAGTTGGAAAAGATTGTTTTATTGATGCTCATGTCACCATTACGGGTGGATCTAAGTTATTTGATCGTGTGCGAGTTCATGCAAGCACTGTAATTGGTAGTGAGGGTTTTGGCTTTGCGCCATATCAAGGAAAGTGGCATCGTATTGCCCAATTGGGTTCAGTTGTTATTGGTAATGATGTTCGCATTGGTTCAAATTGTAGTATTGATCGAGGTGCACTCGACAACACCATTTTGGAAGATGGGGTAATTATTGATAACCTTGTGCAAATCGCGCATAACGTTCATATTGGTTCAAATACAGCTATCGCTGCTAAATGCGGAATTGCTGGTAGTGTTAAAATTGGCAAAAACTGTATTCTAGCTGGGGCTTGCGGTGTATCAGGCCACCTTTCTATTACCGATAACGTGACTTTGACCGGAATGTCAATGGTCACAAAAAATATTTCTGAACCTGGTACTTACTCTTCGGGAATTGGATTATTTGAAAATAGCCATTGGAAAAAGACAATTGTACGCTTGCGACAATTAGCAGATGTGCCATTGACCCAAATCACTAAACGACTTGATCATATACAAGCTCAAATAGAGTCTCTTGAATCAACCTTTAATTTGCGTAAATAGAATATTATGACCGAGTCAACTACACCTAAATTTGCCATCCCTGAATTACCAATGCAGATTCAAACGATTCGTCAATATTTGCCGCATCGTTATCCTTTCTTATTGGTTGATCGTGTGACTGAAGTTACTGACAATAGTATTGTTGGTTATAAAAATGTTTCTATCAATGAAGAGTTCCTACAGGGACATTTCCCAGAATATCCAATTATGCCTGGTGTTCTAATTGTTGAAGCATTAGCTCAAGTTTCAGGTGTTCTAGGGTTTATTATGAACAATGAAACGCCAAAACCTGGTTCTTTATTCCTTTTTGCTGGTGCGGAAAGAGTTAGATTTAAAAAACAAGTAGTTGCTGGTGACCAACTTGTATTAAAATCTGAATTAGTAATGCAAAAACGCGGTATCTACAAATATAATTGTACGGCTACCGTGGATGGTATTGTAGCAACAACCGCTGAAATTATGATTTCACACCAAAAAACAGAGCAGGCATGAGCAATCACGACTTAATTCATTCTACGGCCATTATTGATCCATCTGCAGTGATTGCTCCAGATGTCCAGATAGGACCTTATTGCGTTATCGGTCCAAATGTGACGATTGGTGCGGGTACTAAACTTCATTCTCATGTAGTAGTGGGTGGTTTTACCAAAATTGGTCAAAATAATGAGATTTTCCAGTTCGCAAGTGTTGGTGAGGTTTGCCAAGATTTGAAATATCAAGGTGAAGAAACCTGGTTAGAGATTGGTGATCATAATTTAATTCGTGAACATTGCAGTTTACATAGAGGAACTGTGCAAGATAATGCTTTAACTAAAATAGGAAGTCATAACCTATTGATGGTTAATACACATATTGCACATGATTGTATTGTTGGTGATCACAATATTTTTGCGAATAACGTTGGTGTCGCTGGGCACGTACACATAGGTGATCACATCATTATTGGTGGTAATTCTGGTATTCATCAATTCTGTAAAATTGATTCTTACAGTATGGTGGGTGGAGCATCACTAATTTTAAAAGATGTACCAGCTTACGTTATGGCTTCTGGTAACCCAGCTCATGCATTCGGTATTAATATCGAAGGAATGCGTAGAAAGGGTTGGTCTAAGAATACAATTCAAGGTCTCAGAGAGGCTTATAAATTAATTTTTAAATCAGGCCTTACTTCTGTTCAAGCTGTTGAGCAGATTAAAAATGATATTCTTCCGAATGTTCCTGAAGCTCAATTACTAATTGACTCTGTTGAACAGTCAGAACGTGGTATTGTGCGTTAAGAAAATATATTAAAAAAAGACACTGCATTTTGCAGTGTCTTTTTTTTCTTAAAATTATTATTTATTAAAAAATTTGGCTTCTTCAGATTTTGGATACTGACTTAAAATTTTAGTTTTATATTGGTTTGCTGAAGCTGTATTTTTATCGACATCTTTAGCAATGCTATAGAGTTGATAAAGGGCGCGAGGAGCTTTACTCGAATTTGGATATCGAGTTGCTACTACATTGTAGTTCTTTTTAGCTTCATTATAATTCACTGGATCAGTTGCTAAATTAAACTCAGCTAACCAAAAATAGGCATTCCCTGTATAGACGCTATTAGGATGATTTTTGATAAAGTTCTGCATTGGAGCAATCGCTTTTTTTGCTCCACCTTGTTTATAGGCATCTAAAGCGACCGTGTAAGCTGCCTTTTCAAGCTCTATAGGGTTTGATTGGTTTTGTGAAGGTGGTTGTGAGGCTTCCGGTTGAGGTGGAGGAGTAGTGGATGGGCTGCTTGTTGGGGCAGTATTGACTACTTTGTTTTCAACTGCAGGAGTTTCTGTGCTTGCCGTAGCAGGAGTATCACTGTTCGTTGGATTATCTGATTGTGCACTTTCAGGATCAACTTTCTGATTAAGGAGTTCTAGGCGTTGATCTAGGTCTGTGTAGCGATTGGATAGATCTTTTTTCAATTGTTCAATATCGTTTGATTGTTCTTCTAATTGCCCACGCAGGGTACGTATATCATTTTCTAATTGTTGATTTTTTTGCATTAATTCCCAGTTTAAATTACTAGGTACCGAAACATTATTAGAAGAAGTATTAGTTGCGCTACCACCACTTTGGCTTAAACCGCGAGACTCAATTGGAATGTTGGCATAGAGAGAGGTAGTGCTCATTAAGGCAATAAATAAGAAAGAATGCTTCATCAATCGCATGAGTATAGGTCCATAATTTTATGTAAAAGCCAACTTAAAAAAGGAATATATAAACTATTCACTTAACTATCTAACTAAGATTTTAATTGGTCAATGCAATTAAAACAGCTAACAATATAAATGCAAGAATAGTTTACAATCTTCAAGCATATTTTATCCAAAATTAGATACAAGAAAGAATATAGGGGAGAGAAGTATAGGAATTTAAGGCTTTTTGCTGATGAATTAATCAATCGAAACATAAACTTGCTTAAAACTGTGAAGAAGGCTTGCAACTATTTTAAAAATCTCTATACTCTGTTTTGCAATGGTAGCCCCGCTGGTGGCTTCGCAATTGTACTCTGTGAACCCCGCCAGGACCGGAAGGTAGCAACGGTAGCAGATCTATGATGTGCCGAAGTTTTGCTAGTGGGGCTGCCACCATTCTTTTAATCCACTCTCCGTTGGATTGCCTTCATAATTACATCTAAATCAAATCCTCTATATTGTAAAAACCTCATCTGTTTTGCTTTAAGTTTAGGATCTTTTTCTACTTCTTCACCGAATTTCTTCACTTTCAGTTGATAAGCCTGTTCTACCCAATCAATATTATGAATTTCATCAGCAATTAAATCATTTTCGATTTGTTTTGTTTTTAAAGCTTGCTTAATACGTTTTGGACCTTTGCCTTTACGAATCTGGCTAGCTAATGTTAATTCGGCAACGCGTTGATCACTTTGATAGTTTTGTTCAGATAATTCTTCAACAAGTCGCTTAACCTCTTCAGGGTTTTGTGCATAACGAGTTAATTTTTCAGTAAGCTCTGCTTTGGAGTAATCTCGACGAGTCAATAAAGCAAAAGCATAAGAGCGTAAACGTTGACCTGTAAGCAAAGCTCTTTGTTGAGACTGTTCTTCAGTTCTTTTGAACATAGTATTAGGGTTCCCTTGTAAAAAAACGCCCCGAAGGGCGTTTTAAGGCTCATGAATAATTAAGATTCTAGTAGAAGATCAGCTTCTTCTTCATCTTCAACTTGAGCAGTATTAGTACCTGTTGTTAACAACTGTTCGCGGATATTACGTTCAATCTCTCCAGCCATTTGAGGATTTTCTTCAAAGTGGCGAATAACATTGTTCTTACCTTGACCAATTTTATTACCTTGATATGAATACCAAGCACCTGCTTTTTGTACGATATCTTGTTGTACAGCTAAATCTACAAGTTCACCTAGCTGGTTTGTGCCTTTACCATATAGGATTTGGAAAATAGCCTCTCTGAAAGGAGGAGCCATTTTGTTTTTAACCACTTTAACTCGGGTTTCAGAGCCAACGATTTCATCGCCTTCTTTTACTTGACCAATACGACGGATATCTAAACGTACAGAAGCGTAGAACTTCAATGCGTTACCACCAGTTGTAGTTTCTGGACTACCAAACATTACCCCAATCTTCATACGGATCTGGTTAATAAAGATAACCATACAGTTTGAACGTTTAGCATTACCCGTAATTTTACGAAGTGCCTGACTCATTAGACGAGCTTGCAAGCCCATATGAGAGTCACCCATCTCACCTTCAATTTCTGCTTTAGGAGTAAGTGCAGCGACTGAGTCGACAACGATTAAGTCAATTGCACCAGAACGAACGAGCATATCTGCAATTTCGAGTGCTTGTTCACCGTTATCAGGTTGCGATACAAGCAGATTATCAATGTCTACACCAAGCTTACGCGCATATTGTGGATCTAATGCATGCTCTGCATCGATAAAGGCACAAGTACCACCAGTTTTTTGACATTGTGCAATTGCTTGTAGAGTCATTGTGGTTTTACCAGAAGATTCTGGACCATAAATCTCTACAATACGACCTTTTGGTAAACCGCCAATCCCCAATGCAATATCTAAAGTCAAAGAGCCTGTAGATACAGCTTCAACAGCTTGAACAGTGTTGTCACCGAGACGCATCACCGTATTTTTGCCAAATTGTTTCTCAATTTGACTTAGCGCGGCTTGTAATGCTTTGCTTTTATTCTCATCCATCTCAAAAACCTCAATACTCTATGTTCATCACGTTTAACCCAAGTGGATGCATTGAATCTCAACTTGTTTCACTAGGGTAATAGTGACAGATTTTTTCTATAGCTTCTATGTGTTGTATGTGTGTGTGCGACACAACTCGACGTTTTTATTCATCACCGTATGACCAATTTTGATCATTCTCCTGTTTAAACCGAATAATTTGACGACGATCCTTTTTACCCGGTCTATGGTCAGGTCGAGCTAGATTATGCAATTTTCGTTGGGATGCAATCAACTCCCGTCTAGCAATACTTACTTCGGTTTCTTCATAAAGTTGCTGTGCGATTGGAGCTGGACCACGTGTGTTCGAAAGAGCTTTTATCACAATAGTTTTCTTATCAAACCCTTGCTGAATAACAAGTTCCATTCCAACTCGAATTTCTTTGGAAACTTTTACACGCTCATTATTGTGATGTACTTTACCTCCCTCAATCGCTCCTTTAGCAATTGAACGAGTTTTAAAAAAACGAGCAACCCATAACCATTTGTCGACACGCATGGTCTCTACAGCATCGTTTTCAGGCAATTTTGACATCATTATCCTTTCTATCAATTTCATTCAATATAGACAGCAATTCTGTAAGTCGATCTAGTGCTTTAAATTCTAAATCTTGATGCTGTTTTATATCCTTTAGACTTGAGGGCTGCGAGATAGTAAACAAGTGTTGAATACCAAATTTTTCTGCTGTCTTTAATACGGGAGCCGTATCATCAATAAAAATCGTTTCATCTGGATTGAATGGATGTAATCTTTGGAGTTCTTGCCAAAAATTAATATCTTCTTTGGCATAACCTACTTGTTCACTTGATATGATGACATCGAAGAAATGTTCAATCGCAATATTATCGAGTTTTAAGCGTAAGCTCGCGCGGTCAGCATTCGTCACTAGCCAACACATGTATCCTTGCTCTTTAAGTTGTTGCAAAAGCTCAATACAGCCAGAACGAGCTTGAATCTTAGATTGAAATTCTTGTTGTAATTTGAGTACATCAACGCCTACAGTTTTAGTCCAATAGGTTGATGAATACCAAACAAGCGTATGGCGATGTGATTGATAAAATTGATATAGCTTTTCTTTGCTCTTGGAGAGGGGAAGTTGATGTATTTTTGCATGTCGTTCAGGAAGACATTCATTCCATATGAAATCATCAAAAGCGAGATCTAAGAGTGTACCATCCATGTCAAACATTATGATTTTAGACATTTTTTTAAATATCTCCAAAATCATTCATAGCAAAATTTTTAAGACACATTTACCATATATCCTTTTAAAATCATAAATTAAATAAACTTATAAATACTCAAACTAATTTAAAACTCCATCCAATAATTTTCTAAAATTTACATAGCTTCATAGGACGGATAGGAAAGATAAATGGTTTGAAATTATAACGTGGAATTTGGTAAAACAAAAAATAATAATGAAGCAGTTTTAGTAGAAAATTCCTCCTTTAAATTAAAAATATTTAAAATTTATTTAAGATTTTTAGCCCCTAGGATTAAGTTTGCTTACATAGGATACGTATTGACAAACATTTTATAAATTGAAGGATACTTATTTAAAGTTATATTTAAAATTATTCATATAAGAATTTAGAGAAAGCAATGAAAATTGGATTTATTGGTGGAACCAATGACGGTATCGTAATCAATGCTGCCGATGGCCTTGATACTTATAAACTTGAGTGGCACTACAAAGCAGAAAAACATTGTGAGTCACAGCTTAACTTAGGGCTGAATGGACCTGAGTATGATTATTACAATTTATTAATTCTAAGAAAGAATAAAGAGGCTAAACTTTTTTATGTGCTTACTACTATGGAAAAAGAAGAAATAGCAGATAAGCTTCATGAATATTGGGAATGTTCAACCTCTGTCGGTTATGACTTTGATGAGTAAGCATTCGTGATTTCATATAACACATGTTCTCTTAATTCGTGATGAAGAGGAACTTTAGGATGTTCGAAGTTTTTAACTTTTTGCATTCCAAGTTTTTTCATGACAGCTTGAGAGGGTGTATTAATTGTAGCGGTAAATGAAACGATCTTATCTAAATTCAGTATATTAAAACCATAATCTAAAACTGCTTTTGCTCCTTCTGTTGCATAACCTTGTTTCCAAAATTCTTTTGCAAGTCGCCACCCAATTTCCACACATGGAGAGAAGTCAAATTGTTCAGGTTGGCTGTGTAGACCAATAAATCCGATAAATTGATGGGTTTCTTTTAATTCTACTGCCCAAAAGCCCCAACCATTTTCATGAATGAGAGATGAAATTTTTTGGATTAAATTAAGGCTTTCTTGGGGTGTTAAAAGATTTGGGAAAAATTGCATAACATCTTGATCTAAGCCCATTGTTATAAATGGCTCAAAATCACTTTCTTTCCACTGTCTTAAAATTAAACGCTTTGTTTCGATCATGAGATGACTCTTTAATTAAAAATGAGGGGTCAAAGTGGTTTTTGCACAATCTTCTGTAAAATGATCTTGGAATTGATGCTCACTACACCTTTTATTTTATTTAAGGTGTTAATGACGAAATGAGAAAAAGAACTCAAATCTTTGGTCGCAACGTGTAAAACATAATTAGATTCACCAGTAATAATATATGCATTAATGACTTCATCAAAATTTTTGATCTGACTTAAAAAGAAGTTGTGATCATTTTCTGTTAGCTGGGCAAGTTTTATTTCGACGATTGCCTCAATTTTTATTCCTAGTTTTTCATAGTTAACTTTCGCTTGATATTTTTCAATTACACCATTGCTTTCTAAAATTTTAACACGCCGATGACAAGCTGAAGCCGAAAGGTTAACGAGATCGGCCAGTTCTTGGTTACTTAACCGAGCATTATCTTGTAAATACTTCAGGATTTTTAGGTCTATTGCATCTACATTCATTTTCGAATTTCATCCATGTTTTTTAATTTTAATTCGAATTTTATACGAAAATAGCAAATTTTAATCAAATATTATCGAATAAATCGAAAGAATTGGCGTGATAAAATTCAAATACATAGGAAATGTTGAAAATAGGTGAAATAACAAATGATTACTCGCGAACAATGCCTCTATTGGGATCAGGAAGATGAGCTCAAAAAGTTTAAAGATGAATTTGCACTGCCAAAAAATGTCATTTATTTAGATGGTAATTCTTTAGGTGCAAGACCAAAGAAATCATTAGAGGTTGCTCAGCATATTATTTCAAAAGAGTGGGGCGAGGACCTCATTAATAGTTGGAATAAAGCAGATTGGTGGGGGCTACCGACTAGGCTCGGAGATAAAGTCGCACAGCTTATTGGTGCCGAAAAAGGGGAAGTGGTTATTTCAGATTCAACGACCTTAAATTTATTTAAAGTTTTATCAGCAGCGGTAAAAATTCAAGCCGAAAAATTTCCGGAACGTAAAATTATTGTTGCGGAAAAAGATGCCTTCCCAACCGATATTTATATTATTGAAGGCTTTATAGACTTGATTAATCAAGGTTATCAAGTTGAGTTAATTGATGGAGCCGATGATTTGTCTCGTGTTTTGGCAAAAAATGTGGCTGTCGTTGTTCTTTCTCATGTGAATTATCGGACTGGATATTTCTATGATATGGAGTCTATTAATCAACAAATTCACGCTAAAGATGCTTTGATTATTTGGGATTTATGTCACTCAGTTGGTGCGGTGCCTATGGATCTTAATCAGAGCAACAGTGATTTTGCGATTGGTTGTACTTATAAATATTTAAATGGCGGCCCAGGTTCTCCAGCATTGTTATGGATAAATCGAAAGCATCGTGATCAGTTCTGGCAACCTTTATCAGGCTGGTGGGGGCACAAAAAACCATTTGATATGGCTCAGCACTATGAACCAGCTAACAGTATTCGTCGTTATTTGTGTGGAACACAACCTATCATTTCGATGAGTCTAATCGAATGTGGTATCGATATTTTCTTACAAGCTGATATGCAACAAATACGCGAGAAATCTCTCAAATTAACTGATTTGTTTATTCAACTTGTTCAACAAGAATGTCCTCAGTTTGGTTTTGAGCTGATTACACCTTTAAACCATAAATATCGTGGCAGCCATGTCAGTTATAGACATGAGTTTGGTTATGAAATTATTCAGGCGCTTATTGCCCGTGGTGTGATTGGGGATTACCGAGAGCCGGAAGTATTACGTTTTGGAATTACACCTCTATATTTAGGTTTCGAAGATATTTGGAATGCCGTACAGCAACTTAAGCAGATTATGTTGAATAGTGAATGGAAAAATGAGCGTTATCTGGTGCGTAGCGAAGTGACCTGATCGTTAACGGTTAATATCAGAAGAATGGCTAGGAGGGCCTATGAGCAGTTTTGATGAAATACAAAATCGAGAAGCGGGTTTACATAAGAAATTATCCGCAAAACAGATGGGAATGATTGCAATTGGTGGAGCGATTGGTACAGGACTGTTCATGGGAAGCAAGTTTGCAATTAGCTTTGCTGGACCAGCTGTCATCGTGAGCTATGCCATTGGCGGCTTAATTGCATTTGCTATTATGGCTTGTTTGGCTGAGATGACAGTTCAACATCCTACGTCAGGCTCATTTGGAGCATATACTGAGCATTATGTAAGTCCTCTTGCTGGGTTTTTAGTCCGTTATTGTTATTGGGCATGTATTGTATTAGCGGTCGGTACAGAAATTACAGCAGTTGCTGACTATATGAAATTATGGTTTCCAGATGTAGGCTCTTGGGTCTGGATCGCTTTTTTCTCGCTGACTTTGCTTGTGGTTAATGCATATAGCGTTAAAGCTTTTGGATTGGTTGAATATTGGTTTTCGACAATAAAAGTCTTTGCAATTATTGTATTTATTCTTTTAGCAATTGGTATTTTGACTCAAAGTCATGGAGGAACAGAACAGGTTCTCTCTAATTTAACCGAGCATGGTGGCTTTTTTCCTCATGGTTTTAGTGGAGTCTGGATCGGAGTAATCATTTCAATATTTAGTTATTTAAGTATAGAAATGATCGCTGTTGCGGCTGGTGAGGCTAAAGATCCGGAAAGAGCCGTTAAGAAAGCTTTTAAAAGTACTGCAATTCGCTTAATCCTATTTTATTTACTGTCTTTATTTCTCATTGTGGCGCTTGTTCCATGGACAACTTTAATTGGAGCCGATGCGACCAGTCCTTTTGTGATGGTAATGAAAATTGTAGGTATTCCATATGCGGACAGTATTTTAAATTTTATTGTAATTGTCGCAGCCCTATCCGCCATGAATAGTATGTTGTATATCTCAACACGTATGCTATTTAGCTTGTCACGCGCAGGTGATGCACCGAAATTATTTGGTCGCATTAGTCATAATGGCGTACCAATCAACGCGTTGCTATTGTCAGCGGTCGGTATTGGGATCGCGAGTATTGTTTATACGATTAATCCAGCTTCTGCTTTTCCGATCATGATTGCTTTATCTATGTTTGGTGCATTGTTCACTTGGGGCAGTATTTTCATTACCCATATGTTTTTTAGGAAAAAAATGGCACAACAAGGCCATCAATTAAAGTTTAAGGTTCCAGCAAGCCAGTTAATTTCACTGTTGGGGTTAATCGCAATTTTAAGTATCACAGTCACCACATGGTTTACCAATGAGTTTAAGTCAACTTTACAATTTGGAGTTCCATTAGTTGTTGTGCTTACTGTTTTCTATTATTTAAAACGATCATCAGCCAAGCTTGCTTTAAATGCTCATGAAGAATCGTTGAAGTGAGAGACCTATGAGACTCTATGGCAATGCTAGAACTGTGGCTAATGAACATGAGCTATTGGCAGAATTTCAACGGACAAGTTTACTGAGCTACCAAGAGTTTATTCATATTGCAGATATTCAATATGGGACGCACCCAAGGTCAACTTTAGATTTATTCCCATTAGACCAAACCAAAAAGACTGTTATTTTTATTCATGGTGGCTATTGGCAATGGTGTGATAAATCAGATTTTGCATTAATCGTACCGTATGTTCTAGCAAAAGGAGCCCAGTGTGTTCTTCTAGAATATGATCTAGCCCCACAAAGCAAAATTTCAGATATTGTTTCTCAAGTTAATCAAGCTCTCGATTTTATTCGAGAGCAAGACTGGAGAACCGATGAGATGGTTCTGGTGGGGCATTCAGCAGGGGCGCATCTGGCTGCTTTGTCATTAGGCCATCCACTCATATCTGAGATGGTGTTGTTAAGTGGAATTTATGACTTAAGGCCTATACAAAGCACTCATTTAAACTATGCTCTCAATCTTTCAAGTGAAGATATCTTAAAATATAGTCCTATTCATCACAGTGATCGAGTCACTATTCCATGTTCAATTTTCTGTGGTGAACTTGAGCTCGAAGAGCTGAAATGGCAAAGCCAAAATTATTTTGATATTAAAAAAGAGCAAGATCAGGATTTTGTTTCTTTTAAGCTTATTCCTAAAATTAATCATTACTCTATTTTAGAACACTATTTTAAGTCGATATTAGTTTAAGCAGTCGAATTACAATATATGCAATGTGATTGTATGAGTAATTAATTTTATAGAAAGATAAAGTGTGAGGTGAATCACATCTTAACCTGTTTTTTTATAGAAATTATTTATTGTTGTTGACCTAACAGTGGAACTTAATTAGATTAAAAAGATAGTGCTTTCTCACTAGACAATAAATTGTTTAGCTGTTGTTTAGTTGAGTTTTTAAGTCCGTAGCTTCCCAAGATGCGGACTTTTTTATTTGACTTTTAAAAACAATAAGATAAAGGGTAATATAGCTATAATATCTATCCAAAGATTAATATGAATGAATAAGATAGACCTGTCATAAATAAGAAATAAATTAGGATTTTTTCATGATTTAACTCGAATTATCATTTAATAAGTAGATTAATTAAAATATAAGCTGACTTATCATTCATGAATTTGTCATATAGGCTTGATAAATTATAAGAAAATAAAAGTTATAAGAATAATTAAATAATATATATAGCATTTGAAAGTAATTGATTTAGTCGGCTCTCATGAGTTGGTTTTTTATTTATAAAGGAGCCTTTATGAAAGTACAATATTTTGAAGGTGGCATGTATAAACATATGTGTCCAGGTTGCGGGTATCTTCACTATATTCCTGTACATTATCCTTTTTCTAATGGTAACCAATGGACTTTTAATAATAATTTGGAAAAACCAACTTTTGATCAGCTCATAATTATGTATGGGCATTGTAATTACTTTATTAAAGGTGGATTTATTGAATATAGTGTTAACTGTAGACATCATTTAGCAGGATGTACGGTTGAGTTGCCAGAATTAAAATTAAAAAATGATAGATTTTATTAATTTTAGTATTTGTCTATATATTTAAGATCATTTAAAAATTTATAGAATCGGTAAGTAATAGATACTTGAGTAATATATCTTTACATTTTTAATACTGAATATGTATAGTTAAAAAAATTGTAAATTTATTTTGGTTGAAGCTAGGATTGAAATTTGCAAAAATTTATATAACTTACTGTTTTATATTTTATTTATGGATATCTGGAAATTTTTAAGAAGTTTTAACACCATTGGAACATACCTCATTATTTCTACATTTATATTGTTTTTAATGATTATATATTTTTACATTATACATCCCAGCTAATCTAAATTATTAATAGAGTAAAATAATCTTCGATTTTTTAATTTATTTGAATTGGTTCTCACTTTTAATAGAAAAAGATAAAAGTATTGTATAGACTCAAGTTTTATAAAAATATGACTTGGTTATAATCCATGGGGAATATAATAAAAATTCCTTTCTAAAAAATTTTAACCTGTAAATATAAAGACTGTACTGATCATAACAACGATGTCTGAAGTAAAAATATGGAGATTTTTTATGAAATGTTGAGTACACCTACAGCAACACCTCAGACAATCTCAACTAATCTTTTAAATCAAGCAAGTAGTAATGTGGTAAAAAATCCTTCTGGTAGCCCAAATCGATTGTTATATAAATCACCTTAATAAGAAGTATGTCTTGAAATTGGAAAAGGTCCCGAAGGACCTTTTTTCAGATTTTTGCATGAGTACCATATTTATCAATCATGATTGAACTGGCTTCATTTAAACCGCGAACCGTTACCTGAATACCGTTCTTTTGAAATTTATTTACTACTGAATCTAGCATAGCAACTGAAGTCACATCCCAAATATGAGAGTGGGTAAGATCAATAATGACCTCTTTAATTTCTTCTTTAAAGTTAAAACTTTGCATAAATTTTTCAGATGAACTAAAAAATATTTGACCTCTTAATTCGTATAGACGAGCTTGACCCTCGAATGAAGTTTCAATACGAATATCATTTTCAAGTTTATTTGCTAAGAAAAGTGCTGAAAGTAATACACCAGTCAACACACCTAGCGCTAAGTTATGGGTAGCAACCACTACAATAACGGTAGCGATCATTACGACATTACTACTTTTAGGATTATTTTTAAATTGAGTGAGAGAGTTCCACTCAAAAGTACTGATCGATACCATAATCATGACCGCAACCAGAGCAGCCATAGGAATCACCTTTAACCAATCACTTAAAAATACAACTAAAATAAGTAAGAATATGCCTGCGCAGAAAGTGGATAAACGAGTGCGACCACCCGATTTTACATTAATCATTGATTGACCAATCATGGCACAACCAGCCATGCCGCCCATGAAACCTGAAGCAATATTTGCGATACCTTGACCTTTACATTCTTGAAATTTATCACTAGATGTATCTGTCATTTCATCAACGATTGTTGCAGTCATCATTGATTCAAGTAAGCCAACTGCGGCAAGGGCTAACGAGTATGGAAGAATAATAAGGAGGGTTTCTAAATTTAAAGGAATATTCGGAATTAGAAATATAGGTAACGTATCTGGTAATGATCCCATATCACCCACTGTTCGAACATCAAAACCTAAAAAAATAGCGAGTAATGTGACCACTACAATACAAATAAGAGGTGAGGGAAAGAACTTTCCAATTTTTGGAATATAGGGGAATAGATAAATAATTCCTAAGCCGATTGCTACTAATAAGTAGACATGCCACGTCACATTTACCAATTCTGGTAATTGAGCCATAAAGATAAGTATGGCGAGAGCATTCACGAATCCAATAACCACCGATTTAGAAACAAAACGCATGAGTTTGGCGAGTTTGAAATATCCTGCCAAAATCTGTATGACGCCAGTTAATACTGTTGCTGCAAATAGGTACTGAAGCCCATGGTCCTTTACGAGCGTTGTCATAACCAAAGCCATTGCGCCTGTAGCTGCCGAAATCATAGCGGGACGACCGCCTACGAAAGAAATAATAACGGCAATACAAAAGGATGCATATAAACCGACTTTGGGATCTACACCCGCAATAATTGAAAATGCAATTGCTTCTGGAATTAAAGCAAGACCCACAACAAGACCGGAAAGAATATCTGCGCGGACATTAGAGAACCATTGTTCTCGGACATTCGATAACATGAGAAATAGCCTAAGTTCTAAATTTTGAAAGGCTAGTGATGTGATATACCAACACAAGCGATTACACCACATCACTAAACAGTGATGAGTTATTTACAATGGATAAGGGTAAATAAACTTAAGGTGGCGTAAGGGTCATAGGTATAGAGGATTTGAGGCATTTAAAAGTGCCCGAAGAATAGCATAAGTTTTTAAGGCTGACTAACCTAAGTCGACTAAACCGATTTAATCATAATTCTTCATTTCAGCTTTTGGCATTGAGGCAAATTCATTCGCAGGCATATCTAAGAAAAAGTCTTTTGCTTCAGAATGAGTGCAGTTGAACCAATCATTTCTAAGATCGTCTGGTATTACAATAACTGAGCGTTTTTCATCATCCGGTTTATGAAATTGTTTCATAAAAGGGTGATGATCAGCATTGATTGTTAATAGCGACATTGACCTCACTTTCTGTTCATCAATAAGTGTTTCCTCAAAGATCGCAGCCAGTGTAAAAGGTTGCCCATCTTGCCGGAAAATACCATACCAATGTGCTTTTCCATTGATATATTTAGGTTCATAAATGGCTTCAACAGGAATAAGCGCAAATTGGTCATTTAACCAAGCATGTTTAAAAGAGCGCTTTTGTTGTACTGTCTCTGTTCTGGCATTATAAGTTGCATATTTGAAAGCAATTTCTTTGGCATAAGGGGGAAGCATTCCAAATTTAGCTTTTCTCCACTCAAGCTCATTTTCATTCGATAAAATGAGTGGGCAATCATCACTTGGGAAAATATCCATCTTATATTCAAAAGTGGGTTCAAATAACTCTAATTGATTGGCATGTATTTTCTTAATAGGTTTAAAGTTTGCACACATAAGACACCTTCGTTGTAAAAATAGCTCTCAATTACAGCTTCTAACTTTTAGTCTTTAGTGATGTATATTTTTATAATTAGAATTGTCTCTTTGAGTATTAATTTTTAACTATCAATTACTTCGTTAATAAATATTTATTTAAATAATGGCCATTTCAAAAAAGTTTCAGATATAAAATGAATTGAATAGATAAATCGTATAGTTAAGTTGCTCATCTTAAAGAGAGTTTGTTCATTTTTGATAGCTACTTTTATGCAACAGAGCCTTTCAGAAATTTAGATTTTAATAGATTCGTTATTCATCATAATACAAATCATATAGAGAACTCGTACAAACCCTTTATTAGAGGTTTAAAAATTCTCGGAAAATTTTGACAATTTATAAGGTGGACACATGAATAAACATTTATTGGCTAAAATTGCTTTATTAGGCGCTGCTCAGCTAGTTACACTCTCAGCATTTGCTGATGTTCCTCTAACTCCATCTCAATTTGCTAAAGCGAAATCAGAAAACTTTGACAAGAAAGTTATTCTATCTAATTTAAATAAGCCACATGCTTTGTTGTGGGGACCTGATAATCAAATTTGGTTAACAGAGCGCGCAACAGGTAAGATTCTAAGAGTGAATCCAGAGTCGGGCAGTGTAAAAACAGTTTTTCAGGTGCCTGAGATTGTAAATGATGCTGATGGACAAAATGGTTTATTAGGCTTTGCTTTCCATCCTGATTTTAAAAATAATCCTTATATCTATATTTCAGGTACATTTAAAAATCCGAAATCTACAGATAAAGAACTACCGAATCAAACGATTATTCGTCGATATACCTATAACAAGTCAACTGATACGCTTGAGAAGCCAGTCGATTTATTAGCAGGATTACCTTCATCGAAAGACCATCAATCAGGTCGTCTTGTTATTGGTCCAGACCAAAAGATTTACTATACGATTGGTGACCAAGGGCGTAACCAGCTTGCTTATTTATTCTTGCCAAATCAGGCACAACATACGCCGACTCAACAAGAGTTGAATGGCAAAGACTATCATACCTATATGGGTAAAGTACTACGCTTAAATCTTGATGGAAGTATTCCAAAAGATAATCCAAGTTTTAACGGGGTGGTTAGCCATATTTATACGCTCGGACATCGTAATCCACAGGGCTTAGCATTTACTCCAAATGGTAAATTGTTGCAATCTGAACAAGGTCCAAACTCTGACGATGAAATTAACCTCATAGTTAAAGGTGGTAACTATGGTTGGCCAAATGTAGCGGGTTACAAAGATGACAGTGGTTATGCCTATGCAAATTATTCGGCAGCAACCAATAAGTCACAAATTAAAGATTTAGGGCAAAACGGAGTAAAAGTAGCTGCAGGTGTACCTGTGACGAAAGAATCTGAATGGACTGGTAAAAACTTTGTACCGCCGTTAAAAACTTTATATACCGTGCAGGATACCTATAACTATAATGACCCAACGTGTGGGGATATGACCTACATTTGCTGGCCAACCGTTGCGCCGTCATCTGCTTATGTCTATAAGGGCGGCAAAAAAGCAATTGCTGGTTGGGAAAATACATTGTTGGTTCCATCTTTAAAACGCGGAGTTATTTTCCGTATTAAGTTAGATCCAACGTATAGTGCGACTTATGATGATGCGGTACCAATGTTTAAGAGCAACAACCGTTATCGTGACGTGATTGCTAGTCCAGATGGAAATGTTTTATACGTGTTGACTGATACTGCCGGAAATGTCCAAAAAGATGATGGCTCTGTAACGAATACACTAGAAAACCCTGGGTCTTTGATTAAATTTACATATAAAGCTCAGTAACACAGGCCATTAAAAAACCGATCTACATAAGATCGGTTTTGTTAACTTAAGAAAAATTATTCAGTTACGACTAATACCGGTAAATGAATTTCTCCTAAAAGAGCTTGAGTCACACTTCCTAAGAAGAACTTTTTAAACCCTTTTCGACCATGAGAACCAATCACTAATAGGTCTGCTTTGAGTTCAGTGGCGGCTTTAATAATTTCTGTGTGAATTGTTTGACCCTCAACAATTTTTGTTTCAACAGAAATTCCATGTTGGCTAAATTGTTCTTTCGCTTGGTCTAAAATACCCTGAATAGATGCTCTAGCTTTATTAAAGTAATCCTGTGCTAATTCTGTACTATCAATGAATTCTACAGAAATAAAAGGATCTATAGTAAGCGCATATACTAGAGTCACTTTACTACCAAAGGCCTTAGCAAGTGTTGCTGCATGATTGACAGCAATGAGTGAAGTAGGAGAACCATCGACTGGAACCAAGATATGGTGATAACTCATATATTGCTCCTTATTGTCCTGTGACAATGTATGGTGCCAAAACACCGATTTATTATCTTTATGCTTATATTATGAACAATTTTTGAAAGATTATTGTTTATTTTTAGTATGGAGAAAGATGAGAGATTTTATTATAAATTTTATCTTAAAGCATGATAATGACTTTCTAAGTAAGGTTGATTCTGCTTAAGTATTGAAATGACTTGATTGGCATCTATAGCAGATTCAAACAAGAATCCTTGGCCTATACTATATCCAAATTGTCGCAGTAGTTCTTCTTGTTCAGGGGTTTCAATTCCTTCTGCAATGAGCCCCAGTGATAAATTTGGAGCGAGTAATCCAATTGCTTGAACAATCGCATAAATTGATGGGTCATGTTGCATCTTTTGTATAAAACTACAATCTACTTTTAAACTATCAATTGGATAGTCACGAATATGGGTGAGCGATGAGAAACCTGTACCAAAGTCATCTAGAGCAATATGTACGCCATGTTGTTTTAATTTATTAAGGGCACGGATCACATATTCTGAACCTCGATCACCCAGCATGTGTTCAGTGACTTCTACTTCAATATAATGTGTTGGAATTTGAAATTGATTGATCTTTTTCAAAAGCCGTTCAGCATAGTTGTCTCTTAAAAACTCAACTGGAGCAGCATTGAGTGAAACAGGAAGGGGTTTAATACCAAGATCTATCCATTTTGCGATGTCGCGTAAAACTTGATGTTGCATCGTTTCACCGATTTTACTCGCTAAATTATAATCTTTAAAAGCTTCTGCAATTTGAGAAGGATAGCCTCTTTGAGCGGAAGTTGTATGCCATCGTAATAACGCTTCAAAACCTACAACACGATGAGTTTTTAAATCTACTTTAGGTTGATAGTAGGGCTGAATAGTATGATGACGAATAAGCTGACGTGCTAAATTAAGCTGAGAAGCGACTGTTTCGGTTATTTGCATCATGCATGGGTCATACATGCGAATACCACCACGACCACGTGCTTTTAAATCATGCAATGCCATATCTGCACAACTGAGTAAACCTGATTGGTCGATGGCATCTTGAGGATAAATCGCACAACCAATACTCATACCACCATTTAGAACATTGCCTAAATAGGTAATAGGTTGATTCAGCTGCTGAAGTAAGATTGCGGCTAAGTCACGCACATCACTTTCAGATTTAAGGTTATTAATAATAACCGCAAATTCATCTCCACCCAGTCTTGCGACAAAGCATCTTTCATCATCAACACAATGACTAAAACGTTTGGATAAAACTTTTAAAAGATGGTCGCCTGCGCTATGCCCTAATGTGTCATTAATATGCTTAAAATGATCAAGGTCAATTAATAGTAAACCTACACTTGTTTGGCTATCTTTTGAATATGCAAGAGTCCGTTTAAGCTGAAATTTAAATGAACGCCGATTACATAATCCAGTCAGTTCATCTCTTTCACTCATATTTCTAAGTTGGTTTTCTGCCAGATGCTGTTGAGTGACGTTACGTGATACACACAGTATTTGTATGATTTCACCATTTTCCCGATGAATCGGGGTCAACATATTATCCCAATATTCGGGGTCCTGATCTGGTAAACAACTCATTCCAGCGAATCTGGCAACTTTGCCTTGAAGGGCTTTTTTTAAAGCGACACGTCCACGTTTACGAATATGAGGTGGCAATAGCTCAAGCCATTTCATCCCAAATTTTGTTTCATCGACAGGAACACCTAGAGCGAGGCATCCTGATTTATTCATATGAGAAACGGTGCCGTCTACATTTAATACTTTAATGCAATCTACACTGATGTCTAACATTTGATTTTGTATTTCAATATTCTTTTGCAGGTTTTGTTGCTCTTGAATATCGTGATCAATATCTAAAAAGCTGACATACCATTCGCTGGCTAAAGAAGAGCCGCGATATTTGGATGCTTGAATGGAAAGTTTGCACCATCTATATTGATTGTCTCTTTGTAAAAGTCGACATTTTAATTCTATTCTTTTTTGCAGGCGAATTGCCTCGAGCCATCTATTTTTGACTTCGTCTAAATCGACAGGAGATATAAAATCTAACCATTGCTGAGGTAATGGAGAAAAAGTATCCTGCCAATATTCTGTACACTCTACATTGCAATATAATATCAAGCCATTTTCATCACTGACCCAAGTCGGTAGTGGAATCTGCTCAACAATAAAATGCTTTTGGGTGTTGTTCGACATTGAAGTCATAACATGCCTAGAAAGATTGTATGGGCGGGTAATCTAATTATTACTCATTATTGTAATCTTTCTGTAGTAATCAAAACAGTAATAAATAAATTCTAACTGTCTTTTTTTTGAACTAAATTTGAGATCTTAAATAAATTATATACTTAATATTTAATTTATGTTTTTGTTATTTATTGATTTTTATCTGTCTTAAGTTAAAAAAAGATTTATGCTTATTTTTGTAAAAAACTTATTAAAACAGAAGCTTATATTTGTCTCTGCAGAACTATTTTAATAAAAGCCATGAAAATAAATTATAAAAATGAGAAGGATTAAATTGTGAGGATTAAAATCTTAATAAGCCAAAATTTAACCACTATATATAAAGACTGGGAGGTTTTTAAAAGTCTAAATAAATACAATAACCACTATTAAGTTTACAAAAGTAATATAAAATAAAGGCTTATATTATCGTAAAATTCTTTCCATCAAGAAGGATATATATTTCCTTTTTGTGCATTTTATAGCCTACATTTTCCCCAAGATGTAGGTTTTTTTTATCCTTAATTTTTGACTTTATAATCTTTAAATATTAAAAATAAAAAAAAGCCAAATGGCTTTTTTATGCAGTTTCAGGTTTTTTCAACTCTTGTTGAATATAAAGATTCATATAATATTGTTCAATATAATCATCAGCATAGTTGTTTGCTAAGGTCTTTGTTGCCACTTGTTCATGTTTTAAATAGCAGTTTGATTCAAGGTCTTTTTCAAGTACCCACCATTGACGGTTAATACGACGCACTTGAAACTTGTCACTTTTGTATTTTCTTTTAGCCATTTTCAAAAATTTGCTATGCAGTTATTGAAAGAGAATTTCTACTGGAGTTAAGGACTCAAGTCAACAGATGAGAAGTTAATTGCTTATTTTATGTGATGTGTTGTTTCTATCAATACCCAGACGAGAGCTTAAAATAGAAAAGCTCTCCTAAGAGAGCTTAATAAGATATCTATGCTATTTTTAACGAGAAAGATTCTTTAAAAGTAATTTTAAACTTTCCATCATTTTTTCTAATTGCAAAGGGGTGATACCTTCGAAAGATTGTTCGAGTACTACGCTGGTTAAATCATTAATCTTATTGATCATTTCAGTACCTTTGTCTGTAAGTACTACGCGGGTGATTCGACCATCGGTCTGACAAGAATAAGTTTCCACCAAACCTTCATCTTTTAAACGATAAACAATCTTGGTGGTCGTCGACATTTTTGAAATAATCATATCCGAAAGTTCAGAAACACTCGCATGGGGCTTACTACTTAAAGCCAACATAATGCGTCGACGTGAGTTATCTAAACCATATTTTTTCAAAGCATTATCAATATTTTGTACATACTGAGCATGTACTTGAGTAATCCAATAATATGGAAAATCTTCAAGAGTAAAAGATTCTGTTGTAGGTAAAAAACGCGCATACTTCTTTGTCATTGACTTTTCCCCATACCTTGGTGGATCGCATTTCTGGTGAACTATCGTTAATAGTTGAAAAATATAGTTTCATCAAGCAAGTTATATCAGGACTTTACTTGGTGAGCAAAATTTATATAGCTAAATTTAACAATGACATGGTTTAAAGGACCTTATATTGATAAGTTTCTCTATACTTTGCATAAACTAAAAATACTCTTCTTCTATAGTCAAAGTTTGTTGAAAGTTAATGTGACTTGATGAGTCATAGTCATTAATTCCTTAAAATCTTTGAACAGATATACAAGATTGCATCTAGGCTTGCTTGATCGTTAATTGAACGATATTGGCTTACAAGCGCATCGTAGAAAAAAAATTATGATTTGAACGTGGCATTGAACGAGATAGTTTTTGTCTCTAAAGTCATAATTATGAAAAATCAAGATATTTAAATAATAAATATTTACAAATATCAATAACTTATTTTGTTTTATGGTGTGTGGAATTTACCATACATTTAACATGAATCATCTATTATTTAGTGAAATAAATTTGATTTATTTATTAACTTATTGATTGTTATATATAAAATTAAATATCTGGTGGAATGGGAACCTTATATATTTTAGCTTTTTTGTCTATAAATTATATTTTTAATAACTCTTACTTTAGATGATTGCTTAATTGTTACTCTAATAAATTGTATTTTAATTGTTATTTTTTGTTTCATTTACTATAGTGCGCATTCCAATAAATACTGATAAAACTTTTGGCTTAATCATGAAAAAATTATTACTTACTTCGTTGATTGCTTTAACTTTGGGAATTAATGGTTGTGCAACTATTGTTTCTGGTTCTTCACAAACAGTCACTTTCACTAGTGTTCCAGAGTCTGCAACAATTGAGATTAAAAATCGTAAAGGAGTAAAAATCCATACTGGTCAAACTCCAGCCACTGTAAGCTTGAAAAAAGGAGCTGGTTATTTTAAACCTGAAAGCTATCAGGTGAGTTTTAGTAAAGCAGGTTATCAAAGTAAAACTGTAGAGGTTACTGGGACATTAAGTGGTTGGTATTTTGGTAATATTCTTTTTGGCGGTTTAATTGGAATTTTAATTGTAGATCCTGTAACGGGTGCAATGTTTAAATTAGCTCCAAAAGATGTAAATACAGTTTTAGAGTCTCAGAATTTATCTTCTAAATCGCAAAAAGAGCCTACTTTAACTGTAATGTTGGCAGAGGACATGCCAACACAGATTATGGCAAGAGCTATTCAAATTAAGTGATATGAATAATATAAAATTGATTATTGAATACTCTTCAATTTAAGATTTTTAATTAAGCATATAAAACTTATAAAAAAGGGAGAATTTATATTCTCCCTTTTTTAATTATGCAGTGGTCACAATTTTTTCTTCTATTTTTTTCTTAACAATGGCATAGCTTATGCCTGTAACAATACTACCTGCTGCAATGGCAGCAAGATATAACCAAGCATGATTAATCGCATTAGGAATTAAAAGAACAAATACACCGCCGTGAGGAGTAACTAATTCGCAATGGAATAATGCAACAAGTGCTCCAGTTACAGCGCCACCTAAAATGCAAGTTGGAATAACACGCATTGGGTCTTTAGCCGCAAAGGGAATAGCACCTTCTGAAATAAAACATAAACCTAATACGAAAGCAGCCTTACCTGCATCTTTCTCTCCTGTACTAAATTTATTTTTAGCAATGAAAGTCGCAATGGCCATACCAATTGCAGGGACCATACCACCCGCCATTGTTGCTGCCATTGGCATATAGGTATTTGTTGTCAACAATCCGACAGTAAAAGCGTAGGCTGCCTTATTGATTGGACCGCCTAAATCGATACACATCATGCTGGCTAATATAATTCCCATTAACACAGCATTTGTTGTACCCATGTTATTTAAGAAGTCTTTCATTAGCTCGAAAATATGTGCTACAGGTTGTCCAACCACGTAGAACATAATCAGACCGACAAATAATGTACCTAATAATGGAATAATTAAAATCGGTTTAAGTGCCTCTAAACTTTTAGGAAGTTTAAGTTTTTTAGCAATAAATAGTGCGATATAACCTGCAAGAAAACCTGAAACAATACCGCCTAAAAAACCTGCTTGTAGCTGAGAGGCGAGTAACCCTCCAATTAAACCAGGTGCAAGACCAGGGCGATCAGCAATTGAGTAGGCGATATAGCCCGATAACATCGGAACCATGAGCATAAATGCCGCAGCACCAATTTGTTTTAATATGGCTGGTAAACTTCCAGCTTGCTCAGCAGCATTTAAGCCAAAGCATAAGGAGAGAGCAATTAACAGACCTCCAGCCACCACCATAGGTAGCATAAAAGAAACACCAGTTAAGAGATGTTTATATACGCCAACTTTTTCGGTTTTATCTTTATTTTCTGTCGATGCTTGTTGCTTACTTTGTTCTAAAACTTGTGCATTGCTGATTGCTTCAGCAAAGGCTTTATCTGTTTGCTTTAGAGCAAAGCCAGTACCACACCGATAGACACGCTTACCTACAAAACGGTCTGTGTTAACTTCAATGTCAGTAGCAAGAATCACAATGTCCGCTTCAGTAATAGCTTGAGCTGATAAAATATTTTTTGCACCAACAGAACCTTGTGTTTCTACTTCAATCTCATACCCAAGCTTTTCTGCACCTTGTTGTAAAGCTTCGGCAGCCATAAAAGTATGGGCAACACCCGTAGGACACGCAGTGATTGCTACAAACTTTTTAGTAGTAGTTACTGCCAAGCTATTATCACTTAGCCAATCTTGAGCTAGCTTAAAGTGATCTAAGGCAGTTTGGAAAGCTGTGTGAGCATCATTTTTTATCTCTTCAATGCTAATGAAAGATAATGGATGTGTACCAAAACTATTAAGATCTTTCGGGCGTTGTCCAACAACAATGACTTGATCAAAGTTTTCACTTATTTCGAATTCATCAAGCGAAATAATGTTATTTGGATAACCCTGTTGGGATGCGACTTGTGCAAGTTTTCGAGCTAAAATCAAAGCATTGACTTGCTGTTGCGGACTATTAATGACAAATAATAAATGTTTAGCAGTTAGCATCAGATTCACTCAATGAATTGATTGTAGTTTGGGCTTTTAACTGGTCTAGCGTTTCAGCATTGGGAATACGAAAGCCAATTTGTGTGACGGCATGGCTTGCGATTGCGGTAGCAGTTTTTAATGTTTCTTCATCAGAGAAGCCATTTATTAAGCCATGAATCATACCTGCTAAAAGAGAGTCACCTGCACCAACAGTACTTTTAACTACTACTTTAGGGGCTTTGGCATGAAGTGGATGAGTGTCGTGTAGCCAGTTTACACCGTCTTCGCCCATCGAAATAACGACATGCTCAATTTTAGCTAAGTTTTCAAAAAGCTTTTTTTGTTCAGCATAAGTCTCTGCAGGAAGTTGATAACTTTCTACTAACTCATCTGTATTTGGCTTAATCATCCATGGTTGACATTCAATTGCAGCGACCAATGCTTTACCACTTGTATCAAGTGCAACTTTTTTCCCTTGCTGCTGAATGAGCTTAATAAGTTGCTGTAATTCATCAACACTAAAACCTTGTGGAAGGCTCCCAGCAATTGCAACTACATCTACCTGTGGCAAAATCATTTCAATTTTTTGAAAGAGGTTCTTTTTATCTAGTCCAGAAACTAAGAAACCTTTTCCATTTAAATCTGTCATACGTCCAGAATGTTCAGCAATTTTTATATTTTGACGAGTCTCGCCTTCAATATAAATAAACTCAGGTTGGAATTGAGCTTCTTTAAAATGATCATCAAAAATTTGTTTGTTCATTGTTCCTAGAAAGCCAGAAACGATAATTTCATGCCCCAAATCTTTTAAAACTTGTGCAATATTTAATCCTTTGCCTGCTGCATGTATCTCTACAGATTCTTGGCGATTTACCTCACCAACCTGTAACTCATTGAGTTGTATCGTTACATCAATTGCAGGATTTAAAGTAATTGTTAGAACTTTAGCCATTACTGTTCCTAATCTTTAGATTTCTTGTTCGGATAACTGACGTACAGCAGTGGCGCTCTCACATTCTAGTGCGCGTTTTGCAAGCGCTTGAGCTTGGCTGTAGTTAAGTGTACGAATTTGGGCTTTTACTAAAGGAATACTATTTGGAGACATGCTGAGCTCATCTACGCCTAATCCCATAAGAATCGGTACAGCTTTTGGATCAGCTGCGAGTTCTCCGCATATACCCACCCATTTGCCATGTTTGTGTGCAGCTTTTACAGTGTGATCAATCAATTGCAAAATACTAGGGTGAAGGCCGTCTGCTTCAGCCGATAGGATAGGGTGACCACGGTCAATAGCTAAAGTATATTGGGTTAAGTCATTTGTTCCTATACTGAAAAAGTCCACTTCTTGAGCAAGAATAGGAGCAAGTAAAGCAGCAGAAGGAACTTCTATCATAATACCAACTTGTAAGTTGGCGCATGGATGTACAGTTTTAACTTCGTCAAGAATAGCTTTGGCAGCACGCCATTCTTCCACACGGCCAACCATTGGAAACATGATTCGTAAAGGACGATCATCTGCGGCTTTAAGCAAAGCGATAAGTTGTTGACGTAACAGCTCTGGCTGTCTTAGTGTCAAACGGATACCTCTTAGGCCTAAAAATGGATTTTCTTCTTCAGCAATTGGAAGGTAAGGAAGTGGTTTGTCACCACCTACATCAAGAGTACGTACTACAAGTGGGCGACCAGCGAGGGCATCTAGCACAACACGATAATCTGCTTCTTGGGTAGCTTCATTTGGAGCACTGCTATGAGCCATAAAAACAAGCTCTGTTCTAAGTAAGCCAATTGCTTCTGCGCCACATTCAACTGCATGAGCTGTAGCTTGAACTTTTCCTAAATTTGCAGCAACTTCGATTTGGTGTTGATCTACGGTAATCGCAGGTTCTTGGCTGTGACGTTCAGCCTCTTCACGAATTTTTTGTTGAAGCTCTCGTTCTTGTTTTGCTTGTTCGATTTGCTGAGTGTTAGGGTTTAATACAAAAGTTCCTGTGTCTCCATTAATTAAAAGAGAACTCTTTTGTTCAATCTCTAGTACTTGCTCACCAGCACCAACAACTGCAGGAATACCTAAAGCACGAGCAACAATAGCACTATGTGCACTTGCACCGCCTACAGCTGTCAAAATGCCCGCTACTCGATCTTTATTAAGGCGAGCCACATCACTAGGGCCCACATCATACATGATCAAAATATAAGGCTCTTTAGGCTCTTCGATAATAACTTCACCACAGAGCTGTGCTAAAACCCGATCGCCAATATCACGTAAGTCTGTAGCACGCTCAGCCAGTAATCGGTCTGGTAAAGCTGCTTGCTCTTTAGCTGCTGCTTCAATATGTTCATGCCAAGCAGCAGGAGCAGAAAGGTTTAAGTTAATCTTTTGATAAACACCATTAATAAGATCTGGGTCGTCTAGCATTTCCAAATGCGCTTGGAAAATTTGCTTAATTTCAGCTACTTCAGATTTTGCAATAACTTGGTGAATATTGTTTTTAACTGCGTGAAGAGCAATATCAAGTTTTTCTTTTTCTGCTTTAACGCTTAAACCCATACGTTCATATTGATAAACCTTAGGTTTGATGACATGCACGGGGCCAAAAGCTAGACCACTAGAAGCTGGAATACCTGTATTTGTACTCAATGTTTTCGGTAATGACTTTACTGTTTGAAGTGATTGAGCTTCTTGGGTATCTGAAGATTGAATAGGTTCAACTTCTTCTCCTAAGCCTTGTTGCACGGCCTGAATAACTTTATCTAAACCTTCAACAGCATCTGTTTCTGGCTCGGCAATAAAACGTAAAGTCTGGCCACGTTTACATCCTAAAGCCAAGAGGCGCGTTAAACTTTTGGCCGAAACAAAATTACCATCGTCTACTGCGACCTGAATATCACCTTTAAAACTTTTAGTTAAGTTCACCAAATGAGTCGCTGGTCGAGCATGTAATCCATGGGCATTGGCTAATACAACCGAACGATGAGGCCAATCTGGAATAACATCTGCACCAATAATTTTAGCAATCTCATTTGGTGCTTGTGTTTGATCTAGCTGTGCGACTTGTTCTGGGTTAAATAAAATATCAATAAGTCGGTTAAATCTTTGGCTATCTAACTGCTCATTGGCAGCAATACAGACGAGTGTATTCAGTTTTTGCCCACCTACATCTAAAGCATGGCGTGGCTTTACAATACTGATTGCTGGCTGTTGAACAAACTTACTACTAGAAATAGACCAGATCTGGTCTTGTAACTGGATAACTTGATCTGGTTCAAGTGAGCTTAAAAAACCACATTTTACGAAATTATGTTTTTTGAGAATTTGAGAGGCTGACCACAATAAGTCTTCGATATCTTGAGATTCAATTTCAGTTTGAATTAAATTTTCGTGCAGAGTTAAGGATAGAGGTTGAGCTTGTAATAGTTCAATAATTTGCTCAGGTTGCGTCGCATTTTTTACTTGTTCGCTTACATCCTGCATTAACGCTCTAGTTAATATTTGTAGTACTTGTAAATGCTCATCAGATTTTGCTGCAATAACAACAGCTAAATAAATCGTGTTTTCCCCATCCCAGATTATTCCTTCAGGGAAGTGAGCTAACCGAATACCTGTTTCTAAAATAAATTCACGAGATTGTGGCGTACCATGCGGAATAGCAATACCTTGGCCTAAATAGGTAGCGCTTTGTTGTTCACGATTGATGAGTCCTGTTATATATTCAGGCGTAACTAACCCATCTTTTACTAATATATCTACTAGACACTGTAATGCATGCTTTTTATCAACAGCATGTTGATTCATATGAATATGTCGAGGCTCGAGTGCTAGCATACTTATCCTTGAACAATTTCTTAGGTTTTAACTAAAACAGAAAAAAAGAAGCTGTTTGTATTAAAATAGGTTGGTTTACCTGTTTTTAAACAACAGCTTCAGACAAATTACCATAGCAGAACTTTAAGTTTATATCGACGTATTTACGTAAATAATGCTTATTAAAAATACAAAGGAATCACGACTTAATATATTTTAGTTTCTTATAGTAACTATAAATTTAATAAAGTTATTTTATAAAAGGGGACTGCTAATAATAAAAAAACCTCTACACCGGATTACGGGCATAGAGGCAAAAACTAAAGGATAGAATTTAAATTACTATTGAATTTCTTGCTCTAAGACTGACCACAGCTTTTGATGTGATTTTTTAAACATTAACATATGCCCAATTGATTTATAGCCGAGTTTTTTCGGGTTCAGTTCTAGCATTTTAGTAGATGCATTCGGGTATAAACTTAATAAATCTGCAACGTTGTGTTGAGTGGCAATTTCATCATCACTTGCCCAAATTGAAGTAATAGGGCAAATAATTTCACTATGAAAGTCATGAAAAATAGTTTTACCAATAGCATTTTTCACATAGCCTGGGTGACTACAAAACTCTCTCCATTGTTGTGCGACTTTCTTAGGTAAGTTTTCACCCATTCCAATAAATTGAGTAGCACCATAGCCTTTTAAAGTACTCGAAATTGGAAAGATAACGTTAAACATGACAGGGGCTAGAAATTTTGTTTTACCTTTAAGTCCTTTTACATGGCCTGTAGAACCTGCTACTGCAACAACTTTTGCTACTTTATGAAAATTTGGCACAATCCCTAGCAGTTGCCCACCCGCACTATGGCCAAGAAGAGTAACTTTTTCTGCTTGGGTTTTTTCTAATAAAGTTTCAATTGCGCAAGGGATATCAAGCATTCCCCAATCATTAATACTCGCTGTACTTTGCTTTAACGGCCCATGCAATGAATCTCCAATTCCACGGAAATCAAAGCTTAATACATCATAGCCTTGCTGGCTTAACCATGTAGCAAAAGAATGATAAAAGTTTTTGGTAATACCTGTTGCTGGACAAATCAAAACAGGATGTACCGATTTCTTTGATTGAGTTGGATAAAATTGTGCAGCAAGTTGATAACCGTCTTCGCAGGTCATCCAAAATGATTCAAAAGTGTTATCCATAATATTACGTAATGATTAGCTTATTAATGACTTTAATTTACATGAGTTCCAAAACGAAACTTGATTAAAATGTGACTATAAAGTCAAGATTTGTGCTATACAGCTCATTAAATTTTAATAAAACGAATAATTGGAAAAAAGATGGATTTATCGAAAGCTGTACAGTTAGCAATTGTGTTTAGTGGCATATTTTTATGGATAGGAATGTTCACAGGGGTTTGGAAGTATTGGCAAATACGCCGTTCAGAGTTACATCGTGCTCACTATTATGTTGACATTGCTCATCGTAGTAGCTTGCTGTATGCGGCTGCTAGTCTCATTCTTGCTGTATTGAGCTATTTTACTGTTTTAAATGAAAATATTGCTTTGTGGTGTGTGTTAGCGAATATTTTCTTTTTTAGCTTTTCAATATTGGTTTATATCATACATGGATGTTTACAGGACACGACAAATCAATTCAAAACTCCCCATCGGTTGGGCAGATTTAATTTACCTTCGTGGATAATGTCTTTAATGATGGTGGGATTAATTGTGACTGAATTATTGGCTACAGCTATTTTAGTTATTGGAACAATTTTTTTATTTATAGGTGTATAAAAATGGATGATTACTCATCCATTTTTTAAGAATTCAAATTTTGTTGACTAAGACGTCTTTTAGCTAGTTTTCGCATCTTATGATCGACAAAGGCCCACACACAAAATATGAAAGAAACGACCATCGCATACATAAAGTATTCGGGTTTCAGATTTCCTTTAATCATACCTTGAAACAGTAAAGTCAGCATAAGAGCAAGCGGTGTTACTCCATAAACAACTGAATCTTTGCTGTTCAGAGTGTTAATGAAGACTTGTTTGTTGAAATGTAATGATAACATCTCCATCCCTCCTTGTGGTTGCGCTAAAACCTAATGTTTTAGTCAAGAATAAGTTTTAAGTTTAATGTTGTACTGCTATTTTTGATTCAGTTCAATAGCAAATAGAAAATTTTTTGAGCAGTTTTATAAAAACCTCTATATTTATAAAGGTTTAAGGTATTAAAAAAGTAAATGTTTAATATTTTTGTATGAAATACTTATTCTTTTAGAAAAGAGAAATTATTTAAATGAAAAGTGTATTAATTTCTCTTTCCTGTGATTTTGCTTTAGCTATTATATTTTTTTTAAAAAAATATCGATTGCATGTTGAGCAATTTCTGCATCTTCAAAAGATTGGACACCCGATACACCAATAGCACCTAAAATTTCACCTTCATAAATAATCGGTATTCCACCTTCTAACATCCCTTGAGCACTAGGCATACTTAAGAAACCAAGACGCCCACTTTTTAGAAGTTCTTCGTAAAATTTTGAAGGTCTACCTGATATTGCAGCGCATTTTGCTTTTTCTAGGCATAGATGTGTAGTTAGAGGAGAAGCACCATCTAATCGTTTCATGAATAATAGAGAGCTTGTTTCATCAACAATCGCAATGCTGACTTTAAAGTTGTGTTCAATTGCATATTTTTGAGCTTCTTCCATTAAAAACTCTGCATCTGCTAATGTTAGGTAATATTTAGTTTTCATTGTTGCTCTTCTTTCCTGAGTAGCTAAAAATTATTTTAGTGTAATTTTACAGTAAAAATTAATTATATCTATAGTTGATTTGTCATCAAAAACTAGTGTGGAAATAAAATGCTGGTTGGGTAAACACAGCATTCTATTCAATATATAAAATCATGTTTGGATAAAACTCGATTTCAAAAAAGTCACTAGATTAAATGCTTTTGAATTTAACTTTGTCGATAATTACGGTAACTGCAAGAACAACTAAAGATGGGATCAACCAAGCTAAGTTTTGTTCATTTAATGGTAAATGTTGAAGGAATTCAGGTAAATAATTGCTGAAGCCTGCAACTTTAAGACCATCGATAATACCGAAAATTAAAGCAATACTTGTTACTGAACCGACAATAAAAGAAGGCTTATGCCAAAATTTCCAGAAGAAGCTCAGCATAATCACTACAATTGCTGGTGGATAGATTGCACTTAAGACAGGTACTGAAATAGCAATCAGTTTAGTTAGGCCAAGATTCGAAATAATGAAAGAGAAACCAACTAAAATAAACACTAAAAGCTTATATGGTAATTTCGTTAACTGAGCAAAGTACTCACCACACGCACAAGTTAAGCCAATTGCTGTAACCATACATGCTAAAAAGATTAGTCCAGTTAAGAATAATGAACCCATATTTCCAAAAGCATGTTGTACATATGCATGTAAAATTACTGCGCCATTTGCTGCATTTGGTGCTACTTCATGGCTACCTAAACCTAATTTGAATAAGCTTAAATAAACTAAAGTAAGGCCAACACCTGAAATGAGACTGGCAATAATTGCATATTTGGTGACTAACTTTTTATCAGTAACGCCGCGAGAGTAAATCGCTTGAATAATAACGATACCAAATACTAGTGCACCTAACGTATCCATAGTGAGATAACCGTTTACGAAACCCTCTGAAACCGGAGATGTGACGTAATGATTGATCGGAGCTGGTACATAACCTGCTGGAATCATCACTGCTGCAATACCTAAAATTGCTAAAGCAATAATTTTTAGCGGGGCAAGTACATGTCCTACAGTATCCAATAACTTGTTTGGATAAAGTGAAACTACAGTTACAAATGAAAAATAAATTGCGCTATAGATTAAAAGACTGCTACTTGAGGTTCCAAAATAAGAGGAAAAACCAATTTCATAAGAAACAGTAGCTGTACGTGGGGTAGCAAATAGAGGGCCGACTGATAAATAACAAACAACAGTTAAAATCAGACTTGCTACTCGACCTAAGGGAGAGCTAATAATTTCAATGGAACCCTGCATACGAGAGAGTGCCATGATGGTAATTACAGGTAAGCCGACAGCCGTAATTAAAAAGCCTAGTGCAGCTAACCATACATGCTCACCAGCTTGTTGAGCAACGATGGGAGGAAAGATAATATTGCCAGCCCCAATAAAAAGGGCAAAGGTCATAAAACCTAAGGCAATAATATCTCCGGTACGAAGATGTTGCATAAATTAAAGTTAATAAAAAAAGAAGGAATTTTAGAGCAAAAGTAATCATGTTCAAGGGCTAATTTAAGTGAAAAAGCTTTTTTTCAGGTGGTTAAAACCATATATAGTGTTATAAGCGTTTGTTTGGTTAAAGTATGTACTTGAAAAGCCATAAAAAGGAGAAAAGAACTTCTTTTTAAGTTCTGACTTTTTATAAAAAATATGTAAGAATAAAAACATAAATTTTTATTGTGAATGCCGAATATTTAAGCATTTTAGGCTTTTGGTCTGACTTATATTCATCCTAAAATATTTTGAATTACCTTAGGTTTTTGTAGGGAAGGGCATGTTTCTTGTCTGCGAGGATAGAATTGAATGAGAGCTTCTACTGTTACCATTAAAACTGAACAAGATCTGGAAAAGTTAAGAGTTTCTGGACGCTTGGCTGCACAAGTTTTAGAAATGATAGAGGCCTATATAAAACCGGGCGTATCTACTGAGTATTTAGATAACCTCTGTAATGACTATATTGTAAATAATTTAAAAGTTATTCCTGCTAATGTGGGATATCACGGTTTTACAAAAACGATATGTACTTCAGTCAATGAAGTTGTTTGCCATGGCATACCATCGCCGGATAAAATTTTAAAAGATGGCGATATTATTAATATTGATGTCGCAATTATTAAAGATGGTTATTTTGGTGATACGAGCCGCATGTATTTTGTGGGTAATGTAAATCCACAAGCAAAAAAATTAGTTGATACAACTTATGAGGCCATGGTTGCAGGTATTCACACTGTTAAGCCAGGAGCTACATTAGGTGACATTGGTTATGCTATTCAGTCGGTTGCTCATCGAGAAGGCTATAGTATTGTTCGAGAATATTGTGGACATGGGATTGGTAAGGTCTATCATGAACAACCTAATGTTTTGCATTATGGGCAGCGTGGGCAAGGTTTGGTCTTAAAGAAAGGAATGGTTTTTACCATTGAGCCAATGGTAAATGCAGGTAGACCGCAAGTGAAAGAGTTAAATGATGGGTGGACCGTCATTACTCAAGATCATTCATTATCTGCTCAATGGGAACATATGGTTGCAGTAACAGATACTGGTTTTGAACTATTAACCCCATGGCCTGAAGGTGTGGGAAGCTATCCTGCAATTTGAAAAATATAAAAAAAAGTTCGATAAATTATCGAACTTTTTTATTTTAACGCTCAGAAAGATTTTCTACTAAATAATCAATAAATACTCGAACAGCAGGTAGTAACCCTCGGCGTGATGGATAAACTGCATGGAATACACCATGTGGTGCTTTCCATTCGGGTAAGATTGGTAGGAGTTGCCCAGATTTTACGAAATCTTGTGCTGCGCTCTCAGGTAATAAAGCGATACCACAGCTTTGACTAGCCAATTGCGCTAACATGTGAATATTTGTGCCCATTACTGTTGGGCTAACTTTCACTTTTTTCTGTTGATTGTCAGGTCCATGCAGGATGAATTGTTGATCAAGATGCTCTTCAGATAAACTTAAAATGCGATGTTCGCTAAGTTGTTCTGGATTTTTTATATCTCCAAACTCATTTAGATATGCCTGACTTGCGAATAGGCTTTGTTGTATAAGGGCAAACTGTCTAAGAACTAAACTTGGATCGTCATCAAGTTTTGAGCGAATACGTAAAGCGATATCAATCCCTTCATTAATCACATCAACTCGACGGTTGCTGACCATAAGTTGCAAACGAATTTCTGGATATTTTTTTAAGAAAGCAGGTAGGATTTTTGGAAGTTGATTTTGAGCAATATCAACAGGAACGCTAACCTTCACTACACCTCTAGGTTGAATGCTTAAATGATCAACCAAATCATGGGCAGCTTGAGCGGCATTCATCATGACTTGAGCATGTCTGTAAATATCCATCCCAATATCTGTAACAGCAAAATGACGAGAACTACGTTGGATTAAGCGGACCCCCAAGTTTTCCTCTAAGCTGTAAACGCGGCGACTTAATTTTGATTTTGGTATATCCGTTACACGCTCAGCAGCACTAAAGCCACCATGCTCAACAACAAGAGCAAAACAATAAAAATCATCAAGATCGGTGAGCATTAAAATATCCTATTTCTGCAACAACCATGATTTTACATTATTATTTTTGCAACGATAATTCTTAAACTAAATTTTTTGTAAGTGGGGAATAAATTCATTACTCATTGCTAGAAATAGCTTTTTGAAATTATATTGTAATTACGTTGTAATTTTAACGTATGTATTTCAAGTAGCTTTAGACATTGTTATAGAAGTATTCATCATTTTCTTCTACACTATATTTTTCTCTACTTTTCAAATCTGATGCCTTATCAACTGATAGAACTTAACGATGCCTCTGCA
Source organism: Acinetobacter sp. V89_4 (assembly GCF_029967875.1). NCBI lineage: Bacteria > Pseudomonadati > Pseudomonadota > Gammaproteobacteria > Moraxellales > Moraxellaceae > Acinetobacter > Acinetobacter sp. V89_4. The sequence goes on from NZ_JASCAI010000028.1 coordinate 101,298, forward strand.
AATATTGAGTGTCCATTTTGCAAACAAGCGATAATTGACTGGGCACAAGAACAGTATGTTCAGCCATGCGAACATACTTTATTTATTGCGATGGACTTGGGCTTTGAATTTGTTGCAGATCGATTTGAAGAGTGTATGAGCCAGAGCGTGGATGAGTTACACGAAGATCCAAACATGAATATTTTTGAAGCTTTGACTACAACAGCTTATGAAAATTTGATTGTTTTAAAATCTGATTTAGGTGTGGAAGGTTTATTCCGCTATGTTGGGGTAAGCGATCTTTAAAATTAAGAACATAAAAAAGCCAATCTATTGATTGGCTTTTTTATTATTTACGCTTCTGGTGCAGCGCTATATTGTTCAACTAATGGTTTTAATTCGCCATTTTGGAACATTTCAAGCATGATATCGCTACCGCCAATAAGTTCGCCATTTACCCAAAGTTGCGGGAATGTAGGCCAATTCGCAATTGCTGGTAAAGTTGCACGAATATCAGGATTTTCCAGAATATTTACATATGCAAATGGACGACCAATTTGACTGAGCGCCTCTACAGCACGTGCAGAGAAACCACATTGTGGAAACTGTGGAGTGCCTTTCATGTAAAGTAAAACGGGATGCTTCGCAATTTGATCGCGGATTAACGCTTCAGTATCACGTGCTTGTTCAGTCATAAATAGATCCTCAACTAATCTAGCAGCATTATAGGGGGTGTTTATGTTGCTTTGCAAACCACCTTAATGCTTAAAGTTGCATTGAATATTCAATATTTTATTGTATAAACCGAAGTGATAGCGAAAAGCGGACGAAATTTTAGATAAATGATTGATGAGACTTTTCATCAGAGCCAGTTTTTGTTTATATAAACCCTTCTAAAAACCTCATACAGACAGAGTTCGTTATGACTGATATTACCCTAGCTCCAATACAACCTGATCAACCATCACACTTAATGGCTACTTATGGTCGCCAAGCGATCAGTTTTGTACGAGGCCGAGGGGCATATCTATATACTGAAGATGGTACAGAATATCTAGATGCTTTAACGGGTATTGCTGTATGTGGTTTAGGTCATGCACACCCAGTTATTGCAGAAGCAATTGCTGAACAAGCTGCAACCCTTGTGCATACCAGTAATCTATTTGAAATTCCTTGGCAAACTGCTGCTGCCCAGAAGCTTGCAGAGGTTTCTGGTATGGAAGAAATCTTCTTTTCAAATAGTGGTGCTGAGTCAAATGAAGGTGCGATTAAGATTGCTCGTAAATTTGGTACTCAACAAGGCGTACGTTTACCAAAGATTATTGTGGCAGAACAATCTTTTCATGGTCGTACTTTAGCAACACTTTCAGCAACTGGTAATAAGAAAGTACAAGATGGTTTTGCTCCTTTAACCAATGATTTTATTCGTGTGCCATTTGGTGATGTAGAAGCAATTCAAGAAGCTGCATTGCAGCATCCAGATATTGTTGCAATTTTGATTGAACCAATTCAAGGTGAGGGTGGTATTAATACTGCTCCTCAAGGCTTTAGCTATCTTGAAGAAGTCCGTAATATTTGTAATCAGCACAACTGGCTAATGATGTTGGATGAAATTCAAACAGGGAATGGTCGTACAGGTAAATATTTTGCATATCAGCATACCAACATTGTGCCTGATGTTTTGACGACTGCGAAAGGACTTGGAAATGGCTTTCCAGTAGGAGCAGTAATGACACAAGGCAAAGCTGTTGGTCTATTAGGACCTGGTAGCCATGGTTCTACCTATGGCGGTACTGTATTAGGTTCTCGTGTGGTTTATACGGTAATCGATACAATTCAAAAAGAAAATGCTGTAGAAAATGCGGCAGTAGTAGGACGCTATATTGTTGATCAACTTCGCACACAGTTAGCTGACAAGAATGTTCAGGTGCGTGGTTTTGGTATGATGATTGGTATTCAATTACCTAAAGACTGTGCTGAACTCGTTGCCATTGCTCGTGATCAACACAAGCTTATTATCAACGTTACAGCAGGTTCTGTAGTTCGTCTTTTACCACCTATTAATATGACTCAAGCACAGGCTGATGACTTATTAGAACGTTTAGTCGCTTTGATTAATAATTATCTTTAAGTTTCAGTATTAAAAATGGGCATCTATATGCCCATTTTTTATTTCGAATGATTAACCAGAAATATACTGCTTTAACTGTTCAATTAAATTTTTCTGGTCTTCCATTGCTGCTTTTACCAAGTCACCAATAGAGATAAAACCAACTAATTTTTCATTGTCTAATACAGGTAAGTGACGTAAGTGGCGATCTGTCATAAGCTGTAAGCACTCTTCAACTGTGTTGTTTAGACTTACTGTAAGCACCTTAGATGTCATAATTTCAGCAACTGTAGTGCTGTATGAAGAACGTTCCATCAGTGTCACTTTTCGTGTGTAGTCACGTTCAGATAAAATTCCGACAACTTTTTCACCTTCGGCTACCACTAACGCACCAATTCCTTTATCAGCCATGATCTTAATTGCTTCAAGGACAGTGGCTTCAGGAGAAATTGTAAAAATATCTTGCTCTGATTTGTTTTTGATTACTTGTGCAACGATTGTCATTTCTTCTGTCCTGTGTTTTATCATTTTGTTTTAAATTAGCTTGATTTTATAAAAATGCAAAGACTTGATAGTCATTCAAATACAAGTTTTACACTCAAGCGTTCAAAAAGCATTCTAATAGAGATTAAGAACCTAAAGAAAACTTTAGGCTCCTTGCCAGTGCGGCTGTTTAAAAAAGAAATGTTGCATTTGTTGTGTAGATAATTTCAACTTGCGATGAGAAGAATTAAACAAAGCTGGTGTAACGTTGAGTCGAGTTAAAGTTGGTAATAAAGACTCGTGAAAATCTTTAGGAGTAATTCTTCTAGGTTTGTAATGTGGCCAATGTTCTTTAGCGTAGCGGTGAGCTTGCAATCCATTGAGCCAAAAAGGAAAAATAAAGTCTTCTTGATCTGATTTAATTGCCCAGCCCTGATGAAATAATCCCCAGAGAACTCCGCAATACATCATAGTTCTTAAAATATAAATTTTAATCATCAAGTCTTTTGAAACCGGTTGCAGATTGCTTAAACTATTCATTGTCAATTTAATGGTTCTTAACTTATCTTGCTTATTATAGAAAAATCAGATGACATTTCAGTTTAAACAGGTATCAAATCGTAAACAAATATTCCCAGCTATAAAAAATGTCACTTGAGAACGTCAATATGATTAAGGCGTTGACATTAGCGTAAGACAAATGAAGTGCATAGCGAATTATATTTATAGAATATTTTTACGGATGTAAAAAAAACGCCACCTGAGCCATGACTGAAGTGGCGAAGTAAGGCTTTAGATAAATTGATAACTTTGGGGTCTTTACGGGTACAAAAAACGCTACCTGAGCAAAACAAAGCGATTAAAGCTTTAGTAAAGCGTAAGAAGAGATAGGGATGAATTGGTTTATATCAAATTTTTACGGACATAAAAAAACGCCACCTAAGTGACGTCTTTTTATGCTTGCATTGTGGCTAACTTTTGCCAATATTGTGCTTTAAGTGAGTCACGTTCAACACGGAAACCTTGATAATACAATTCTGCTAAGAATAGAGCGGCTTTACCATGCCCAGCGCGAGCAACTTCTTCTAACTGTGCAACCGCATCTTGGAAATTCATTTGAGAGTGAATTGTGTTTACTGCAGTTGCATATACATGTTCTAAATCATGATGAGAGATACGTTGAATCATAGAAAACTCCTTATTGTAATTATGATTACTTTTTTATAAAGGCTAGTGCCTTTAAATTAATTTAACTTAGAATTATTAAACTAATATTACAAATTGATGGATTTGTCAACTATTTGTCATTTCGTTTAGTTCACTATTAGGATACATGATTAAACATTATTCACAAATAATTTTGATTAAAATCAATATGAGAATAAAAGACAAGGAGAATAAAATATGACAAATACAATCGACGGCTTTGTTTTTGACACGCCTCCTAAAGAGGAACAAATCATAGAACTGGCCCATTATCACCGTAAATTATTAGATGAAGCTATTTTTCATGAGGAAATCCATTTAGGGGATTACTGTCTTGCACAGCGCAAAAGGGTGTTTGATTTTGCTGGTCATTTGGAACCCGCCCAAAAAAACTGGTTTTATCAAGTTTATGATGGGGAACTTCGAAAAATTGCTGATGAAGACGAATTGCATCCAGCAGATGCAGAAGAAGGGTTAAGTATTTTTGCTATGTTTTTAGTCTTAGTGATTATTGCGGCAATTTTATACTTTTCCGTCATTCGTTCACTAATAAGTTAAGCATATTCATACTATCCAGTAAGGTATGATTATTAACCTTACTGGATGTTTGATCTTGTACTTATGAGTATTGAACCCTACACTACACTAATTCGAGGTAGGTCATGCTCATATTCAAACAAAATTTTCTTAAATTAAAGTCTGAGTTAAAAGTTGATCAATGTTTTAACCTATTTGTGGTTATTGTCATTGGCTGTATTTTTGTGCTGTCATATTTAGCATTACTTCGGCCTATTAGTCCGGATCAATATCAACGAATTATACAACTTTCTCATCAGGCTACTTATCCAAGAACTCAAGACATGGCTGAGTTGCTTATAGCTCAGTCAGAAATTCATCGAGCAGATTATTTAAAGTTAATGCATGCTTACCAATTTGAGGGTGCTCATATTAAGCAATATCCGGCACTCGCTCAGGAAGATACCCAGTAATTGGATTAATCAGGCTAAATCTTGGTTTCCAAAGCTTTTTGAGCACTATTGTGGCAGGCAAAATTTTGAATTTATGCTAAACTTTATCTTTTTAAACGCGCTGCTTTTCAAGGAATCCGCATGGAGCAACAATCGAATATGCAAAATAAATTCTTGATAGATGCTGAGATCGGTGATGACGATGTCACATTACCTAATTTACCTGCTATCGATGTTCCCATCGTTGAATCTCCTGTTAAATCGCAAGAAAATATTGAAGCAGCCAAAGTTGAATTAGCTTCTACAGAAACTGCGGTTGAACAACCAAAAACTGGTTTTTTTGGCCGGATGAAAGAAGGTTTAACCAAAACTCGTCGTAATTTCGCTGATGGTATGGTCAATATCTTGATTGGCGGAAAAGAAATTGACGATGAGTTACTCGAAGAAGTCGAAGAGCAATTATTAGTTGCAGATATTGGTGTTGAAGCTACTAAAACGATTATTACCAATTTAACAGAGCGTACAGCTCGTGGTGATTTGATCTATTCCCACTCTTTATATAAAGCGTTGCAAGAAGAGTTGGTTGCTTTGTTGGCCCCACGTGTTAAACCTTTACATATTGATCCTAACAAATCGCCTTATGTGATTTTAATGGTTGGGGTAAATGGTGTTGGTAAAACCACAACGATTGGTAAATTAGCGAAACGTTTGCAAGGTGAAGGTAAAAAAGTGATGTTGGCTGCAGGGGATACGTTCCGTGCCGCAGCGACAGAACAATTACAGATCTGGGGTGAACGTAATGATATCTCTGTGGTAGCTCAAGGTCACGGAGCTGATAGTGCTTCTGTTATTTTTGATGCTTTTGAAAGTGCTCGTGCTAAAGGAATTGACGTATTAATCGCAGATACGGCAGGTCGTTTACATAATAAGAGTAACTTGATGGAAGAACTCAAAAAAGTTAAACGTGTGATGCAAAAAATTGATGCAACTGCACCCCATGAAATTATGTTGGTAGTAGATGCGGGTACAGGGCAAAATGCGATTAACCAAGTGCAAGAGTTTGACCAAGCTGTAGGTTTAACTGGGATTACCATTACCAAACTGGATGGGACTGCAAAAGGCGGTGTGCTCTTTAATATTGCAAGTCGTACCCATGTGCCAATTCGTTTTATTGGTGTTGGTGAAAAAATTGATGATTTAAGACCATTCTCGGCTAAATCATTTGTTGCGGCGCTGTTTGAAACTGATAAGTAAAACGGTTGTTAGCATTCAAAAGCTTCACTAAAACGTGAAGCTTTTTTTATATGTATATCTTTTTTTATTGTTGCGAAAATAAAACGAACTGTCATATTTTTAATGCTGATTATGAAAAATGACTTTAATACACTGTATTCATTCCCAAACAACGGCCCTTGGTCAATCAATAGGTAGGAAATAACAAAATGTCTACTTTCTTAGATAAAATTAAAAATCGTCGTACTATTTATGCAATTGGTAAAAATGTTGCATTAGATCGCACAAAAATCGAAGAAACTATTCGTGAAGCGGTTAAACATAGTCCTTCAGCTTTTAACTCGCAATCTTCACGTGTGGTGACACTATACGGTGAATCACATGCTAAATTCTGGAATTTGGTTCGTGAAGCATTACGTAAAATTGTTCCTGCTGAAGCTTTTGCTGGTACAAACACAAAAATTGATAGCTTTGTAGCTGGCGTTGGTACGGTTTTATTTTATGAAGACCAAGCAGTTGTTAAAAGCTTACAAGAGCAATTCGAATTATATGCAGATAACTTCCCAGTATGGTCTGAACACTCAAGTGCGATTGCTCAATTTGCAACTTGGACTGCGCTTTCAGAGCTTGGTTTAGGTGCATCTTTACAGCACTATAACCCGATTGTTGATGCAGAAGCTGCTGAAGCTTTTGATGTTCCTGCAACTTGGAAACTACGTGCTCAATTAGTATTTGGTTCAGTTGAAGCACCAGCAGGCGAAAAAGCATTTATTAATGATGCTGATCGTTTCAAAACTTTCAACTAATTGAAAGCTAAAAAAGAGTACCTATTTAGGTACTCTTTTTTTATGTGTTTTTTGAATTAATAAAAAGGTTAAACCAACACAAATTGATAAAATTCAAATGTATATTTAATAATAATAAATCGAAAAATTAATGGATCACTGCACTGTCATAAAATAGTCACAATCATATTGCATATTGCTCATGATTTAATAGCTTATCAAATATAGAGAAATAGACAGATGACTTTAAGATTAGGTGTTGCTGCAATTGGTTTATTACTCAGTAGTTCGGTATTTTCAGCAGTTACAATTACAGCGCCAGAGGAAATTGTAATCCTTGCTGTGAATGGTCAAGAAGTCAATTCTGGGTTATTTCGTTCATCTAAAAATAATTATAAAGTTGATGCGGGTGAAACTAGCTTAAGCGTGCGCTATCAAGAATATTTTGAACATTTAAATGGTGAACATGACATTGTTAAATCTGGCGTAGTTACAATTCAAACGCCTGCATTGCAAGATGGGAAAACTTATAAGCTTTCGATGGTAGATGTACCTAAAGATTATGAAAATGCGAAAAAATATGCTGAACAACCAACAGTTGCTTTGTACAGTGCAAATAATGAATTAATTGTGAAACAAACGGGCGCAAACAATGAAGCAAAACCATGGTTTGCAACTGGCTTGTTGGGTAAAGTAACTGACTTTACAACTAGATCATCTAAACCACAGCCTGAAGCAGTATATGCATCGGCTAAACCTACTTCCGCTCAAGTTGTTGTGCCAACTGCAACGTCTATGGCAGTAACAGGTGGAGCGCAAACGAATGATCAACGTTTAGTTGAAACTTGGCAGAAGGCTTCTAAAGCTGAGCGTCAAAAATTCATGGCATGGTTAGCTGAACAATCAAATTAATTAATTGCTATTTGAAATAAAGCCGATTTAATATCGGCTTTATTTTTAGAATTTTTATAAATAGCCTAAGTATACTTTATGAATAATTTAAAATTTCGTTTATCTTCATTTGCGGATATTCCACAGCTTGTAGATTTAATTAATAAGTCTTATCGAGAACAGCAGGGTCGAAGTTGGACAACAGAGCTCGGGTGGGTAAAAGGACTACGTATCACAGAGCATCAATTAGAAGAACAACTACAACTTGGGAATTCAACATTATTGGTAGCGGAAACTGAATTTTCTAAAATTGTTGCATGTGTTGGGCTCACATTTGAAAATAGTCAGGTTGAGATTGGAACATTCTGTACGGATCCCCAAGTTCAAAATATGAGAGTAGGTCGGTCTGTTTTAGAATATGCAGAGCAATATGCATTGAAAGAAGATCCACATCTGACTAACGCTGTAATGTATGTACTTGATGTCCGTTCTGAGTTGATAGCTTATTATGAAAGACGTGGATATGTGAAAACGGGAAATGAACAGTCATATCCAGTTGATGCAAATGTAGGTGTGCCAAGGGTGCCTATTAAGTTAGTTGAAATGAAAAAAGACCTCATTTGAGGTCTTTTTGATTTAGGTTAGAAACCAGATGTAATAGCCTAAAAGCATGAGAGGCCAAGCCACCCATGGGCAAAATAGCCATTTCCATAGCCAGAAGTTGGGTACGAAACCCACTCCATAAATAAAGCCACCAGAAATACCAATCATCACCAGCATGAGCTGACTATGATTGTAGTGTCCGTTAGCATCTAGCATGAGTGAAGGATAAACCAACAAAATTGCAGCAAGAGGCAATGCCAACAGAAAAGAAAGGGCCATTGCAAATGCTTGAGCTTTTCGATGATTTGATGCTGTCATTGCTTTTGCCATCATTTATTCCTCATCTAAATTTTGATGATGTTCGATATAAAGTGCACTGAGTACACCCGCAAAACATGCCATCAAAATGCCTAGGATCCATGCGAAATACCACATTGTGTTCTCCTTAATACAAGCTATGCGAGTTTGACTCGATGTGTTTGTTGGTAATGACTCCCCACATTTTGTAATAAGACCAACTGGTATAGATCAAAATAAGAGGAACAAAAATACAAGCTGCGACAGTCATAACGCCTAACGTAAGGTGACTTGATACAGCATCCCACATCGTCAAGCTCGAGTTTGGATTGATACTAGATGGAAGCAGGAACGGAAATAAGGCAAAGCCAGCAGTTAAAATTGCTCCAACAATCATTAAACTTGTGCCAGTAAAACTTAAGCCCGCTTTTGCTTTTGAAGATGCAAAAATTGCAATGATAGCGCCTAATATTGCAAGAACTGGAGCAACTTTAGTCACTGGATAGGTGCTGTAATTATTCATCCAACCAGGATTGCTATTAGTCACCACTTCTTTAGCTAAAGGGTTGAGTGCAGCATTTGGATCTATGGCAACAGCATAGCTATAACCTGGCACTTGCCCGAAATAGAGCCACGCTCCAATCACAAGGAAACAAATTAAAAATATAATTGCCATAATTTGAGTGGCTTTGGCAGAGCGTTGTTTTAAAGCTTCATCTGTACGCAACATGAGCCATGCACCACCATGTGCACAAAGCATAGATAAACTCACAACACCACAAACTAGGGCAAAGGGGTTGAGAAGAGCAAAAAAACTGCCAGTATATTCAGAGCGTAACGTGTCATCTAAACTAAATGGTAAGCCCAGAAATAAGTTGCCGAACGCTACACCAAACACAAGCGCTGGAACGGCACCACCAATGCACAGGCCCCAATCCCAAGAATTACGCCACTTGGTATTATCTAGTTTAGAACGATAATCGAAGCCAACCGGTCTTAAGAAGAGGGCGAATAAAACTAATAACAGTGCCCAGTACATGCCAGAGAAGGCAACTGAATAGACCATTGGCCAAGCAGCAAATAGGGCACCGCCCGCCGTAATAAACCAGACCTGATTACCATCCCAGTGTGGTGCAATCGTGTTGATTGCAGCACGGCGTTCGCTATCAGTTTTTCCAACGAAAGGCATGAGAGCCATAGAACCCATATCGAAGCCATCAGTCAGAGCAAAGCCGATCAGTAGTACGCCAACTAACACCCACCAAATGATTTTTAATAATTCATATTCAATCATGATAAGGCCTCCCCATTAACAGCTGCTTTTGGTTCTTGCTTTTCAAAATGATATTTGCCAGTGTGCAGAGAGCTTGGCCCTAAACGAGCAAACTTGATCATTAAATACATTTCAATAATTAAAAGAGCTGTATAGAACGCTGCTAAGGCAAGAATCGAACCCCATACATCACCAGTACTTAAACTAGAAGTAGAGAGGTGGGTTGGTAAGATTTCACCAATAGACCATGGTTGACGACCGCCTTCTGCTACATACCAACCAGTTTGTGCAGCAATCCAAGGAAGCGGCAGAGCAAACAATGCGTATTTAAGTAGCCAAGGTTTGTTTTCAGCATTTCTTTTTGCTACCGCCCAAGTCGCTAAAATGAAAAGTAATAGCATTAAGAAGCCAGAGGCAACCATGGCGCGGAAAGAGAAAAATAGCGCTGTAACATTTGGAACAGTATCTTTTACAGCAGCTTTAATATTTTGCTCGCTTGCATCAATTACATTTGGTGCATATTTCTTAAGAAGTAGGCCATAACCTAGATCTTTTTGATTTTTCTCAAAAGAAGCCAATAACTCTGGTGAGCGATCGCCTGCACGTAATTTTTCAAGTTCAGCATAGGCAAGCATACCGTTACGAATACGAACTTCGTGCTGCTGCATGAGGTCTTTAAGACCAGTAACTTCTTTGGTTGTTGAGCGAGTTGCAATTAAACCTAATGCATATGGAATTTTAACTGCATAATCTGTCCGCATTTCTTCATGATTTGGTACGCCAAACAAGGTAAATGGAGCTGGAGCAGGGTGAGTATCCCATTCGGCTTCAATTGCAGCGAGTTTAGTTTTTTGAACATCACCTAGCTCATAGCCAGATTCATCGCCTAACAAAATCACTGAAAGTGTAGATGCAAGACCGAAAATTGCAGCAATTGCAAATGAACGACGTGCAAAAGGTAGATCACGTTTTTTAAGCAAGTAGTAGCTTGAGATAGCAAGTACAAAAATTGCACCAGTTACATATCCCGCAGATACAGTGTGTACAAATTTAACCTGAGCTACAGGGTTAAAGATAAGCGCGCCGAAATCAACTAATTCCATACGCATCGTTTCAAAGTTAAATGCAGCACCTACAGGGTTTTGCATCCAACCATTCGCCACTAAAATCCAGAGCGCTGACATGTTGGAACCTAGAGCGACTAACCATGTTACGCCTAGATGCTGAACCTTAGTTAACCGGTCCCATCCAAAGAAAAATAGACCTATAAATGTCGATTCAAGGAAGAATGCCATAAGGCCTTCAATTGCTAATGGTGCACCGAAAATATCACCTACATAGTGTGAGTAATAAGCCCAGTTTGTTCCAAACTGGAACTCCATTGTTAGGCCAGTCGTAACCCCTAAAGCAAAGTTAATACCAAATAATTTTCCCCAAAATTTAGTCATATCTTTGTAAATTTCTTTACCAGAAATGACATAAGTGGTTTCCATGATGGCAAGAATAAATGCCAAACCTAAAGTTAAAGGGACGAAAAGAAAGTGATACATTGCGGTCATTGCAAATTGAAACCGCGAAAGATCAACCACGCTTTCAGAAATCATCAACGTGTCTCCTTAATGTTGGAAATGTTATCGCCAGCAATATGCTCAGCGACCTGATTGTCGAAATTTTTGGGGATGGTGGGAGCATCAAACCAAATATGTTTAATCGTTAAAAGAAGCACTATTTTTATTATTAGAATAATAGTGATTTCTTTAATTAAACGACTATTAAGATTTTTAAAATAAAGGCTCATATATTAAACCTCATTTGATAATAATTTTATTATTAATCAAAACATAATAAAAATAAACATTAAATATATTTAAAATGAATATTTAAATAATTAGTTCATATAAAACAATAGCTTGTTATTTTAAAATAAATATCATACTAAAATAGTTTGAATTGATTATTAATTCCTACTAAAACACTTGTAAATAAAAATATAAAGTTTATTAAAATAGTTTGTTTTTATTTAATACCAACTAAAATGGTTGTATATAATATTTATTAACTTTATTTCCAACTAAGGTGCTCGGAATAATAATTAATTAAAAAGAAAAATAATAAAATGCAGGCGTAATGAAGCCTGCAAAAAGTGATAGGAAACTACAAGAATAATTAAGAGTTAATCGGGTGCAAAAAGATCGTTAGATACAGAAATTTTCTTAGCTACATAATGACTTTTATGAACTCTGACAAGAATAACTTGAGAGTATAATTCGAGTTCGCCGTACTCTGGTTCTACTTGAACGTAATGTAGCTGACCAAATTCATCACGCACGCGGGCTTGGGCAGAAAATCCAGGTCTGGCATTACCACTAGAAATGGTTGCTAATCGGCCTAAAAGGTTATAGTTGGTATGAGTGAGCTTGGGCTTAATCACTTGGTCAAGGCAGTGAATCATGAACACAGTAAAAAAGATTGCGATCACAAGTGCAGGGACGATTAAATAAAATGGGGAAATAAAATAATGCTGAATTGCGAAGAAAGAGAGTTGTAAAAAGTAACCTGCATAACTGAAATTGATGAGTAAAAAAACGAAAATTAGAGCTTTAGAAAATTTAACATTAAGTAGCGGCGAATTAGAAAGCCAATCGGGTGCAATTTTTTTGAGTAATTGACTTGGACGGAGTCCAATATACATACCAATGGTTTCTACCACGCTGAGCAATATCAAAGCCACTACACTTAAGTGAAATGGCATAAGATAATAATTGAAAAAGAAATCAGCCATGGCAGAAACTCTAATGTTTATAGCTTCAGTCTACGATATAGATACCGCCATCTGAATGTACTTTAAGCTCAACTTTATTTAAAAAATCGCCTAAACATGGTCCAGAAATACATTCACCTGTTTCCACGGTAAATAAAGCACCATGAGTAGAGCATTGGATGTATTCTTGATCTTGGTCAAGAAATTGATTTTCTAAATATTCAAGCTCAGTTTGCAAATGAGGGCATAAATTCTGATAAGCATAGAATGCGCCGTCACGTTGCGTAACGAAAATAGTCGTTCCTTGTAAAGTGTCAAAAGCTCTAGCTTCACGCTCAGGAACTTCTTCCGTCATACAGATCCTTTCCATTTCAAGCACATTCCTTCTGAAAATTTTCAAGAAGTTTAGCATAATCATTAATTGCTAAACGTGGGCCAAATTGAGAAACAACTTCACTCGAAATTAAGACAGCTAACTGTGCAGCAGCATTTAAATCTTGATGATGATTGAGGGCATAAAGGAATGCGCCTGCAAATGCATCGCCTGCACCATTTGTATCAACGGCTTCTACATGACGGCCTGCCACATGGAAATGTTGGGTAGGGTTAGAAACTAAAGCACCTTTAGCACTTTGTGTAATGACTACTGTATGATTTTTAAAACGTAATTGAGCAAGAGCATCTTCTACAGATGTTGTATTGGTATACATTAAGGCTTCTTGTTCATTACAAAATAGTAAATCTACGCCATCATCCATAAGTTCTTCCAAGCCTTCGCGAGCGTATTGCACCATCGCAGGATCTGAAAGAGACAGGGCAATTTTAACACCATTTGCTTTTGCAATTTCTCTTGCTTGTTTTACAGCTTTACGCGCTGTTTCACTTGTAGAAAGATAGCCTTCAATATAAAGCCATTTTGCTGTTTTTAATGGTTCAAAATCGATTTGATCTTGAGAGAGTTCAGCAGTGATACCTAAATAGGTGTGCATTGTGCGTTCAGAGTCAGGGCTAATGAGTACCATACAAGTACCTGTCACACCTTCACTGATCGATTTTGGAGTAGTCTTAATGCCAGCTTCATTTAGACCTTGCAGATAGATTGAACCTAAATCATCGTTACCAACACGGCAACCATAGAAAGCAGTTCCACCTAATGCACTAAAAGCCACGGTCGTATTTGCTGCTGAACCACCACTCGCTTGACCTTTGTAGTCTTGGTGCTGTTTTAACTCTGCATAAAGAGCAGATTGAGTGTCACCATCGGACAACTGCATTGTCCCTTTTTGCAAGCTTTGTTGATTCAGAAAATCATCAGACACTTTAAATTCTTGGTCGATTAATGCATTACCAATTGCAAAAAGATCTACAGTTGCCATATGTGTTGTCACAAATAAAAAAATCAGGTTGCTAAGTTTACACCATTGCTTGGATTTGCTGTAGTTTGTTGAATAAAATTCAGTTAATTCAGCGATTAATGGAAAATTATTGTTTAACTAAGCTATTGAAATGCTACTTTTAATAAATATTATCAATTAATAATGATTCTTGCTAATATTTACAAATACAGTGTACTTCATTGAAACTTCGCATGAAATTTTTCATAGCGAACTTACATGAAGCGTTCAATTTTATTTATTTCATCAGTTGGGGTTATGACGAGCCATGTATATGCCGTCGAGGCAGAGCAACAGGCTGTAACGAATCTTCCAACAATTTCAGTAAAAGCTGAAAAGGAAAAAAGCTTAAAACAAGAAGTGGGACAAGCATCAACTGCAACTAAAGGACTTATGCAATTAAAAGATGTTCCTCAAATCGTAAATGTGGTGCCTAAACAAGTTTTAAGAGAACAGACTGTGACCTCTATGCAAGGTGCCTTGCAAAACGTTGCTGGTCTAAGCTTTAGTGTGGGTGATGGGCAACGTGATCAGGTTATGATTCGTGGTTTCTCTGCAATCACAGATAACTATGTAGATGGTATTCGTGATGATGCATTGTATTTTCGCGATATGTCGAATGTTGAGCGTATTGAAGTATTAAAAGGGCCTGCTTCTGTATTATATGGACGTGGTTCTGCGGGTGGATTAGTTAATAAAATTAATAAAAAACCAATGGACGAATCTTTGCATGAAGTCAGTCTTATTGGTGGTACAACAGGGCAACGCCGTGCAGAAGTCGATGTGAATGAAAAAGTAGCAGAGAATGTTAAGGTTCGTTTAACTGGCGCAGTTGAAGATTCAGATGGTTATCGTGATCAGGCTTTTTTAAAACGCCAAGCCATTGCTCCATCTTTACAATGGGATATTTCAGACAAGACGAAGCTTTTAATTCAGGCTGACTATTTGCATGATGACCGTTTAGCAGATCAAGGTTTTCCGACAGATCCAATTACAGGTAAACCCGTTAAAACAAACCCTAAAACTTTTTATGGTGCATTAAACGGTAAAGAGGTTGGTGATGTTGATACTGAAATTTCAAGCCAAACCATAAGCTTAGATCATGAGTTTAACGATAATCTAAAATATCATGGCGCAGTTCGTCACTATAACTATTCATTAGACCGCCAATATAGTGTTGATTCACATCAAAAATTACCAGCTGATAAAATCCAATTGACTCAAAATAAACGTTTGCGTAATGAAGATGGCGTATATGTTCAGCAAGAATTAAGTAGCTTATTTAATACTGGTTTCTTAAAGCACAATACCTTAATTGGTGCGGAGTATAGTAAGCAGCACAAAGATGAAATACTTTGGCAAGGTGCTAAAACAATCACTGATTTGTATAACCCTAAATTAGAATATTGGGCGCCTATTAATACAGGGACAACAGTTGCAAGTAATAATAATAGTAATACCTTTGAAAACTACGGTATCTATTTACAAGACTTAATGACAGTTACAGATCAGCTGAAAGTTTTAGTTGGTCTGCGCTATGATAATTTGTCACAAGATCGTAATGATAAAGTAAAGTCTCAAATATTAAATAGAACTGATAACACCTATTCTCCAAGAATCGGGGTGGTTTATCAGCCAGTAAACAATATTTCACTCTACACTTCTTATAATCGATCTTTCCAGCCTTTGGCTGATTCATTTGTTTTATATAAAAACAGTGATGATTTGAGTCCAACAAAAACCGAAAATATTGAAGTTGGTGCAAAATGGGATGTAAATGATCAATTGAATGTAACTTTGGCTTTGTTTGAAATGAGCCAAACAAATATTCAAAATCAAGACCCTACAGATTCAACACTAGCAGTATTAGCAGGTGAGCAAAAAACCAAGGGTGTTGAGCTTTCATTAACAGGACAATTAACTGATCAATTATCAGTATTAGCTGGCTATTCATATATGGATGGTAAGATTGAAAAATCGACCATTGGATTTACAGGTAATCATTCTGCGCTTACGCCAAATAACACGGCTAACTTGTGGTTAAAATATCAAATTAATGATCATTGGTATGCGGCTGTAGGCGGACGTGGTGAATCATCACGTTTTAGTGCGCCAGACAACAAGAATGTTTTACCAGGCTATGCTGTTGTAAGTGCAGCATTAGGTTATCAAAGTGAACGTTACGATGTGAACTTCAACTTAAATAACCTGTTTGATCGTGATTACTTTGTTTCAGGACATAGTGGGGCCAATGATTCAAACATGATGGGCGATCCACTGAATGCTCAAATTGCACTTCGTTATCGCTTTTAAGTAAAAGTTTTTCAAAAGCTCATCGACTTGATGGGCTTTTTTATTTATTGGTTAATATAAATAGAATTAAAAGCTTTTGTTCTGGTAGGATAAAACGTTCATGGCTATGTGCTTGATATCAAAGCCCTGCCAGTGAAAACTAATACTCAACAAAAACATAGTATTTTACTTGGCTTTTGTTCGCCAATCTCAAGCTGACTCAGGCTATAATGAGACTTATTCACTTATCCGATATGTTAGGAGATCACATGACTGTAGATGTCACTGAAACCATTTCTCAAACTGTTCACCCTGCGTTTCAGTTGCTACGTCAGCACCATGTAGAAGCATTAGATATTTTAGTGTCTGAATATAAGCATAAAGTCACAGGCGCGGTGCATTATCACTTGGCAACTGATTATGATGAAAATGTATTTCTTGTTGCTTTTAGAACACAGCCCATGGACTCTAAAGGCACGGCACATATTTTAGAACATACCGCTTTGTGTGGATCTGAAAAGTTTCCGGTACGTGATCCGTTCTTTTTAATGATTCGCCGTTCTTTAAATACGTTCATGAACGCATTTACAGCAGCAGATTGGACTGCGTATCCATTTGCTACTCAAAACAAAAAAGATTTCCAAAACTTACTCTCTGTTTATCTTGATGCGGCATTTGCTGCTAATTTGAATCCGCTTGATTTTGCTCAAGAAGGTATTCGTATTGAACTAGAAAATGGGCAACCTGTTTATAAGGGTGTTGTTTTCAATGAAATGAAAGGTGCGATGAGTGCACCGTCTGACCAACTTTATCATCAGTTGGCTCATCATTTATTTCCTGAAACGACCTATCATTACAACTCAGGCGGTGACCCGAAAGATATTCCTGATTTAACCTATGAGCAGTTAGTCGATTTTTATAAAGTACATTACCATCCAAGTAATGCTGTATTCATGACTTTTGGTAATCAAACAGCATATGAACTGCAAGAGCAATTTGAAAAACTAGCTCTACATAAGTTTTCTGCTGGAAAAACTCTATATTCTAAGCCCGAAAAACGTTTAGCAGCACCAATTGGAGTAACAGAAAATTATGGTGTTGATAGTGATGATTTAAAAGATAAAACTTATCATGTTCTATCTTGGTTATTACCAGAAGCAAATGATGTGAAATTGCGTTTGGGAATGCGTTTGGTTGAAGGGATTTTGTTGGAAAATTCAGCTTCACCACTGCGTCATTACCTAGAAACTTGTGGTTATGCTCAATCAACAGGTCCATTAATGGGCGTAGACGATAGCAATTTTGAAATGACTTTCTACTGCGGTGTTCAAGGTTCAAACCCAGAACATGCACAAAGCTTTAGAGAAGGTGTTTTAAATATTCTGCGTGATGTTGCTGCAAAACCAATTGACAGTAATTTAGTCGATGCAATCTTGCATCAGATTGAGTTGCATCAGCGTGAAATTAATGGTGACGGTACACCTTATGGCTTAAGTTTAATTTTAAATGGCTTAAGTGGTGCGATTCACCATAATGACCCAATTCAAATTTGGGATGTTGATAGCGCAATTGCACAAGTTAAAGAAGAGTTGAAAGACCCAATGTGGTTATCAAATCTGATTCAAACACATTTGCTCGATAACCCACATCGTGTGCAGATGACTCTAGTTCCAGACCCAACTAAGTCTGTAAAAGAGCAAGAAGCAGAAAAAGCACGTTTAGCTGCTATTGGTGAAAAGTTAACAGATGCTGATAAGGCTGAAATTATCGCTAATACCAAGGCACTAGAGGAACGTCAGGATACTCCAGACAACCTTGAACTATTACCAAAAGTAGGTTTGGAAGATGTACCTGCTGACTTGCATATTGTGCAGGGGCAGTTACGTGAAATTCTTTGTAATCGTATGGACACGCCGTTGAATTTGTACCATGCTGGTACGAACGGTATTTACTATCAACAAGTACTCATTCAGATTCCTGATGATATTGTAAAGTCACCTTACTTCAATTTGCTTTCTATCTTAATGGGCGAAGTGGGTGCAGGTGAATATGACTATCTTGAACTACAAAACTTACAAACAGCTGTAAGTGGTGGTTTAGGAATGGGCGCTTCATTACGTAGTAAAGTTGATGACAAAGATAAAATTAGTGCTTGGCTAACGTTAACGACTAAATCATTAACTCAGAAGTTCGATGCAATTCATTTATTAAAATTAGCATTTGAACAGCTTCGATTTGATGAGAAAGAACGAATTATTGAATTGTTGCAACAACGTAAAACACGTTGGCAATCTCGCTTATCTGGAGCAGGTCATAGCTACGCAATGCAAATCGCGTCACGTAATATGAGTGCATTGGCTCAACGCGACTATCAAAACACTGGTTTAGGTGCATTAAACTGGTTAGGTGAGCTTGTTAATAAGATTACTCAAGATTCTGCTGCATATGATGATTTGATTGCAGAATTAAAGCGTATTCATCGTAAATTATTGCAAGCACCTAAACAGTTCTTGCTTGTATGTGAAGAACATCAGTCTGAGCGTTTGGTTGAAGAAGTTCAAAATGTTTGGGATAAACTAAATGTTGATGCAACTGCAACAGAATTAACTCACGTAGAACAAGCAAATGACAATAATCATGAAGCATGGTTAATTCAGGCAAATGTTCAGTTCTGTGCTTCAGCTTATCAGGCGGTGGACGTGTCGCATCCAGATGCAGCTCCGTTAATGGTATTGGCAGCTTATTTACGTAATGGGTTCTTACACAGTGCCATTCGTGAGAAAGGCGGTGCGTACGGTGGTGGAGCAAGTTATGATGGGAATGCATGTTCATTCCGTTTCTATAGTTACCGTGACCCACGTTTAGCAGAAACTTTTAAAGACTTTGAAGCAAGTGTGCAATGGTTATTAAATACGGAACAACAGCCTCATCAGCTTGAAGAAGCGATTCTTGGACTAGTTGCAAGTATGGATAAGCCAGGTTCACCAGCGGGCGAGGCGATTACTGCGTGTTATGCCTTGTTACATGCAAGAACGCCAGCTTTCCGCCGTCTTTTGCGTGAGAGATTGTTGCATGTAACTTTAGATGATTTACAACGTGTTGCTCGTCAATATTTGGTTGAGCAAACTCCTGTAAAAGCTGTAGTTGCACCATTTGCTAAACGTGATGAATTGCAGCAATTAGGTTTTACGATTCAACAAGTTAATTAAAATAAAAATTGGAGATGAACATGGCGTTCAGACAATTTGAACGCACATCTTTACAGCTAAGCATGGGAATCGTGCTTAGCTGTTTGTGTGCGTCTGTGACATATGCTGACACCTTGGCACCTGTAACCCCCGCGACAGTAGATGCATGTGTTGCTCTTGCTTCGAATGCCGATCGTCTGGCTTGTTATGACTCTGTATTTAAACCGTCAGCTTTACCAGTTATTCAAGCTGCGGCTGTACCAGAGCCTGTTAAAAAAATTGATGCACCTGCTGTTCCACCTGAAACCTTTAAAGAGAAGGTGGTAGACACAGTGAGTAATATCAAAATAATTGGTAAAGCACCGAAAATTGAACCTACTACTTCTTTGCTAGATCAACGTTGGGAGTTGTCTGAAAAAAGTAAACTAGGGGTTTGGAATATTCGTGCTTATCAGCCCGTCTATTTACTACCTGTATTCTGGACCAGTGACAAAAATGAGTTGCCACATAGTCCAAACCCAAATAATACGGTGACAGAAGATCAAAATCTGAAATCAACAGAAAGTAAATTTCAGATTTCTTTAAAGACCAAAGCTTGGGAAAATATTTTTGGTAATAATGGTGATTTGTGGGTAGGTTATACCCAATCTTCACGTTGGCAGACATTTAATGCTGAAGAGTCTCGTCCTTTCCGTGAAACGAATTATGAGCCTGAAGCAAGTTTAATGTTTAGAACAAACTATGAATTGCTTGGTTTAGATGGTCGTCTGCTTGGGGTTACTTTAAACCACCAATCAAATGGTCGTTCAGATCCATTATCTCGTAGCTGGAACCGTGTGATTTTTAACGTTGGGTTAGAGCGCGGTAACTTTGCTGTAATGCTTCGTCCATGGATTCGTCTGGAAGAAGACAGCAAAGATGATAATAACCCAGATATTGAAGATTACGTTGGTCGTGGTGATTTAACAGCATTTTATAAGTGGAAGCAGAATGATTTCTCTCTAATGCTGCGTCATTCATTGAAAGGCGGTGATGATTCTCATGGCGCAGTTCAATTTGATTGGGCTTTTCCAATCAGTGGCAAACTGCGTGGTCACTTCCAGTTGTTTAATGGTTATGGTGAAAGCTTAATCGACTATAACCACCGAGCAACCTACGCGGGCTTGGGTGTTTCACTCATGAACTGGTACTAAGTTTTATAAGTAAAAAAGCCGCTTTAAACGCGGCTTTTTTATTATCCAATTTGAATGTTGGCTTGGGGATGTTTGAGCCGACTTTTTTTCGGTGTTGCAATTAAATAAGCCAGTGTTAATGGACCGAGTCGTCCAGCAAACATGAGCAGGCTTAAAATGAATAAACTGCCATTATGCAGCTCTGGCGTGATTCCACGAGAAAGCCCCACTGTACAAGCTGCGGAAACAACTTCAAAAAGCAAGTTCATAAAGTCTGCTTTAGGCTCTAAAAGCAAAATAATAAAGAATCCCATGAAAATGAGTATGCTTGTAATTGCAGTTACAGCTAAAGCTTTATAAGTAGTTTCGTGTGCGACTGAATGATTAAATATTCGGATTTCATCTGTGCGACGTAAAAATGAAATTACACTGAGCACTAAAATAACAAAGGTCCCAACTTTAATTCCACCAGCTGTACTGAGTGAGCCACCACCAATAAACATAAGCAACATCATGAGTAACGAGCTGCTGTTGGTCATTGCACCTGTATCAATGGTATTAAATCCTGATGAGCGCGGAACAGTGGCTTGAAACCAAGCATTTAATGCTTGATCACCTACACTGAGCATTCCTAGGGTATGAGGATTTTGAGCTTCTAAAGCCCAAATTAAAATAAAGGCAATCAGGTTAATCACTGTAATAGTTGTAAGAATCAGCTTGCTATTCGGGGTGAGTTTTTTCCATTTTTTATTTTGCTTAATGTCCATGAGAACTAAAAAGCCAAGGCCACCCAACGTGTAAAGTATGCTAACAGTTATACAAATCATATAATTGCTTTGAAAACTGATTAAGCTGTTAGAAAATAATGAAAAACCAGCATTGTTAAATGACGAAATGCTATAAAAAATCGCATAGTACAATCCACGTGCAAAGCCGTAAGTCGGTGTAAAAGCAGTAGTGAGAATAATTGCACCAATAAGCTCAAAAATAAGAGTGTAAGTAACAACTCCTTTAGCAACAAAAGTAACTTTTGAGAGGCTCGTTTGACCTAAACTATCTTGTGCCATCATTTGCTGTTTAAGGCCAACTTTGGGTGACAAACTTAATGCAGCCAATATGGCAAAAGTCATGAAACCCAAACCACCTGATTGAATCAGCAATAGAATAATGGTTTGTCCGAACAAGGTAAAAGACTCATGAATATTTAAAACAGATAAACCAGTAATTGTGACTGCTGAGGTGGCTGTAAAGAGTGCATCCATCCAGCTCACATGACCTGTATTGGCAAATGGCAGTTTTAATAATAAAGTACCAAAAATAATAAAGCCCAAAAAACCCAGTGCCAAGAGTGAAGGAGGGCTTAAATTTAATGTTTTATTGGGCTTGGGATATATAGACATATTCTAGATTTCGCCTCTTATGTGAAGCAATGAGAAAGTTTCTTTAATTGCGGTAAATGACCTTCTAAAATAAGAATGTCATGCGTCTGCAAGGTGAAATTTTCTTCGGTTTCAAACAAAATTTGCTGCTGTCTTTTTACGAGCAATGTTTTAACCTGTGGCGCTTGCTGCATAATGCCATATAAGTTAATGCCATTAAGCTTGTCAGGAATTTCAATTTTTATAATGTAGTGATCGTCTTCTAAAGACATATAGCGACTAACCATTGGATAGTTCAGTGCTTGGGCAACTCGTACCCCCATATCTTCTTCAGGATGAATAATTTTATTGATATTGAGGTGAGACAAAATGGTGTGATGTGCTTTGGTTTTCGCCTTTACCCAAATCTTGTCTATACCTAAATTTTTTAAATTGAGTACACATAAGATACTTGCTTCAATATCTTCACCAATTGCGACTACAACTGCATCACAATTTTGAATGTTAAGTTCATCAAGTACGTGTTCGTCAGTCGCATCGGCAATGACGGCATGAGTTAAAACGTCGGCAAGATTTTCAACATTCTTTTTTACCGTATCAATGCCAATAACATCATGATTTAATTTTGTGAGCTCTTGAGCAACAGTTGCTCCAAAACTTCCTAAGCCAATGACTGCAAACTGTGCCATATTGATCCTTGTTTCCTGATTAGACGTTTATTTTTAAGGATATTTTCTTTGAGATAAAGAGAGGCAATGTAAATATGAGGGGAATATTAAAAGAATTATATGAATAAGCCGACAAATTTGTCGGCTTATTCATCAAAATTGAAGATTATTTCAAGAAACGTTTGTAGCCAACATTATTCGTAATTTCTGCATACGGATAACTAATCTGCTCAAGAGTTTCAATTAGACCATCAGGGTTCTGCTTCGCATCGGTTGCTTGTAAACCGACTAAAACACGTCCTTCTGCTGCGCCATGATTGCGGTAATGGAACAACGTAATATTATGGGTTGGGCCTAAACGAGTTAAGAAGGTTAATAGGGCACCTGGACGTTCTGGGAATTCAACGCGGAACAATCTTTCATCATCTAGATTTGCATGACCACCAATTAAATAACGGATATGTAGTTTGGCAACCTCATCATCAGATAGGTCATCTACTACATAATTTTGTTGCTTTAATTGTTCTAAAATTTCATGACGTTCTGCATCACCACCTTTTAGGCTAATACCCACAAATACTTGCGCTTCATCTGTATTGTTTGCTCGGTAGTTAAACTCGGTAATATTACGACCTTGTAAAGCACGGCAGAAGCCTAAGAATGCGCCTTTTTCTTCAGATAAAGTAACCGCATAGATCGCTTCACGTTGCTCACCTAACTCAGTGCGCTCAGCAATATAACGTAGGCGGTCGAAGTTCATATTGGCACCGCATACAATTGATACCATATTTTTATTGCTGATTTTATGTTCGGTAATATATTTCTTGATACCAGCAAGGGCCATTGCACCAGATGGTTCAACAATGCTGCGATTTTCGTCAAACGTATCTTTAATAGCAGCACAGATTTCATCTGTATTTACCGTCACAATATCTGGATCAACAATTGGACCTGAGTTATCAGATTTGCGCAGACGAATAATATCAAATGGTAAAGCACCAATTTGTGCAACAGCGGTACCATCTGCAAACAAGCCTACATGTGGCAAGATTACGCGCTCGTTTGCTTCTAAGGCTGCTTTTAAACATGCAGACTCTTCATATTCAACCCCAATAATTTTTACATGGGGTGCAACTTCACCAAGGTAAGCTGCTACGCCTGAAATTAGGCCACCGCCACCTACAGCAACAAACACATATTCTACATCACGCCACTGACGTAAGATTTCATTTGCAATTGTGCCTTGGCCAGCAATAACAAGTTCATCGTCGTAGGGTGGAATGAATACAAGGCCTTCAACTTCGGCACGTTGTTGTGCATATTTATTTGCTACATCAAAACTATCGCCATGTAACACAACTTGACCGCCCAAGCGTTTAACTGCTTGAACTTTAATGTCAGGCGTTGTACTTGGCATAACAATAATTGCTGGAATTCCTAAGCGTTGACCAGATAATGCTACACCTTGAGCATGGTTGCCAGCAGAGGCACAAATTACCCCACGTTCGAGTTGTTCTTTAGGTAGCTGGCTAATACGGTTATAGGCACCACGTAATTTAAAAGAAAAAACAGGCTGTAAATCTTCGCGCTTAAAACGAATTGTATTATTTAATTTTTGACTAATTCGTGGAGCTGCTTCGAGAGGCGTTTCAATTGCAACATCATAAACCGTTGCTTGTAAAATTTGTCGTACCACACGAGACAGCATGTTCATCTTCCCTATAACAGTTTAAAATAGGAAATTATTGTAGCAAACCCTTGTGCATTTGCGCCGATTATTGGTGCATAAATGTCAAAAAATAGTTGAGTGATGTCATGAGTCTATACGCAACCCAAGATGAAAAGAAACAAGCTGCTGCGAAAGCTGCTTTAAAACACTTACCCAAAGGTGGCATTTTGGGGGTTGGGACTGGAAGTACAGTAAACTTTCTAATTGATTTATTGCCTGAATTGCAATTAGAAGCTGCTGTGGCAAGTTCTCAAGCAACTGCTGATCGCCTTAAAAAATTAGGCATTGAAGTTGTAGATATGAACCATGTAGGTGGTTTAGATGCCTATGTTGATGGTGCAGATGAGATTGACCGTCATATGCATATGATTAAAGGCGGTGGTGCTGCATTAACACGTGAAAAAATTGTAGCTTCAATTGCTAAGAAATTTGTTTGTATTGTTGATGATTCAAAGTGGGTTGATCAACTTGGTCGTGATTTTCCACTCCCAGTAGAAGTTATTCCAATGGCCCGTTCGGCAGTTGCTCGTAAACTAGTGGCTTTAGGTGGTGACCCAGTTTATCGTGAAGGTGTAGTAACAGATAACGGGAATGTGATTTTAGATGTATTTAATCTTAATATTTTAAATGCAATTGATTTGGAAAAGACCATCAACAATATCCCAGGTGTTGTGACTAACGGTATTTTTGCGTTAAACCCTGCAACAATTGCAATTGTTGCAACAAATAATGGTATTGAAGAGCGTACTGCACAGTAATGTCTGCGGAAATGCCAGAAATTAAAATCGTTCGACACGTAAGAGCAAGAAAATTGCGCTTACGTGTTGAGCCTGCTTCAATCCGTCTCACAGTTCCTTTGTTTTGTAGTAAAAAACAAATTCAGCAATTTTTGGCTCAGTCTGAACAATGGTTGACCGAGACGTGGAATAAGCAACAAAACGTCCAATCGGCATCGATTGATATTCCTTCCGAGATTTATTTTTTTAATAAAGAGCAACCATTTCAGGTTATTGTTCAAAAGCAGCATCGAGTTTTCCAATTTGATTGG
The DNA here is from genome assembly GCF_029967875.1 of Acinetobacter sp. V89_4. Lineage (NCBI taxonomy): Bacteria > Pseudomonadati > Pseudomonadota > Gammaproteobacteria > Moraxellales > Moraxellaceae > Acinetobacter > Acinetobacter sp. V89_4. The sequence goes on from NZ_JASCAI010000028.1 coordinate 126,757, forward strand.
GAAAATAACTGTCTATTTATTAAAGATACGCAGCCATATTTGGCATTACAAAGTGCAGTGATTGCGTTTGCAAAACAAGAATTGCCAAAACTTTTAAAAGAGTTAAGTGAACACACTCATTTGGCTTATAGGGAATGCACAATTCGCCGTCCGAAAACTCGTTGGGGAAGTTGTAGCAGTCAGCATAATATTATGCTACATGCAGGATTAGTATTGATGCCACACGACATTGCTCGTTATGTGGCTATTCATGAATTAGCTCATACTAAACATTTTGACCATAGCCCAGCTTTTTGGGCTGAAGTTGAAAAATACGATCCATATTTTCAAAAACACCGCAGACAACTTAAATCAAATCCGTTGCCTGCATGGTGGTATGTCTCAAATTAACTAAAACTACATTCTAGTTGTGGTGTTTGTAAGTTATCTGGTGCTTTTCGGCTATCTAAACCTGCTTTAGCACTCACGATTTTATTTGCTTTAATTGATAGTTGTATAAAGTTGTATTGCTGCGTTGAGTTGTTGGGTTCGGCGGAACTTGAGTTGAGTAAATAACTTGAGCTTGCAGCATCTGTTTGCAATAAATTATCTGTACTATCCGCACTTAATGCAGAGCGATAAGTCTGTGATCCTTTAATAAGTTCGATTTGTCCATTCGCACGGAAATTAAGCTGGCAACCTGTTGCAGTGTCTTCGTAATGACCCACTAGATAGTCTGTAGCAGGCAGTTTTGGGTCGGAAAGATTAATGCTGGTCAAACCTTGTTTGCAAGGATACGCAGAACCGTTGCAGGTGGCTGTAATGCCACTAAAACCTACAGCACGACGATAATCACCAGCACCATCTATGCGGAAAAAGTCAGTCGTATTTCCGACAGGTACGATCCCTGAATATTGTTTTTTATCCAGTAGATCATAACCTGTTTGATCTAGAGAGGATTGGCTTTGGGCATCTGCTAATTTAAAAGTAGCAGTTCTTAAATTGGTTGCAAAATTATCGCGTGTAGCTTTTTGATTAGCTGCGATATCTAACAGTGTATTTTTAACTGGATCAATATTATCTGGAGCAGATGCGAAAATAGGGGTAAATGTTGTTTGATCACCTTGAAGTTTTTTCCCATCTAAAAAGCCATCTTTTAAATCGGTTGCCAAACTTTTAATAAGCTCTTGGTATGTGGTTGTTCCACCATGAAAAGTTGACCAATATTGTAAGTAGCCAAAGCTAAGATAGCTATCCACATATGTACTAGGTTTTTTAGTTGAATACTGCAATAAATTTAAAACTGTAAGAGGATTGGCTGGACTTAAACTTGGAATATCGGCATCTTTGAATGCATTAAGAAGTGATCTATAAACATCTTGAGAAGCTAAATCTACATGCAATTGCTCAATGCGGGTTGGGTCAATCGTTTCTTGAGGGAGTTGTCCCGAGCGTATCACAGCCCGTTGGTAGACTGCTTCACTGCTTGGGCTGATGAATAGGGTTCTGCCACTTACACTGTTTGGTGTAATAAACGCATGATAAACGCCAGAGAAATTTTGGTATGTTGAAGTAATCGGATCAAATACTTGAGATGAATTTTGAGTCGTAATTTCTACGCGATATAAACGGCTTAATTTAGCAGTAGGAATTTTGACATTAAAGCTGTTTAAACTCGCAATTGAAGTGTCGACTAAAACAGAGTTGGTGGTGTTGTCATATACTTTGAGTTGGATATTACGAATTTCTACGGGAGATTTAACAGTAACATCAGTTGTTGCCTCTGGAGTAGGATCAACAGGTGTTGGAGTGCTTGGTGAACTACCACTACTACTACCTCCACCTCCGCAACCAACAAGAGCAGCACTTAAAATTAATGTGCTTAAACCAAGGTAAGTGCGTAATTTTGTTTCTTTTGATTGATGAAGCATCCTAGCTCTCCAAAATTAAATCTGATATTTATTTGCTGATATTTGTTTAGTTCTGACAGTTGAATAAGTGCTATCTAATTGTCGCTAAAATTAAAAAAATTAAAATTACCAAGCATGAAATGGTTTTGTAAGCTTGGACATCCTGTCATACTACAGCACAAGTATAGATTCAAAAATTGAGGTAATGCACGTGATTTCTGTCGGAATTGTTGGTGGAACGGGTTATACAGGCGTTGAACTATTACGTATTTTATTACGACATCCTAAAGCGCAGGTTCGAGTTCTTACTTCACGTACAGAAGCGGGCAAACCAGTTGCAGATATGTTCCCTAATTTACGTGGACATACTGATCTTCAATTTTCTGATTTAAATATTGATGATTTAAAAAAGTGTGATGTTGTATTTTTTGCTACACCGCATGGTGTTGCGATGCAGCATGCAAAAGAATTGATTGCGGCAGGCACTAAAGTGATTGATTTGGCAGCTGATTTTCGTTTGCAAAATCTTGAGCAGTTTGAGAAATGGTATGGCATGGAGCATGCGTGCCCAGACGTTCTAGAAAACTCAGTATATGGTTTGGCTGAATTAAACCGCGAAAAAATTAAACAGGCGCAAGTTATTGGTAACCCTGGTTGCTACCCGACTACAGTCCAATTAGGTTTGGCGCCACTTTTGAAATCAGCGCAAGCATTGATTGAAACAAAAAATATTATTATTGATGCGAAATCAGGTGTTTCAGGAGCTGGCCGTAAAGCAAGCTTAGGCATGATCTATAGTGAAAATGCTGATAACTTCAAGGCTTATGGCGTTGCGGGTCACCGTCACCATCCGGAAATTGTTGAAGCATTAGAAAATATTTCTGGACAAAAAGGTGGCTTCGAAGGGCTCTTATTTGTTCCTCATTTAGTTCCAATGATTCGCGGTATGCTCAGCACAATTTATGTCGATTTGACAGAAACTGGAAAACAAACTGATATTCAGGCATTGTATGAGCAATTTTACGCAAATGAAAAATTTGTTGATGTGATGCCTGCTAACAGTTCGCCTGAAACACGTAGTGTGCGCGGTGCGAATGAGCTTCGTATTGCTTTATATAAGCCGCAGCCGAATAAACTTATTATTCTTGCGGTACAAGATAACCTTGTGAAGGGTGCATCTGGTCAAGCTGTACAAAATATGAACCTTATGTTCGGCTTTGATGAAGATGAAGGCTTACAAGGGATTGGTTTATTACCATAAAAAACTCTTTTTTGCTTCACACACATTTAAATTTCGATTTAAATGTGTGTCTTGACTCTGATCTTAAACACTGAGATGACGATGCAAAACTCTGGACAGACGACTTCAGCAGAAAGTTCGTTGCAAAAGAAAAATTTTTTAAATACTAATAAACCTTTGTTTATTGGTGCGGCTATTTTAATGAGTGGTTGTCTTGCGCTCGGCTATACAATTGGGCACCGTCAAGGTTTAACTGTTGTAGGTTACGATGCAGATGCAGAGCAATTGGTTGAAGTGGTGCAAAAGCAGAAAACAGCTTTAGATGCGGTTAATAAAAGCCTGAACGCTGCGGTACAAGAGCGTGATGTTGCTGTAACAAATGCAAATGATCTGTTTGAAGCTCTTAATCAGGCCAACGCTGATAAAACGCAGCAAGAAGGTATGAGTAATATCTACCGAGATATCTTGAGGCAGCGTGGTGGTTTAAGTTTGACCATTCAAAATTTGGCAATCAAACCTTTGCCTGAAAATGCTTATGAATATCAGTTGGATCTAGTACAGGTAAGCCCAAGTAAGCGCCGTGCTTCAGGATCAATTGAGATAAGACTCATTAAAGATACAGAAGTTTTAGTTGTACCACTTGAAGCTAAAAGCTTTAACTTTACTGACTTCGAGCGCTTAACAGGTCGTTGGACGATGCCTAAAGGTTTTACACCTCAATTTATTGAGGTACGTTTAACAGGCGGCTCTGATACACCAGTTATTAAACGTTTTAGTTGGCAGCGCGGTAAACCTGTCGAAACATCTTCTGCTTTCGTGGCAGAAATTCCTCAAGCTGAAGCAAATTCACAATAGTAACATCCTATGCGAACAAATAAGCGTCAAACAAACTTAAAAGATATTAAGGCTTCTTTTCAGCAGTCTGGTTATGTCGATTGGCACTTCCATCCACGCTTAAGTGATTCGCAAAACGAAGATCATGACGGAGAGGTTGTTGTACAAACAGCACCTCCTGAACTCAAGCGTCCGCCATTGTATGCAGTCGTATTAATGAATGACGATTACACGCCGATGGACTTTGTAATTGAAATTTTACAACAATACTTTGCAATGAATCTTGACCAAGCAACTCAAGTAATGCTAACAGTACACTATGAAGGTAAAGGTATTGCTGGGGTATATCCAAGAGACATCGCGGAGACCAAAGCAAACCTTGTTAATAATTACGCTCGATCGCAAGGTCATCCATTACTTTGCCAGATTGAGCCTAAAGCATAAGGGGGTTACATGCTCAGTCGTCAATTAGAAGTATCATTACGTTTGGCTGTTAGCATGGCTCGTCAAAAGAGACATGAGTTTCTTACAGTTGAACATTTATTATTAGCACTACTCGACAACGATTCGGCCGTGAATGCTTTAAAAGCATGTGGGGCCGATATAGTTTCTTTACGTAAAGAATTAGAAGAATATGTAGAACAGCATACTCCTAAGCTTGGCGAAAATAGCGAGCAAGCGCCTCATCCAACAGAAAGTTTCGACCGCATTTTGCAACGTGCTATTTTCCACGTGCAATCAAGTGGCGGCGATCGTACTGTTGAAGGCGCAGATGTTTTGGTCGCAATGTATTCAGAGCGTGATTCTTTTGCTGTGTATTTGCTTAAACGTCATCAAATCAATCGATTGACATTGACTCAATACTTGTCTCATGGGACACGTAAAGATGAAGTGCAAGTTGAAGAAGAAGTTGAAGATATTGAGGGTGAAACTAGCGCGGGCAATGCAGGACCATTAGAGCTTTATACGCTGAACTTAAATGTTGAAGCGCAAAAAGGCAAAACTGATCCACTCATTGGCCGTGAAAAAGAAATTGAACGTACAGCTCAAATTCTGTGCCGCCGTCGCAAAAATAACCCATTGCTTGTCGGTGATCCGGGCGTTGGTAAAACCTCGATTGCTGAAGGTTTAGCATGGTTAATTGTGAATGGTAAGGCGCCTAAACCTTTAAGTCAGGCTGAAGTCTATAGCTTAGATATTGGTGCATTAGTTGCTGGGACCAAATATCGCGGTGACTTTGAAAAACGTTTAAAACAGTTGCTTAATGCTTTGAAGAAAAATCCAAATGCGATTCTATTCATTGATGAAATTCATATGATCATTGGCGCAGGCTCAAGTATGGGTAGCACAATGGATGCTTCGAATTTGATCAAACCGGCTTTGGCTAATGGTACTTTACGTTGTATCGGTTCAACGACGTTCCAAGAATATCGTCAGGTTTTTGAAAAAGATCATGCGTTATCACGTCGTTTCCAGAAAATTGACGTCAATGAGCCAAGTATTGCTGAAACAATTGATATTTTGCGTGGTTTAAAATCTAAATTTGAAGATTTCCACCACGTACAATATGACGATAAGGCATTGGTATCAGCGGTAGAGCTTTCTGCTAAATTCATTAATGATCGTTTCTTGCCAGATAAGGCAATTGATGTGATTGACGAAGCTGGTGCTCAGCGTCGTTTGAAAGCTGAAAGCGATGATAGTTTGATTACGGTAGAGAATATCGAAGATATCGTTTCTAAGATTGCTCGTATTCCGCCTAAAACTGTTTCTAAAGACGATAAGTCTGTGCTTGAAAATCTTGAGCGTGATTTAAAACGCGTTGTGTTTGGTCAAGATGAGGCGATTACTGCTTTAGGCTCAGCGATCAAGTTGTCTCGTGCTGGATTGAAATCACCAGATAAGCCAGTAGGTAGTTTTGTTTTTGCTGGCCCAACAGGTGTCGGTAAAACCGAAGTGACTAAGCAACTTGCGAAGCTGTTAGGTGTTGAGCTTGTGCGTTTCGATATGTCTGAATATATGGAACGTCATGCAGTTTCACGTTTGATTGGTGCACCTCCGGGTTATGTGGGTTATGACCAAGGTGGGCTATTAACTGATGCGATTCATAAAAACCCACACTGTGTTTTATTGCTAGATGAAATTGAGAAAGCACATCCAGATGTGTTTAATCTGTTGCTACAAATCATGGATCATGGTGCTTTAACGGATAACAACGGACGTAAGTCAGACTTTAGAAACGTTATTATTGTCCTGACTACGAATATTGGAGCAGAAAGTATTTCTCGTGCGAGTATTGGTTTTACTGAACAAGATCATAGTTCTGATAACCAAGAAGCAATGAAACGTGCTTTCTCACCAGAGTTCCGTAACCGTCTAGATAGTGTTATCCAATTTAAGTCATTACCAACAACTGTGATTGAGTCTGTGGTTGATAAATTCTTAACAGAATTGCAAGCACAACTAGATGACAAACAAGTTGTACTTGATGTAGATCAAAGTGCTCGTGATTGGTTGGCAACAAATGGTTATGACCGCTTGATGGGCGCACGTCCAATGCAACGTCTCATTCAAGAACACTTGAAGAAACCACTAGCTGAAATGATTCTGTTTGGCGAACTTGCAGATCATGGTGGTAATGTGGCTGTATCAGTGAAAAATGAAGATGGCAAAGCTGTAGGCTTAAAACTTGAAGTTTTTGAAGATCATCATACGGCAGAACCAGCGTAACTTATGTTAATTGATAGTCTTGCTATAACCCGAATACTGAGTGTATTCGGGTTATTTATTATCACAGCAATTGCTGAAATTCTTGGTTGTTATTTCCCTTATCTGATTTTAAGAGAAGGCAAGTCTGCTTGGCTGTGGCTACCTACAGCTTTAAGTCTGGCTGTCTTTGTCTGGCTGCTGACTCTACATCCAGCAGCTTCTGGCCGCATTTATGCTGCATATGGCGGTATTTATATTTTTACTGCTCTGATGTGGTTGCGTTTTGTGGATCAGGTCGGATTAACAAGATGGGATATATTGGGTGGTCTAATCGTGCTTTGTGGAGCTGGCTTAATTATTTTACAACCTCAAGCGCTGATTCGTTAATACAATGAGTGAATCAAATCTTAAAGGGTGAAAATAAGAAGTTTTTTCTAAAAAAAGACTTGTCAAAGCTCTCAACAATGCGTATTTTAGATTTAAGGAACATTTTTTAATATTTGAGATAAAGATGTTAAATCTATCTGTGAACACTAACGCTTACTATTACTTTTGGCAATTTAGATAGTTGCCTGAGCGTATTCGGGCATGAGAAAGTTGCCCATCACAGTTAATACCTGATCGGCAACCCCGATCAGGTTTTTTTATGCTTTATCTTTTTTGAATCGAGGAACTTAAAATGAACAACATGACTTATTCGTATTTTAGCAACTTTTATTGGTTTTACTTTTGCTTACCTTTACCAACGAATAGATCCAAAACGCTCAAATAAATGATCGGACTGAATAGATTGCAGTCCCAAGGAAAAACCAATGAATGCCCTAAATACTTTATTGACACAAAGCAATACAAAAGAAACACCAGTTAGTTTACCTGTCCAGTTAAAAGCAAAATATCCGCTTGCACACTCTTTCGTGCGTCAAATTGCCGAACATCGCCAAACTATTCAAAATATTCTTAACGGCAACGATCCTCGGTTAATGGTAATTACAGGGCCTTGCTCAATTCATGATCCGGTTGCAGTACTTGAATACGCTGAAAGATTGCAAAAATTACAAGAAAAAGTAAAAGATCAGATTTTTATCGTGATGCGTGCATACATTGAAAAACCTCGTACAACTGTGGGTTGGAAAGGTTTCATGTACGATCCAAATTTAGATGGTTCATCAAATTTACAACTTGGTTTAGAAAAGTCTCGCGAACTTTACCTGCAAATTATTGAAAAGGGTTTGCCCATTGCGAGTGAAATTTTAAGCCCAATGGCAACTGGTTATTTTGATGATTTATTGGCTTGGGGTGCAATTGGTGCTCGTACCAGCGAGTCTCAGATTCACCGTGAAATCTCAAGCCACATGCCATACAGTATTGGTTTCAAGAATGGTACGGACGGTTCAATTCAGATTGCATTAGATGCAATTCAGTCAGCACAAAATGAGCATCAATTTTTAGGAATGAATCAACAAGGTTTGCCTTCAGTGATTCAGAGCGCTGGCAATCCATTACCACACTTGATCTTGCGTGGAGCGAATCATGGACCAAATTATGATTTAGCTTCAATTCAGGCAATAAGAGAAAAACACAAACAAAATCTCCCTGCGTTAGTTATTGACTGTAGTCATGGCAACAGCAGTAAAGATCCGTTGCGTCAGCCAGAAGTTTTACAGCAAATTGTTGCTGAACGTTTAAAAACACAAGTAAAGGGTGTCATGATTGAAAGTCATTTGGTTGATGGTAGCCAAAAGATTTCTTGTGATATGACTTATGGGCAGTCAGTAACTGATGGTTGTTTAGGTTGGGAAAAAACAGAGCAACTTTTGTTAAGTGTTTCTGAGCAATTAAAAGTGAAAGAGTTAGCTCATTCTGCTTAATCATTTTTCGACTTAAAAAGGGATCTACGAATAGATCCCTTTATTTTTTAAGAAGCATGTTTTAGTTCTGATAAGAATGTAGTGATTTCATGCCCAAATTTTTTCGGCTCGGTTAATAAGGGGGTATGGCCTGAGCGTTCAAAATATATTGCTTTTGCGTGTTCAACACTATGAGCAATAAGAGTCTGTCCAGTTTCTGGATAAAGCGTCGAGTTGCGACCAATAAAGAAGGTTGTTGGGCACTGTAATTGTTGAATGGCTTCACGATAATCTTCATTGTGATAAAGATAATTTTCGACATACCAAAACAAATAATCTAAACGCTGAATTGGTAATAAGTATTTTTGTAGAAAAGGCTGTTTGAGCGCTGTTTTAAAAACTAAAGGGCTAAATGGATTGCTACTTTGTAACTCAATAAAATCTACCCAAAGACGAACCAGTTCTTGTCGATCTGGAAGCGCTAATTCATAAAGATATTTGGCATTTTTATGCTTTGATAATAATTGATAGATATCATTTAATAATTGTTTGAACTGAGGGTGTAGAGGGCCGAATAGGCCATATTCCCATGTTGAATCCACAGATATTTTTGGTGTTTGATCGATATGCAAATAGGCTTTTAATTGCTGTGCCAGATGAGCATGCTTCATACCATGCATGGCCGTTGTAGCACCCATTGAATAACCCATTAAGATAAAGTTATCGAGTTTTAATTGTTCTATTAAATGGGCGACATCTTGCCAGTGGCTAGAAATTGCATCTTGTTCAGGGATTGCACAGTTCTTTGATCCACCGAAACCACGCCAATCTGGAATGATAAACTCATAATCTTTACGGTTTGCATAAATAAAAGGGAGCCATTGCCAACTTTGCATGCCAAGACCAGATAAAACCAAAACTGGTTCACCACGACCAACACGACGAACAAATAAATTTTCCCGATCGGGCATGGTGTAATATGGCATGACTATTCTCCGGCTACGCTATCTTGAGCAAAGCGTTTTAATTGAGGGATGACTTGTTCCAACCATTTGATCCATTCACTTTCCATCGTAATCCCAAGTTCTAAGATCATTTTGTGAATGTATAACACACGGTTATCTAGATCATCGTTATCTTTAAAATCCTTATCATAAATACTTTGATAAAGTTTTAGTTTCTCTTGATGTAAACCAAGATGCCTTAACAGCTCAGGTAATATCTGATTATTGCTCAATTGTGCTTCAGCACGCAATCTAACCATTAAATCATCACGAAGCTGCGCGGGTTCACTTTGTTGTGTCATCCATGAAGCTAGTTCAATACGCCCCAATTGCTCAACTTGATAGGTTTTTTTCCGACTATTTTCCATTTCATTTTCTAACGTTGAAACCCAACCTTTTTTTAGCATGTGGTTGAGTTCACGATAAATTTGCTGATGGGTAGCATTCCAGAAAAAACCGATTGAACGATCAAACCGGCGGGCAAGTTCGAACCCTGTACTTGGTCGTTCAAGCAAACTGGTTAATAAAACATGAGGAAGTGACATAGCAATCCGGTTTGTAAGCAAAAGTAAAGTGTGACTGATGAGATTATGCAACATGTTGCATAAAAGTCAAAATTTGATTATAAATTAATGCAACAAGTTGCATTAGCAAGCTTATTGCTAGCCAAAGGAGAAAATATGTCAGCTTATCCGCATTTATTGAAGCCACTTGATTTAGGCTTTACTACTTTAAAAAACCGTGTGCTTATGGGGTCTATGCATATTGGTTTAGAAGAAGCACCACAAGGATATGAACGCATGGCTGCGTTTTATGCTGAGCGTGCAAAAGGTGATGTGGGTTTAATTGTAACTGGCGGTGTTTCTCCGAATGATGATGGTGTTGTATTTAGCCATGGTACGAAGTTAGATACAGTTGAAGAAGCTGAAAAACATAAAGTGATTACCCAAGCTGTTCATGAAGCTGGGGGTAAAATTGCTATGCAGATTTTACATACTGGGCGTTATTCTTATCAGGCAAATAACGTTGCTCCTTCAGCAATTCAAGCACCGATTAACCCAATTAAGCCAAAAGCTTTAAGTTCTGCCGAAGTGCAGCAGACCATTGATGACTTTGCAAACTGCGCCAAACTTGCTCAGTATGCAGGTTATGATGGTGTGGAAATCATGGGTTCTGAAGGTTATTTAATTAATGAGTTCATTGCCGCACGTACGAATCATCGTGATGATGAATGGGGCGGTAGTTACGAAAACCGTATTCGTTTTCCTATTGAAATTGTAAAACGTACACGTGCTTTAGTGGGTGAAAACTTTATCATTATTTATCGTCTATCGATGCTTGATTTAGTTGAAGGTGGTTCAAGTATTGAAGAAGTGATTCAGCTTGCAAAAGAAATTGAAAAAGCAGGTGCAACTATTATTAATACAGGGATTGGCTGGCATGAAGCTCGTATCCCAACAATTGCGACCAAAGTTCCTCGCGCTGCGTTTACATGGGTTACTGAAAAACTTAAAGGTGAAGTCTCTATTCCTTTAGTTACTTCTAACCGAATTAATACACCAGAAATGGCTGAGCATGTGTTGGCATCTGGTCATGCTGATATGGTGTCTATGGCACGCCCAATGCTAGCGGATGCTGAATTTGTTTTAAAAGCAAGTGAAGGCCGTAGTGATGAAATTAATACATGTATTGGCTGTAACCAAGCTTGTTTAGATCATATTTTCTCAATGAAAATCGCAACTTGTTTAGTGAACCCGCGTGCATGTTATGAAACTGAACTTATTTTTAAAGATGCACAAGTTCAAAAGAATATTGCTGTTATTGGTGCAGGACCTGCGGGTTTAAGTTTTGCTGTATATGCAGCTGACCGTGGACATCAAGTTAAAATTTTTGAGGCTAGTCATCAAATTGGTGGCCAATTTAATATTGCAAAGACTGTTCCTGGAAAAGAAGAATTCTATGAAACCTTACGTTACTTTGCTCGCCAAATTGAGTTACGACCAAACATTGAGTTGATTTTGAACCATAAAGCAACTTATGAAGAGTTGAGCCAAGCAAATTTTGATGAAATTGTGGTTGCAACTGGTGTAACGCCTCGTCAATTACAATTTGAAGGTATTGATCATCCTAAAGTACTTAGCTACTTACAAGTTTTAAAAGAACGTGTGCCAGTGGGACAACGTGTAGCCATTATTGGGGCAGGTGGTATTGGTTTTGATACGGCTGAATATCTCACTCACGAAGGTGAAAGTGGCAGTTTAAACCCAGAAAAGTTTTATGAAGAATGGGGAATTGACACTCAATATGAGCATGTAGGTGGTTTAAAACAGCCAAAAGTTGAGACTTGTGAACGAGAAATCTATTTATTGCAACGTAAGACCGCTGTTGTTGGTGCTGGTTTAGGTAAAACTACAGGATGGATTCACCGTGCAGGCCTTAAAAATCGCCAAGTTAAAATGCTTGCAGGCGTTCAATACGACAAAGTAGATGATCAGGGCTTACATATCACTATAGATGGGCAACCGAGTGTGCTTGAAGTTGATCATGTTGTGATTTGTGCGGGTCAAGAATCTTTCACTGCAATGTATGACCAATTAAAAACAGAAGGTAAAAATGTTCATTTAATTGGTGGTGCTAAAGAGGCAGGGGAGCTAGATGCAAAACGTGCAATACGTCAAGGTGCTGAACTAGCAGCATTACTATAAGTTTTGTGGGGGCATTTCTTTATACAGAAATGCCCCTAACTTTATTGGTTAAATTACAGGATAAAATAACAATGACACTTGAAACTACAAAACAGTCTTTAGAAAAATGGCATCACATGGTTCAGGCAGGTAACTTGTCCGATCTAAATGATTTACTGGCAGATGACGTAGTTTTTCGTTCACCAGTTGCCTATAAACCTTATGAAGGAAAGCAGGTCGTTTTCTTCATTCTTACCAATGTCATCCAAGTGTTCGAAAACTTTACTTATCATCGTGAGTTTTATACTGAAGATGGCGAGAATGTAGTGCTTGAGTTCAGCGCTAATGTCAGTGGTAAATCATTAAAAGGTATTGATATGATTCGTTTTAATGAACAAGGCAAAATTGTTGATTTTGAAGTAATGATTCGTCCAATGAGTGGCTTAGCTGCGCTGGCTGAACAAATGGGTATAAGAATTGCCAAGTTTCAACCACAATAATTTTAGTAAATAGCCTAAGTAAGATAGAGATTAATAGAATGTGGTTAAAACTTTCAACTTTAGCATTGTTACCTGTACTTTTTGTGCAGGGAACAAAGGTTCGTAAGAATACACCACGCTTGCTAGAGGCCAGTGGTGAAAGAGAAGGCACGGTTGGTAAGGGCAGACCATTGTCTCTGCTTATTGTAGGAGACTCTGCCGCAGCGGGAGTTGGCGTTGAAACACAACAAGACGCTTTATCTGGTGCAATTATTTCTGAGTTACAAGATCAATATTTGATAAATTGGAAACTTCATGCAAAAACAGGTGATACTACTAAGCAGGTTTTTCAAGCTTTACAGTATTTAGAGCCGCAAAATTATGATGTTGTTGTTACATCTATTGGTGTTAATGATGTGACAAAATTGACGTCGGCGAACTCATGGATAAAACAACAAAAGCAATTATTTGAATATATACAAGCACGTTTTCAGCCTAAACTCATTATTGTTTCAGGCGTTCCGCCCATGCAACATTTTCCAGCTTTACCCAATCCATTGGCTTGGTTGTTTGGAAAATACGCGGAGCAAATGAATCAAGTATTATATAAATGGGTAGAAGCACAAAATCAATTTAGATTCATTCAATATGATATTGAAAGTTTTCAAGCTTTGAATCTGCCTATGGCAAGTGATGGCTTTCATCCAAGCAAAGAAATTTATGCAATTTGGGGACAGCAGGTTGCAGCATTAGTGCGGCAATCATTTAACTCATAATCAGAGGTCGTGATTGGATATGGGCATATCTACTTTAAATAAAATTAAAGCTTTCGGTTCGGAATTGTTTGACTCAGTACTCGGTGCTGAACAGCCAAAAATCTATTATGACCCACAAGGGAAAATTAAAGATGTTTTGGATAAGTTGCCCCAACTTAAGCAGAAATATCGTCCTACACCATGGTTAACTAACAATCATGTCCATCTTTTATATTTCGATATTATTAGAAAAAAAACCATCAAGCTTGAATATGACCGTATTGAGCAACTCAGCATGAAAGATGGTGGCGTAACTGCAATTGCATGGTATGGCTATAATCTTCCGAAAGATACTCCCACGGTGGTTATCATGCACACCATTACAGGAACACCTGAAAGTATGCGTGAATTGGTGAGAGATATTCATCAATATACGGGATGGAGAATAGCACTATGCTTACGCCGTGGGCATGCGGGTTTACCTATGCCTGTACCACAGATTTCTCTTTTCGGATCAACAAGTGATCTTAAAGAGCAGCTTACGCATATTCAAAGTTTGTTTCCTGAATCGGATTTGTATGCAGTTGGTTCTTCTGCTGGCACAGGATTGTTAGTTCGTTATTTGGGTGAGCAAGGCACTGACACACCATTTAAAGCTGCTTTTGCAATGTGCCCAGGCTACAACACGGAGATTGGCTTTAAAAATGTTCACCCGTTTTATAGCAAAATGATGACCAAAAAGTTATTTAAATATTTTATTCATCCTTATCAAAGTACTTGGAATCAGATTGCTTCTTTAGAAAAAGTTCTTGCAACGACGAGTCTCGAAGAGTTTGAAAAAGAATACTTTGAAATGGCAGGCTTTCAGGACTATCAAAGTTATTGTCAGGCAATTAATCCAATTTATGTATTTGAAAATGTCAAAATTCCATTAATGATTCTTAATGCTGAAGATGATCCAGTATGCTCTATTAAAAATTTAGAGCCTTATAAAGAAACTATTCAGCAAATGAGTAATATTGCAGTGGTAACCACTAAAAAGGGAAGTCATTGTGGTTTTTACGAAGGTTGGAAAAGTACTTCATGGGCAGCCAAATTAATATCGAATTATTTTATGGTTGATCATAAAAAGTGACGGTATTGCCGTAATTGATTACATAAAGCCCATTCAATAGATGGGCTTTATGGTTTTATTGGATCAGGATAAAAGCAATTTCGGATCTTTCAGTTCAATTTTGATTTTGGTACTAGCAACGAGGTCTTTTTCATCTGTTTGGTTAGGGTGAAAATCAAATCGATAATAGTCAAAAAATTTAGGAATCAATGTTCTGTATTGCTTATTAGCAAAACTAAAGAACTTACGCCAAGATTTAAAATTAAGTAGTTGGCGATCTCGGTTCATAAGAACGAATTGATAGATTGTTGAGAAGCCCGTAATTAAAAATAAACTTAAAGTGAAGACGGTGATACGTGGCAGATATGCGCTTAGCCCACTTCCATACAAGTGTTCATAAAGATCAAAGGCCACAGCTTTATGCTCAGTTTCTTCAATACTATGCCATAACCATAAGTTACGAATAGTTGAGTCCGTCATCAGTTCATTAACAGACTGCATCATGCTTACTACAAGTACAGCGGTGTAGTGTTCAAGGCCTACCGTTACAAGTAGGTTCCATTTTTTACTAAAAACTTTTTCAATACTCTTTAAAACAATACCCGTTACTTTTTCTAAAGATTCTGGATCTAAACCATGTTGTTGTGCACTCACATGAAAAGCATGATGTTCTTTAGAATGCATTGCTTCTTGACCAATAAAAGCACTAATTTCACGATCTAGAAGTTCATTTGACTTTGCTTTTGCACGTAATGCTCGAACTGAACGAACAAAATATGATTCACCCTCGGGGAACAATGTAGATAAACCCGTAAAATAATGTGTAAAAGTGGGTTCGTTATTACACCAATAGCGAGGTACATTTTCAAAATTATAGTCCATACGACGGACTGGAAATGAGGCAGGCACGCGATTTGATACGGTATTCATTTTAAGCTCCAATCTTCTTTTAATTAAAGTTCCAAAAAGGAACTTGATTAAAAATTACATCTCAGAATAGGGAACGTCAATGCTTTTTCAAGTGAAAGGGGTAGGTTGTCCTAAATTGATATCTAGAAAAACTTTAAAGACAAATTGGAATAAAAAAAGTAAAACTGATGAGTGAGTTGATAATTTTAATAATAATTAAAAAGCCCAAATCAAGTGTTTAATTTGGGCATATTCATACGAGAACTTAGTTTTTAAGCGCTGGTGTAGCAGCAGCAATTGCAGCGGCAACAGCATCATCTTCAGTTTGAGATGGTTCTGCTGGCTTAGCAGGTTTAGACTGAGCTTTCTCAGGCTTAGGTTCTGCTTTTGGCTCAGGTTTAGGTTCTGGCTTAGGCTTCGGCTCTGCTTTAGGTTGTTCAGAAACAGTTGTTTGTGAATTTTGCTCAGAATGGGCAGGACGAGTTTCACGGCGAATTTCAGTTGTAGTATTCGCTGTTTCTTCGTGATGAACTTCGACTTGCGTTGGTTCCTGAGTTTGAGCTTCTTCAGTTTTAACACTTTCTAAAGACTCAAATTTTGCAGGTTCAGCAGGTTTAGGTTCCGAAACAGCTGTTTCAACCTTTTCTTGCTCTTCTTCTGGTGTTTCTTTTTTGACGCATGCGGTTAACAATAGTCCAGCCGCAATAGCAGCACAGATTAAAAGTTTTTTATTTGCCATTGTCCTAAACAACATTTAATTGAGGAGCTCGCATTATAACAGCAAAAGAGAATGAAAAAATCATGTGAGATTGACCTAATTTTTTATTAAAAATGCTGATAGAATAGCCAGTTGTTTAATGATCTTTGAATTGGTGCGGTTTGACTTTGCTTTATAGGGGCAGAGTACAGTAAAATTGCCCAACATTGTAGGCCGATTTCGGCTTGATTGTACGAGAAACTTAATGACCCATTTTATTTTTGTTACTGGTGGTGTGGTTTCATCGCTAGGTAAAGGTATTTCTGCTGCTTCAGTTGCTGCACTTTTGGAAGCCCGTGGCTTAAAAGTCACAATGGTTAAAATGGATCCTTACATTAATGTCGATCCGGGGACAATGAGTCCTTTCCAACATGGTGAAGTTTTTGTCACAGAGGATGGTGCCGAAACTGATCTAGACTTGGGTTATTACGAACGTTTCTTACGTCGTGCGAAAATGACCAAACTGAATAACTTTACGAGTGGCCGTGTTTATCAAGATGTTCTAAATAAAGAACGTCGTGGTGACTACTTAGGTGGTACGGTTCAAGTTATTCCGCATATTACTGATAATATTAAAGAACGTGTACTTCGCGCTGGTGAAGGTTACGACGTTGCAATCGTTGAGATTGGTGGCACGGTAGGTGATATCGAATCACTTCCATTTATGGAATCAGTTCGTCAGTTAATGGTTGAGCTTGGTCATAAACGTACCATGCTTATGCATTTAACTTTGTTGCCATATATTAAATCGGCAGCAGAGCTTAAGACGAAACCAACTCAGCATTCTGTAAAAGAATTACTTTCAATTGGTATTCAGCCAGATATTTTAATCTGCCGTACTGAATATGATGTAGATGTTGATACTAAACGCAAAATTGCATTGTTCACTAACGTGGAAGCGCGTGCCGTTGTGGTATGTAAAGATGCGAAAACGATTTATCAAATTCCACGTACTTTCTATGAACAAAACGTTGATGACTTGATCTGTGAGCGTTTTGGATTTAATGATCTTCCAGAAGCAAACCTAGAAGATTGGGACAATGTAGTAGAAGCATTACTCAATCCTGAATACACTTTACGTGTAGCTATGGTTGGTAAATATGTTGAATTACCAGATGCTTATAAATCTGTTAATGAAGCATTATTACATGCAGGCATCAAAAACCGTGTGAAAGTACAGATTGACTATGTCAATGCTGAAGAGCTTGAAAGCCAAGACGTTTCTATTTTGCAAACAGCTGACGCAATCTTAGTCCCAGGTGGCTTTGGTGAGCGTGGTACTGAAGGCAAAATGAAAGCTATTCAATATGCACGTGAAAACAAAGTTCCATTCTTGGGTATTTGTTTAGGCATGCAATTGGCTGTAATCGAATATGCACGTCATGTTGCAGCAATGCCAGAAGCATCTTCTACAGAGTTTAACCGTTCTACGAAGTATCCATTGATTGGTTTAATTACTGAATGGTTAGATGAGCGTGGCGAGTTACAACAACGTAGCGTTGAGTCTGATTTAGGCGGAACTATGCGTTTGGGTGCACAAAAATCTGAATTGGTTGAAGGCACTAAAACACGTGAAGTTTATGGTAAAGCAGAAATTACTGAGCGTCATCGTCACCGTTATGAAATGAATAACCGTTTCATTGAGGCGATTGAACAAGCTGGTATGAAGATTTCTGGTTACTCTTCGGCTCAACATTTGGTTGAAACTGTAGAAATTCCTGAACATCCTTGGTTTATTGCTGTACAATTCCACCCGGAATTTACAAGTTCACCACGTGATGGACATCCATTATTTGCTAGTTTTATTGACGCTGCGAAAACACAGCATCAAAAAAGTAAATAATGCGATTTTAAATAAACTGGGAAAGTTTAAATGTCACAATTAAAACCACAAGAAGTTGTACGTTTAGGCGATATACAAATGGCAAATCATTTGCCATTTGTATTATTTGGCGGAATGAACGTACTTGAATCAAAAGATTTAGCTTTCGAAATTGCAGAAACTTATGTTGATATCTGCAAACGCTTAGACATTCCTTATGTATTTAAAGCGAGTTTCGATAAGGCAAATCGTTCTAGTCTGCATTCGTTCCGTGGTCCTGGACTTGAAAAAGGTATTGAATGGTTAGGCGATATTAAAAAACATTTTAATGTTCCTATCATTACCGATGTCCATGAGCCGCACCAAGCTGAAGCAGTTGCAGAAGTAGCTGATATTATTCAGTTACCGGCTTTCTTAAGTCGCCAAACTGATCTTGTTGAAGCGATGGCAAAAACACAGGCTATTATTAACATTAAGAAAGCTCAGTTTTTGGCACCTCATGAAATGCGCCATATCCTGAATAAATGTTTAGAAGCAGGAAACGATAAACTAATTCTTTGTGAGCGCGGTTCAGCATTTGGCTATAACAACCTTGTTGTAGACATGCTTGGCTTTGACATCATGAAAGAAATGAATGTTCCTGTTTTCTTCGATGTAACACATGCGTTGCAAACTCCTGGTGGTCGTGCTGACTCGGCAGGTGGTCGTCGTGCTCAAATTACAACTTTAGCACGCGCTGGAATGGCAACAGGCTTGGCTGGATTGTTCTTGGAAGGTCATCCAGACCCAGAACATGCAAAATGCGATGGACCTTGTGCATTACGCATGTCACAGCTTGAGCCATTCTTGGCACAAATAAAAGAATTGGATACTTTGGTTAAAGGATTCAAAAAGTTAGACACCCATTGAGTTTTTACTCATTTACGCTGCTTTAATCGCAGCTCATATTCATTCAACAGAGGAATTGTTCATGAGCCAAATCGTTGACATCCGTGCACGTGAAATTTTGGACTCTCGTGGTAACCCAACCATCGAAGCAGACGTAATTTTAGAATCTGGGGTTGTTGGTCGTGCATGTGCACCATCTGGTGCTTCAACTGGTTCTCGTGAAGCTTTAGAACTACGTGACGGTGATAAATCACGTTACTTAGGTAAAGGCGTTAAAACTGCGGTTAACAACGTAAACACGATTATCCGTGACGCTTTAGTGGGCAAATCAGTATTTGAACAAAAAGACATCGATAATGCGATGATCGAACTTGATGGTACTGAAAACAAAGAAAAATTGGGTGCAAATGCAACTTTGGCTGTGTCACTAGCTGTTGCGCGCGCTGCTGCTGATGAAAAGAAAATTCCTCTTTTCCAATACATCGCTGACTTACGTGGTCAAAAGATTTTGACTATGCCTGTACCAATGATGAACATCATCAATGGTGGTTCACATGCAGACAACAACGTTGATATTCAAGAGTTTATGATTGAGCCAGTAGGCTTTACTTCATTTGCTGAAGCATTACGTGCTGGTGCTGAAATCTTCCATTCACTAAAATCAGTCTTAAACAAAAAAGGTTTAAACACTGCTGTAGGTGATGAAGGTGGTTTTGCACCAAACTTGCGTTCAAATGAAGAAGCAATCACTGTTATTCTTGAAGCTATCGGTCAAACTGGTTACAAAGCTGGTTCTGATATTATGTTGGCGCTTGACTGTGCATCTTCAGAATTCTACAAAAATGGTCAATATGTTCTTGCGGGTGAAGGCAATAAAGCATTCACAAGCAACCAGTTCTCTGACTATTTAGCAGGCCTTGTAAACCAATATCCAATTATCTCAATTGAAGATGGTTTAGATGAGTCAGATTGGGAAGGTTGGTCTTACTTGACATCTATCCTTGGTGACAAAATCCAATTGGTTGGTGATGACTTGTTCGTTACAAACCCTAAGATTTTACAACGTGGTATTAATGAGAAAGTAGGTAACTCTATCTTAATCAAATACAACCAAATTGGTACGTTGACTGAAACTCTTGATGCAATTTACCTTGCTAAAGAAAATGGTTATACAACTGTAATTTCTCACCGTTCTGGCGAAACTGAAGATTCAACTATTGCTGACTTAGCAGTAGGGACAGCGGCTGGTCAAATTAAGACTGGTTCACTTTGCCGTTCTGACCGTGTTTCTAAGTACAACCAATTGCTTCGTATTGAAGAATTGACTAAAGCTGCTTACCGCGGTAAAGCTGAGTTTAAAGGTTTAAACTAATCTTTAAATAAAAAGTTAAAATTAGTTTTTTAACATTTTAAGGTGCTATTTTTAATAAAAAATAGCACCTTTTTTATTATCCTAGACGACGGGTTTTTAACGACTTAGCCCAACTATGGTGTTTGCAACGAGAACATTCTTGATCGAGTGTATTTAGAATTTTCGTTTCACCACATTTCATACATGAATAAAAAGTATTGATTTTAAGTACGTCAGCTTTGCAATAAGCATCTGGGAATAGGGGGAGTCCCCATTTTACCTCTTCATCTTCATAGTAAAGTAAACTCAGGATACCGTCAGACTCTAATAAAGCTGTTCTTACTTGACCTAAATGTTCAACATTTTGTTGGCGCATCTCTGAGAAAAACTCATCATGTGAATATGATTGTTTCTGGAAATCTTTGTAAACCAAAAGTCCATCTTTGACTACACAGAGAGCTCTTCCTTCCAATAGGTCTTCAATTTTCTTATGCTTCACCATCGCCCAAGTTACAAGGCGATAGAGAAAAAGAATAACAATAAATGCGACAAAAGCATGTGCAATAGGTAAATCCTTAGTAAACATGGGATCGCCAGCTGCGGAACCTAAACATAAAATAATTGCGAGTTCAAAAAGGGAAAGTTGGCGAATACCCCGTTTACCTGATAGTCTTAAAAAACTAATAATAATGATAAACATGACGAAACATCGAACCAAAATTTCCAAAATAAAGGGCCAAGTCGTATCACCTATGAAAATATTAAAAAAATCCATTTTTTTCTCCCTTTTTAATAGGTAGAGGAAGTCTTTCTAAAATTCTTAGCAAATTAAAAATAGAAAAAATATACTTTTTAAGTTGTTGTTGGTTAAAAATTCGAACTTTATGTGATTTTGTATAAATTCCACTATTTAAAATATTTAATAAAATAAACATATAGTTGGAGCTTCAGTTGTATATGAAACAGCAAGAAAAATGATTGTTAAAATTATCAAATAAAATAAAAAATTTTGATCTGTATTGGCTAAATTTAGCCTCTCTATTTTTATAATATTTGGTCTTAATATGTATATGATATATTTTAATATTATTGTTTTTTAAGAGAATTTCATATGATGAGAAAGCAATATCATTTTAGAAAAGTTAAAAATGATACTTATATTTGGGATGTAGATAATTTAGTAGCATTAACTAGAAATTTTAAAGTAAAAGAAATTTTGCTATCAGAAATAAAAGAATTAAATGAACCCTACTGGTATCCAGATTCTTATCCCACCACTCAAGATATCATTGATCATATGATATTAATTCAAGAAACAGATTTGTCTTATCCAATAATACTATGTTCACAGGAAAGAATAATGGATGGTATGCATAGGGTAGGGAAAGCAAAAATTTTAGGTAAGGTTAAAATATGTGCTGTACGATTTGATAAAGACCCTCAACCAGATTATATTAATGTTGAGGAGGATGAACTGAGCTACGATGATTAATTATAAATAATTGCGAATATGATTCAGTGGCAATCAGGACTGTAGGGAATAGCGTCTAAACGTTTTTGAAAAACATTTGGATTCAGTATATTTTCATACATTTGTTGATATGTTCGTTTATGATCCTCAATATGATGATAATCAACGATTTCTTGAAGTTTATCTTTATATTCTATATGTCCCGCATGAAACATCGCTGCATAATGGCCCCACAGTGCATATTGATATCGTATGGCTGCCTTTGGAATTAAATTTATTTCGTTTAAATAGCTATGAGCCGTTTTTTCATAACATTCTTTTATTTCATGAGCATCTTTTTTCATTTTTCTTAAGAAAATACATTGCATCTCTTGTAGTTGTGAACTATCTGTTTTATTTAAAATTTTTTCGGTAACTATATATGCCTCTTTAAGGCAACCTAAGTGAATAAGCACCTTGCGTTTGGTTTTTAAAATATCTAAATTATTATCATTAGAGGGAATTTTTTTTAATAAGTTCTTAAATTTTATATAGGAAGTATCTTGGGGTTGCCCAGCTTTTAGACTGTAAACAATATCATTATACTCAAATATATAAGGGTTAGAAGGTGTATATTGTTTATGATTTCTCTCCATATTAATTATTTTTGAAGGGCTATCATCAGTAGGGTGATCACAAGCACTTAAACCTAAGCTTACTAAAGAAAACGCTAAAATTTTGTGCACTACAGTTTATACCTTTATTCTCTTTCATGAGATTTATGAAGAATAATAAAATATAAAAGAAAATACTGTGTAGTTTTTTATTTCTCATGTTCTTGAGCAGTTCGACAGTCAATTTGAATTTGAAAATTGGTTTATATATTTTTGAATCAATAATATAAAGCCTGTGGTTTCAGCATTATGCTTCAACAAGATCAACATTCAATCTGTTAGAAATCCAAATTTTGATGCGTGGATAGTGATTTTTTAAGGCAATGATGCATTAGCAATTTAAATTAAATAAATAAGAATAATTATTAACTTAAAGTTGATAACAATTATCATTCGTGTTAATTTTTGTGCCGAACTTTTACTACTGTGTAACAAGGAACAAGGTAGTGGAAGGCTAAAAATATAGTTCAGCACATTGGTTATTATGGAATTTTCTTATGTACAATCCGCCCTTTAGAAAAGCATTTAGAGTTCACCCTTTAGCAATTTCTATGGCTTTAACGGTACCTTCATTTGTTTATGCAGAACAAACCGAAACAACCACTTTAGCAACGATAAAAGTACAAGCAGAACAAGAAAATCCGGCCGTTACAGAAGGTTCAGGGAGCTATACAGCAAAAAGCACAAATACTTCTACAAAATTAAATTTATCTCTTCGTGAAACTCCTCAATCGGTCAAAGTATTAACCCGTGAATATTTAGATGATCGAAAAATCGATTCCTTTCAAGATTTAATGAATAATATTACGGGTGTTTCAACCTCACGTACCGATGAACGTCAAAGAGTTTATGCACGTGGTTTTGAGGTGGATTATTACTTAATTGATGGGATACCTAGTACTACAAACTTAGGTACTGGAGATTTAGATTTAGATATTTATGATCGTGTCGAAGTCGTAAAGGGTGCCAATGGACTAACCATAGGTGCGGGAAACCCAGCGATGGCGCTGAACATGATTCGGAAACATGCAAATTCAAAAGAACTCACTGGTAATGTCAGTACATCTTTAGGCTCGTGGAACTCTTGGAGTAGCTCAGCAGATGTTTCCACGCCACTTAATGCAGATGGATCATTGCGTGGCCGAATGTTTGTAAAACATTCTGATGAAAAATCATTTATGGATTTCTATGAGAAAGAACGTAATGTATTTTATGGTGCGGTTGATTATGATTTGAGTGATAAAACAAGCATGTCGCTTGGTGCAACTTATCAAGAGTTACATCGCGATGGTATTCGTTGGGGCGGTACACCTGCTTTTTATACTGATGGGACTCGTACCAATTTTTCCAGAGGCTTAACAGTAAGTGCACCTTGGACTTATTGGGATGTGAATACAGCGGCAGTATTTGCAAATTTAAAACAGAATTTATTTAATGACGTTAATTTAAATATTGCTTATACCTTCCGTAAAGAGGATACAGCTTCTATGTTGCTATATACAGCTGGAAAAGTAGACAAGGCAACCAATACAAGTCCATTAGAAAATCAAAATGATAATCAGGAGAATAAACCTGATTATGTTTCTGTATATGGTGCAAAAGCTGCAAATGAAGAAAACAATATTGATGTTTTTATCAATGCTCCATTTACGATTTTTAATCGTCCACAAGAAATCATTATTGGTGGATCGTGGAATAAAAATGAGAAAACAAGGGATATTTTTGGTGGATCTAACACAAACCAAGACATTGAAAAGTATTTAGGTGGACCACTTAACTATAATAATATGGCTCAAGAGTTGCTTCAGCCTGTTGTTTTAAATGGTAAAAATGCGCTGAATAAAACCACACAAACTGCTGCTTATGTTGCTGGTAAATTTCAAATTTTGGATCCTTTGAAAATTATTGCTGGGGCACGTTTATCTAACTGGGAGTATAAGTCTGAAAATGATAAAGGTAACCGTGAATTTAACAATGAATTAGCACCATATGTTGGCGCTATTTATGATTTTGCTCAAGATCATTCTGTGTATGCAAGTTATACAGAAATTTTTAAACCTCAAGAACGTAAAGATATAAATGATCAATATATAGATCCGATTACTGGTAAGAGTTATGAGGCTGGCTTAAAGAGCGAATGGTTTGGAGGGCGTTTAAATACAGCATTGTCAGTATTCCGAATAGAACAATCTAATTTTGCTGAATCGATACCCGACACGTTTATTATTCGCAATGGTATAAAAACCACAGAGCAGGCCTATCGTGCTGTAGATGGGGTTGAAAGTAAAGGTTTTGAGTTTGAAGCTGATGGCGAGATTAATGACAATTGGGGTATTAACTTTGGTATTGCTAATTTTGAAGCAAAAGATGCACAAGGCACAAAGGTTAATACGACAAACTCTCGAACAACCTCGAATCTATTTATTAAGTACAAACTTAATCAATGGAGTGCAGGGCTTGGTTTAAATTATAAGAGTAAATACTATACGGGTAGTGGAAGCTCTCGTATTGAGCAAGATGCATATGTTTTAGCAAGTGCGATGCTTGGCTATCAAGTGGATAAAAATATCAAACTTCAATTGAATATCGATAATATTTTTGATGAAAAATATTATGAAGGTATTGGTGCTAACTCAATGAATTGGGGCATACCACGGAATGCAACGTTGAGTGTTCGTTATAATTTCTGATTTAAACTCACATAAGAAAACGATTTATAAAAGTCCTCGAAAGAGGGCTTTTATTCTTTTTAAGCTGGTTTTAAAAGAGAAGAAAATCTTGACTTCTTTTTTATAAATATGGTTGTATTATACAACTATATTTTGAGTGTGCAGTGATGATTGACCAAAAAATTATTGATGAAATCCGTAGTTCATCTCGAATCATGGTTCGTGAATTAGGTTTTATGAGTTCAACTCTTGCTGCTACTGATTATTCTCCGTCAGCTGTTCATTCTTTACTTGAGCTTGAAAATAGAGGTTCTTTAACCGCTGTACAATTAGGACAGCTTTTAGGTCTAGAGAAATCGAGTGTGAGTAGAATGTTGCTTAAACTCATTAAGGCTGGTGAGATTAAAGAGGAACAAGATAAGAATGATGCCAGACTAAAAGTGATTAAACTTACACCGAAAGGAGTGGATACTGTAAGAAAAATTAATAATTATGGAGAAATGCGAGTTATTCAAGCCATTGAAAAGTTAAACTCTTCTGAACAACTTATTATTGCTCAAGGTTTGACAGCCTATGCTGAATCTTTAGTAGACTGTCGAGGTAATAAAGATCTTATAGATAACAATACTATTGAAATTGTGAGTGGCTACCGCGCAGGTATGATTGGCAGAATCGCAGAAATGCATGGTACTTATTATTATGAAAATTATAATTTTGGACCTTTTTTTGAAGGAAAAGTGGCTACCAATTTAGCTGAGTTCTCTAACCGTCTTTATAAAGACTCTAATAATATTTGGTTGGCAATAAAAAATAATAAGATTGTGGGTTCTGTTGCGATTGATGGTGAAGATTTAGGAAATAACGAGGCTCATCTTCGGTGGTTTATTTTAAGTGACGATTGTCGAGGACAGGGAATCGGCAAAAAGCTATTAAAAGAAGCAATAAACTTTTGTGATCAAAAGCAATTCTCTGCTGTTCAATTATGGACGTTTAGTGGCCTTAGCGCCGCAAGAAAACTTTATGAAACTTTTGGTTTTAAGCTGACGAATGAATGGGAAGGAGACCAATGGGGCAACACCATGTTAGAGCAACAATTTACACGGGTAAATAATGGAAATTAACCATAAGCTTTTCTCGACATAAATTTCTTATACTTAGAATGATTTTTTGTGGGTAGATTGATTTATAAACAGTTGTACTTATAAATATTATTTCCCTTTCAAATTCTATTCATTTTTGACAAAATGAAACATGTCACAATGGTCAATTAAAGTAATATGCCCATTAATAATTTTGCTTAAATTTTTGCAGGAATTGCGCATGCTACTTGTTAATTACTATACAATACAATCTCTTAACGAAAGTTTTTAATTAAAAATCTTAATGATATGTTAGAAGTATTTCGATCCACTTCAAGCAAACTGATATTGCTACTTGTTATTGTTTTAGTAGCTATCCTGCAATATCAATTTTGGTTAGGTGAGGGTGGCTATATCCCTCATCAAGCTCTCATGCAACAAATTCAGCAACAAGCTGAGGTAAATGAAGAGCTTAAAGAACGAAACCGTATTTTGGCAGCAGAGGTTTTTGACCTGAAAAATGGTACAGAAGCAATAGAAGAACATGCCCGCCTTGATCTTGGTTTGGTTAAACCTCACGAGACATTTGTTCAAATGAGTACGATCAGTACCCATTACAAACCTATTTATATTGACCCGAACGCTAAAGTTGATTTGGAAACGAATGAGACACCGGCATCCCCAGATATCCCAGACTAAATTGTGGGCAGTGATTCCAGCTGCAGGATCAGGAAGTCGTTTTTCTAAAACTGAATTGAAGCAGTATCAATATATTCAGAATAGGACTGTTTTAGAACATACGATTGGCCGTATAAGCCAACTTCCATTAAATGGTTATGTTTTGGCAATTGGTACACAAGATACCTTTGCCCAGACTCTAGCATTTCAAAATATAGATAAGGCGCATTTTTGCATTGGTGGAGCTGAGCGAGTTCATTCAGTTTTAAATGCTTTAAATCATCTTTTAAATTTTGCCGATGAAAATGATTGGGTCCTTGTGCATGATGCGGCTCGCCCTTGTGTAACCATTGATTGTTTAAATGCACTTGTGGCAAATGCAATTGAATCAAATGAGAGCGCTATTTTAGCAATTCCTGTTCGTGATACTTTAAAGCAGGTTAAGTCAGGCAATCAAATTGATAAAACAGTCAGCCGAGATTTATTATGGCAAGCTCAAACGCCTCAAATTACTAAAATCGGTAAACTAAAAAAAGCAATTGAACATGCTTTAGAAAATGATGTCATTATTACCGATGAGGCAAGTGCACTCGAGTATATGGGTGAAACTGTACAGGTCGTAATGGGTCGTTCGGATAATATAAAAATTACCTATCCTGATGATTTAGAACTTGCACGTTTGATTCTGCAATCTCAGTCTTAATTCTATTATTTTTAACTTGCTTGGATAATTTGCCCATCTAAGTAAGTTTTCTACATATCTATTTATAAGCACTCATATTCTTTTACATTGATAAGTTTTAGGATTTATCAAGATCGTACAACTATACTAGATAATGTTCGATCATCGAACAAAAAATATTTATACCGAACAAAACCATGGTTTGATAACTAGATCAAATTACAAAAATTATCAAGAATGTTTAAAAGGAAATCTAAGGGAAACACTCGGGATTGAGTGAAATATCTATCTGT
The DNA here is from genome assembly GCF_029967875.1 of Acinetobacter sp. V89_4. NCBI lineage: Bacteria > Pseudomonadati > Pseudomonadota > Gammaproteobacteria > Moraxellales > Moraxellaceae > Acinetobacter > Acinetobacter sp. V89_4. Next base: position 154,564 of record NZ_JASCAI010000028.1, read on the forward strand.
TCATTCTGCCTCTGTGTGCCTAAATCTCTTATCTATTCCTTCCTGAATGAGCACAATGGAGTTGTCTAATGATTGACAAAAGTAAGTCCTCTCTAAGCGAGGTACTATCGCAGATTAAAGATGGCGCGACCATTCTGATTGGTGGTTTTGGTACCGCAGGACAACCCGCTGAACTCATTGATGGTCTTATTGAACTCGGTGTTAAAGATTTAACGATTGTTAGTAATAACGCCGGTAATGGCGATTATGGTCTGGCTAAACTGCTTAAAGCTGGTTCAGTTAAAAAAGTAATCTGCTCTTTCCCACGCCAATCAGACTCTTATGTTTTTGATGAGTTGTATCGTGCTGGAAAGGTCGAGCTTGAAGTCGTTCCGCAAGGTAATCTGGCTTGCCGTATTCAGGCAGCTGGTATGGGCCTAGGCGCTGTGTTTACCCCAACAGGCTTTGGAACACTTTTAGCCGAAGGCAAAGAAACCCGTGAGATTGATGGGAAAGATTATGTGCTTGAGTATCCAATCAAGGCTGACTTTGCCTTGATTAAAGCTTACAAGGGCGATCGCTGGGGCAATCTCGTTTACCGTAAATCTGCCCGTAACTTTGGCCCGATTATGGCCATGGCGGCGGATGTCACGATTGTTCAGGTTTCTGAAGTGGTTGAGCTAGGTGGATTAGATCCAGAGCACATCATCACCCCAGGTATTTTTGTACAGCACGTTGTACAAGTACAGCCCGCACAGTAAGCAATAAGGAGAAATAACATGAGCTATCAGAAACTCAGCCGTGACCAGATTGCAAAACGTGTGGCACAAGATATTCCAGATGGTGCCTATGTGAACCTAGGTATTGGCTTACCGACCAAGATTGCAAGCTACTTACCTAACGATAAAGATATTTTCCTTCATTCTGAAAATGGCCTATTGGCATTTGGTCCACCACCAGCGGCAGGTGAAGAAGACCCTGAACTGATTAATGCGGGTAAAGAATTTGTGACCATGCTTGAAGGCGGCAGCTTTTTCCACCATGGCGACTCATTTGCCATGATGCGTGGTGGTCACCTTGATATAGCGGTGCTTGGCGCATTTCAGGTTGCAGCCAATGGTGACTTGGCCAACTGGCACACGGGTGCACCGGATGCGATTCCTGCGGTGGGTGGTGCGATGGATTTGGCTGTAGGTGCTAAAAAAGTATTTATCACCACAGATCATGTGACCAAGCAAGGTGAACCAAAGATTGTGGCTGAGCTGAGCTATCCGGTTACGGGTAAACACTGTGTTGATCGTATTTACACCGACTTGTGCGTAATTGATGTAACCAAAGATGGTTTAAAGGTGATTGAGAAAGTGGAAGGTCTTAGCTTTGAAGAGTTACAGGCTTTAACGGGTGCAACTTTGATTGATGCGACTCAAGGGTAAGGAAGTAGGGAAATGACATTAAAAAACGCTTATATCATCGATGCCATCCGTACTCCATTCGGCCGTTATGCAGGTGGTCTTGCACCTGTCCGTGCCGATGACCTTGGTGCTGTGCCGATCAAAGCTCTCATGCAGCGTAACCCGAATGTAGATTGGGAACAGGTCGATGATGTGATCTATGGCTGTGCCAACCAAGCTGGGGAAGATAACCGTAACGTTGGCCGTATGTCAGCACTGCTTGCAGGTCTACCGTATCAAGTACCAGCAACCACCATTAACCGTTTGTGTGGTTCTTCACTCGATGCAATTGCCATTGCTGCTCGTGCCATTAAAGCAGGTGAAGCAAACTTGGTGATTGCAGGTGGTGTAGAAAGCATGAGCCGTGCACCTTATGTGATGGGTAAGTCTGACAGTGCTTTTGGCCGTAGCCAGAAGATTGAAGATACCACCATGGGATGGCGCTTCATTAACCCAAAACTTAAAGAATTGTATGGTGTAGACACCATGCCCCAGACTGCCGAAAACGTAGCTGAACAATTTAACGTTAATCGTGCAGATCAGGACCAGTTTGCCTTGGTGAGCCAACAACGCACCGCAAGCGCGCAAGCCAAAGGCTTTTTTTCTAAAGAAATCGTGGCAGTTGAAATCCCTCAGCGTAAGGGTGATGCTGTTGTGATTGATACCGATGAACATCCACGTGCATCGACCACACTTGAAGCTTTAAGCAAACTTAAACCGGTTGTCAAAGCGAATGGTTCTGTGACTGCGGGTAATGCTTCAGGTATTAACGATGGTGCAGCGGCACTACTGATTGCTTCTGATGAGGCAGTTCAGGCCTACAATCTAAAACCACGTGCCAAAATCATTGCTTCAACAGCAGTCGGTGTAGAACCACGCATTATGGGTTTTGCTCCTGCACCAGCCATTAAAAAACTACTTAAACAAGCCAACCTGACTTTAGATCAGATGGATGTGATTGAGCTTAACGAAGCTTTTGCTGCACAAGCTTTGGCCGTGACCCGTGATTTAGGCTTACCAGACGATTCTGACAAGGTAAATCCAAACGGTGGTGCAATTGCTTTGGGTCATCCACTTGGTGCATCAGGTGCACGCTTAGTGACTACAGCCCTAAACCAGCTTGAACAGACAGATGGTCGTTACGCTTTGTGTTCAATGTGTATTGGTGTAGGTCAAGGCATCGCATTGATTATTGAGAGAGTTTAATCATGAGCCAGTTATATGCCAGCTTGTTTTATCAAAAAGACGTCACTGACATCTTTAGTGACTCATCTTTAATCAAATACATGATTCAGGTTGAAGTTGCGTTAGCTCAAGCACAGGCAAAAGTTGGCGTGATTCCTCAAAATGCGGCTAATACCATTGCTCAAGTAGCTGAGCAGGCAATAGAAAAGTTTGATTTTCCAGCGTTGGCTGTAGCAACAGGCTTAGCTGGAAATATCGCAATTCCATTTGTAAAACAGCTTACGGCAATTGTTAAAGATGTAGATGAAGATGCTTCACGTTATGTGCATTGGGGTGCAACGAGTCAGGATATTTTAGACACAGCCTGCATTTTGCAATGCCGCGATGCGTTAAATATTGTCGAAGCACAACTTCAACAGTGCTACAGCACTGCATTACAACAAGCTAAGCAATATCGCTATCAAGTCATGATTGGACGTACATGGTTACAGCAAGCTTTGCCAATTACTTTAGGGCATAAACTCGCTCGCTGGGCTTCTGCGTTTAAACGTGATTTAGACCGTATACAAGCTATGAAATCACGTGTATTTACTGCTCAGTTAGGTGGCGCTGTGGGTTCATTAGCATCTTTGCAAGATCAAGGTTCACTTGTGGTCAGTGCATTTGCTCAGCAGCTGAATCTGACTGTACCGACAAGCACATGGCATGGTGAGCGCGACCGTATTGTAGAAATCGCAAGTGTGCTTGGCATGATTGTTGGGAATACGGGCAAGATGGCACGTGATTGGTCACTCATGATGCAAACTGAAATTGCCGAATTTTTTGAACCAACTGCAAAGGGCCGTGGTGGTTCATCAACCATGCCTCATAAGCGGAATCCAGTTGCAGCAGCTTCAGTACTTGCAGCAGCAAATCGTGTACCAGCACTTATGTCTAGCATCTATCAAAGCATGGTGCAGGAACATGAGCGTAGCTTAGGTGCATGGCATGCAGAATGGTTAGCAATCCCTGAAATTTTTCAGCTTTGTGCTGGAGCATTAACTCGTACTGGTGAAGTTTTACAAGGTTTTGAAGTTAATGCTGAGCATATGCAGCAGAACCTTGACTGTACCAACGGGCTGATTATGGCAGAAGCTGTGATGATGGCGCTTGCTCCAAAAATTGGACGTTTAAATGCACATCATGTTGTTGAAGCAGCTTGTAAAACAGCCGTGGCTCAAAAGCAGCATTTATCTGAAGTTGTTAGTCAGTTAGATGAAGTAAAAGAACATTTTAGTGAAACAGAAATTTTGGAAATATTTAAAGCAGAAAACTATTTGGGCAACATTCAAGCTCAAATTGATGCTGTTCTGCAAGAAGCACAAGGAGGAGACATAAAGTGAAACAGCTTATAACCAATCGACAAGGTAAACAGCTCGCTGTATACACTGACGGATTAAAAGATGCTCCAACACTTGTGTTATCTAACTCCTTAGGAACAGATCATGGAATGTGGCAGCCGCAAGTAGATGAGCTTAAAAGTCATTTTAATGTCATTACATACGACACACGTGGTCATGGCGAAAGTGATGTGATCGCTGAAACATCTTTACAAAATTTAGGTGAAGATGTTGCTGATATTTTAGATGCCTTAGATATTGAAAAAGCTCATTTTTGTGGCATTTCAATGGGCGGAATTACAGGGCTTTGGTTAGCTATCCATTACCCAGAGCGCTTTCTAAGTATTACTGTCGCAAATTCGGCGGCAAAAATTGGACAGGCTGAGGCGTGGTTGAGTCGCGCAGAATCAGTAGAACAAAATGGACTGGCTGAATTGGTTAAAACCACGCACACACGTTGGTTTAGCGAAAAATTCGACTATCAACATAATGTGGTTGCACAAACGACGATTCAAAGTCTGGCAAACACACCAGCACAAGGTTATGCCAATGCGTGCCGTGCTTTAGCACATGCTGATTTAAGAAATGAAATTACGCAAATCCAAGTACCGGTATTGCTCATTGCAGGAACGGCAGATCCTGTGACAACAGTAGCAGATGCTGAGTTTATGCAGAATGCTATTAAGAACAGTCAAATTGCTAAATTGGAAGCATCTCATCTTTCTAATATTGAGCAACCACAAAGATTTACTCAGGAATTGACTAGGTTTATTCAGCAAATCTAATAGCTTAGTAGTTTAAAAGGAATTGGCCTTAAGGAGGCAAATATGGCGTCTCAGGATTACGCTGCACCAAATAAAAGTATCGATGCTCAAGCATTAATTAATGATGCTCCACTCAGTAAGTATCAATGGATGATTGCAATCATCTGTTTCTTAATTATTTTTACTGATGGTATCGATACTGCTGCAATGGGTTTTATCGCTCCAGCTTTGGCTCAAGACTGGGGTGTTGATCGCTCTCAGTTAGGCCCAGTGATGAGTGCTGCACTTGGTGGAATGATTATTGGAGCTTTGGTTTCTGGCCCAACAGCTGACCGTTTTGGTCGAAAAATCGTTTTAGCTTTTTCGATGCTTGTGTTTGGTGGTTTTACTTTAGCATCTGCTTATGCAACTAACTTAGATAGCCTTGTCGTTTTACGCTTTTTGACAGGTATTGGTTTGGGTGCAGCGATGCCAAATGCCACCACATTATTCTCTGAATACTGTCCAACACGTATTCGTTCACTGCTGGTGACATGCATGTTCTGTGGCTACAACCTAGGTATGGCAACAGGAGGCTTTATTAGTAGCTGGCTCATCCCGACCTACGGTTGGCACAGTCTATTTTTACTTGGCGGCTGGTCACCTTTGATCTTAATGGTTTTAGTGATTTTTGTCTTACCTGAGTCTTACCGCTTTTTAATTGTTAAAGGTAAGAACCCAGAAAAAGTACGTAAGATCTTAAATTATATCGCGCCAACTCAAGTTCAAAATGCCACCGCATTCCACGTACCTGAAGAGAAAACTGAAACAGCTCAAAAGAAAAATGTCTTTGGAATTATGTTTTCTAAACCATATGCAAAAGGAACACTTTTACTTTGGTTGACCTATTTCATGGGCTTAGTGGTTGTTTACTTGCTTACAAGCTGGTTACCAACACTGATGCGTGAAACAGGTGCTTCAATGGAGCGTGCTGCATTTATTGGTGGATTGTTCCAGTTTGGTGGTGTGGTAAGTGCATTATTCATTGGTTGGGCGATGGATAAATTTAACCCGAACCGAGTTATTGCCATTTTCTACTTTGCTGCGGGTCTATTTGCGATTGCTGTTGGTCAAAGTTTAGGAAACTCAACATTACTTGCTGTATTGGTTCTTTGCGCAGGTATCGCGATTAATGGTGCGCAATCTTCAATGCCAGCTTTAAGTGCTCGTTTTTATCCAACGCAGTGCCGTGCAACGGGTGTGTCGTGGATGACAGGTATTGGACGTTTCGGTGCGGTATTTGGTGCTTGGATTGGTGCCGTACTACTTGGTAATGATTGGTCGTTTACTGCCATTCTCAGTTTATTACTAATTCCAGCGACTGCTGCGGCTGTTGCTGTATTTGTTAAATCACTTGTTGCGCATACCGATGCAACTTAATAGAGGTCTATCACAATGAATGATGAACAACGCTATAAACAAGGCATTGAGGTGCGGACTGAAGTTTTGGGTGAAAAGCATGTTGGTCGGTCTTTGCAAAACTTAAATGACTTTAACCAAGATTTTCAAAACTTTATTAGCCGTTACGCATGGGGTGAGGTGTGGTCTCGTCCGGGCCTACCGCGTCATACACGTAGTTTAGTGACGATCGCAATTTTATTGGCGCTTGGCCGCGAAGATGAACTACGCATGCATTTACGTGCTTGTTTCAACAATGGTGTCACTAAAGAAGATTTAAAAGAGTTGATCTTACATAGCTCGCTCTATGCAGGTTTACCTGCTGCAAATGCTGCAATGCATATGGCCGAAGAAGTCTTTAAAGAGTTGGGAATAGAAGTCAACTCAGTTGCAGCAAAAGAACAGGATTAAGGAGATAAAGATGTCACAACATAGCTGGGGTGCTTACGCCCAACGTAATACAGAAGACCATCCACCTGCATATGCAGAAGGTTATAAGACAAGTGTTTTACGTTCGCCAAAAAATGCATTGATTTCTATTAATGAGACTTTAACTGAAGTTACTTCACCGCATTTTTCTTCAAACTTGTTTGGCCCAAAAGATAACGATTTGATTTTGAACTATGCCAAAGATGGTTTACCAATTGGTGAGCGTGTCATCGTTCATGGTTATGTCCGTGACCAGTTTGGCCGTCCTGTAAAAAATGCACTTTTAGAAGTATGGCAAGCCAATGCTTCTGGTCGTTATCGCCATCCAAACGACAAATTTATTGGTGCAATGGACCCTAACTTCGGTGGTTGTGGTCGTACATTAACTGACGAAAATGGTTTTTATATTTTCCGTACCATTAAACCAGGTCCATATCCGTGGCGTAACCGTATCAATGAATGGCGTCCAGCTCATATTCACTTCTCTTTAATTGCTGATGGTTGGGCTCAGCGCCTAATTTCGCAGTTTTATTTTGAAGGCGATACGCTCATTGACACTTGCCCGATTTTAAAAACGATTCCTTCTGAAGATCAACGTCGTGCATTGATTGCACTAGAAGATAAAAACAACTTTATCGAAGCAGATAGCCGTTGTTACCGTTTTGACATCACTTTACGTGGTCGTCGAGCGACTTACTTCGAAAATGATTTGACTTAATCGGGAGCACGAGCATGAATAACTGGAATTTTCAGGAATTAAAAGAAACTCCATCTCAAACAGGTGGTCCTTACGTCCACATTGGTTTATTGCCACAACAAGCAAATATTGAAGTGTTTGAAAACAACTTTAATAACCAGTTAGTACAAGACCAAACCAAAGGCGAGCGTATTCGTCTTGAAGGTCAGGTATTTGACGGATTAGGTTTACCGCTGCGCGATGTGCTGATCGAAATTTGGCAAGCTGATGCGAATGGTATTTACCCAAGTCAGGCAGATACGCGTGAGCAAAAAGCTGATCCTGCATTTCAGGGTTGGGGACGTACTGGCGCTGACTTTGAAACAGGCGTTTGGAGCTTTAATACAATTAAGCCAGGTGCTACAGCCGGTCGTAAAGGTTCAACTCAAGCACCGCATATTGCATTAGTCATTTTCGCTCGCGGTATTAACTTAGGTCTTCATACACGTGTTTATTTTGAAGATGAAGCCGAGGCAAATGGCAATGACCCAATTTTAAATAGCATTGAGTGGGCACCGCGTCGCCAAACGCTTATTGCAAAACGTTTTGAAGAAAATGGTGAAATTGTTTACCGCTTTGATATTCGTATTCAAGGCGATAACGAAACAGTATTTTTTGATATTTAAGAAACACCTAAGGCTACACATGATTGTCCATGGATGCGTGTAGCCTTTTTAAAGGATGGTATGACAGAGATGAAAATGAAAACATTATTAAGCTTAAGTTTGCTTGCACTCCCATTTTTTACAGCACAGGTGAATGCTGAACCTGTTGCTTTAGCTACTCAAACACAACCTGCGACTACAGCAGTTAAAACAATTGTTCCAATTACAGCAAAGACCAAAGAACAAGCTTTAGCGCAAGCTCAAGTGATTGCAAATACAGCAGATGCTGATTTGGCAGAGTTCCGTATCGACTTACTCAGTTTTGCGAGTGATACGAAACAAGTGATTGCATTGGGGCATGAATTAAAAAAGATTTTAGGTAATAAGCCGCTAATCGCCACAATTCGCACTAAAAATGAAGGTGGTCAGCTTGAAATTAGCGATGTTGATTATGGTAAGACTTATCAGGCTTATTTAAAAAATCCGTTCATGGACTGGTTAGATGTTGAAATGTTCCGTGATCAAAAAGTAGTTTCAGATATTGTTCAAAAAGCACATCAAAAGAAAGTGCTGATTGTGATGTCTAATCATGACTTCCAAAAAACGCCAAGCCAAGATGAAATTGAAAAACGCCTGTTAAAACAAGATCAAATGGGCGCAGATATTCTAAAAATTGCCGTAATGCCAAAATCTAAACAAGACGTTTTCACTTTAATGAACGCAACTTTAAAAGTAAGTCAGCAAACCACTAAACCATTGTTAACGATGTCAATGGGACAACTTGGTACGATTTCTCGTGTTGCGACTGCCAATATGGGTGGAAGTTATAGCTTTGGCATGATTGGGCAGGCTTCTGCACCAGGACAAATTGATGTGACTAAGCTCAAACAGATTTTAAAAACCGTTCAACCAACAAACCCATAAATCATAAGGATATGATGAAATGAATACATTACGTTTAACTACTCTTGCATTAGGTTTGATGGTTTCAGGAATAACTGCAGCACAAACTTATGTTGTTGATCGTTATCAAGACGATAGCAATAAAGGCTCTTTACGCTGGGCAATTGAACAAGCCAATGCAAACCCAAGCGAAGCTAGCGAGATCTTGATTCAGGCGGTAGGCAAAGCGCCTTATGCGATTAAATTAAATAGTGCACTTCCTGAAATTAAAGCACCCATCAAAATTATTGGTACACAGTGGGATAAAACTGGCGAATACATCGCAATTGATGGTTCAAACTATATTAAAGGCGAAGGTGCAAAAGCTTGTCCCGGTGCAAACCCTGAGCAGTACGGCACCAATGTACGTACTATGACTTTACCGGGATTGGTACTACGTGACGTCAACAATGTCACTTTAAAAGGTTTAGACATTCATCGTTTCTGTATTGGTGTTTTGGTAAACCGTTCAAGCAATAACCTTATTCAACATAACCGTATTAGTAATAACTATGGTGGTGCCGGTGTCATGCTTACTGGTGATGACGGGCAAGGCAACCCAACGGCAACCACGACCAATAACAACAAAGTTTTAGACAATATTTTCCAAGACAATGGTGATGGTTTAGAACTGACACGTGGTGCTGCGTTTAACTTAATTGCAAATAACCATTTTGTTTCAACGAAAGCGAACCCAGAGCCATCACAAGGTATTGAAATTTTATGGGGTAATGACAATGCCGTAGTCGGTAATAAATTCGAAAACTATTCGGATGGCTTACAGATTAACTGGGGCAAGCGTAACTATATTGCCTACAACGAAATGACCAATAACTCGATTGGCTTCAACATGACAGGCGATGGCAACATTCTTGATAGCAATAGGGTGCATGGTAACCGTATTGGTGTTGCTATTCGTTCGGAAAAAGATGCAAATGCAAAAATTACATTGACTAAAAACCTGATTTGGGACAATGGTAAAGATATTAAACGCTGTGAAGCAGGTGGTTCATGTGTACCAAATCAGCGTTTAGGTGCAATTGTATTTGGTGTACCTGCACTTGAACACGAAGGTTTTGTCGGTTCTCGTGGTGGTGGCGTAGTGGTTGATCCATCTAAGCAACAAAAAACATGTACTCAACCAAATCAACAAAACTGTAATGCTCAGCCGAATCAGGGCATTAAAGCACCTAAGTTAACCGTTAATAAAGGTTCAGTTGCTGTAGAAATTAATGGATTACCAAACCAACGCTATCAAGTTGAGTTCTTTGGAAATCAAAATGCGGCATCAAAAGAAGCTGAGCAATATTTAGGAGCGGTTACCGTTGCCACAGATGCTGAAGGCAATGCAAAAGCGAATTGGAAGCCAACTCTCAAAGTTGCTTCAATTACAGCGAATGTAACTGATCGTTTTGGCGCGACGTCTGAACTTAGTTCGGCCGTACAAACTAAATAATAACAATAAGGGAAGCGCCTCAAACCGAGGCGCAGCATAGAAATATAGAAATGATAAAAGGGACTTGAAATGCCAAATATAATGAAACTGAGTGTGTTAACAATCGCTGTATTAGGCAGTCAACTTGCGCTTGCTAATGAGCCTTGGTCACAAGATCGTCAATGGTTGCTAGGCGACTGGAATGGTGAGCGCCAACAGCTAGAGCAACAAGGCTATAAATTTACAGCTTCTATCATGAGCCAAAGTGCCACAAATTTAGATGGTGGTTACAACGACAGCAATACTTTTGAAAATGCTGCGCAACTTTCTTTAGGTGCAAACTTCGATTTAGAAAAGATTGCTGGGTGGAAAGATACAACAGCGAGCCTGATCGTGACTAAACGTGACGGGAATGCGCTTACTTTGGAGCGTATTAAAGACCCGCGTTCTAGCCAATTAGGTAATGCTCAAGAGATTTATGGTCGCGGTAAAATCTGGCGTCTGTCTCAAGCATGGGTAAAGAAAGGCTTTGTTGATAATACTATACAGGCCAAAGTTGGCCGTATGGGCATGTCAGAAGACTTTAATAGTTCTCAATGTGAGTTTCAAAACTTATTACTTTGCGGTGGACAGTTAGGAAAATCAATCGGTTCAATTTGGTACAACTCACCAGTTGGTGTTTGGGCTGCAAACGTTAAATATCAATTTGCGCCTGAGTGGACTTTGGGTGTCGGTGTTTATGAAGTAAATCCAGACAACATTAAAACCGAATCAAATAGTGATGGTTTTAATCTGGATATGAACAACGTGAAGGGTGCAACCATACCAGTTGAGCTCGCATGGAAACCAAAACTTGCTGCTTTTAATGGTTTACCGGGTGAATATAAAGTAGGTGCGCTGTATTCAACCGCAGAAGCAAATGATATTAAAACCGCGGGTAAAGTTCATGAGGGAAAACAAAGTTTCTGGATTAATGCACAACAACAACTGACGAATAACGGCCAAGATCCGAAACGCGGTTTATATGTAAGTTTTAATGGCGTTGTAAATGATAAGGCAACGACCTTTGTTCAAAGTACCCAACAACTTGCTCTTTGGTATAAAGGGCCATTTGATAGCCGTCCAAATGATTCGATTGGCTTTGGTATTGCCAATTATTTGGTCAATGATCGTGCTAAAGATAAGCAAATCGCAACAAACGAAAGCCGTGGATATTATAGCTATGATGCGATTGCATCTGACTATATTCCAATTCAAGACGACGAGCTAAATGTCGAATTGAACTATACCTATCAATGGTCTCCGGCCGTTATGTTACGTCCAAACATTCAATATATCCATCAACCTGCTGGTGTAAAAGCGGTCGATGATGCTTGGGTGGCAGGCTTAAGCGTTAAAGTCAATTTTTAACAATGTTGATGGCTGGTTAGACATAGTTTAACTGGCCCAAATGCTTGAACTATTGTGTTCAGTATATGTGGAGTAGGATCTATGTCTGAGTCAGATTCTAAGTTTCATATCTTATTCAAAATATGGTGTTTTCTATTAGGCCTAGTTTTATTGGCTACTGGTGTTTTTTACATCGTAGGCGGTGGCAAGCTAGTTTCATTAGGTGGATCTTGGTATTTCCTAGTCGCAGGACTGTTAATTACCATGTCTGCATTTAGTATTTTTCGTAAAAAGGCACTTGGTGTCTGGATTTTTGCAGCTGTTTTTGTTGGCACCGTCATTTGGTCATTTGTTGATGCAGGATGGGAATTCTGGCCGTTATTCTCGCGGTTAATGTTTCCTGCTGGTCTTTTTGCTGCACTGTTATTTACCTTGCCTTCAATTCGACGTTACCAATTTCAAACTAGCTTGGCTTCTTCATCCTATGCAGCGGGTGGGTTGGTTGTTGTTGGTATGTTGATTGCGTTTTATCAAATGTTCCAACCGCATCCAACAGTAGCAAGTTCAGGTGAAAAGCTACCTTTAGTACCAGTTGACCCTGCTAAAAAACAGGTGAATTGGGAAAATTATGGAAATGATGCAGGTGGTAGTCGCTTTGTTGCTCTCGATCAAATTAACCGAGATAACGTTCATAAATTAAAAGAAGCTTGGCGTTTTAGAACAGGTGATTTTTCAACAGGTAGTGGTAATGGTGCTGAAGACCAAATGACCCCACTACAAGTTGGAAACAAAGTTTTTTTATGTACACCACATAACAACATTTTTGCGATAGATGCTGACTCGGGTAAACAACTCTGGAAAGCTGAAGTGAACTCTAAAGCTGATGCTTGGGAACGTTGCCGTGGGGTCGCATACTTTGATTCGACCAAACCACTTGTACAACCAACTTTGGCTGGTGCAAATGCAGTAACCACAGTTGCAACCAATACAGCATGTCCGCGTCGTTTATATACAAATACACCTGACGGTCGTTTAATTGCAGTGAATGCAGATAACGGTCAGCGCTGTGCTGATTTTGGTGTAAATGGAACAGTTGATCTGTTAGAAGGTCTGGGAGCTGGAACTAAAGCTCCACGTTTTGAAGTGACTTCTGCTCCGACTATTGCTGGAACAACCATTGTAGTGGGTAGCCGTATTGCCGATAACGTGGCAGCAGATATGCCGGGTGGTGTTATCCGTGGTTATGACGTCATTACTGGTAAACTTCGTTGGGCATTTGACGCACGTAATCCAGATCCTAACTATGTTCTTAAACCAGGTGAAACTTATAAACGTAGTTCGGCAAACTCTTGGGCTGCAATGTCATATGACCCGCAAATGAATACGGTGTTCTTACCTATGGGTAGCTCATCTGTCGACATTTGGGGTGGTAACCGTAATCCGTTAGATCATAAATACAATACTTCTGTTTTGGCACTTGATGCGACAACAGGTAAAGAAAAGTGGGTATATCAAACTGTTCATAACGACTTATGGGACTTTGACTTACCAATGCAACCAAGTCTAGTTGATTTCCCATTGAAAGATGGTACGACTAAACCTGCTGTTGTGATTGGAACCAAATCAGGTCAATTCTTTGTGCTTGACCGTGTAACGGGTAAACCACTGACTAAAGTAATTGAACAGCCAGTTAAGCCTGCCAATATTCCGGGTGAGCAATACAGTGCAACTCAACCACGTTCAGTTGAAATGCCTCAAATTGGTAATCAGACTTTAACTGAATCAGATATGTGGGGTGCAACGCCGTTTGATCAGCTCATGTGCCGTATTAACTTCAAGTCAATGCGTTACGAAGGTCTATTTACTGCACCGGGTACTGACGTTTCATTAAGCTTCCCAGGTTCTTTGGGTGGCATGAACTGGGGTAGCATTGCTTTTGATCCGACTCATCGTTATATGTTCGTGAACGATATGCGTCTTGGCTTATGGGTTCAATTAATGGAACAAACACCTGAAGACATCAAGATTCAGGCGAGTGGCGGTGAAAAAGTAAATACAGGTATGGGTGCTGTACCAATGAAAGGTACACCATATAAAGTGAATAAAAACCGCTTTATGTCGGCTTTAAGTATTCCTTGTCAGAAACCACCATTTGGTACTATGACTGCAATTGACATGAAAACTCGTCAAGTCGCATGGCAAGTACCACTGGGTACGGTTGAAGACACTGGACCTATGGGCATCAAAATGGGCTTAAAAGCACCAATCGGTATGCCAACAATTGGCGGGCCGATGGCAACTCAAGGTGGCTTGGTTTTCTTTGCTGCAACACAGGACTACTATTTACGTGCATTTGATTCATCTACAGGTAAGGAACTGTGGAAATCACGCATGCCAGTGGGTAGCCAAGGAACTCCAATAAGCTATGTTTCACCGAAAACAGGTAAACAATTTGTGGTTGTTACGGCAGGCGGAGCACGTCAATCACCTGATCATGGTGATTATGTAATCGCTTATAGCTTAGAACAATAATTAAATAAGGCAAAAGAGAGCAATTCTCTTTTGCCTTTAATTTTAATATGTTTTTTATATTAAAGTACTGTGGTAAATTCTATTGTTTTAATTAGATAGATTTACCAAATAGTAAAAAATTGCTTTAACTCATTGCAAAACCTAAAATATTCTTAAGATTGAGAATACTTGAACCATAGATGTGGACGAATGATTAGATATTTTTCACAATGTTTTACCTATAAATAAAACTGATTGGTTTATTAAGTTTTGTTTAACTTAAAGTTGTGAATTTTAATTAGAAATAAACATTATTGTCTTTTTAGTCCTTAAAAGTGGGATTTTTTTGCTGCAAAAACAAGCGTAAATATATATTTATATTATATTTATATAATTTATAGCATTACGTTAGAATGGTCGTCGCAGGTTATTACTACCCAGTAATAATTTGTATTTCAGGAATTTAAGCTTTTATTGGCTTAAGGCTCATCGCAAGATGGGCCTTTTTTTATGCACTTTCGATCATAACATCTAATTATTATAAAAATAGCCTAAGCAGCAAGCTGTATGAATTGATGAAAACAATCACAAAAAATAGTCTTTAATGACAAGAAGTGTATGATTTGATAAATTAAAGCCACTTGATAATAATAGGTGATACGATGAGATTTTTGGTTCTTGCAACTTTATCTGGTTTAGCTTTGATGGGTTGTGCTTCTGTTCAGCAAGCACCGAATACACAAGAGACAATTCGTTATGCTTCTAGTCCATGCTTTGGCGCATGCCCGATCTATTCAGTAGAAGTAACACCTACGGGTCTAATTCGTTTTGAAGGCAAGCAATACACTAAAGCTATCGGTGTTAAAGAAATTCAAGGTAGCGTAAAAGACTATAAAAAACTTGCAGATGATCTAAAAGCTTATCGTCCTGAAACAGGTACACAATCTAAAACTGCGGGTTGTCAGCAAACGGCAACTGACATGTCTAGCTATTACATTTCATGGATTCAACCAAATGGCACGGAAACAAAATTAAGCCATTACACAGGTTGTATCTCTCCGGCAAATACTAGATTGAATAAGGTCATGGAAAAACTGCCTGAACAATTAGGCATTAAAGATCTAATTTAATGACAAAAGCCCCAAAACTTTGGGGCTTTTTCTTGTTAAGAAGAATTATAAACTCAAAAGTTTTATATTAAGTATTTCTAAAAGAATCAGCGTATAATACAGATTATAAAAACATATATTGTCAAGAGTGGTTATATGTCAAATATTGTCTATGCCTTTTTGGGTGGTTTATTACTCGGCATCGCAACAGTTGGATATTTATATATAAATGGTCGTATAGCCGGAATTAGTGGATTGCTTGCTCAAATCATTAATCCTACTAAAGATACTTTTAAAAGTTCTGCATTCTGGTTCATTGCAGGACTCGTGATTACACCTTTCATATATGGTTATTTTTATCAGCCTGAAATTGAAATTAAAGCCAATACATTTGCACTTATTTTAGCAGGTTTACTCGTTGGTTTTGGAACACGGCTAGGCTCTGGATGCACAAGCGGCCATGGCATTTGTGGTATGAGCAGGCTATCAAAACGCTCGATGATAGCGACAGCAGTTTTTATGTTTGCTGGCATGTTAACCGTTTATATTATTCGTCATGTGCTGGGGTAATCCAATGAAAAACATTTTTGCTTTTATATTTGGTGGTTTGTTTTCATTAGGCTTAATGATTTCGGGTATGTCTAATCCTGAAAAGGTATTAGGTTTTTTAGATATCTTTGGGCAGTGGGATATCAGCTTAATGTTTGTAATGTTAGGCGCAATTGCTGTGGCATTTATTCCATTTCAAAAGGCTATAAAAAGTCCTAAAACGCTTTTTAATGAGAAAATTCAATTACCAATGAATACACAGATTGACCAAAGATTAATTGTTGGTGCTTTTATTTTCGGTATAGGCTGGGGAATAGCAGGGATATGTCCAGCGCCCGCTTTAACTCTTATTGGATTAGGACATTTTGAAGCGCTTTATTTTCTTGTGGCAATGTTAGTAGGAATGTTTATTTACCGAGTCTTAAATAAAGGAAATTAAACCTATGCAACAACCTCTAGTAAAAGATTTTTTTGATGAAAATACCAATACTTTTAGCTATGTTGTTGCGGATTTAGCGACTCGTCAATGCGCGATTATTGATAGTGTGCTTGACTACGATGCAGCTTCGGCGACTACAAAAACAACTAATGCTGATCTGATTGTCGATTATGTCTTGGCTCAAAACTTTAAAGTGCAATGGATTTTAGAAACCCACGTCCACGCCGACCATATGACTGCTGCCCAATATTTAAAATCTAAATTGGGCGGTGACATTGCAATTAGTCAGAAGATTTCAATCGTACAAGAAACATTTTCTGCTATCTATAATTTTGATTTTAAGAAATTCAATGAAAATCAACCTTTTGATTATTTATTTGAAGATCATGAACATTTCAAAATAGGGGATATAGAAGCCTATAACATTCCTACACCAGGGCATACACCCGCTTGCTTGAGTTATGTGATTGGTGATGCTGTTTTTGTGGGTGATACTTTATTTATGCCTGATTATGGTTCGGCCAGATGCGACTTTCCTAAGGGAAGTGCTGCTGCACTTTATGATTCGGTACAAAAACTTTATACACTTCCTGACAACATGCGTATGTTTTTATGTCATGACTATAAGCCCGAAGGTCGTGATGAATATGTCTGTCAAACAGATATTAGAACCCAAAAGCAAAGCAATATTCATTTAAATCGACGAGTTTCCAAAGAATCATTCATAAAAATGCGCCAAGAACGAGATGCTACTTTGACAATGCCAAAATTAATTCTGCCTTCAATTCAAATTAATATGAACGGTGGAAACTTTCCGGAACCTGAAGCGAATGGCATCCGCTATTTAAAAATTCCTTTCAACTACTTCTAGAAATAGCCTAAGCAAATGATAAAATTATCTTATGAAAATAGCCTAAGCAAGATTTAAAGAACTTGTCTTAAGTCCCGAGAAGTCTCTTGCAATAGCGGCAAAATATGTTGAACTAAATATTCTTCAGTTGTTTTCATAGTCGGAGAGACAATATTTAAAGCTGCAACAACTTTAAAGTCTTGTCCATAAATTGGTACGGCGAGCGCATGAACGCCTAATTCGTGTTCTTCACGTGAATAACACCAGTCTTGTTCTCGAATCTCTTGTAGTAACTCTAAAAATTTATCATTTTCGACATGCGTATATTTAGTTAGACGCTGAAGAGGATATTTTTGAAGCCAATCTAATTGCTCTTCTTGGCTTAAATGTGCCAGTAAAATTTTACCTGCCGATGTCGCATGTGCAGGTAAGCGGTTACCCAAATGTAAGCCGTATGGATTTACACGGTCAGTTTGTTGGTGGGCAGCACTACGGGCAATGGTAATGGCTTCATAACCATCAAGTACCATCACTGAATAAATAAGTGAAGTTTGGTTCGTTAACAGATTTAATAAAGGTTGAGACACTTTTGGAAGCTGAGCTGCACCTAAATAAGCTCCTGAAAATTTAAGAACTTTCGGGGTTAAATAGTAATAGTGACCATCTGACTCAAGATAACCTAAATATTCTAAAGTTAATAAATGACGTCTTGCTGCCGCTCGGGTGAGCCCGGTTTTTTCAGCCGCCATAGAAATATTTAAACGATGTTGATTACTGCTAAAGCTATCTAAAATCGCCATGCCTTTACCAATGCCAGCAATGTAATCTTCATGACGAATCGTTTTTTTGTTGTCCTGATTCTGGATTATCCGTTCATCTTTACTCATTACTGGTCCTTGTACGATAGAAGCTTAGTAGATCAATTTGCTTTATTGAAAAAGTTTAATAATTTCATGTCGCAAAAATTGATGTCTTAAATTATCCCTTAAATCTTCGTGCCAAAACATACCCATTTTAATATTGGTTATCTCAAAAGGCAGAGAATGTAGGTAAATTTCAGGACTATAAGACAAATGCTGCAAAATCATACGAGGCATGGTCAATATTGCGTTGGCTTGAGCTGCCAGAACTTGTAATGCCGTTGAGTAGTTTTGACAGCGCATAAATACATTTCTTGAAATTTTTTGATGCTGGTTTAAATAAATATCTTCAAGCAAAGCGCCCGTACGGCGTGATGAAACACCAATGTGTCGTCCATTAATATAACGAGATAAATCGACTTCTTTAAGTTGACTACAAATGACGAACTCATCTGTTACCAAATGGTCAAAGGTAATTTTTGGAGATAAATATTGTTCTAGGTCAATGACGAAATCGAGCTGCTGCGTCGCCAAGTCCGCCATAATATGTTTTCGATCTAGCTTCATACTGACAAACTGCAAATCTAAATTAAGATTTTGAAAATGTTGAGCAAGCCTAGGAAGAATAATCGGTTCAATCTCATCATGAACGGCGATTTTTAAGCTTTTTAAACTGGTTGGATCAAAGACATGTTTCTGTTGGCTAATATTTTGAATCGTTAAAAGTGCTTGCTTAACAGTTGGATAAATTTGTTCTGCAAAAGGCGTTGCAGACATTTTATTGCCTACACGTATAAATACATCATCTTCAAGTTGCTGACGTAAACGCTGCAAAGCATGACTTGCTGCTGACTGTGTAATATTGAGACTGCTTGCCGCATTTGAAATACTTTTTTGCTCATAAATTGCGATAAATAGCGGATATAAATTGATATCAATTCGGTGAAAAAAACTTAAGTCTAGGCCATGCAGGTTATGAATATTATTCATGAGGTGTTATTTAATAAAATCATTTCATTCATATTAAGTTTCAAGTTATGTTGATGTAAAGACCAGATAATGATGTAAAGGAAAAAGAATGTTTGAACTCTCCAAGAAAGCTCAGGATTTTACCGAGCGAACAAGAAAATTTATTTTAGAAGAAATAGAACCTGTCGAAGCAAAATTTTGGGAAGAAGTTCACGAGTTAAATCCAGATGGAAACTGGAAAAAATGGCAATGGCCTGAGCTTTTAGAAACTTTGAAATCTAAAGCAAAGCAAGCTGGCCTTTGGAATATGTTTTTACCAGATGAAAAACTGGGTGCAGGGTTAACTGTTCAAGAATATGCGCACATAGCTGAATTAACTGGCCGTAGCTTATTGGCACCTACCGTTTTTAACTGTAATGCACCAGACACAGGAAATATGGAATTGTTATGGCGCTATGGTAGTGAGCAGCAAAAACAGCAATGGTTAGAACCTTTATTGGACGGAAAAATTCGTTCGGTTTTCTGTATGACTGAACCCGATGTTGCTTCAAGCGATGCAACCAATATGCAAGCAACTGCACTCATCGATGGTAATGAAATTGTTTTAAATGGCAAAAAGTGGTGGTCCTCTGGCTTAGGTGACCCAAATGCTAAAGTCATTATTTTTATGGCACATACTCCAGATGAAACTAAAGACCGCCATCATCAACACTCTATGGTTTTAGTACCGATTGACACGGCTGGTGTGGAAATTCAACGCATGTTACCTGTGTTTGGTGACTACGATGCACCACATGGACATGGTGAGGTTCATTTTAATAATGTTCGAGTACCTATTGAAAACTTTATTGGTGGAGCGGGTCAAGGTTTTGAAATTGCACAAGGTCGTTTAGGTCCAGGGCGTATTCACCATTGCATGCGCTGTATTGGAGCTGCTGAAAAAGCATTAGAACTCATGATTGATAGAGGCATGTCTAGAACGGCGTTTGGCAAAGAAATTTTAAAACTCGGGGGAAACCTCGAACGTGTAGCCGATGCGCGGGTAGCCATAGATCAAGCCAGACTTTTAACCTTGTATGCTGCTTATAAAATGGATACTTTAGGAAATATGGCTGCTTTAACAGAAATATCTGCAATTAAAGTAGTGGCTCCGAGTGTTTTAGAAAAAGTAGTCGACATGGCGATTCAGCTACATGGCGGTGCGGGCCTTTCAAGAGATACACCATTAACGGGTTTCTTTGCTCAAGCACGCAGTTTACGTTTAGCTGATGGTCCAGATGAAGTACATAAAGGCATGATTGCCAAATTAGAGTTGGCCAAACGTGGTTATTTCGGTCGTCATAAGAAAGTATAAGTTTAAAGGAAGTGAATATGTCGGTAATTGATATAGGCGGTGAAGTACGTGAAGGTGAAGAGCTTGATATTGGGGCAGTTGAAAACTGGTTAAAAAACCAAGGTGTTGAGTTGGTTGGCCCAGCAGTCGTTACTCAATATACAGGTGGGGCGTCGAATTGGACTTACCGTTTAAAGTATGAAAATACCGATTTAATTTTACGTCGTCCTCCAAAAGGAACAAAAGCGAAGTCGGCCCACGATATGGCCCGTGAATATATGGTGCAAAAAAACCTTGCGCCTTATTATCCGGTGCTTCCTAAAATGGTTGCACTTTGTCAGGATGAATCGGTCATTGGCTGTGATTTTTATGTCATGGAACGCATTGAAGGCATTATTCCTCGTGCAAAATTGCCACCTGAGCTTGGCTTTAATGAAGAAAATGTTCATGAGCTTTGTGTAAATGTTATTGATAAGCTGATTGAGCTACATCAAGTTCCTTATGAGAACACGCCTTTAGCTGAATTAGGCAAAGGTGCGGGATATTGCCGTAGACAAGTTGAAGGTTGGGATAAGCGCTATGAAAAAGTCCGTACTATTAACGTTCCTTCATTTAAATATGTTCGAAAATGGCTAAACGATAATATCCCTCAAGACTCTACGACTTGTATTATTCACAATGATTGGCGTTTTGATAATGTGATTTTAGATCCACAGCATCCAACAGAAGTGATTGGCGTGCTCGATTGGGAAATGGCGACCTTGGGTGATCCATTAATGGACTTGGGTAGCGCTTTGGCTTATTGGGTTGAGCCTACGGACAACATGATCTTCAGGTCAACACGCCGTCAGCCGACTCACTTAAAGGGAATGTTCTCTCGTAAAGAAGTCGTTGACTATTATTTGCAAAAAACAGGATTGGACCCTCAAAACTGGGCTTTTTATGAAGTGTTTGGTGTATTCCGTTTAGCAGTGATTGCCCAGCAAATATATTACCGTTATTACCATAAACAAACCCGAAATCCTGCATTTAAAGATTTCTGGATAGTGATTCATGCGCTACATATCCGAGCTTTAAAACTTATCGCACAGCAAAAATTGCAAGATTCTGAATTTGCTCAGCAATCTCTACAGAAAATACAGGGTATTTTAAGAAAATGACCACAATTTATCTGGTAAGACATGGTCAGGCATCATTTGGTAAAAGTAATTATGATGAACTGTCTGAAAATGGTGAAGCTCAAGCGACTTTATTAGGCCAATATTTTAAGCAAATATTGAAAGAACAACCGTATGTGGTTGCAGGAACTATGCAGCGCCACGAGCAAACTGCAAAGCTCGCACTCAATGAATGCTTTCCAGGTGCGGTGATTCATCATAATAATTTATGGAATGAGTTTAACCATCAACAGGTTTTTGCCCGTTATGAGCCGCGTTTTGAACAGCCTGAACTATTAAAAGCTGACGTGGCGCAAGAACAGAACCCACGCGCATATCTTGCCAAAATATTTGAAGGTGCAATTGGACGATGGACAGATGGAGATTTTCATCATGAATATGATGAGTCTTGGCCACACTTTAAAGAAAGAGTCGAAACAGCATTGCAGCAACTTTGTGATGAGTTAGCAAAAACCAAGCCTCGTTATGCCGTTGTTTTTACCTCTGGTGGTGTAATTTCTGTAGCAATTGGAAAATTGCTTGAACTGAGCCCCAATCGAACTTTTGCTTTGAATTGGGCAATTGCGAATACAAGCCTCACGACTTTGCGTTTGGTTGGAAATGAAGCTCAGGTTTTAAGTTTAAATGAACATCATTTTATAAAAGCTGAGCGTCCAGATTTACTGACATGGATTTAAAATAAGGATAAAAGCATGGCAAAGACGATTTTAATTACAGGTGCAAGTTCTGGATTGGGCGCAGGTATGGCGCATGAATTTGCTGCCAAAGGCTATAACTTAGCGATTTGTGCACGCCGTTTAGACAGATTGGAAACTTTAAAAACTGAACTTGAAAATCAGTACGGTATTAAAGTCATTGCAAAAAGTCTGGATGTCACCAATTACGATCAGGTTTTTGAAGTATTTCGCGCCTTTAAACAAGAGTTTGGCTATTTAGACCGAATTATTGTAAATGCGGGAGTCGGAAATGGTCGTCGTATTGGTAAAGGTAATTTTGAAATTAACAGAGCCACAGCTGAAACAAACTTTATTTCTGCTTTAGCGCAGTGTGAAGCAGCAACTGAAATTTTTAGAGAGCAAAACACTGGTCACTTGGTGGTGATGTCATCCATGAGTGCGATGCGCGGATTACCAAAACATTTATCGACCTATGCGGCGAGTAAAGCTGCGGTCGCTCACTTGGCTGAAGGTATTCGTGCTGAATTACTAGATACTCCAATTAAAGTCTCAACTATTTTCCCAGGTTACATCCGTACCGAAATGAATGAAGGTGCTAAACATCTACCTTTTGAGGTAGATGCCAAAACAGGATGTAAAGCTTTGGTCAAAGCTATTGAAAAACAACCTGTAAAAGCTTATGTGCCGCAGTGGCCATGGTTACCAATGAGTATTGCCATGAAGGTTTTACCATTAAAGTTGGTCAATAAATTAGGATAAAAAAATACCCCTAATTTTAGGGGGTATTTTCTAATTAGAACTTTTTGGTGTAATTGACGAATAAGCGGTCTTCGCCAAAGTCATTGCCGTGTTTTACGTTGTAATCAATCCGAATGTATTGCAGGGCAACACCTTTTAAGAACGGCTGCTGAAATGCGTAGTTTAAAATCACATTCGACTCGGTTTCGTGGTTTTTCTCACCATTTGCTGCTTTAAAGTCATGGCCATAAACATATTTCACCATCGCATTTAGGCCTGGCACATAATCTTTAAAGTCGTAGCCATACATGACATGGTAAGACTTTTCATCTTCTTTAAAGAAGCCCGTAGCATTCCAGTTAATAAAATAAGTTTCTGGTAAGAAACCATCTGGTAATGGGTAAGCTGATTCACCAATAATCTGTTGGTAACCCAAACCAAAGGTATGGTTTTTTACTTTAACGGTTTCAAGTAATCCAATGTTCTGCGCATCAATATCGAAGGTATTGCCATCATCTTTTGCATTGAAGTATTTGAATTTAGAGGTGAGGGCAAAAGTTGGCTGTTTCCACGTATGTTCAAGCCCAACATAATGCTTGTTATACAGATCTTCCAAATTGCCAAAATAATATTCGCCCTTTAAAGACGGCGTGAATTGATAGCGCAGGTCAATGTAGTTCAAACCATCAGATTCTTTGGTAATTCCATTTGATGTGAAAGAAAACTTTTTAAAGTCTTCTTCATTTCTTGGCGACACTTTTTCCACTCGGCCAATTTCGGCATAGAGCTGATCTGAAAGTTGTGACTTTAAGTTGGTTCCCCAATACGAAGTGAGTAACTGACGACTAGCATCGACTGCCGTTACAGGTAAATCTAGCCAGAGTTCACCGACACTTAAAAGTGTTTTGTCATAGCCCAGCTTTAAAGTCGCGCCGTATTTTAAATAGTCTGAAGCCTGAGATTGCGTTTCTTTATTAAAAGGCAAAACTGTGTCAGCGACATGTTTGTCTGAACTCAAGCGCACGGCGTATTGAACCGATGCATCGGCCCCAATTGTGATTGGCTTGTCTGCTATGACTAACGGAGTGTCATGCATTTTCGATTTATAAAATAAAGACGCTGCCTGAGACCAACTGCCAGTATCTTTTAAGGCATCATTATCAAAATCACGGTTAATGTAGGCATTTTTTAAAGTGAATTTCCATTCATCTTCAGTTTGCTGATTTGGATTTGCGGCCCATGAGTTGCTCCACATTAGTAATAAAGTGGCAACGGCTAAAGTGTTTGGTTTAAAACGGTGAAATAATTCCATAATCCATTTCCCAGATGTATGCCAGTCCTCGGCACTACGTAATTTTGAATATTTCGGTACTCTCTAAGCGTTTAGTTAGAGAGTACATTTTTGCAATTGGTGAGACCTATTAATTTAATTTTTCAAGCTTCATACTTTCACTAAAGAATTTGCAGCCTTTAAAAAGCAGAATTAGAGCCAGTACACACGACAGACCACCCACAATAGATAAAGAAGAACCCACCATTAACGGACTACCAAAAACTTTATCTGTGATAATGGCCACCAATGTTGTACCAATACCGAGTCCAATTAAGTTGCTCACCAAAAGGAATAGGGCAGAAAGGCGTGCTCTAAATTGGTTTGGGGCTAACATTTGTAATGCTGTTGCCGAAATTACTAGAGGGAAAGATGCAAAGAACATTGCAGGAATCAGTAAGCTAACTGAAAGCCAAAGCTGATCTGTTTGGGTAAAAAACGTGATTGGAATAATCAGGCCAACAATACCAATCACCCCCGTGAACATCGGTGCATCTTGGCGCCCTTTTTTAATAAACCAATCATTTAACCAACCTGCACAAAACACACCTAAGGTATTTGCAATTAACAGAATCGTACCGAGCATATAGCCTGTCTCAGTCGGTGCGAGTTGAAACTTACGAATATAAAATGCAGGTGTCCAGCTAGTTAGGCTATAGAGTGCCATTGCATAAAAGGTAAAACCTAAATAGTGACATGCAAATGTTTTCGAATGTTTTTTAATAAACTGAAGACATTGTGAGAATTTGACTTGATCAACTTGTCCATTTTGGTTGAGCTGTTGGCCTTTACGTGCAGGGTCTTTAACGGTCAGAATAAATAGCAGACCAATAATGATGCCGGGTAAACCTACTACAAAAAAGGCAATTTGCCATGCTTTAAGTGCGCCTAATAGTGGAACTTCAATGAGTGTCACGCCTTTAAGTAAGTTAATGACATAACCGCCAACTAAAAAGGCGATACCACCACCTAAAAAAGCGCCAATTGAATAAATCCCGACAGCACGACCTAGTTTGTCCTTACTAAACATATCGCTGAACATTGAATAAGCAGCTGGAGATAACGCAGCTTCACCTACACCGACCGCCATACGGCTCAAGAATAGTTGAATAAAGTTTTTACTTAAACCACAAGTTGCCGTTGCTAGACTCCAAACAATAATCCCGATTGAAATCAGTTTTGGTCGTGAAAAACGATCGGCAATATAGGCTAAGGGTAACCCCATAACCGCGTAAAACAGTGAGAAGGCAAGGCCATGTAACAGGCTAAATTGTGTATCTGAAAGTTGGAGATCTGCTTTGATGGGTTCAATCATCAGCGCCAGAATTTGGCGGTCAATAAATGAAAATATATATGCCAACATACAAAGTGTGACGACATACCATGCATAAGCATTGCTTTTCTTTTGTGTCCTTTCAACAGCGATATTACTTTGGTTCATACACTTAATCCTTATGTATAAAACGCTTAAAGAAATTGATATCTAACTTTTATTATTCCTCTGAAGTCTTCGATATTTCCCCCTTTTAGATAAGAATAATAAATAGGCTAGAAATGAGTAATTTGGTCTCGTACAGACCGGAAGAGTGCGTCTAAACCCAATTAGGAGTTAATGGGATTTTAAAGATCATGGAATTATTATTTTCTTTTTATATGTAAAATTCCATTACTTATTGAGTATGTTAGAATACCTAAAAAGTATGTTAAGTAAACAGATAGTAATAATTTATTGAATTAAGAAACTGATTTTTATTTATTTTTTAATATTGAAACTTATTTTAATAAAGAGCAGCGAGAAAAGAAGAACTATTTCATGCTGCTCTTGAGCGCATTGAACCCGATATCAAGTCAAATAACTAACTTGATGGCATGAGGTCAAATAATTTTTTTAACTGGTGATTTAAATTGTGAAGCTCATCTTCTGAAAAAGCATTTAGGATGCCTGCCAAGGTAACCACACTAATTTGATTAATCTGTTCAACCAGCTCGACACCTTTGGCTGTTA
The DNA here is from genome assembly GCF_029967875.1 of Acinetobacter sp. V89_4. Classification (NCBI taxonomy): domain Bacteria; kingdom Pseudomonadati; phylum Pseudomonadota; class Gammaproteobacteria; order Moraxellales; family Moraxellaceae; genus Acinetobacter; species Acinetobacter sp. V89_4. The sequence goes on from NZ_JASCAI010000028.1 coordinate 180,843, forward strand.
ATTTCACCATCGAGATGCGTTCATCGGAAGTAGAAGAGTAGACCTCAACAATTCCATCTTCTACTAAGCGATATACAGCTTTTGTTGCTGTCGTTAACTTTAAGGTAGAAAGATTAGCGATATCGGTAATACTGGCTTCACCCAAAGCATTAGTACTTAAAATGATTTTACGGCGTGTATTATCAATACCTAGTTTTTTTATTGATTTTTCAATGAGTTGTGAATATTTTCCGTTAACTTGGGAAACCCAAAAAAAAGGGAAGTTTTGAATACTCGACGGTTCTTTATTAGGAAGAAATTGTTCTAAATGATCAAGCATAGCTAAGCAATAACTTAGTGAAAAAAGGGTAATCCTATTATAAACAAAATTTTGGATATTTCCTTGAGAACAAATTATAAAAAATACTTGACAATTCCATTAAATTTTCCGATATTTTAATTAATGGATAAAAATACATGGAAAAGTGAATGAATATTGTTAGCCAAAGCGTGCACAAAGGAAGTGGCAAGCTCAAGGTGATGGTCAAGGACACAATTGATATTCAAGGTCTGAAAACCATAGCTGGTAGTCGAGCTTTATTAAATGTTGAACCTGCTCAAGATGATGCTGAGGTGGTTAAAAACATTTTAAAAGCTGACTGTGAAATTATTGCCAAAACAAATTTGCACGAATTGGCTTTTGGTATTACAGGCATTAACCATGCTTTTGGTACACCCATCAACCCTAAATATCCTGAACTTATTCCAGGCGGCTCTTCGAGTGGTTCGGCTGCGGCAGTTGCAGCAAAACAAGCTGACTTTACTTTAGGTACCGACACGGGCGGCTCTATTCGTATGCCTGCTGCGTGCTGCGGAGTTTTTGGATTAAAGCCAACTTTTGGCCGTGTGAGCAGAAAAGGCGTATATCCGCCGTCGAGTTCTTTAGATTGTGTTGGTCCTTTTGCAAATTCAGTCGATATGATTGAAAAGGCTATGCAAATTATTGATCCAACTTTCAGACCTACTGAATTTACTCGTACACCAAAAATTGCGGTTTTAGATGTAAGCGCAGATGAGGTTGTTTGGAACTGTATCCATCAAGCACTTCAAAAAGCGAATTTACAGACCACTTCAGAAAAAGTTGAACATTTTGAAGCTGCTTATGATGCAGGCATGCAGATTATTAATTATGAAAATTGGCAAGCTTTTGGTGAATTAACCCAAACCGGCTTAATTGGTTCTGATGTCAATGGTCGTTTATTAAAAGCGGCACACACCACTTTAGAGCAAGTAAAACAAGCGGAAGCTGTGAAAGCGCAGCTCACCCAAGAACTCGATGCTTTATTAGAAAAATATGATGCATTGGTTCTACCGACACTTCCGCAAATTCCACCAAAAGTTTCTGAAGCTGAAAACACAGTCGCTTTTTTGAATCTAACCGGTTTAGTTCGACCATTTAATTTATCAGGTCATCCCGTTATTTCAGTGCCACTTGAAACCAGTGAAGGTTTGCCTGTGGGCTTACAGATCGTATCGAAGCATCAAAAAGATGAGCAATTATGCGCTATAGCTAAATTTTGTGTTGATGCAATGCAATAAATTACAAGGAGTTAGATGATGAATAAGTTGTCTAAAATGGAGTTTGCTTCTCAAGACAAAGCAGTTGACTTAGACGCTTTGTGTCAAGAAATTCGTGAACGTGCCTGTACAGGTGAATTTGATAATCAGGCCTATGTGAGCCAAGACGTTATTGAAAAGCTTAAGCAAATCGGTGTTTACCGTGCTTTGGTTCCGAAACGTTTTGGCGGTGACGAATGTTCACCACGACAGTTTTGTGAATTAATCGAGACATTATCTAAAGCTGATGGTTCAGTCGGTTGGGTGGCAAGTTTCGGTATGAGCCCTGCGTATTTAGGAAGTTTGCCAGAAGAAACGCTGAAAGAATTGTACCAAGACGGACCAGATGTGGTGTTTGCTGGAGGTATTTTTCCACCGCAACCTGCTGAAATTACCGATGAAGGTGTCGTGGTTCGTGGACGTTGGAAATTCTCAAGTGGCTGTATGGGAGCTGACATTGTTGGCGTGGGGATTTCACCGCTTAAAAATAATGAAATGCAAGGCTTACCTCGCATGGCAGTGATGCCTGCAAAAAAAGCTAAAATCGAAATGACTTGGGACACCGTTGGCCTAAAAGGTACGGGAAGCCATGATTTGGTGGTCGAAGATGTATTGGTCGAAAAGAAATGGACCTTTGTACGTGGTGAACCCTCAAAACTCAGCGAGCCATTTTTTAAATATCCGTCACTGTCTTTAGCGACTCAAGTATTAACCGTGGTGGGTATTGGTGTTGCAGCTGCCGCATTAGAAGAATTTGAAAAATTAGCACCGGGTAAAGCGTCCATTACAGGCGGGTCAGAAATTGCCAACCGCCCAGTGACTCAATATGAGTTCGCTCAAGCTGATGCAGAGTTTCAGGCTGCAAAATCTTGGTTTTATCAAACTATGGATATTGTTTGGAATGAAATTATTACTGGGCGTGAAGCAACTGCTGAACAAATTAGCGATATGCGTCTGGCATGTACCCATGCAGCGCGAGTTTGCGCCAAAGTCACCCGAAAAATGCAAATGCTCGCGGGCATGACAGCAATTTATACCAACAATCCATTTAGCCGCTTTGTGAATGACACCAACGTGGTGACTCAGCATGCTTTTATGGGCGATGCGACTTTACAAAATGCAGGCTCAATCAGTTTCGGGTTAAAGCCAACCCCAGGTTATTTATAAGTTTAATTTTTAAAAGGATATTGAGATGGAAGCTAAAAAATCATTACGCGTTTTGTTCTGCATGGGTATTAACCAAAACTTTTTTGATGCAGAACCTGCTGAAGCAAAAGCAGTTTGGGCAGCATTTGGTGAAATGTGGAATGGCATTCATGACTTACCGGGCGTACATGTTTTTGGAAATCTTGATGATGACCAAAGCATGGTTGGCCCAAGTGCAGGTTGGCCTTGGACTACGTACTTGCTTGCAGATGTTCCAGATATTGAAACAGTACACGCGGCTTGTAACTTGTTTAGAACGACCGTGGTGGGTGAAGGGCCATACAAACTTTGGAAATATTGCAAAGTTGAAGCTCGTGTTGGACGCGAATTAATTATCCAACGTTAAGGCGATGGCAATGAATGACAAAGTGAATTTTGCAGAAATCATAGAGCGACTAGAACAGTTAGAAGCGCACAACGCCATTCGTAATTGTCTGAACCGTTATATGGAAATCTGCGATGAGCTCAATGCAAATACAGACCTTGATGAGCTGATGAATCTTTTTGTTCAGGACTGTATTTGGGAAGGTATTGGCGAGAAATATGCCAAATCCTTTGGTCGTTATGATTCTTGGCAGTCGATTTACGACATGTTTAAAAGCTATACCCAAAAAGAGTCTCACTTTGTTATGAATGCACACTTTGTAAATTCAGAACAAATTTATGTAAATCAAAATGATGCAAAAGCTTCATGGCTGATGTTGCAGACTTCAACGTTTCAAGATGGCCGTAGTCATTTAAATGCAGCAAAGCTCAATGTGAAGTTTCAAAAGCAAGCAGATGGAACATGGAAAATTAAACATTTCCAAACACAGAATATTTTCAGTCGTCCCGTATCGCATTGGCACAGTGAAGCCGAACTGCCGGTACCTTCCGAGGAATGACCCAGGACATATTTAAAAGGACTATTGATATGAACAGTATTATCCCGACGCATAACATTGGCACTGATTACGATACTTTGGTTCAAAGTGACCGTGCTCATACTTCTCTTTATAAAGATGAACGCATTTTTGATGAAGAAATGGAAAAAATCTTTTATAGCACTTGGGTGTGGGTTGCACATGCCAGCGAAATTCCGGAAGGCGGAAGCTATAAAACCATTAACATCGGTAAACAGCCTGTTGTTGTGGTGCGTGACCGTAAAAAGAAAGTCCATGTACTTTTAAACCGTTGCCGTCACCGTGCAGCAACCGTATGCGAACATAAAAAGGGAAAAACAAATAGTTTTGTATGTCCGTACCACGGTTGGAGTTATGCACTTGACGGTAGTTTACGTGGTGTGCCATCTCCGGAAAGCTACGGTGATTGTTTAGATAAATCAGAATTACCACTGGTGAGTCTACGGGTAGAAGAATATAACGGCATGATCTTCGCTTCATTTAAAGAAGACATTCAACCGCTTGAAGAGTTCCTTGGGCCTGCGAAAAAATGGATTGACCTGTTTATGAAACAGGGCGCGGGTTATCCAATTAAAGTGTTGGGTGAACACCGTTTCCGTTTCCCGGGTAACTGGAAAATCCAGCTTGAAAATACCACCGATGCATATCACTTCCCGTTGGTACACAAGTCATTCTTGAGTTCTGTCGATGAAAAAACCGAAGAACTCTTTAACTTCGAGAACCAACCGGGCTTTGTTGAAGATTTAGGTAATGGTCACAGTGTCATGGTGATGATTCCTGAACTGGTTGATTTAGACGAAGAGCTCATGGAACGTCCAATTCAAGAGCGTTTTGAAGACTTGGCTCAAGCTTTGCGTGACGAAGGACATGAAGAATTAGAAGTACGCCGTATTGTTCGTGCAGTCGGTGGTTCTGGCTTTAACTTAAATTTATTCCCGAATATTGCATGTTCGATGGCGTTCTTCCGTGTGTTACAGCCAATTTCAGTTGCTGAAACAGAAATTCATCACTCGGTAATTACCATGGACGGTGGTCCACAAATTGCCAACCAATATCGCTTACGTTTGCATGAGCATTTTCAAGGCCCATTTGGTTTTGGTACGCCAGATGACTCTGAAGCTTGGGAACGCGTACAACACGGCGCCAATGCTGGTAATGATTTATGGATCATGCTTAACCGTGGTTTACCGGGCGAAGTCAAAACTGAAGATGGCTTAAAAAGTGATGTCAGTGCTGAAACAGGTATGCGAGCAGCATATCAGCAGTGGAAAAAGATGATGACGGCTTAAGGAGAGAGCAATGAATATGAATCTGCAATTATTAAATGAAGTCACTGCTTTCATCTGGGCTGAAGCAGATATGTTGGACCACAGTGAATACCGTGAATGGCTCAATTTATGGAATGAAAAAGGTGTTTATATCATTCCGATTGACCCAAACCTCACTGACTACGAAAACAACTTAAATTATGCCTATGACGATAATCATATGCGTACTTTACGTGTAGAGCGTCTGGAAAATGGTGAAGCAATTTCTACAGCACCTAAAGCCAATACTGTACGTAGTGTTTCTCGTGTACGTGTTATTCAAGATCAAGATAATGAGATCGTTTTGCGTTGTGCTCAAAACTTGCGCGAGTTCCGTAAAGAAAACCTCAAGCATTACACAGCTGATATTACTTACCATTTGACTCGTGATGCGGCTACAGGCTTTAAGATTAACCGTAAAATCATTAACTTGGTTAACTCAACCGATACCTTAGCTGGTATTAGCTACATTCTTTAGGAGCGGTAACATGAAACAAGTTGTTTTAGTGACAGGTGCTGCTTCTGGACTCGGTAATGTGATTGCTGAATATTTTGCGAGCCAAGGCCATCAAGTGATTTTGTCAGCCAGTACGCTTGAAAAAGCCGAAAATGCCAAGGCACAAAGTCAATATGCACAAAATATGTTTCCCTTGAAATTAGATATTTCGGTTGAAGCAGATTTTCATGCTGCGGTGCAATGGATTGAAGAGAAATTTTCTAAACTTGATGTGTTGATTAACAATGCCACCGTCACTAAAGCAACGCCAGTACTTGAAATTACCGCAGCCGATTTTGATTGGGTGACCCAAGTCAACCAACGCGGCACCTTTCAAGCTTGTCAAATTATTGGTCAATATATGGCTAAAAAAGGTTATGGACGCATCATTAATATGGCGTCTTTAGCGGGACAAAATGGCGGTACTGCAACGGGTGCACACTATGCGGCAACCAAAGGTGCCATTGTGACGTTAACCAAAATTTTTGCCAAAGAGTTTGCAGCAAAAGGGGTGACGGTCAATGCGGTTGCACCAGGTCCGATGGAGTCTCCAATCGTTCATAGTGTGGTGTCTGACGAAAAAATGGAACAGTTCATCCAAAATATTCCGGTTAAAGCCTTAGGAAGTATGCATTTTATTGCTGAAACTTGTGGGTTGCTCGCAAGTCCAAATGCGGGGTTTGTGACTGGTGCAACATGGGATATTAACGGTGGTTTATTCATGCGTTAAGCCAATAGGCTACGCATGAAAAGGGAGTTAAATCATGACTACACTTTATGATGTTGTCGTTAAAAATCGCCATGTGGAAGGTGGAAATATTGCAGTCATGGAATTTGAATCTGCAACTTCTACAACATTGCCAAAAGTTGAAGCGGGTGCGCATATTGATGTGCACTTACCGAATGGCATGGTGCGCCAATATTCACTTTGTCAAAATCCAAATGACGAAGGTAAGTTCCGGCTTGGAATTTTGCGTGACCCTGAATCACGTGGTGGCTCAGTCTCGGCTTTTGATGAAATTAAAGATGGGATGCAAATTCAGGTCAGTGAACCAAAAAACTTATTCCCACTTTTAAAAGCTAAACACAGTGTCTTGATTGGCGGTGGAATTGGAATTACGCCGTTAATCACGATGGCATATCAACTTGCACACGAAGGCGAATCATTTGAGCTTCACTACTGTGGTGCTAGCCCTGAACACTGCGCTTTTGTTGATGAAATTAAAAAAGGTGAGTTAGCAAAATACACAACCTTCCATTTTAAATCCGAAGGTGCAAGCCACAGAGCATTTTTTGAATCTGCCATTAAAGATATTGACTCGGAAAGCCATATTTACACGTGTGGTCCAGTCGGTTTCATGGACTGGGTGATTAACCTTGCCACGACTCACGATTTTCCTGAACAGCAAATCCACAAAGAATATTTCCAAGTTGAAACTGATACATCTGGAGATTCATTTGAGGTGGTGGCTGAGCGTAGCGGAAAAATCATTATGGTTGAAGCTGGCGAAACCATTTTGCAGGCTTTGGCTAAAGAAGGGATCGACATTGAAATGTCTTGCGAGCAAGGCGTATGCGGAACCTGCATGTGTGATGTGATTGAAGGTGAACCTGATCATCGAGATGTTTATTTTACTGATGAAGAAAAAGCCAGTAATGAACAAATATTGGTGTGCTGTTCGCGCTCTAAAACACCGAGATTAGTTTTAGATATCTAATGTTCTCGCGATTTATATGGATGTAAGAGAAGGTTTAGGAGAAAGATGATGAATGTATTACAACAAATAGATGAGTTTACGGTCGATCCACTACAGTTCCGACGAGCATTAGGAAATTTTGCAACAGGCGTTACCATTATTACTGCACAAAATGCACAAGGTGAGAAAGTCGGTGTAACCGCAAATAGTTTTAACTCGGTGTCACTAGACCCACCACTTATTTTGTGGAGTATTGATAAAAAATCTTCAAGTTTTTCAGTATTTGAAGAAGCGACACATTTTGCAGTCAATATTTTATCGGGTACCCAAATTGAGCTGTCTAATAAGTTTTCGAGACGCAATATTGATAAATTTGCAGACACCAATTTTCAACTTGGTGCAGGACGTACACCAATCTTAGAAAATTGTTCTGCTGTGTTTGAGTGCGAACGCTATCAAGTGATTGAAGGTGGTGACCACTGGATTATTGTTGGCAAAGTGGTTCGTTTCCATGACCAAGGCCGAAGCCCGCTAGTTTACCATCAGGGTGCATATTCTTGTGTCATGCCGCATCCAAGCCTTCAAGTTAAGCAAACTGAAGAGAATGGCGTAGACCAAACACATTATGGGCATTTATATAATAATGTTTGCTATTTGATGAGTCGTGCTTTTAAAGCGTATCAAACCGACTATATCCCTAAGCAAATGGCTTCTGGTTTTCGTACCAGTGAATCACGTCTTTTACTCGTTTTAGCCAGTGGTACTGCTTCAAGTAAGGAAGATTTACCGCGTGATATTGCTATGCCAATGCAGGAAGTTGAACGGTCGGCTGAAATTCTAAAATTTGAAGGGTTATTGGTTGATCACGATAATTTGTATGCATTGACCGAGAAAGGTAAACAAACAGCACAGTATTTGTTTGATATTGCCGATAGCCATCAAAATGAGGTGTTTAAAAAGTATTCTGAGGAACAAAAGGATATTTTTATTACCATGCTGCGAGATTTTGCAGGAGTAGCATAAGTCCCATTAAGCTGATAAATTGAATTGATTTATCAGCTTCTTTACATCTAGCTGACTATCATCAAAACAATTCCAAGGATAAGGAATTTTTGGCACACAATTTGTTTATCAATAAAACATGATTGTAAATAAGCCAAGACAGTGCACCACCACAAATGCAAAATTTTGAGCGGTTGCACATGTATAGAGAGGTAAGGGATGAACCAATATGTAAGCGATGCATTACTCACATGGACGCACCATATTAAAAGTGTGTGCGGCAATTTTGAAACCGATTTTGACGGAACCCGTAATTTATTCATTGGTGAAGTTCAGTGCTTTTTATTGGGCGATACCGAAATTGCTTTTATTAAAAACAATGCCAATAAAATTGTCCGAAAAGCCGATGAAATTGATCGAGTGAATAATCGTTTTTGTTTTTTGATTTTGCAGTATTCGGGAAAAATGCTGCTTGAGTATAAAAATGAAACCTTAAGCCTAAATGAAGGCGATATTGTGTTGGTCGACCCAGTCGAAACAATTTCGATGTATCCGCAAGGTTTGGTAAGTCAGATTTCAGTCCATCTGTCGCGTGAAAAATTACTTAAAGAAAATATTAGTACCGAATATTTTGGAAAACTGATTACGCAAAATATGAGTGGTTTTTTACTCAAGAATATTTTGAAAAATATGTCTGCTGAAAACATCAAACTTTGGTATGCAACCGAAGATGGTAATGCTTTTGAAGATGCGTTAATTGCCTTAATCAAACCGACAATTAATTATAAAAATATTAATAGCTCAAATAATCTTATGGAAAAAGCTGAGCGTTATATTATAGAAAATTTAGCAAAACCAGATTTAACACCTAAATTAATTGCAGAGCATATTGGGGTGTCGCTACGTCATCTCTATCGGCTGTTTCTGCAAGAAAATTTATCTATTAACAAGTATATACAGCTCAAACGCCTAGAAAAAGTCAAAGCAGATTTGCTTGATAAAAGAAATAAACAAAGCTCAATTACCCAAGTTGCCTTGAAATGGGGTTTTTGGGACGGCGCTCATTTCTCAAAAATCTTTAAAAAGACTTATGGTATTTCTCCTAAAGAATTTAGAGAGGGTATCTCGGTTTAAAACTTTCATCTCTCAATGTCATTTTTAGACAAGTTCGACGTCATTCTTGAACAAGCTAGTCCTATGTAACTGTGTTGAAATTAAATTCATTAGAGCAGGCTAGATAAGCTTAATAATCATAAAACTATTAAGTTAATCTAATTAATTTCACTCACAGGAAAGTGCATTTTAACTGTCTGATTCAGATAGTTCAGGGATAGATGAAAAGGATGAAACCAATGCGTAAACAACGATTATTGAATGACATACAAAAAATACTGGCACTTAACTTATCAATCGCTGCAAGCTTTTGGGGAATCAATACTCAAGCGTTTGCTCATGGTGGACATGCCGAAATGGTCTCACTTTATCAGAACATGAGTGAGCAAGGTGCTAAAGTTGTTAAAGACGATTTTACCAATACTTATATGATCACCAAAGGTTCTATGGTGGTTCGAGCTAAACCCAATTCAGATCAGGTTTTGGTGAACGGCAAACCTTTCAAGCTCAGCGTGCCTTTACTAATTAAAGATGGTAAGCCTGTTATTGGAAAAGATTTCTTTAATGAAGTATTCCAGTCTGGGTTAGATCAAACTTTCAAAATTGAAAATACGTTTCACCCGCTCAATAGCTTAAATTCCGATGAAATTAAAAAGACATTTGATGTGATTAACCGCTCAAAATATGCCTATAAAAATATGCGTTTTGCAGAGTTAAAACTTAAAGAGCCTGAAAAAGCAAAAGTTTGGGATTACTTTATTAATCACAAAGAATTTAAAGAAGATCGTATTGCCTCATTTATTTTATTAAAGGGGAGTCAAGCGATTGAAGGTGAAGTGAATCTTAACACTCAACAAGTCACCAAATGGAATGTACTGAAAGACACTCATGGAATGGTGTTACTCGATAATTTTGAAGCCGTACAGCGTGTAATTGAAACGAGTAAAGAATATCAGGAAGCTTTACGCAAACGCGGCATTACCGATGTGAAGAAAGTGATTGCTACACCGCTAACTGTTGGATATTTTGGCGGTAAAGATGGGCTTGATAAACAACTCAATATATTAAAAGTTGTTGCTTATCTCGATGTAGGGGATGGTAACTACTGGGCGCATCCAATTGAAAATTTAGTTGCTGTAGTCGATTTAGATAAAGAAAAAATTATCAAGATTGAAGAAGGCGCAATCATTCCTGTGCCAATGGCAAATCGACCTTATATGTCGAATAAGCCCGTAGCAAGTAAGCTAAAACCACTTAATATTACTGAACCTGAGGGCAAAAACTTTAGCATTACTGGCCAAACCATACATTGGGGGAACTGGTGTTTGCATGTGGCGTTAGATTCTCGTGTTGGCTTACAACTTTCAACCGTGACCTATAAAGATAAAGGTGTGAAGCGTAAAGTCATGTATGAAGGGAACTTGGGGGGAATGGTAGTTCCATATGGCGACCCTGATATTGGTTGGTACTTCAAATCTTATTTGGACTCTGGCGAATATGGTATGGGAACACTTACCTCATCTATTCTTCCGGGAACTGATGCACCCGACAACGCTGTTTTACTTGATGCCGTGATTGCAGACTATAAAGGCCAGCCACAAGTGATTCCAAATGCCATTGCCGTGTTTGAACGTTATGCTGGGCCTGAATATAAACATCACGAAATTTTTGGTAATCAAGATGCCAGTGAAGCCCGCCGTGAACTTGTTGTGCGCTGGATTAGTACGGTTGGAAACTACGATTACATGTTTGACTGGGTATTTGCCCAAAATGGTGTAATTGGGATTAATGCGGGTGCAACGGGTATTGAAGCTGTTAAAGGCGTTAAATCACGCACCATGCATGACAGTACCGCCAAAGAAGACACCAAATATGGAACTTTAATTGACCATAATATTGTGGGTACAACGCATCAGCACATCTATAACTTCCGCTTAGACATGGATGTAGATGGGGAAAACAACAGCTTTATGCATATGGACCCTGTGGTGAAAGCCAATGACAAAGGTGGTGTTCGTACAAGCTCAATGCAAATTGACAGTAAAGTCATTACGAATGAGCAAAATGCGGCTGAAAAATTTGATCCATCCACTATTCGCTTACTCACGAATTTCAACAAGGAAAATAAATTAGGCAATCCGGTTTCTTACCAACTCATTCCGTTTGCAGGTGGAACACACCCTGTGGCAAAAGGAGCCAATTTCTCTAAAGATGAATGGTTATTTAAACGTTTGAACTTTATGGATAAGCAAATTTGGGTGACTCAGTACAACCCAGACGAACGCTATCCAGAAGGGAAATATTCAAACCGTTCAACTCATGATACAGGGTTAGGACAATTCATTGGCAACAATGAAAATATTGAAAATAAAGACCTTGTAGTGTGGATGACAACAGGAACAACCCATGTGGCACGTGCTGAAGAGTGGCCAATCATGCCAACAGAATGGGTAAATACACTCATCAAACCTTGGAACTTCTTTGACAGTACCCCGACTTTAAACTTGGGTGAAGACGAGCAAAACACACAGCACGACCATCACTAAACGGGTGCATGATCTAGAGTGGGTAACGAATCGGTTACCCACACTTGAGCACGGTTAGGCCGTTCGCAAAAAAGGAATTTCTCAATGAAAAATTTATTTTCTCAGGTTGTGAGAGGGACTCTCTTTGTCTCATTTTTTTCAACTGTGCATGCTGGTGAAATTGAAATTAAACCGACTTTTGAAGCAACTTTTGGGGCTTTTAGTAGCGGTAAAAGCTATAACGGCGAAAACCTAGAGGATGAAAGAATCAATTGGCAAGAAGGCCACCTTAAATATGGTGCGAAAGGACAATACACCTTTAAAAACAATCAGCTCTATGCAAGCTTGAGCGGTATTAGCTCGGCAACATTTGATGATGGTGACGCAGGCCAAAATAGTAATGGCAAAGAACGTAAAACAGATGTGAATGAATGGATCATTGGTTTTAAAGACGGCAGCAATAAAGATGAGTTAACGACCTATGATTTAAGTATGGGTCGACAAAATATCATGATTGGTGACGGGTTCTTCATTGCGGGTGATGCATTAAATCTCGGTAAAGCGCCTGCGGACGGTACACTAGATCGGGGCGGAGCATATTATCTGGCAGCTCGTCGAAGCTTTGATTTTACAAGTTTGCTTCAATACAAACCGCAAGAGAATACAACGCTAAAGCTGGCTTATTTAAAGTCAAACAATAAAGCACAATTTTCACCAGAATTGTTTGTGACTGATCTGATGTATCAGCTTAAAGATAAGGGCGTTGGGTTTACCTATTTAAATGTATTAGACCTTGAAGATGCTGAACAGGTTTCAGGACGACAAGACCTTAAAAATTATGCTTTACGCTTGAATTATCAACCTTTGCCAGAGCTGCAAGTTAAAACTGAGTTTGTAGTTCAAGATAAAAAAGATAGCCACGAAAATGCTGGCTACTTAGCGCTGAACTATAACTTTTTATCTTCAAAATATACGCCTTCATTCGGTTACCGTTTTAGTCATTTTTCAGACCAATACGACCCTATGTTTTATGGAAATACAGTCGGCTTTGGTACATGGTTTCAGGGCGAAGTTGCCGGAAACTATGCTGGTCCATTTAATAAAAATGCAGATATTCATCAAGTTTCTTACATGATGAACTTAAAAGAAAATTTTATGTTGGGTGCTTTGGCCTATAAGTTCAAAACAGTAAATAAGTCTTTAACTAATGTAGACGGACATGAGCTGGATGTTTTTTCGGTCTGGTCGGTTAATAAAAAATTCAATGTTATTCCTTTAGTGGGACTCTATAAACCAAAACACGATATCCATAGTGGTGGTACTCAAAACTACGATGACAAGACCAATGTATATGCGCAGTTGATTCTGCAATACATCTATTAATAGATCTTTTTAAATGAATTGAGAGAAATAAAATGAGTGAAGTTCAGATTTTACAAAGCGTACAGCAATTTATGGCACGTCAACATGGACACTTTATTGATGGAAAGTTAGTTGCTGCCGAGCATTTAGACAAAGTGGATATTGTAAATCCATCGACTGAACAAGTTGTTGCTCAAATTAGTATTGGTAGTCAACACGATGTCGAAAATGCGGTGAAAAGTGCTGAACATGCTTTTCAAAATGCTTGGGCTGAAACTACGCCGTATGAACGTGGCGTTAAACTGACCAAGCTAGCAGATTTAATTGAGCAATATGGTGAAGAGCTTGCACAGCTCGAGTCGTTGTCTACTGGAAAACTTATCAATATTTCAAGACATCTTGAAGTCGCACAATCTGTTATTTTCTTAAGATATTTTGCGGGTTGGGCAACTAAAATTAATGGTCAAACCATGCAACCCTCTATTCCTTCTATGCAAGGTGAGAAATATACGGCCTTTACTTTAAGACAACCGATTGGTGTGGTTGCAGGGATTGTGCCTTGGAATTTTTCGCTGATGATTGGTGTTTGGAAAATCGGCTCAGCTTTAACAACTGGCTGTACCATTGTGCTTAAACCAAGTGAGTTTGCCAGCTTATCTTTATTACGTTTAGCTGAACTTGCCATTGAGGCAGGTATTCCAGCGGGTGTAATTAATGTGGTTACGGGTAAGGGGGAGACAGGACAATATTTAATTGAATCATCGCTGGTTAAGAAAGTCTCTTTTACAGGTTCAGTGCCCACAGGTATTGCGATTGGTAAACTTGCGATGAGCAGTGATTTAACTCGGGTAAGTCTAGAGTTGGGCGGTAAAAATGCTATAGCCGTCTTGGCTGATGCAAATATTGATGAGATTTTACCGACTTTGCTCCAAGCAACTTTTGTACATCAAGGTCAAGTTTGTGCATCGCCAGAGCGGTTTTTTGTACACCATACAAAATATGATGAACTAGTCGAGAAACTCTCTAGAGCACTTTCGCAGTTTAAAATTGGATCGGCTATGGATGAAGGAAGTATGTTTGGTCCACTCTCTAATCAGCCACATTTTAATAAAGTGAAACATTATTTAGATATGGCTAAAGCCAATAACCAGATTATTGCAGGGGGTAAGGCTCTAGATCAGATAGGGTATTTTGTACAGCCGACTTTAATTTCCTTTAAAAATACAGATGATCCTTTATTTTCTGAGGAAACTTTTGGTCCGGTAGTCGGTGTAATGCCGTTCGACACTGACGAAGAACTTATTCAGCTCATGAATCAGTCTCGTTTTGGTTTAACCGCAAGTATTTGGACAAATGACTTATCTAAAGCTTTACGTTTAATTCCTAAAATTGAAGCAGGGACCTTGTGGGTCAATATGCATACGTTCTTAGATCCATCTGTTCCATTTGGCGGGGTAAAAGCTTCAGGAATTGGCAGAGAGTTTTCAGATGCATTTATTGAGGATTACACCGAATTAAAATCGGTCATGATTCGGTATTAAGTTTAAAAGTTACAAGATAAAAAAATGGCCTTTATAGGCCATTTTTGAATCATTAGAACTAACCTAATAAAAAATCTTTTAGGATTTTATTAAAAGCTTCTGGCTGTTCTACATTGGAAATATGAGAGGCATCTATTTCTGCAAGTTTTGATTGTGGAATGCGTTGCTGCATAAATTCACCATCTGCAACAGTAGTTACTGGGTCTTGAGTTCCAGCAACGACTAATACCGGAATTTTGATGTCTTTTAACTGCTCACGGACATCCGCTTTAGCCAAAGCCTCACAACAATTGGCATAACCCATTGCGCTGCCAGCACTTAAGTCGTTACACAGGTTGTTGACGATTGAAGGATGACTTTGGATAAAGGGATCTGTAAACCATCGCGAAGCTGCTGTAGCGGCGATTGGTTGTAAACCTTGCTCACGTACTAATTTTGCACGGTCAAGCCATGCTTGTTCTTGTCCAATTTTAGCGGCAGTATTTGCAACAATGACATGACTAAAACGGTCAGGGTAGTGAATTGCCAGCCATTGACCAGTTAAACCACCCATAGAAATACCACAAAAAGCAGCTTTGCTAACATTCAGATGATCTAGTAAACGGACAACATCTTCACCTAATTGCTTTACAGTGTAAGGACCTTCAGGCGTAGATGATGAACCGTGGCCACGTGTGTCATAGCAGATGACAAAAAATTGATCTTTTAACTCATTAAACTGTTTTTGCCACATGCCATAGTTAGTGCCCAAAGAATTGGAAAATACCAGAGCAGGGGAAGATGGCTCGCCAAAAGTTTGATAGTTAATTTGTGCATCGGCAGATTGAAAAGATGGCATTTGTTTCTCCTTAAAGTGCTTCAACACGTTCAATAATCAAAGCAATGCCTTGACCTACACCAATACACATTGAACACAAAGCATAACGACCGCCTGTCTGTTCAAGCTGGTTTAGGGCTGTAGTCACTAAGCGTGCACCTGACGCACCAAGTGGATGACCCAAAGCAATTGCACCACCGTTTGGATTTACCTTGTCAGAATCGTCTGGCAAACCTAAATCACGAGTCACGGCCAAAGCTTGTGCAGCAAAAGCTTCGTTAAGCTCAATCACTTCCATCTGCTCTAAAGTCAGGTTGGCTTGTTTAAGTAATTTTTTAATGGCTGGTGCCGGAGCAAAACCCATAATGCGTGGTTCTACACCCACTGCTGTTGAAGCAATGATCTTGGCACGCGGTTTTAAGTTATAGGCCTTAACTGCCTCATCAGAAGCAATCAGTAGTGCCGCTGCACCATCGTTAATACCTGAAGCATTACCTGCAGTCACAGAACCATCTGCTTTAACCACAGGTTTAAGTTTGCTTAAAGCTTCAAGTGTAGTTGATGCACGTGGGTGCTCATCGGTATCAATCACAACAGCATCGCCCTTACGCTGAGGGATTTCAACTGCCACGATTTCTTTAGAAAAAAAGCCTTTGGCTTGCGCGCTTGCGGTGCGTTGTTGGCTCACCAAGGCAAACTGGTCCTGATCTGCACGATTAACGTTGAACTGTTCAGCGACGTTTTCGGCAGTCTGGGGCATGGTGTCTACACCATACAATTCTTTAAGTTTAGGGTTAATGAAACGCCAGCCCATGGTGGTGTCTTCAATCTTCTGGCTACGGCCAAAAGCACTGTCAGACTTACCCATCACATAAGGAGCACGGCTCATGCTTTCTACACCACCTGCAATCACCAAGTTTGCTTCACCTGCTTTAATGGCGCGGGCAGCAATGGCAATGGCATCGAGTGAAGAACCACACAAACGGTTAATGGTGGTTGCTGGCACCTGGTACGGCAAACCAGCAAGCAGTGCTGACATACGACCGACGTTACGGTTATCTTCACCGGCTTGGTTAGCACAGCCATAGATCACATCATCGACCTGTTCCCAATCTACATTCGGATTACGCTGCATGAGCGCTTTAATCGGCACAGCACCAAGGTCATCGGCACGGACAGGTGCAAGGCCACCGGCATAACGGCCAAATGGAGTACGGATGGCATCGATGATATAAGCGTTTTTCATTCTAACTTTCGTCCTTTACTTCAGGCCTTTTTAGCCATTCTCCGTAAGTATTTCGTGGTGGCGACATGGACGTCGCCTCGTTACTCAGCACAACTGGGATGTTGTGTCTGAGTAACAAAGGTTTTTGGTTACTTTTTTAAAAAAGTGACACGAATTAACTGGTGGCATTTGACTTAAACAGATAAGACCCCGTTGTGATGATTTACAAATTTTCATATCAACGGATAACATCACGGCTGTAATCTACTGTGATATCCGTAGGTCTGTTGCATAAGCGATACCTTACTTTTGAAAGGTCAAAAGTAACAAAAACCTGTGTTGAACAGAGGAGGCTTCCTTGCCTCCCTGTCCAACGGGCGCCATCCATGTCGCCTGTCACGATACAGAATGCTGTAATAGATTTTTGCTATGCAAACCTTACCTTTGAGTCGCATCAGTCAAAGTTGCACCAGTCAAAGCCTGTAACTCATCAAAGCTAAGACCTTCCACTTTCTCAATCACCTTTAAACCATCTTTAGTCACATCAATCACACAAAGATCGGTGTAAATACGGTCAACGCAGTGTTTACCCGTAACCGGATAGCTCAGCTCAGCTACAATCTTTGGCTCACCTTGCTTGGTCACATGGTCTGTGGTGATAAATACTTTTTTAGCACCTACAGCCAAATCCATCGCACCACCTACCGCAGGAATCGCATCCGGTGCACCCGTGTGCCAGTTCGCCAAGTCACCATTCGCTGCAACCTGAAATGCGCCAAGCACGGCAATATCAAGGTGTCCACCACGCATCATCGCAAATGAGTCACCATGATGGAAAAAGCTGCCGCCTTCAAGCATGGTTACAAACTCTTTACCCGCATTAATCAGTTCTGGGTCTTCTTCACCTGCCGCTGGCGGTGGGCCAAATGCCAACAGGCCATTTTCAGAATGAAGAAAAATATCTTTGTCGTTAGGTAAGTAGCTTGCAATCTTAGTCGGTAAACCAATACCCAAGTTCACATAGGCACCATCTGGAATATCTTGTGCCACACGTTTTGCAATCTGGTCACGGCTGAGTTTCTGGTAGCTCATGTTATTTCTCCTTATTGCTTACTGTGCGGGCTGTACTTGAACAACGTGCTGTACAAAAATACCTGGGGTGATGATGTGTTCTGGATCTAGGCCACCTAGCTCAACCACCTCAGAAACCTGAACAATCGTGACATCAGCAGCCATAGCCATAATCGGGCCAAAGTTACGTGCAGATTTACGGTAAACCAGATTGCCCCAACGGTCGCCTTTGTAAGCTTTAATCAAGGCAAAGTCAGCTTTAATCGGATATTCGAGTACGTAGTCTTTACCATCAATTTCACGGGTTTCTTTACCTTCTGCTAAAAGTGTTCCAAAGCCCGTTGGGGTAAACACAGCACCAAGTCCCATACCAGCAGCTTGAATACGACATGCCAGATTACCTTGCGGCACCACTTCAAGCTCGACTTTTCCGGCACGGTACAGCTCATCAAACACATAAGAGTCTGATTGGCGTGGGAAAGAACAGATCACTTTTTTAACCGAACCAGCTTTAAGCAGTTTCGCCAGACCATAATCGCCATTACCAGCGTTATTGCTGACAATCGTTAAATCTTTAATACCGAGTTCAATCAGTCCATCAATGAGTTCAGCGGGTTGTCCTGCGGTACCAAAACCACCAATCAGAATGGTTGCACCATCTTTAATCTGCGATAGTACCTCGCTAAGAGAGGACTTACTTTTGTCAATCATGTGAGAAACCTTAGAGCATGAGGTAACGTAATGTTATTACTAACGCTAAAAATTTATTTAAATTCTTAATGGTAGTAATAAATGGAATAAATTTTGTGAGTCAAAAGCGAACTTTTAACTCACATACACTTTCAATTAAGCGCTAGCGCGACGACGTTCAACTTCAGTTGAAGGAGCCGCAGCGGCATCTTTAACAAGTTCGATGTTAAATGTGATGTGCTTGAAAGCGTGATCTAAACCACGGCGTTGGATTTCAGCTGGGTCAGTTACATCAACTGCTGTTGCCACTAAGCCATCACGAGTTGCGAAGGCAAAGTCGTCCCATAAGTACTCATCACCTTCAATGTTGAATTGAGTTGTAAGCTTGCGGAAACCTGGTGCAGAAACGAAATAGTGAACGTGAGATGGACGGTTACCATGACGGCCTAACTTGTTAAGAAGGGCCTGAGTTGTACCTTCTGGTGGGCAACCATAACCCACTGGCATTGTGGTTAATGCAACATATTTACCATCAGCATCAGTTAAAATACTACGGCGTAAGTTGAAGTCCGATTGAGACTTATCAAAGAATGAGTAGTTACCCAAACTGTTAGCATGCCATACTTCAACTTTAGCATTTTCAATGATATTGCCATCAGTATCGGTCACAGTACCTTCAATAATTAAGGTATCGATTTTGCCAGATTCTGTACCATCATCCATACGCGCAAAACCAACAGATTCAGGCGCGCCAGCGACATAAAGTGGGCCTTCGATGGTACGTGGTGTGCCACCTGTAACGCCAGCTTTTGCATCAGCTTCATCAGCACGTAAATCAAGATAGTGCTCTAAACCTAAACCAGCTGCCAAAAGACCAAGTTCGTTTGCTTGACCTGCGTCTGTGAAATATTCCAAACCTTTCCATACTTCTGAAGGTTGGATGTCTAAATCTTCAATGGCTTGAAATAAATCCCCGAGAAGGCGCACAACAATTTGTTGAACACGTGCATCGACTTCACCTTTAGCAGTGTCGACATTCATTTGTTTTACAAGCGCATCAATTTGTTGACGGTTCATACTAAAACTCCTTAAGTATGCAATACGGTTTTGGGTGGCAGCGCTGCGGGCATTTTGTTTTGCTAGCGAATAAGTGCCGCCACGTTCCTTGTTACCTTCTGAATAATCTGCTTGGTTTTTAAATGGACTTCAGAGATCACATTTAAAAAATTCTTTTGGTTTACGAATCATCATCACGAACAGATGAAGGATGACGGTTAAGTGCCATCACTTCGATGTTCATGTAAGGATAGAGAGGTAATCCCTGTAAAATATTGTGCAACTCTTCATTGCTCTCGACATCAAAAATACTGATGTTTGAGTACTGGCCTGTAATTCGCCAGATATGACGCCATTTACCTTGACGTTGTAAGTCTTGCGAATAGGCTTTTTCAACGGCCTTAATTTCATTTGCTTTGTCGGCTGGCATGTCAAGTGGAATATGCACATCCATACGTACATGAAATAACATGGGAAACTCCTTATCCTGTTGCCTTAACGACGTAACTTCTCGACTTTATCTTCATCAATTTCAATGCCTAAGCCTGGAGCCGTTGGCAAGTGCAATTCAAAGTTTTCGTAACGTAGCGGTTCTTTCAAAATTTCTTCGGTAAGTAATAATGGACCAAATAATTCAGTACCAAACGCTAATGTTTCAAAGGTGGCAAACGCATGAGCAGAAGCAATGCTACCTACAGGGCCTTCAAGCATAGTGCCGCCATAAAGATCGATTCCAGCCAAACCTGCAATCTTGGCAACTTCGCATGCCTCCATCAGACCGCCTGATTGTTCAATCTTCACCGCAAATACATCTGCACCGTGACTTTTTGCAATACGGTACGCGCTGTCAGGACCAGTTAAAGCTTCGTCAGCCATGATTGCGACATCAAAACGGCGTGTTAAACGCGCAAGTGCTTCAATATTTTGAATAGCACAAGGCTGTTCAATTAAATCAATCCCGCCATCTTGCAGTTGTTGAATGCCTTGAATACATTCCAGCTCTGACCATGCACGATTTACGTCAACACGTACACTAATATCTGCACCTAGTGCTTTTTTAATTGCAATCACATGATCAACATCGAGTTGCAAATGGCGTGCACCGATTTTGAGTTTGAACGTGTTATGACGTTTCAACTCAATCATTTTTCGAGCTTCAGCAATATCTTTTTCAGTGTCACCAGACGCGAGCGTCCAAAGTACAGGTAAACTATTACGCAGACGGCCACCCAAAACCTCACTTAATGGCACGCCTAAACGTTTTGCCTGAATATCAAGTAGGGCTGTCTGAATGGCACATTTCGCAAAACGGTTACCATTAATATTCTTACGAATCAGTTTTAGTGTTTGAGCCACATTTAAATCTTTAACTGATGCGAGTAATGGTGCAAAGTAAGTATCAATATTGGCTTTGACACTTTCAGGACTTTCTTCACCATAGTTCAGTCCACCAATGGTGGTCGCTTCACCCCAACCTACAATACCATCCGTGGTCGTAATTTTAACGAGCACCAAAGTCTGAGTACGCATTGTAGTCACAGACAACTGGTGAGGACGGATAGTTGGAATATCCACAAGTATGGTTTCTATGGTTCTATACATGAAGTTTCAACTATTACGAACTTGTTTACATACCATAGAAGAATGTAATAGCCTAAAATAGATATAGAACGGTATTTTAAGATACTAAAAAGGTATATTAATGGAATTAAGACATCTACGTTATTTTGTTACCGTTGTGGAAGAACAAAGTCTCACAAAAGCGGCTGAGAAGCTTTTTATTGCCCAGCCACCACTCACGCGTCAAATCAAAAAACTAGAAGAAGAATTAGGCATTGATTTGTTTGTGAAAGGATCGCGTCCATTAAAAGTGACAGAAGCAGGGCTGTTTTTTTACCAACATGCCGTTCAAATTTTAACGCATACCGCTCAAGCTGCTTCGATGGCTAAAAAAATGAAGTTGGTCGAAAACATTGTGAAAGTTGGCTATGTCAGTTCACTTCTGTATGGGCGTTTACCACAGGTCATTTATCTATTTAGGCAGAAAAATCCTGACATTCATGTCGAGCTTATTGAATGTGGCACAAGAGATCAGGTTGAGGCTTTAAAGTTAGGTAAAATCGATTTAGGTTTTGGTCGGTTACCAATTAGTGACCCAGCGATTAAAAGGCTTTTACTTCGCAAAGAAAAATTAAAACTCGCGATTCATAAAAAGCATCCATTAAGTGAATTTCAAGATTCAGGAATTTATCTATCTCAAATTACCAATGAGACGATTTTTTCTTACCCAACGACACCTAAGCCTAATTTTTCGACCACTATTCAAGCTTTATTTACAAAGTTAGGGTTAATCCCCGCCAAGCTGACCGAAGTACGAGAAATTCACATGGCGCTTGGTTTAGTGGCATCAGGTGAGGGTATTTGTATTATTCCAGAAAGTGCCTGTGATATTGGAATGAAGAATCTAACTTATTTAAATATCTTAGACTTAGAGGCTTATAGTCCCATTTCTCTATCCATGCGAAACATGGACCAAAGTTCTTATATTCCTAAAATTTTAGATTGTATTGAAGAAATCTATAGCGAAGAAGAAGTGTCGAGAAATTTAAATTTATAACTTTTTAATACGTTTTAAATTGAATTATCATGTTATTTTAAAACTTTAAGATTATAGGTAATATTTAAAAGGAATTAATAGATGAGAAAAATTTTAGGCGCAGCCTCTCTCATTATGTCTACCTGTGTTGTACATGCTGAACAATTAAACGAACAAGAAAAAACTTCTCCATATAGCGCAAATGTTACTTTTGCTAGCCAATATATTTCACGTGGGTTTCAACAAACATGGGGTAAACCTGCTTTGCAAGGTGGACTGGATTATGCTAATCCAAATGGTTTTTTTGTCGGGACTTGGGCATCAAGTGTGAGCTCAAACTACCTTCGGGATGCTTCAGTTGAATGGGATTTTTATACAGGTTATTTAAAAACAATCGATAAATTTTCAATTGGGATGTCGGTTTTTTATTACTATTATCCGGGAGCTGAAAGCACGCCTGAAACGGGTAGTACCAGTTATAACTATGGCGAAATTGTGCCTCAGATTGGTTATGGACCTTTAACGCTTAAATATTTCATTACCTACACGCCAGATTATGCAGGTTATAACTCCAAGACGATGGGCGGCCCTGAGGGTAAAAATTCAAGAGGAACAACATATCTGGATTTAACTTTTACACAGCCTATCAATGACACTTGGACTTTTGGTGCCCATTATGGCTATGAAAGAATTAAAAATTTCTCGGAAGCTAATTTTCAGGATGTTAAGGTTGAGCTTATTAAGGATTTAGGCGATGGATGGAATACGGGGTTGGCCTATACCAAAGCTTGGGATAAAAATGGGTTCTATAAGAAGTATAGTAATGGTGAGCCAGATGCACCTATTTCAAATCCGATTGACTCAACACTTACAGTGTCTGTAAAAAAAGTTTTCTAAGTTAAACTTATCAATAATGGTCTGATTAACTACGCTTGAAAGTTATCTGTAAACTTTCAAGCGTAGTTAAAACGATTTTTTATTTATTTTTTTAAATTAATTAAGGTAGGTAAATGAAGAACTACCTGAGTATTTTTAATAATGTCTAAACGTGAAATTATCTAGAGTAATATATATAAAATTGGAAAACTGAAAATATTAGTATTTTTCTAATCTCTAAAAAAATATGGATTAATAAAATTATTATGGATACTTAATATTAATCTTCAAAGGCATTTGTGGCCTGATTATAAATAAAAACTATTATATGAAACAAAATAAGTATTGGCATTTAGATGGGGATTTTTCCATTCTTAAACCGTTTTATGTACACGTTCCAGTAGGTAGCTGTCTCGGAAAATACAAGGGATTTGTTGTGTCTAACTTTGCCTGAACTTCGTATTCCGTTTTTATACCTTCAGTAACGCAGTATACGTTCAATTTTGCAGTTTAAGGAAATATTGATGTCGAATTCTGCTGTTGTTGATTCAGTTGCTTTTGCCTTAAGACAAGCTGAACTATCACAAACTGCGATTATTCCTATTCGTACTGAGCTCGGTGGTGAACAGGCAAATATGGATATCGCTTATGCAGTACAGGAAATCAATACTGTACGTGCACTCTCGGAAGGGCGCCGTTTAGTAGGTCGAAAAATTGGCCTCACTTCTAAAGTGGTACAAGCCCAACTTGGCGTAGATCAACCTGACTTTGGGATGTTATTTGCTGATATGGCATATGGCGATGGTGAACTCATTCCAGCGGGTAAGTTGATTCAGCCAAAAGTTGAAGCTGAAATTGCGCTCGTACTCAAAAAGGATTTAACCCAAGCCCGACATACATATGCAGACATTATTAGTGCAACTGACTATGCCTTACCGGCTATTGAAATAGTCGATAGTCGCATTGAGAACTGGAAAATCTCATTGATTGACACGGTTGCTGACAATGCATCAAGTGCAGCTTTTGTGTTGGGCTCACGTCCAGTACAGCTTAATCAACTTGATTTAGTTAACTGCAAAATGACGATGACTCGTGGTAATGAGGTCGTTTCGCAAGGTGTTGGTAAAGCTTGTTTAGCTAATCCATTGAATGCAGCAGTTTGGTTAGCTGATGAAATGGTAAGACGCGGACGTCCATTACAAGCAGGAGATATTGTCCTGACTGGGGCATTGGGTCCAATGGTGGTGGCTCATCCTGGGGATGAGTTTAAAGTTGAAATTGAAGGCTTCAATTCGGTTGTTGCATGCTTTGCTGCTGAATAAAGGATAAGGAAATGAAAAAGATAAAATGTGCCTTAATTGGTCCAGGAAATATTGGAACAGATTTGCTGTATAAATTGCAGCGTAGTGAAGTTTTAGAGCCAGTATGGATGGTTGGAATTGATCCTACTTCTGAAGGCTTAGCTCGTGCTGCAACAATGGGTTTAAAAACCACGGCTGAAGGCGTTGATGGTTTATTATCTCACGTACTTGAAGATGATATCAAAATTGCTTTTGATGCAACTTCAGCATATGTACATGCAGAGAACAGTCGCAAGCTCAATGAGCTTGGGGTGTTAATGATTGATTTGACTCCTGCGGCAATTGGTCCATTTTGTGTGCCGCCAGTGAATTTGGAAGCTTTATTAGATGCAGGTGAAGTACCCAATGTAAATATGGTGACCTGTGGTGGGCAAGCAACTATTCCAATGGTCGCGGCAATTTCACGGGTACAAACGGTTAGCTATGCTGAAATCATTGCAACGGTTTCGACTAAATCGGTTGGCCCAGGTACGCGTAAAAATATTGATGAATTTACCCGTACAACTGCTGGAGCAATTGAAAAAGTTGGTGGTGCCAAACAAGGTAAAGCCATCATTATTATTAACCCGGCTGAACCACCATTAATGATGCGTGACACAGTACATTGTTTAGTTGAAGGAGAGCCTGACCAAGTTGCAATTACGGAATCAGTCAATGCCATGATCAAAGAAGTCCAAAAATATGTTCCGGGCTACAAACTCGTGAATGGACCTGTATTTGATGGCAATCGTGTTTCTATGTTTCTTGAAGTAGAAGGTCTAGGTGATTATTTACCGAAATATGCAGGTAACCTTGACATTATGACTGCGGCAGCTGCACGTACTGCAGAAATGTTTGCAGAACGCGTTTTATCTAATCAAAAAGCTGAAGTTGTTTAAGGAGAAACCGTATGTCTAAGATTATTGTGCATGATATGACTTTACGTGATGGTATGCATCCACAACGTCATCAAACTACAGTTGAGCAAATGATTGCCATTTCAACCGCGTTAGACGAAGCGGGTGTGCCATTAATTGAAGTGACTCATGGTGATGGCTTAGGGGGGAGTTCCGTTAACTACGGTTTCGCTGCTGCAACAGATGAAGAATATTTATCTGCTGTTGTGCCACGCATGAAAAATGCCAAGGTGTCAGCGTTGTTATTGCCTGGCATTGGAACAGTTGACCATTTAAAAATGGCACATGAGATTGGTGTTTCAACCATTCGTGTTGCAACACACTGTACAGAAGCAGACGTGTCTGAACAGCATATTACTGCTGCACGAAAATTGGGAATGGACACAGTAGGCTTTCTAATGTTGGCACATATGGCATCGCCACAACATTTGCTAGAAGAAGCAAAAAAAATGGTGTCTTACGGTGCTAACTGTATTTATGTCACTGACTCTGCTGGGTACATGTTGCCACAAGATGTTACCGATCGGGTTGGGTTACTTCGCCAAGAACTTGATAGCAGTATTGAGTTAGGTTTCCATGGTCACCATAACTTGGGTATGGGCGTTGCCAATACTGTTGCTGCGGTTGACGCTGGCGCAATTCGGGTCGACTTGGCGGCAGCTGGTCTAGGAGCTGGAGCAGGCAATACACCACTTGAGTTATTTATTGCAGTTGCAAATCGTATGCAAATAGAAACAGGCGTAGACTTGTTTAAAGTACAGGATATTGCAGAAGATCTTGTGATTCCAATGATGCTAAATCCAATTCGTGCCGATCGTGATGCAGCAACGTTAGGTTATGCAGGTGTATATTCTTCTTTCTTGTTGTTTGCAAAACGTGCTGAAGCTAAATATGGTGTCTCTGCACGTGAAATTTTATTAGAGCTTGGTCGCCGTGGTACGGTTGGGGGGCAGGAGGATATGATTGAAGATCTTGCCTTGACCATGTCAAAAGCGAAAGTAATGAGCGCATAAGTTTTTTACAAATGAAAAAGAGCACTCCACGAGAGTGCTTTTTTTCATCTACTGATTTGATCTAGATGAAATAACTTGGGTATAAGCGTTATTTTCTATAAATGGATGGACATCATTTTTGATTGGATGAGCTTCTATTTAAATAAAAAAACGATTAGAAAATTAAAAATAGCAAATTTAAATAAAGATATTTTAATAAAAAAAATATATATAACAAATGTTTATTCTGGTTTTCAGTAGATGATTAATCGTTTTTAGTGATCTGTTAAAAATCCTCATTACTGGAAAAGTAACCTTTTTTTAAAGCATTGAGTTTAAAAAGAAAAATATCTTAATACTCTAGTCGAATTTTTCATAAAAATAGAGTTGAGCATGATAGGGCTTGGTTTCATGGATTGATTGAAAGGAAGTACGCAATGCGTCGTCAAACGTTATGGATCGCAATGGCTTGCGCAATAGCAACAATAGGGGCTACTGGCACACATGCTGGTTTTGTTGAAGATAGTCAGGTTCAGCTTAAATTTAAAAACTTCTATTTAGATCGTCAGTATGATGACACCCCTGCAAAAAACTGGGGGAGTTGGTCGCAAGCTGTGACATTGGATGCAAAATCGGGTTATGCACAGTTTGGGGCGTTACAACTCGGTGTTGATGTGTTAGCACAGTACGCTGTGCGTCTGGATGGCCGTGACCGTAATGCCGATTGGGTTCTGCCGTACAGTGGGATTTCTGGTACAGGCACAGGAAAACAAGAGCGCCAGTTTGGAAAAATAGGAGCAACTCTTAAAGCGAAAATCAGCCAAACTGAATTACGAATTGGTGAAATTTTACCTGTAACACCAGTCATTCATTTTGATCCATCACGTCAATTATTGACCACTTATAATGGGGTATGGCTGGAGTCAAAAGATCTTAAAAACACCAAATTAACGTTAGGTTATTTGGATAGTATCAATGCCCGTTATGAAAATCAGCCAATGGATTTTGGTCTATGGCCTAAAGCATTAAATAATGATGGTAAAACTGATGGGATGTATGTTGCGGGCATAGATTACCAATTAAATAAAAACTGGTCTGCAAGTTACTTTTATGGCGATGTGACGAATATCTATCGTCAAAATTACTTGGGTGTGAACTATAAAAACAATTATGACAAGTTAAAAGTCGATTCACACATACGTTTTTTCGACAATGCAGAGTCGGGAGATGCCTTGTATGGTGATATTGATAATCAGGCCTTGTCTATAGGCTCAACCTTAACTTATGGCTCACACAGCGTAGGTTTATCTTATCAGCAAATGTTTGGTGACCATGGTAGTAACCCGAGTGCAGCAACTGGTGCACCATATTTCCCATCCCTCGCAGGTTGGGTACCTCAGCCTTATTTGGATAACTGGTCAGTTGCGAGCTTTATCCGTAAAGATGAGAAATCGGTGGGTGTAGCTTATAGCTATGATTTTAGTGATCTTGGCATTAAAGGTTTAAAAACCACTGCAAAATATTGGCATGGTTGGGGCATTGATTCAGCTTATGAATCAAGTGCATTAACAGACAAAGGCAAAGAAGATGAATTCAATTTTATTCTGAATTACGTAGTGCCAGAAGGGAAGTTAAAAGGCTTGGGTTTTCAGTGGATGTATATCGATGTGAACTTCGACAATATTGCAGGCCAAGCAAGCGATTTGCAGGAACATCGTATTGCAACGACATACACCTATAAATTTTAAATACTTTTAAATATTTATTTAAATAACAAATGGTTATTAATATTTTTTTTGTATCACCTCATCGTAAACAAGTATCAGTTTAGGCGCTGTGAACAGGTAAGATGGGTGAGTAAAACATTTAAAATTTGGCCTACTAAAAGCAGCTTAATCTTGAGTTGAGCTGTATAAATTGTAAGAGGAATGACATGGGCACAGTACAAATCCCCGAATATAAAACAGATCCATTTTTTGGTTTGGAAGACAAATGGATTGAAACAGCAGCAGGCGAGCTTACTCATTATCATGAGCTTGGAGAAGGTACTCCAATTTTATTTTTACATGGTTCGGGTACTGGTGTTTCAGCAGCAGCAAACTGGTGGTTGAACTTACCACAAATTGCTGAGCAGGCACGCTGTATTGCTATTGATTCGATTGGTTATGGACAAACTGTTGTTGCAGAAGGCACAGCTTACGGTATCCGTGCATGGGTAGATCATGCAGTCCGTGTATTAGATGCTTTAGGAATTGAAAAAACCTGGTTAGTAGGTAATTCTTTAGGTGGTTGGTTAGCATTCCAGTTTATATTGGATTACCCAGAGCGTGTACTAGGTATTGTATCAATGGGAACGGGTGGTGCTAAGCAGACGGCAGCACTTAAAGCACATGCTAATCCTGAATTGACAGAAGCTGGTATCCGTAAAACTTTAGAAATGTTTGTGGTCGATAAGTCTTTAGTCACAGATGAATTGGTTAAAGTTCGTTTTGACTCAGCAAAAAATGACTACGCATCAGATCGATTGATGGATGTTGTTGGTGCACGAGACCGTGACCGCTTTGAATTCCCACTTGATTTTGAAAAGATGAAAGAGATTCAAGTTCCTGTACTACTCATTCATGGGGTGCAAGATGTAGTTATTCCTGTATCTCGTACATGGGATATTTTGAATATTGTACCTTATGCTGATGCTCATATTTTTAGTCAATGTGGTCATTGGTCACAAGTTGAAAGAGCACAAGAATTTAACCAGATTATTAAACAATATTTAGCAGTACATGATGTTAAATAAAATGTAAAAAATACAGGAAGGATAAATTATTATTCTTCCTGTATTTAAATTAAAAAATTTGGTTTTTTGCTGAGCCTTGTCATTTTATCTTAGACTTTTGTATTAAATAAGATAAGTTAGATCTGGTTAATATTTAAGTAAAAAACTTTACTTAATAAATCCATAAATTCTTTAACCCCAGAAGATTCTGCGTCTTTGCGATAGCTTACAAATAAATCTAAAAAAGGTAGATCGACATCAACAGGTCTAGTGACAATATTATTTAAAGTGAGCGGCTCTATATAGCTAGGCAAGATCCCGCAACCTAATCCCATCCCTATTGAATTAATGTTAAATAAAATATTATGAGCAGTTTGCACAATATTAAATTTAATTTTATGAAGTTCAGCAAAATTAAGAATTGTATTATGTAAAATCGACGACTGTTCTGACGATGGGATAATAAAATCAATATTATTTAAAAGCTTCACTGGAATACGCTCATACTGAGCAAGTGGGTGATCTCGAGGAAGCAATAGCATTAGAGGTTCACGTAATACAAACTGACTCTGAATTTCATCATTATTTAAGTTATCTCTCATAAAGGCAATGTCAATTTCACCTTTCTTTAAGGCTTCCATTTGTTCGGTATTATTCATGCTCCGTAATTCAATTTTTAAGTTTGGATTTTGTATGCGTAAACTGGGAAGAACACACGGGAAAACTTTCATTTCTACTACTGGAACAAAACCAATGGTCAGTTGTTGTTTTTTAAATTTTGAAACTTGACGAGCCATTGCAATTGCTTTGTCCGCCTGAGCTAAAGTCAGACGGGCTTGTTCAAGAAATACACTACCTTCTTCAGTGAGTTCAACTTTACGTTTAGTGCGATGTAGTAATGTAACGCCAACCTCATCCTCAAGGTCTTTAATTTGTTGACTTAATGATGGTTGAGCTGTGTAGAGGCGAAGTGCAGCTTTACTAAAGTTGAGTTCTTCAGCCACCATTACAAAGTAGCGTAAATGACGTAATTCCATATCAGTTGTGATCCCAAAATCCTATTATTAACGTTGGATAGTTAATAAAATATGCTAAATGCTTGAAAACCATAAATCCGTTTATAAAACCACTGATCAGTATCAGTCGAACTTAATTTTAATATTTAAAATCTATAATGAATAATTCATAAAAAGTCTAATTTGAAACAAATAAAATATTTCACTTAAAACAGTTAAAAAATCATTATCCATTCAAATTGAATTTTATGTTGTGCGTTTTTGGCGGCAGCAGGAGTGCTTCTCATGAATGGAAAAATTGAAGTGTGTGAAATCGATGCTTTAGTCGATGCACAAAATGGACGTATCTCGCCAACTATCTATACAGATCCACAATTATACGAACTAGAGTTAGAGCGTGTTTTTGGACGTTGTTGGTTATTTCTTTGTCACGAAAGCCAGATTCCAAAATCAGGCGACTTTTTCAATACGTATATGGGTGAGGACCCAATTATTGTTACACGTCAAAAAGACGGTTCTATTAAAGCATTATTAAATCAATGTCGTCACCGTTCTATGCGGGTTAGCTATGCTGACTGTGGTAATACGCGTGCGTTTACCTGCCCATATCATGGCTGGTCCTATGGGATTGACGGTTCTCTTAAAGATATTCCATTGGAAGGTATCGCTTTTCCACATGGGGCTTGTAAAGAGCAATGGGGATTGCAAGAGGTTCCTCGTGTTGCAAGCTATAAAGGTTTGGTCTTTGGTTGTTGGGCAGATGACACACCCGAATTACTCGACTATATGGGTGATATTGCTTGGTATCTCGATGCAATGATTGACCGCCGTGAAGGTGGTTCGGAAGTCATTGGTGGCATTCATAAATGGGAGATTAACTGCAACTGGAAATTTGCAGCAGAACAGTTTGCTTCTGATCAATACCACGCGCCGTACTCGCATGCCTCTGCAGTACAAGTTTTAGGTGGTAAACCAAATGATGATGCTTCCAAAGCATTAGGAACAGCACAAACGGCACGTCCAGTTTGGGAAACA
Source organism: Acinetobacter sp. V89_4 (assembly GCF_029967875.1). Classification (NCBI taxonomy): domain Bacteria; kingdom Pseudomonadati; phylum Pseudomonadota; class Gammaproteobacteria; order Moraxellales; family Moraxellaceae; genus Acinetobacter; species Acinetobacter sp. V89_4. Next base: position 211,994 of record NZ_JASCAI010000028.1, read on the forward strand.
GCAGAAAGCTGTGTGCAATATGGTCAACGTGGTCATGGTTCAGGTTTCTTCCTTACGGAAAAACCAGATGCTAATTTCTGGGTAGATGGTCAAGTAGCAGATTACTTCCGCGAAACCTATGAAGAAACCAAAGAGCGTTTGGGTGACACTCGTGCTTTACGCTTGGCTGGACATAACACCATGTTCCCAACTTTGTCTTGGCTGAATGGTATGACGACGATGCGCATCTGGCATCCACGTGGACCAGATAAAACCGAAGTTTGGGCTTTCTGTATCACGGACAAAGCAGCGCCGCAGCACATCAAAGAAGCGATGGAGTTGAATGCTTGCCGAGCATTTGGCCCAGCTGGTTTTGCTGAAGCAGACGATGGTGAAAACTGGATTGAGATCCAGAAAGTGTTACGTGGTTATAAAGCGCGAAAAAGCAAACTCATTATGGAAATGGGTCTTGGCAATGAAAAATACCGTGAAGATGGTATCCCCGGTATTACTAACCATGTTTTCTCTGAAACTGCTGCACGTGGCATGTATCGTCATTGGGCAAACCTGTTGATGCATGAAAAATGGGAAGACGTACAACGGGCAGATGAGGCTTATGAGCAAGAGCTTTTGAAAAAAGCGGCTAAAAAGGATGAGAAGGAGCTTGTGAAATGAACCAGATCATTGACTCATTAAAACCACAGCCAATATGGCGTTCTATTGGATTGGAACTTCACCACGACATTAGTCAGTTTCTATATGCAGAAGCACAATTGTTAGATGACTGGAAATTCCGTGATTGGTTGGACATCTTAAGCGAAGACATTTTATATATGCTCAAAACGACGACAAATGCGCAAACACGTGATCGTCGTAAATGTATTGCCCCACCATCAACATGGATTTATCACGACGACAAATTTGTACTAGAGCGTCGCGTAGCAAAATTAGAAACAGGGATGTCGTGGTCCGAAGAACCGCCATCACGTACTCGTCACTTGATTACTAATATTCGGGTCGAAGCAACTGCGCAAGCAAATGAATATCAAGTTTTTAGTAATTATTTGCTTTATCGCTCGCAAAAAGAAAAAGACGTATTGACCTATGTTGGTAAACGAGTTGATCTGATTCGAAAAGATGATAGCAGTAGTTTAGGTTGGAAAATTGCTAAACGCGATATCACCCTCGATCAAGCAACTTTGATTTCTCACAATATTACGGTGTTTTTCTAATGAATAAGATTTTCGTTTGTCAGATTGATGAGTTGGATGAAGGCGAAGCGCTGAAAGTAGATTGTAATGTAGGTGATATTGCTGCACTTGCAGTATTCAATTTCAATGGTGAGTTTTTTGCTATGAATGATAAATGCAGTCATGGTAATGCTTCTATGTCAGAAGGCTACCTAGAAGATGATGGCACGGTTGAATGTCCACTTCATGCATCACGTTTTTGTTTGAAAACTGGCGTACCACAATGTGTACCAGCGACTGATCCGATTCAGACATTCTCTGTCGTGATTGAAGATGGTGCACTCTATGTCGAAATGGCAGGAGCGTAATGATGGGATGGTTAGAGGGTGAAGTTGCGCTGATTACGGGTGGTGGCTCAGGCCTCGGGCTTGCGTTGGTTGAGCGCTTTTTACAAGAGGGTGCACATGTTGGTGTATTGCAACGTTCACAGTCAAAAGTAGATGAATTGATTGCACGCTATGGTGACAAAATTGTGGCGATTAATGGAGATGTGGCTAATTTTCAGGATAACGTTCGCGCTGTGCAGGCTACAGTAGAACGTTTTGGAAAGCTGGACTGTTTTATTGGTAACGCTGGTATTTGGGATCATTATGCCGACATCGTTAACATGAGTGGCGAACAGTTAGATAAAGCCTTTGATGAAATCATGAGTATTAACACGAAAGGCTATTTGCTTGGTGCAAAAGCAGCTTTAGATGAGTTACTCAAAACTGAAGGCTCGATGATTTTTACCTTATCTAACTCAGCGTTTTATTCATCTGGTGGTGGTCCAATTTATACCGCATCAAAACATGCTGGTGTAGGTTTAGTGCGTGAACTGGCCTATGAGCTGGCACCGAAAGTGCGTGTGAATGCAGTTGCTCCATCTGGCATGAATGTCAATGTGAAAGGTGCCGCATCCCTTGGCCAGGAAAATCTAGGATTACTTGATGCCCGCGATCCACAAAAAATTGGGCAAGGTATGCCATTGAGATTCTTACCAGAACCAGAAGACATGACTGGTTCTTATGTATTGCTCGCATCTCGTCAAAATAACCGACCATTATCTGGCGTTTTTATAAATGCTGACTGTGGTTTGGGTATTCGTGGCTTACGCCAAGCGAACGCTGGTTTTTTTGATGCTTAATTTTAATCCGATATTAATGGACTAATAAGACAGCTAAAAACTGTCTTATTTCGGAGCTAATCATGACTGTTAAACTTATTTGTGCTTCTCATAGCCCGCTAATGGAATTTGCGTCTCCAGCAGAAAAACAACAAGAACAAAAGGTGCGTCATACTTTTGAAAAACTGGCAGCCGAGGTCAAAGCATACGACCCAACTTTAATTATTGCTTTTGGGCCAGATCATTTTAACGGCTTCTTTTATGACCTGATGCCGAGTTTCTGCGTGGGTGTACGTGCGACGGCGGCAGGTGATTGGAATTATGGTCCAGGTGAGCTCAATGTGCCAGAAAACACAGCATTGGGTTTAATTCGACGTGTACTTGATGAAGGTGTGGATGTTGCATATTCATATCGTATGCAAGCGGATCATGGCGTAACCCAACCGCTGCATTTTTTATGTGATGGTCAACTTAATCGTTACCCAACCATTCCAATATTTATTAATGGTGCTGCTGCGCCAATGCCTACGACAAAACGAACGATTGCTTTAGGACGAGCGGTTGGGGCTTTCATCAACTCAATTAATTTAGAAAATGAACGTATATTGATATTGGGTACAGGTGGACTTTCACACGATCCACCAACCCCTCAAATGGGCTCTGCACCTCCAGAAGTTGAAGAGTTTCTAATCGCTGGGCGTAACCCAACTGTTGAAGCTCGTAATACACGTCAGGCCAAAATCATTTCAGTGGGACAGCGTTTGGCAGCAGGTGACAAGAGCGTATCTGTTCCACTTAATCCAGAGTGGGACGAACAGTTATTGGAAAAATTCAAAAATGCAGACTTTGCTGCGCTTGAAAATATGACTGAAGATGAAATTCGCCGTGAAGGTGGACGTGGTGGGCAAGAAGTTCGTACATGGATGGCTGCTTTTGCGGCATTAGAAGCTGTTGGCGATTATGAGATGACCTTACATTGCTATGAACCTATCAGTGAATGGATTGCTGGTTTTGGCATTGTATCTGCCGAGCTGAAATAAAGGATAAAACGATGAATACTCAAACTATTGTCATCATCGGTGCTGGACAGGCAGGTGCAAGTGCTATTCTGGAACTACGTAATAACAAATACGACGGTAAAATCATTTTGATTGGAGATGAATCACATCTGCCTTATGAGCGTCCTCCTTTATCTAAAGATATGATTTTAAGGCCTGAACAGACCAAAATTGAAATTCTGTCACAACAAAAATTGAAAGATTTAGGTGTCGAAGCCATTCAAGGCAATGCGGTTGTACGCATTGAGCCTGAACAATATCAAGTGATTTTGAAAAATGGTGAAAGTATTCACTATGACAAGTTATTACTCGCGACAGGAGGGGCTCCTCGTCGTCTTCCAATTTTAGATGCAGTCGGTAAAAATGTTTATACCCTGCGAAATTTGGAGGATTCACAAGCCTTGGTTCCAGTCTTTCAAGCAGGGAAGCGCATTTTGCTTGTAGGCGGTGGGGTTATTGGTCTTGAATTAGCATCAAGTGCTCGTTTTAAAGATTGTCAGGTGACCTTAATTGAACAAAGTCCAATGATTATGGGGCGTTCACCAGCAATTATTAGCCAATTTTTACTTGATGAACACCGCAACCGAGGGGTAGATATTCACTTAAATGTGCAAATTGCGAATGTCACCTTACGTGGGGAAGAAATAGTCGTACTATTGGAAAGTGGTGAAGAGCTGATTGCCGACGCTGTTGTTTATGGCATTGGGATTGTACCGAATGCTCAATTGGCCATAGATGCTGGTTTAGACGTCGATTTTGCCATTAAAGTGAATGAAAACTGCCAAACTTCGAATCCAGATATTTATGCTGCTGGTGATGTAGCAACTCAGTTGCGTGCAGATGGTAATTATGTCCGTATTGAAACTTGGGAAAATGCCAATAATCAAGCAGGCACTTTTGCTCGTCATGTCATGGGATTAGCGCAACCTAAAGCTAATCCATCATGGTTCTGGACAGATCAATATGATATTAATTTTCAATTCGTTGGCGATATGTCTGCAAAAGAATGGCATATACGAGGCAATATGAATCTGCAAGAAGACAAAAAAGTTGGATTCACCTTATTTGGGTTAGACCAAGGTATCGTTGTAGCAGGTATTGCAGTCAATCAGGCGCGTGATGTTAGGCATTTAAAAAAATTGGTTTCTAGTTCTAGCGCCTTTGATAAAGAAAAGTTGCTAGATGTGTCTATTGAATTACGAAAATTAATTTAATTAGGATTGTTATACTAAAAGCTTATTTAATATTGAAAATAAAAACCGTCATGATTATATGGCGGTTTTTTTTATGGTTAATTATAAATATTTTCCATGAGTGGATATTATTAATACTTAATTTGAACTTCATTATAATTTTTAGCTATTAATAGATTTTATTTTTGTTGAGTGATTAATATGTTTTTTAGATTTTAAATTTTATTTTTGTAATTTAAATAATTGAAATGTATGTTTATTTTAATTTTATTATAGGTTATTCCTATAAGACTAAAGTATTTAAGTGAAATGTAGTAAATGTTTTTTTATTTTTTTATGAAACTATAGAACTTAAGGATAATTTAGAAATAAAAGCAGTTAAGAAATGATGGTGAATGATTTTTTAAACTAGTAGAAAAGGATTTTTCTATGGACCGTGCAGGAAATAAGCACTCTATTATTACGATCGTCATTTGTTTTTTAATTGCTGTGATTGAAGGGATTGATATTCAAGCAGCGGGTATCGCTGCTGTAGGTATTCGAGAATCTTTTGGTCTAGATAGCTCTCAACTCGGTATTTTTTTTAGTGTCGGAATATTGGGGTTATTACCCGGTGCATTAATTGGTGGACGTTATGCAGACCGCATTGGCCGTAAGATGGTGTTAATCGGGGCTGTCGCTATTTTTGCAGTATTTACCCTTTGCACCGTTTGGGTAAATAGTTTCTATATGTTGCTGTTGGTACGTTTTTTAGCAGGAGCTGGATTAGGGGCTGCAATGCCAAATTTAATTGCTCTAGTTTCGGAAGCTGTTTCTAGCGAAAATCGTGGGCGTGCTGTCGGTTTGATGTATTGTGGTATGCCAATAGGAGCCATATTGGTGTCATTATTGGCAGCCTACGATGTAAGTGGACATTGGCAAACAATTTTTTACGTTGGTGGAATCGTTCCTCTTCTTGTACTTCCACTTATGATCAAATTTTTACCAGAGTCACGGGAGTTTTTACAAACTAGATTTCAGGATAAATCTATTACACGCATAGAAAGCTCTTTTAAAAATCTATTTCAAAATAACTATGCAGGGCAGACTCTATTACTTTGGGCAAGCTATTTTTTTACCTTGATGGTTGTATACATCATGTTGAGTTGGTTGCCATCTCTCTTTATGGAGTTAGGATTCTCTCGTCAACAGGGTAGTTTAGCTCAAGTCTTTTTCCAAATGGGCGCTGCACTAGGCACGGTTGTTTTGGGTATTTTGATTGATCGCTGGAATAAAGCTTATGTCATTATATTGATGTACATAGGTATTTTAGCTGGTTTATTTAGTTTAAATGGAGCCGGTAGTCTTACTGCGATGTATGCAGCCGCAGCATTAATGGGAACATTTACAATTGGTGGGCAAGGCGTTTTATATGCATTCGGTAGCATTGTATATCCAACTGAGATTCGGGCAACGGGTGTAGGCAGTGCCGCAGCGGTTGGGCGTATTGGTGCAATGTTAGGACCTGCGATTGCTGGACAATTACTCGCGATGGGAAGCGGTGCTACAGGCGTAATTTCTGCTGCCATCCCTGGAATTATCATTTCAGCATTACTGATGCTTTTAGTGATTCGCAAATTACATCAGGCCCAATAATCTGAATACCACAATGAAAAAAGCTCATATTTAGGAGCTTTTTTCATATTTGGCATTATTTGAGTGAAATTTCAAATTTGATCATCCGAATGTTTTAGTAAGTTCATAACTATATCGAGCATATGAGTCGAATTACGGTTTTACTAATCATCTATATTGAGTAAGAAAAATGTATTCAGTTACCAAGGAAAAGCTTTGGAATCGTTCATTTATTCTGTGTGTATTGAACAATCTTTTTTTATTCATTTATTACTATGCATTACTCACAATATTGCCACTTTATATTTTAAAAGAATTATCCGGTTCAATCAGTCAGGCTGGTTTGGCGTTAACCTTATTTTTGGTTTCATCTATTATCACTCGTCCTTTTTCTGGCTTAATTATTGATCGGTTAGGTAAAAAATATGCCTTACGAGGTTCGGCATTATTATTTGCACTTCTGGCATTAAGTTATTTATGGGCAAATCAGTTATGGCTTTTATTGCTTATTCGTTGTGTGCATGGGATCTGGTTTAGCATTTTGACGACAGTAATAGTGCCTATAGTGAATGATTTTATACCTGAGCATAGAAAGGGCGAGGGTATGGGATATTTCGTAATGTCTACGAATCTGGCTGTTGTTTTTGGGCCAATGATCGCATTAGCCACGATACGTTACACAAGCTTTTATAATTTATTTGCCTTTTTAGCATTCATTGTTTGTTTAGGTTTAATTTTTTGTTTTCTTATTCCCGTTTCTTCCTTAAAAGATAAGGAGGTCGTCTCTGCAAAGCGGAGTATTACATTTGACGATATCTTTGAAAAAAGGGTGATGTCTATCGGCGTTATTGCTTTATTTACTGCAATGTCTTATTCAAGCATTATGAGCTTTATTAGTGTCTATAGTGAAACAAAAGGCTTATTAGCGGCGACCAGCATATTTTTTATTATATTTGCCATATCAATGATTATAGTGCGCCCTTGGGTAGGTTATTCTTATGATAAAAGAGGGGCTAATTCCGTGGTTTACCCTTCATTTATCCTTTTTTCAATAGGCTTATTTTTAGTTAGTTGGATGCAAACACAGTGGGGCTATTGGTTGGCGGCAGTACTCATAGGAATGGGATACGGATCCCTTTTCCCTATTTTTCAAACCATGGCAATACAATCGGTTGAGAAAAAGAGAATAGGGCATGCTGTTTCAACCTTTTTTACTTTATTTGATTTCGGAATGGCCATTGGTTCAGTTTTGGTAGGATTAATTATTGCCCAAATAGGCTATGAGAAAACTTACCAGTTGTGTGCATTCCTTACGATAATGACTTCATTTTTATATCGTTGGATATGTAATAAAGATGGAAAGACAATAATTAGGATATGACATGGAATTACGTCACTTACGCTACTTTGTTGCGGTTGCTGAAGAGCTGAATTTTACTAAGGCAGCAATGCGTATGCATACGGTGCAACCTTCTCTTAGTCAGCAGATTAAAGATTTAGAAGAAGAGGTGGGGGTTCAGCTTTTTATACGAAGTAAGCGAAAAGTTGAACTGACCAAAGCAGGAGAAGTCTTTTTTAAAGAAGCTCTAATCATTTTAGAACATACAGAGAAAGCAATTAGTTTGGCTCAACAAACTGCCAAAGTTGAACAAGAACAATTAAATATTGGTTTTGTTCCAGCGGCAGAAATGAAAATCTTCCCCTATATCATGCCCAATATAAGAGCGCATTTTCCAGAATTAACAATTGATTTTCATAGCCTTACGGATGATGAACAACTAGTAGCGCTTAGAAAAGGCGAAATAGATATCGCTTTTACTCGCTATGGAACTGATTCAGATGAACTGGTTTCGATTCAGGTATTTCAAGAGCCACTTACCTTAATTATTCCCAAAAATTCGCCAGAGGCTCAACAGGAACGCATTAGTATAAAAAGTTTTGAACAACATGATTTTGTGATTTGCAATGAAGAGTCATCGCCAGAACTTTATCGAATTATTCATAACTTCTTTAAAAAAACTAAGCTTAACGTCACTGTTGTACAGCACTCAACTAATATCTTACTTAACGTTAATTTAGTCGGAATGGAAATTGGTTGGAGCTTGGTACCACAGTATGTGATTCCTCTATTAGGAGATAAAATTATAGTTAAAAAGACGATAGAACCATTACCGATGATAGGTTTATATGTTTCTTATCGAAAAGATCATGTTAATAAAGCTATAGATTTGATTTTAGATGTACTTAAAAAACAATTTTATCTGGACTTTAATTAATATAAAAAGCCATTCAAAAGAATGGCTTAAAAAACTTTAGTTAATTAAATGCATTTTTTCAAAAAGTTCTTCACTTATACTATTCACCGTTTGGGGAATAGCAAGACCTGCTATAAAACGGTCAGGTCGTAATATCACCATAGATTGATTTGTTTGACCAAACCAAGTGCGGATTTCACTATCTGCATCACCGATTGTAATGAAATCTGCATTAGAAGTTTGATTTGGTGCATCTAATTGCACGTTAGGGACGACTTGAATAAATTTAATGCCTAATTTAATCCATTTTTTCATAATATTGGGTGAGATGCCCCAAGTTGGATTGACTCCCCAAGCGAGAATGGCAAAGTTATTTCCAATGACATCATCTAATAAAATTTTGTCTTTATTTCCAAACTGGACATGAGGTTGTATGAACATCTTTCCAACAGGTGTATTTTTTCCTGAAAATGGTGCCAATATTCCCTCATTATATTTTGGCATTGGCTTGAAACGCATTTCTAGTAAATAGCGTTTTATGGGTTGTATGTAGTTCAATGCATAAGAAATACTATCACGAACAACACCTTGCCATTTTTTCGGTGGAGCAAGTACATGACCCGCTAGAACGGATAAATTAATCATTGCTTGTGCGTGGTCTTTCCTTTCTAGTTGATAGCTATCAAGAATTTCAGGGCTTGCCACTTTTTTAATGACCAAAGCCATTTTCCAAGCAAGATTAAATGCATCACGCATACCACTATTGTAACCTTGGCCCTGCCACACAGGCATAATATGTGCAGCATCGCCTGCCAATAAAATACGGTCTACGCGGAAACGATCTGCAATACGTGCATTATGTGTATATACACGTTGGCGTATGACTTCAATATTATCGGTATGAGGTAAAACTTTTCCTAATAGACGATTAATGTTCTCAGGTTTACTAAGTTCTTCTTGGGTCTCTCCTGGCATTACCATAAATTCAAAACGTCGGATGCCATGTGGTAAAGCTGCTGATACGTAAGGACGAACTGGATCACAGCATAAATATACATGAGGGGTAGCTAATGGATCGTTTGCAAGATCAATAACAATCCATTGGTTAGGTGCTGTTTTTCCTTCAAAATTAATATTGAGATTACGACGTACAAATGAATTTCCGCCGTCACAAGCAATAAGGTACTGTGCTTGAATAATTTCTTGTTTTTTGTCTTTTGTAGTGAGGTTTAAAGTTACATGTTCTTTGTCTTGAGTAAAACTATTTAAGTGGCGTGAAAAAAATACCTGTGTTGTAGGGTATAACGCTAAACCTTCAAGTAAAACACGGTCAACTTGAGGTTGGATAAATGCATTACGACGTGGCCAACCAAATTCGCGAGTCATGGGTTGGATATCTGCAAAGCAACGTCCTTTAGGAGTTAAAAAGCGCATTGCATGATTTGGGGTGGTATGCGGTAAAACTTGTTTAATTAATCCTAAAGATTGGATTGTTCTTAATGATTCATCGTCAATACCAATGGCTCTTGGATAATCAATAAGCTGATCTAATTGTTCAATAACAGTAACTTGTACACCTTGCTTACTTAAGTAATTTGCAATTGTTAATCCAACAGGTCCTGCCCCTAAAATTGCAACTTCCGTGGTGTGATGTTGAGTTTGATTCACAGTAAATATCCCTTACTATCAAGTTTTCTTATTAATATCAAACTTGAAAGAAGGTTGAATTTAATCAATAGTTTAATAAGTGAATTTTAAGAAGCAGGATGTATATTTAATTTTTTTTAATATATTGTATTTAAAGGAGTTTTTATAATCTTGCAATAGTTTTTTTAAATCCAATCATTGTTTTAAATTATAATTGAAGGATGTCGCTTTTAGAGCTAAAAATTTATTCATTGTAAAAATAATAAAACTTTTATTATCAAAGCTTTGTCTTACTAAAAATACAAATATTATTAACTTTTATAATGAGTAACAGTTATACAATGCCAAATAAGTTGCCATGATGGAAAATAGTATTTCTGTCACAAATCACTCTAAATGGCAGACATAATCAATCACTTCATTTGTCATAATTTTAAATTTACTATTTTCAGGAACATTAAAAGATTCACCGCTAGAATAAATTGTAGCTTCTGGTTCATCGCCAATTTGAACAGTGCATTTCCCAGAAATAATTTCGATACGCTCTGGCACATGAGTTTTAAATGTTAAAGCCTTATCTGATGGAAGAATAACTCCTAGAGTCTTTTTTGTTCCATCAGCTAGTTCAATTACATGACTAATAGAATGCCCCTCATAGTAGACATTCGCTTTTTTTGTTATAGAAACAGAATCAAATTGATTTGGCATTTCTTGTATCTCTTTATTGTACTAAATATTATTAAGATAATAATAAAAGTTCCTCTGAATCTTCAAGCTATAAAATTACATTTTAGGTAAGCAATAAAAGTAACTTTTCTCTCAAGTAGATCACTAACGAGAAATTAGTAAATATCAATTAAATGATTCAAAAATAAAAAGCCCAAGGTGAGGGCTTTCTAATCTATGAAATACCTTTAGGGTCTTGAGCAAAAGGTAATCTAAATAAGGCAATTGTACGCAAAATAAACTGATGACTAAAGTCTGGTTGGTAGATTTACTACCTGAGCATCCTCAATAACATCTAAGCGGAGAATTATCTAGCGTAGTTTTTATATATAAATAAGGACAGAAAAGATGAAATATTTGTCTTTTTCTAATTTTTAGAAAACTTATCTAGAGTATAAAAGTATATAAAAAATAAGATTTTGAAAAATATAAAATTATAGTTATGAGTACAGGCAGAGATAAGTTGAGCTAAAAACATTACTTATATGAAATAAAATGAATAGTAAACTACTGGTTATTCCATAAAAAAACATCATAATTGGATATAACCTTTATTTATAAATCTTGTCCTAAGCTATTATGAAAATTGAAGATATTGAAGCTTTTGTTTGTTTTGTCAATGTTCAATCTACCAGTCTGGCTGCCCAGCAATTAGGTATTTCACAACCTGCTATTACTAGAAGGATCCAAAATCTAGAATCAGATTTGGGATTACAACTTTTTGACCGTAATACACGCCCTCTAAAATTGACTCAGCTAGGATTTCAAATTTTTGAGCAGTGTGCACAGGTTACTGCTGAAATAGATGCATTAGGGCAATTAGTGAACAGCTATAAATTATCAACCCAAAACTTACGGATTGGTATTGCGACAAGTCTATCAGACACGATCTTGTCAGGTATTTTAGAAGACTTAAAGCAAAGTTATCCAACATTAAACTTAGAAATTAGCACAGGTTGGGGTATCGATTTATTAGATAAATTTAAGGAAAAAAAGCTAGATTGCATTTTTTCAACAACAGCCCAAACTTATGGACAGAATGACCAGATAAACATAGAAATTTTAGGTCAGTTACAAATTGTGCCGACTATTTCTAAAAAATTAAAAAAGATGTCTGTACAGCATCTTGCCGATTGCCAGTCTTTAGGATGGATTCTTAATACTGAAGGGTGCGGTTTTCGCCAATATCTTGTATCGGAGTACCATAAATTGAATCAGTTACCTAATATAAAAATTGAGGTTACAGGAACCAATTTGCAGATGAATTTATTGGCTCAAGGTCTTGGAGTAGGATTATTACCTAAAGAAGTTTTTGAAAAGAGTATTTATGCTGCTCAACTTACCTCAATCGAACTTACTGACTTCAATTTATCAGTGCAACTTTTTTATATGATTCAACCCGATTTGAATGAAGTCTATCAATCAATTTGCCAGGAGATGAGCCGTAAAGTACAGAGCATACTAGGATGGGGATGAAATAAAATATCAAGAAATTTTATTGAGCATAATCAATATAAAAAGCATTAGTTGAAGATAACGCTTTCGTTGACGTCCGCAATGTTTTGAGCCTCACTCATTCTGTTAGTATTCCATATTTTAATATTATTATATATTTAATATTTGTTTTTAACATATTAAGACCTGCCGTATTGTTATAAAAAATACATCGGATTTAAATATGGCAATTCAAATTTTAGGAATGATCTGGCACCGTGAGGCATCTGAAATTATTCCAGCGACAAAAACTTTTGATAAAAATTATATTGTCAAAATTGCTCAGGCACATGAACAGGCAGGGTTTGACCGTATTCTATGTGGCTATTGGTCCGATCAGGCTGATGGTTTTTTAGTGACAGCCTATGCTGCTGCACATACTTCTAAAATAAAATTTTTACTAGCACATCGTCCAGGTTTTGTTTCTCCAACATTGGCAGCCCGTAAATTGGCAACCTTGGATCAGCTGACGGATGGACGTTTAGCACTACATGTTATTTCTGGCGGGAGTGATATTGATCAGAAAAAAGATGGAGATTTTTTAAATAAACAAGAGCGCTATGCACGTAGTGCTGAGTTCATCGAAGTTGTACAAAAAACATGGTATAGCCAAGAACCTTTTAGCTATGAAGGTGATTATTACCATGTAGTAGATGCTTATTCTGAAATTAAACCACTCCAAACACACTTACCAATTTATTTTGGCGGTTCTTCCATAGAAGCTTTACAAGTTGCCGCAAAACAGGTTGATATTTTTGCGCTTTGGGGAGAGCCTCTAGCGGGGGCCCAAGAGCAGGTTGAAACACTAAATCAGTTGGCAGCACAACATGAGCGCCAACTTGATTACAACATTTCATTTCGTCCAATTATTGCTGATAGTGAGTCCAGAGCTTGGGAAAAAGCGCAAGAAATTTATCAATTATCTAAAAAGCAATTAGAAACTTTTGGCTTACAAGCTGCCAGAAAAAAACCACAAAGTACGGGTGGGCAACGTTTACTTGCAGCAGCGGGTCAAGGCGAACGTTTAGATACCAATTTATGGACTGGTATTACTTCTTTAGTTCAAGGTAGTTATAACTCCACGGCATTAGTGGGAACCCCAGAACAAGTTGCAGAGTCTATTTTGCAATATTACAAACTCGGCATTCATAGCGTATTGATACGTGGGTTTGATCCTGTTCAGGACGCAATTGATTATGGTCGAGAGCTATTGCCTCAAATCCGTGAAAAAACAGAAAAATATGATCAACAGCAACAGCTGATTTCGGCCTAATCTGAAAGGAAATAATAATGAATCACTATGGCAAAATTTTATTGGGTGTTTTTACAACAGCAATTTTAGTCGGTTGTACAAAAAAAGAGGCTTCATCTGAACATGCTCAGGCATCTGAAGTCAAAGCAAATAAGGGGCAGGTTGTGCTCAATATTGGTGATCAAAAAGGCAATATGCGTGCACAGCTTGAAGCATCTGGTGCTTTAAAAAATGTCTCATATAAAATTAATTGGTATGAATTTCCAGCTGCTGCACCAGTTGCAGAAGCATTGAAAGTAGATGCGATTGATATTGGTTACTTAGGTGATGCACCGTTTATTTTTGCTAATTCTAATGGGGGAACAGCCAAGGCTATTGCCGTGTATAAAGCAGATCCATATCCAGTTGCTATTTTAGTGCCGCAGAATAGTCCAATTAAGTCTGCCAAAGATTTAAAGGGTAAAAGTTTAGCATTTAATAAAGGCTCAATTAGTCATCTTCTAACTTTAAAGGCCCTAGAACAACAAGGTCTGAAGCCTGAAGATGTAACGTTTAAATTTTTACCGCCTGCCGATGGAAAATTAGCTGTTGCCAATGGTTCAGTAGATGCTTGGGTGGTATGGGATCCATATACGGCATATGCTGAGCTTAAGGATCATTTTCGGGTTGTGGTTAATGGCCGTGGTTTGTATTCAGGTTATACCTTTTTAGCAGCCACGGATAAATCTTTAAAAGATCAGAACAAACGTGTGGCAATTCAAGATTTCATCTACCGTTTAAAAGAGTCGCAAGCTTGGGCAGGACAACACGGGGATGAGTTTGGTAAAGCTTATGCCAAAATAACTGGACTACCAGAAGATGTGGGAATCAAAGCTTTTAAACGCCGTAATGCCTCGTGGGAGCCGATCGATAATGAAGTGATCAAAGTTTCTCAAGGAACTGCCGATTTTTATACCAAATATAAGCTGATTGATAAAAAGTTTGATGTGACATCTTCATTTGATACTGATTTTAAAGTGGAGCAAAAATAAAGATGAGTCAGTTGCAACAAGTACTCCAGCCGTTGATTGAAAGAATTGAATATGGAATTTCACAGCAATTAGAAGATGTTGATCTCATACAATCTTTTATTCCAGATTTTCGTAGATTGCTGCATTTAAATGATTGGTTGCCAAGCTCTTATCGGCAACCGAACCCTGAACGCTATCAACAGTTTTTATTATATCGCGATCCGGAAGATCATTTTTCAATTGTCAGTTTTGTATGGGATAAGGGACAAACTACACCAATCCATAATCATGAAGTTTGGGGAGTCGTTGGTGTCCTGCAAGGTGAAGAAATCTCACAGCGCTATCAAAGAAATGCATTAGGGCATTTTGAGATCACAGGTGAACCAGATCATTTAAAAGTTGGCGAAATTGATTTTTTTACTCCAGCTTTGGGTGATGTGCATCAAGTGAGTAATGCGCTGTCCGATCAGGTTTCGATTAGCATCCACATTTATGGTGCAGATATTGGCAAAGTAGAACGCTATACCTTTGCTTTAGATGGCACAGCAAAGCGTTTTATTTCAGGTTATTCAAATCAGGAACATTAATATGACAACCAATATTCAAACTTATCAAGATATCCGCAAAAAGCTATTGGCTGGTCAAGAAATCGCACTAATTGATGTACGTGAAGAAGATCCATATGCTCAAGGTCATCCTTTGTTTGCTGCCAATATTTCTCTTTCCAAATTTGAAGTAGAAATTCTCAATCGAATACCTCGTCTGTCTACAGATATTGTTATTTATGACAATGGTGAGGGCTTGGCAGAACGTGCCTATCAACAGTTACAAGCATTGGGCTATCAGCAGATTTCATTATTGGATGGTGGTTTACAAGGCTGGAAAGATGCAGGCGGTGAAATTTTTATTGATGTCAATTCAGCAAGTAAAGCCTTTGGTGAATTTGTTGAACATCATAAAGGAACGCCGTCACTGTCAGCTCAAGAAGTCAAAAAATTAATTGATGATCAGGAAAACATTGTCATTCTGGACGCTCGTCGTTTTGATGAATATCAAACCATGAGTATTCCGGGCGGCATCAGCGTACCTGGTGCTGAATTGGTACTCCATGCTAAAAATATTGTTAAAGATGAAAATACTAAAATTATTGTGAATTGTGCAGGGCGTACACGTAGTTTAATTGGTACACAGTCATTGATTAATGCCAAGATTGGACATGAAGTCTATGCTTTACGTAACGGTACGATTGGTTGGACATTGGCACAGCAGCAATTAGCTTTAGGACAACAGCAACAATATACTAATTTTGCTAATAAAAATAATCCATCAGGCGTATTAGAGAATGCTAAACAATTAACACAACAGGCTGGTGTAAAAACGATTAGTTTGGAACAACTACAACTATTCCAACAACAGAGTGAACGCACTACCTATGTTTTTGATGTACGGTCAGAAGAAGAGTATATACAAGCGCATCTACCCAATAGCCGTTGGATTGGTGGTGGGCAACTAGTTCAGGAAACTGACCATTATGCGAGTGTACGCGGTGCCACAATTGTACTCATTGATGATCAACTCGTGCGTGCTTATATGACTGCCTCTTGGTTGGCGCAAATGAATTGGGATGTCTACGTACTCGATGCGGATTTTCAGACAATATTTACTGAGCAAGGAGGATGGAAACCAGTTGTTCCGTTATTGCATATAAAACATCGGATCACACCTGAACAATTGCAAGCATGGTTAGATGTCGGTGAAGAAGTCACTATTCTGGATTTTACAACTAGTGCAAACTATCAAAAAGGGCATATTCCTACTGCTCAATGGGTATTAAAAGCAGATATTGAACGACTGTTTAATGAGAAAAAAATTCCAACAAACCATAAAATTGTTGTCACTTGTGGTACTAGTCTGTTGGCACAATATGCAGTATCTGCTCTTCAATCCAAAATTTCAGAAAATGTTTATGTCTTGGAAGGCGGTAATCAGGCATGGGCAAAAACTTTTGTTTTGGAAACTGATAAACATGTGTACTTATCTCCCCGTATAGATCGGTATAAACGCCCTTATGAAGGAACGGATAATTCTATCCAAGCTATGCAAGACTATTTAGAGTGGGAATATGGATTAGTTGCCCAATTGAATACAGATGGGACACATGGTTTCTTTGTGGTTTAGTTAAATATTTAGCTAAAATATTGATAAAAACCATAATAGCTCTTTTAAAAACGAAGAAGAGCTATTATGAAAATCATAAGTATTAATCAAAATTTGTTCTTGAGATTTCTCTAAAAATGTTTTTTGAAACCAAGTAATAACTGTTGCCTGAAAAACAGTTATTCAACAATAAACTATCACTTTTATGCACAGATAGAGAAAGATCTTTTTGTAAGACATTGAAAATAATTATAAAAATATTTGGCATGTAAATTGAAATATAACAGCAATATTTTTTTATCTCATCGTTTAGCAATCGACGTTATGAGGGGGGTATTGCAAAAATGTCAGATTATTCGCAAAGTCTTATTTCACTGTTGGCATACCACGCAACAGCACGTCCGGATGCAATTGCATTAAGACATAAAAAGCTAGGTCTGTGGCAGCAGTGGTCATGGAAAAATTTACTAGAACTTAGCGAAAGATACGCTTCTGCGCTTTATGAGTATGGTTTTCAAAACAAGCAAACTTTTCTTATTGTCAGTGCTCCGAATATCGATGTAGTTGCTATTAGTCTGGCTATACAGGCTTTAGGTGGCGAAGTTCAATTGATTGACCAAAGTGTTGATACATTAAAAACAGAAGACTTTTTACGACATCTTGCGATTTTAAAGCCAGATTATATTCTCGTAGAAGAGCTAGAGCAGCTTGTTTCAATTGAGACATTACGCTATCACCCAATTTATATTTTTTATATTGAACAAAGCAAATTAAGTACATTTGAATATGACTATGTTGTAGGTGTCGATAAGTTATTAAAAAATTCCAACGAGAAATATCGTATTGATTTTAAAAAGACTCAGCTCGAACCTGCACAAATTGCTTTTAGCTTTGAACGAATTAAATCTAATCAACGACTGAGAGTGCAATATTCTCATCAAGATTTGATTGCAGAGGCCAAACATTTAGTTCAAAACCACCACTTAGATCATCATGAGGAAGCATTTGTCACGCGTGCTTTTTCAAGTGTTGGGCACATTCGTTATCTATGGTCGTCATGGCTACTTGCAGGTTTTAACTTAAATATTCCTGAGACCTTAAATACTCGCGATCAGGATAGACAGATTATTTCGCCAACATTGATTTTAGGGACCAATGAAACCTATGCCCGTGTTGAGCAGTTAATTTATAACCGCTTACCAAGTGATAAATGGCTTGCCAAACATTACCAGCACGCACTTCAAAAACAGAAAAATGAAGAAAAATTATCTTTGATTGATAAGTTGAGCTTTGCCTTATTTAAGCAAGTCATTTTAGAAGAGTTGGGTTTTTCACATCTTAAAGTGGCTTTAACAGTGGGGCAGCCTGTAACGCTTGCAACACAAAATTTTTATCGAAGTTTAGGTGTGAAGTTACACGAATGGGGAGAATATGCCGAATGGCAAAGTACCCAATTGGACAATTCGCAGCTTCATTCTTTGCCCATAACAACAATAAATTAAGACGAGGAATATATGTCAGTATCATCTGTGGTATTGCTAGAACTTAAGGCAATTGATTTATCTTTTGGCTCTTCACAAGTGCTCAAGCAGCTTAGCTTAGAGGTGAGAGAGGGAGATATTTATTCTTTAATTGGTCCCAATGGAGCCGGCAAAAGTTCGGTAATTAATATTATTAATGGCATTTATCAGCCGCAATCTGGTCAGATCATTTTTGCTGGTCAGGTTTTGCATAATTATAAGGCAAAGCATGCACCCTATTTAGGAATTGCGCGCACCTTTCAAAATTTAGCACTCTTCAAGCAAATGTCGGTATTGGACAATGTCTTAACTGGACGGGTATTAAAAAGTCGTCATTCATTGTTAGGTGCATTATTGTCCTTACCAAGCACTCAAAAAAATGATGATTTACAGCGTTTTAAAGCTGAAGAAATTTTAAAACTGTTGAATCTACAAGAGTACCGAGACCAATTGGTTAGCTCTCTGTCTTATGGTTTGCAAAAACGTGTGGAGTTGGCAAGAGCATTGGCAGCTGAACCTCAGTTTCTGCTTTTAGATGAGCCAATGGCTGGAATGAACCATGCTGAAAAACGAAATATTGCCAAGTTTATTCAAAAGATAAATCAACAGTTGGATATAACCATTTTCATGATTGAGCATGATTTGGCTGTTGTGATGGATATTTCCGACCATATTGTGGTGCTGGACTATGGCAAAAAGATTGCAGAAGGCACGCCACAACAAATTCAAGAACATCCCGAAGTGTTGAGCGCATATCTAGGGATTCAAGCGCTTGAAGCGCATTGAGCATATACAAATAAATTAAAAAATAAGAGGTTAGTTTTTTATATGTCTTTTTTTCTAGAAGTCTTGCTAGGGGGTACGTTGGCAGGTGTCATGTATTCCTTGGTTGCCATAGGGTTTGTTTTGATTTATCGGGCATCGGGTGTTTTTAATTTTGCACAAGGTTCTTTGGTTTTATTTTCAGCCTTAACTTTTGTCAATTTAACTGAACGTGGCATTCCATTTGTGGTGGCTTTTATTGTCACACTATTTGTCATTTTTGTGCTGGTACTACTGATCGATGCATTGATTTTAAAACATTTAATTAATCGCTCTGTCATTACATTGTTTATGGCAACTTTGGGTTTGAGTTATGTCATTGAGGGATTAGCTCAAACTGTATGGGGAACACAGGTTCATGGATTAGATCTGGGAATTTCTGATTCACCCATTAATTTCTTTGGCATCATGCTGAGCAAGTTTGATCTGTTCGCAACAGGTATTGCTGGAACATTGGTCATTATTTTATCTCTTTTATTTAGTAAAACTCGCTTTGGTATTTCACTACGTGCAGTTGCTGATGATCCTTTAGCCGCGCAATCTGTGGGGATCCGTTTAAATCATATCTGGATATTGGTTTGGACAGTAGCAGGGTTTGTTGCATTAGTCGCTGGTTTGTTGTGGGGCGCACGTTTAGGTGTTCAATTCTCGCTTTCATTGGTTGTACTAAAGGCATTACCTGTACTGATTATTGGTGGTTTTACTTCGATTGCAGGTGCGATTTTAGCGGGCTTGATTGTGGGAGCAACCGAGAAACTAGCGGAGATTTATTTAGGCGGCATTATTGGCTCCGGAATTGAAAACTGGTTTCCCTATGTGCTGGCGATTCTCTTTTTATTGGTATACCCAACTGGTCTGTTTGGTCAGAAACAAGTGACGAGGGTATAAGCCATGTTTTTATTTAGCCAAGCAAGACAATACGTACAGCAATATCAAGATGAGAAACGCATTTTTCGCCTTAAAGAGCATCGTATTTTATTTATTTTTGTACTATTGATTGCCTTTCTTTTCGTTCCATTTGTTGGGCCAGATTACTTATTTAATGCCATTTTAGTCCCTTTTCTAGTTTTGGCACTTGCCGGATTGGGACTCAATATTCTGACAGGTTATACCGGACAACTTTCATTAGGTGCCGCAGCTTTTATGGCAGTGGGCGCATTTGCAACTTATAACTTAGAGCTACGAATTCCTCAGTTGCCATTACTGGTCAGCATTTTTTTGGGCGGTGTAATTGCTGCTTTAACTGGGGTGGTGGTTGGTCTGCCAAGTCTTCGAATTAAAGGCTTTTATTTAATTGTTTCCACTTTGGCTGCACAGTTTTTCATACCGTGGTTATTCACACAGTATGGCTGGTTTACTAACAATAATGCGTCGGGGGTGATTACTGCTCCTCGTATGGAAATATTGGGTTATTCAATAAATAGCCCAGTCGGGCACTATTTATTGACCTTAAGTATTGTTGTGGTTCTCACCGTTTTGGCTCGCAACCTGATCAATAGTCAATATGGTCGTAATTTTCGTGCTGTACGAGATATGGAAACTGCGGCAATCACCATCGGCATTCCGGTGAGTCAGACTAAATTACTGGCGTTTGCGATCAGTTCATTTTATCTCGGTATTGCGGGGGCACTTTGGGCTTTTGCTTATCTTGGAACCATTGAAGCAGATGGGCTAGATCTTAATCGATCATTTCAAATTCTATTCATCATCATTATTGGTGGATTAGGCAGCCTAACTGGCAGCTTTTTGGGCGCCGCATTTATTGTGCTGTTGCCTATCTTATTGAGTGTTTTGGGGCAAGCTGTTTTTGGACAGGCTATCGATCAAGCTCTACTACAGAATCTACAAAAAATTATTTTCGGGGCTTTGATCATTTACTTCTTGATCAAGGAACCAGAAGGATTAAGCCGTTTACTACGTAATTTGTATCACAGATTAAGAAAATGGCCATTACGTTACTAATTGTTTTAACAACACTTTTGTCTGTTTATTTAGAGATTAATTTATGAAGTTATTTAAATCCTTGTGGTTTTGGCTGGTGGTTATTGCCATCGCTTTAGTCGCTATTGTGTTTGTCACGAAAAAAGACAAACAAAATCCACCTGAGCAAAAACAACAAGCCGCAACTGAGCAGCAAACACAATTGTCGGATAAAAATGCCCAGTATTTCCCGTTACAGAGTTATCGGGTTGGCCCTTACGCTGCTGGGGGAACGGGCTTTTTCGGAGGCTTTATTGACTACATGAAAGCCGTCAATGCCAAAGGCGGTGTGAATGGCGTGAAGCTGGTGTGGTCTGAGTGTGAAACCGAGTATGTAGTAGAAAAGGGGGTAGAATGCTATGAGCGTTTGAAGAATGGTTTAAATGGAGCGCCTGCTGCTGCAACCAACCCTTTATCTGTCGGTATCGCTTATGCAACTTTGGAGCGTTCAACAAAAGATAAATTACCGTTGATTACTATTAATCATGGGCGTACAGATTCTACGGATGGCCGTGTTTTCCCATATGTGTTTCCATTGCAGCTCAATCCATATAGTGAAGTATCTGCAATTATTAATTATTTAGGTCAGCAAAGCGGTGGCTTGGAAAAACTAAAAGGTAAAAAAATCGTGGTTCTATATCACGGTTCTCCTTACGGCAAAGAAACGATTCCAGTCATTGAGATTTTATCGAAAAAGTATGGCTTTGAAGTAACCAACATTGAAGTACCACACCCTGGTAATGAACAACAATCTCAATGGTTAAATATTAGACGGATTCAACCGGATTGGGTCATTCTTCGTGGTTGGGGTGTGATGAATCCTGTTGCATTAAAAACTGCACAGAAAGTGGGTTACCCAACCAATAAAATTATTGGGAATATCTGGTCAAACTCAGAAGAAGATGCTGCCCCGGCAGGTGCTGCGGCAAATGGGTTTATTTCAATTACGACTCATCCATCAGGAACGAATTTCCCTGTATTACAAGAAATTAAACAACTTGTTGTTGATAAAGGCCAGTCAGATCTTGCCGATAAAAATCGTTTCGGTACGGTTTACTATAACCTAGGTGTGGTAAACGGTATTTTGAATGTAGAAGCAGTACGCGTGGCACAAAATAAATTTGGTAAACGTCCGCTTACTGGTGAAGAGGTCCGTTGGGGCTTTGAACATATCAATTTAACTGAAGCACGTCTAAAAGAACTTGGTGCATATGGTTTGGTACAGCCTTTAAAACTATCGTGCCAAGATCATGAAGGCGGTGGTGCGGTACGTTTCCAACAATGGGACGGTAAAGAGTGGAAAGTAATTAGTGATTGGGTACAAGCAGATCGCAGCTTATTACGTCCGATTATTGAACAATCTTCAGAAAAATATGCCAAAGAGCAAGGCATAAAAATTCGAGATTGCGCAACTGAAGAATAAGATCAGGAGATGACCGCATGTCTAAATCATTAAACAGTATCAAACCTGAAAGCAGTGAACCATTGTTAAATGTCGATGATATTGAAGTCGTATATGACCAGAGTATTTTGGCAGTTAAACGGGTGAGTTTAACTGTTCCTTCTGGTTCTATTGTTGCATTGCTTGGTGCCAATGGAGCTGGTAAGAGTACAACTCTGAAAGCAATATCACAGTTGATTTTTGCTGAAAATGGGCAAATTCACCGTGGCAAAATTGAATATCAGGGTGAATCCATACTTGGGAAAAATCCAAGTGATATTGTCAAAAAAGGTTTGGTGCAAGTCCTTGAAGGACGTCATTGTTTTACACATTTGACTGTTGATGAAAATTTAAGGACAGGCGGTTTTATTTCGCATCATTCGGGTACCAAACTTTCAACTGCATTAGAAAAAGTTTATCAATATTTTCCAAGGCTTGCTGAAAAGAAGCAGACATTGGCTGGTTATCTTTCTGGTGGTGAGCAGCAAATGCTCGCCATTGGTCGGGCATTGATGACAGAGCCAAAGTTGGTTTTATTAGATGAACCTTCAATGGGGTTAGCTCCTAAGATTAGTTATGAAATTTTTGAATTAATTAAGTCGCTTTCTGAAGAGCAAGGTGTGAGTTTTTTAGTTGCTGAACAAAATATTCGTTTGGCACTTGGCTACACCAATTATGCGTATGTCATCGAAAGTGGAGAGGTCAAAGTTTCTGGACAGACTCAAGTTCTTTATGAAACCGGACAAATTCAAAAAGCATATTTAGGAGAGATTGCTTAGCTTTTAATAACCAGTCATCAATCATTTGATTGATGACTGGCTTGATATTGATAGATAAAAATAATTTATTCGCCACGTTTATTTACAACCAACTCACCTAAATCAATCAGTCGAGAACGAATGACATTACGACTTAAACCTAGCATTTGTGCAGTTTTAACTTGATTTTGATGGCAATAATGATAGGCGATTCGCAATAATTGCTCTTCAAATTGTGCGTAAACTTGTCCATCATTTTGCTGAAATAGCTGATGAAAAACTTCTTTTAATTTAGGGTTTATGACGGGTTCACTGGCTTTTTTTTCCTGAAGCTTATTTTGGTTCAGTTGAGTGGGTGGTTGAATTAATGTGAGATCATGACTTTCAATAATGCCATTTTGGCAAATTAATAGCGCATGATGGATCATGTTTTCTAATTCACGAATATTACCGGGCCACCAGTAATTGCTGATTTTTTCTTTTGCAGCGTTGGAAAAATCGGCTTTGTCATAACCAAGTTGAGCATGATATTTATCGATAAAGTGATAGGCGAGAGGTAAAATATCTCCTTTTCGTTCACGTAAAGGTTTAATGTTTAAGGTAACCACATTAAGACGGTAATATAAGTCTTCTCGAAACTGATCGCTAAGAATGGCTTGCTCTAAGTTTACATTTGTTGCTGCGAGTACTCGTACATTTACAGGAATACTTTTACGAGAGCCCAAACGGACTACTTCACGTTCTTGTAATAGTCTTAAAAGTTTAACCTGAATCCGTTTAGATAAATCCCCAATTTCATCAAGTAATAATGTCCCACCGTTTGCAGCCTCGAACCATCCGGCATTGCTCGATAATGCCCCTGTAAAGGCACCTTTTTCATGACCAAAGAGTTCGCTTTCAACAAGGGTCTCAGAAAAAGCCCCACAGTTTACAGCAATAAACGGTTTATTACGCCGTTTACTGTGATTATGAATTTGTCTGGCAATGAGCTCTTTACCTGTACCTGTTTCCCCATGAATTAATACACTCGCTTCGCTGGGTGCAATCTGCTTGATATATTCAAGCAATTTTTTGGATTCTGGGTCGTTAAATACCTGTGCCGTGGCTTTATGCGAGTCACTGCGCTGGGTAATTTCAGGTAGGGTAACAATATTATGCCGCATCTAATATAGGTCTCTCATTTATATCAAATCGTTTCTGTCGGTGGGAGTTCGATGCATATCGGTTATTCCTAAGTATTCAGTTGTCGATGTTGTTATGAATAGAATGACGCTTTGGGATAAAGATCATTTAGAGCCCAAATTCCTAAATCTTGCAGCTTATATTCCACTGGGTCATGTAAGGTTTGTGTTCGTACATTGCGCCAGAATCGGTCAAATCGTAATGATGCCTGAGTTGCTCTGGCTCCAGTCACCTCAAAAATACGATTGGTAATATCTAGACTTGTTCGTGTTGCTGCTACTTTTGCTGTTGCTACTGCAATAGCAACCTCACCACGTTGTTGTTCTGTCAGGTTCTCAGCAATGTCCCATGCTTCTTGTAGTTTGGTAATCGCATTTTGGTTTAACAGGCGTAAGGCCTCTAGCTCTAACCAGAACTCACCATAGTGTCGCAAGATATACGGGTCTTGGTCTGCATGTTCCACACCAGATAAAAACCATGCACGTGATTCAGTTTTTGTATAACGTTTGGCTTCAAGCATTGCACCTTCGGAAACGCCCAAGAACATATTCACAAAAACCAATTGTGCAATTAAAGGTCTTAACGTTGAAAATGGTGTACTTAGTGGCCCTGGGTCAAGCAACATATCTTTTATTTCAACACGAACCCGTTCGAAAATGGAACTACCACTGTCTGTTTGACGTTGTCCAATATTATCCCAGTCATGATACAACGTAATTCCTGAGCGTGAGGTTGGTACCGCTGCAATTAAAAGATTTCCAGTTTTTTCATCTACTCCTGATGCAATAAGCATTTCTGAGTCAAGCGCACCCGAGCAAAAACTTTTTTTTCCAGAAAATTCGTACCAGTCATCTTGTTTTTTTACGACGGTACGTTTGTCGAGTGGGTTTAATGCATTTCCCCAAAACCACGATTTTTCAGCCGTGAGTTGGTACCAACGCTGCCATTGCTGTGAATTGCCAAATAAGCGAACCGTTGCTAAAAGCAAATGATGAAAACCAAAAACATGGGCGAGTGAGCTATCAGCCTGAGCAAAGATTTTGATAACATTAAAGATGTCTTGCCACTGACCGGACAAGCCACCAAATTGCTCTGGAATGGATAAAGAAAGAAGACCACTTTGACGAATTAAATCACGTTCATGTTTAGGAGTACCGCCAACTTTATCTCTTTCTATAGCAGTTTGCGCAAACTGTTGAGCCAGAGACTGTGCAACAGGAATAACATCAGAAAGACTACGAATACTGTGGTTCTGATTAAAAACGTTCATACTTGCCTTATCCTTTATTTATCTATTTTTGACATAATTTAAGACTTACTTTCACGATGTGGCGTGAAGGACGAATAAATAATTGGCTGGTGCTTCAATTGATTTATAAGTTGTTATAGCTAGATAAATCACAAGAGATCAACCAAACTAAAGTCTCATAGCATGCAGCGAGCAAACACTATGCCAATAAAAGATTTATTAAATTTCAACACACTGTATCTTTTTTCTCATGTGGCAGGTTGGCTTTAAATTTAAAGTGTTGATGTACTGTTGCATAAACAACACTATGCTTTTGGAATGTTGCCTATTTCACATCGAGTACTCTAAATGAGCAAATAATTAAATTTAATATTATTTGCACATAATATTATTGGTATTAGTTATCTAGAAAACTTAGATTAAGGTACGTTGTTTAGCTATTTTTCTGATTTAAGAAAAAGTACTCGTTCAGATTGATTTCATCCACTTTAAATTTTGGAGATTATTATGGATATCGTTAAACATCCCGAATCTCGCCAACTCGTACGTACGGTTAAAGCCAGTGCATATGTATTTGAAGATCAAAATTCAAAGTGTTTAATGTCTTATGTTGAACAAATCGCACCGAGCGAAGCGTCCGTTTTAATTGTTGGTGAAACAGGAACAGGCAAAGAACTGGTTGCTCGAAAGATTCATGCTTTATCTAACCGGAAAAATAAACCCTTTGTTGCTGTAAACTGTGGTGCTTTATCTGATACGTTGGCTGAAACAGAGTTATTCGGTCATGAAAAAGGAGCTTTTACAGGAGCTATAAGCCATCAGATCGGATGGTTTGAAGCAGCGCATGGCGGAACCATTTTTTTAGATGAAATTGGTGATTTATCACCAAGCATTCAAGTGAAGCTGCTAAGAATTTTACAAGAAAATGAAGTGGTTCGGGTTGGTTCTCGACAGACCAAAAAAATTGATGTCAGAGTAATTGCTGCAACGAATATTCGATTAGAAGAAGCCGTATATGCAGGTAATTTCAGAGAAGATTTATATTTTCGATTAAAAGTTGCATCGCTCCATGTTTTACCGCTTCGACTACGAACTGGTGATATTTTGCCTCTAGCACAGCACTTTATTTATAACTATTCGCAGAGTCTGAATAAGAAACCGCCTATGTTAAGTGAAGAAGCTCAACAATTGCTCGTTGATTATCATTGGCCGGGAAATATTCGTGAGTTAGAAAATGCAATTCATCATGCATTGCTCATTTGTAAAAATGGGGTGATTCAAAGTTATGATTTCCAACTTTCCGGTTTCAAGCATAAATTACTCACTTCGGAATATGATTTTTCGATTTATCGCAACTCAAATCAAACTTTAAAACAATTGCTGTTTAGTTGGTTTGAACAAGGAATCGAAGATTTAAATGAGCAATTAGAGGCAGAAATTACAGGAGCTGCCTATGAATATTGTCATCATAATCAATTGCATACTGCAAAATTACTAGGAATAAGCCGAAATATTATTCGTGCAAGATTGATTAAACATGGTTTATTGTCTCCAAATATTCGCATATAGATCGTGCTTATTTTTTTGTATTAATCCAAAATCACCATGTGATCTTGGTTTTTTTCTTACCTAAGAAAGATTGAATAAAATAGATAAGGGAGCGGTAGTGCCAGAAATTGATAATAAATAACAATCTAATCCTGAATATTTTAAAGAACTCATCATCACCAACTTCAATATCGCCATTGAAATAAAATTTGGTAATAATGTATTGAAAACTAGCCTACTATTTAGTTAGTAGGCTTTTAGATGTAGAAAATACAATCATGAAATATGTTTAATATCTAGTTTAACTACTCTAATTTTATTGAATAAAGCATTACTAAATTTTAACTGGCAAATTAAGCACCACCTGAGCATCCTCAATAACATCTAAGCGTAAAATTTTTGAAACGCCTAATTCATTTAGCAATGTGGTTAAAGGCCCCTCATTTTTCTCGAGTTGAACATTCTTTGGAAAAAGCTTTTGCGCAAAAGAAAGAATATTAGATTGAACGTCTGTTCGGTGCCATTTTCCATCCACTACATGTAGCATGGTTGCTTTATTAATATGTGTTTCAGAATCGACATGTTTTAAAGTAGGAATAGCAGTTTTTAAACTTAAATCTAGTTTTCCATTAAGATCAAAAATATTGGCTTGAGCTTCTTTTGAATTAATCTCAACATCAATTTTAGTTAACCATTTTGGTAGTTGGTAACCATATACACCACGTACACGTGCTATTTCTGTGTCCACAGGTAAAGCTAAAACATGCGCATAAAAATGGCGTTGACGTATCGATTTCATTAACTCTGCGATGTGTGGCCCACGAGCATTAGGCTTACGGACAACAATCGCAATCGACACTTCGTTATAAGGGTCATTGTCACAAACCGAATAGGTAAAGAATGTGACGGCGACCAACCCATAGCCCGGAAATGGTTGTAACGGCGTTAAAGCAGCGGGGAGTTTTGCTTTAATTTGCTTAATCGGAGCAAGCATTAACAACTGAACATTTGCACTACGATAATAAAAGTTGGGTGCCCAAACAGGACCTACTCGGGATTCCACAATTTTTTTAGGAATATGACGGAAAAAGTCGATATTGCCAGCAGCTGGATCTTGAGCCACTTCATCTAGATCAGGATTCATTCTAAAGCGGTCATAATAACCACCTTTGGGTACTTTGACTTTTTGTTGCCCGAATTCAACCTCAGTAAATTGTTGTTTTATATTCATTGAAGTTCACCTTTACATTAATTGACTGAGTAGCTACCGTTGTCTTTAACAAGACGTATTAATTAATAGCCAATGTGGTCACTATAAGTTTAAAGCTAACTTTAAAGTCAAGACTTTAATTTTGATATGTCAAATCTTTGACATTTAAAAGAAATAAAATAAAAACAATTAAAGATTAAAAAGATACAAACTTGATGAGCGTCTTCATATAAATTTTATTTTTAAAAGATGATTAATATAGTTGACCTTAAAGTTAACTTTAAGCTTAGTATAAATATTCAAATCTTTATAACGAATCAACAAGCGGTTTTTCACCAGGAGAACAAAGATGGGATATGTAACCACAAAAGATGGCGTAGAAATTTTCTATAAAGATTGGGGACCACGCGATGCCCAAGTTTTATTTTTTCATCATGGCTGGCCTTTAAGTTCAGATGATTGGGACACACAGTTGCTTTTTTTCCTTAAAGAAGGTTTTCGTGTAGTTGCTCATGACCGCCGTGGCCATGGGCGTTCAAGTCAGGTGTGGGATGGTCATGATATGGACCATTATGCAGATGACGTTGCAGAAGTGGTCAAACATTTGAATATTAAAAATGCAATTCATATTGGACACTCTACAGGTGGCGGTGAAGTTGCTCACTATATTGCTCGTCACGGTCAAGAAAACGTTGCAAAAGCTGTTCTTGTCAGTGCAGTTCCACCACTAATGGTTAAAACTGAAAGTAATCCTGAAGGTTTACCAAAAGAAGTTTTTGACGATCTGCAAAATCAAGTTCTCACCAACCGTGCGCAATTTTTCCGAGACCTTCCATCTGGCCCGTTCTATGGTTTTAACCGACCAGATGCGAAGCCATCTGAAGGTATCATTGCTAACTGGTGGCGTCAGGGTATGACGGGCAGTGCAAAAGCACATTACGATGGTATTGTGGCGTTTTCACAAACTGACTTCACCGAAGATTTAAAGAAAATCACTATTCCTGTTTTGGTGTTGCATGGCGATGACGACCAGATCGTACCTTATAAAACTTCTGGTGTGAAATCTGCTGAGTTACTCCAAAATAGCCAACTCAAAATCTACCCAGGTTTTTCTCACGGCATGTTAACTGTAAATCATGACGTGATTAATGCTGACTTATTGGCATTTATCCGCGAATAATTAAAAGTTTTAAAACTTTAAAAAAGGGGCACATTGAGTGCCTCTTTTTTTATATAAAAATAATAAATTCAATTAATTAAATGTAGAGGTGCGAAAAGGTGTTGACATTAAAGTTAGCTTTAATCTTAAAGTAAAGCCGTACTGAATGAGGTCATTCCAATGAAAGTGTTCGAAAAATTAGTATTCCCTAATGGCTCATATGTTCCTAACCGTATTGCTAAAGCAGCAATGGAAGAAAACATGGCTGATTTAAACCATGCACCATCAGAAGAATTAATGCGTTTATATCAAGCTTGGGCAAATGGTGGTGTCGGTCTAATCATTACTGGAAATGTGATGGTAGACCGCCGAGCGATGACTGGACCGGGCGGCGTAGTGCTTGAAGATGAAAAGCATCTGGATACTTTTAAAAAATGGGCACAAATTGGTCGTTCAAAAGGTGCTCAGATTTGGCTTCAAATTAACCATCCGGGGCGTCAAATGCAAGCGAACCTTGGTCAGCAGACTTGGGCACCATCGGCTATTTCACTTGATCTTGGCAAAATGTCAAATCGCTTTAATACGCCGATTGAAATGACTGAATCTATGATTGCAGAGGTGATTCAGCGTTTTGCAAACACGGCGCGGTTAGGTGAAAAAGCAGGGTTTACTGGTGTAGAAATTCATGCAGCGCATGGTTATTTATTAAGCCAGTTTCTTTCTCCACTGAGCAATAAACGCCAAGATCAGTGGGGGGGTTCTTTAGAAAACCGCGCTCGCATTTTAATTGAAATTGTGGAAGCAGTTCGTAAAGTGGTTTCGCCTCAGTTTACTGTTGCAGTAAAACTAAATTCAGCCGATTTTCAACGCGGTGGGTTTAGTGCAGAGGATGCTCAACAAGTGGTTAAAATGCTAAATGAGCATGCAGTCGATTTAGTTGAACTTTCAGGCGGTAGCTATGAAGCACCTGCAATGCAAGGTCAAGCGCGTGATGGCCGAACACTCGCTCGTGAAGCCTACTTTTTAGAATTTGCACAAGAAATTCGTAAAGTTGCCAAAATGCCTGTTATGGTGACAGGTGGCATACGCCGTAAACAAGTAGCAGAGCAAGTAGTTGAAAGTGGTGTAGATATGGTCGGTATTGCCACAGCTTTAGCCATTGAACCTAACTTGCCAAATGCTTGGAAACAAGGCAAAAATGTTTCACCTGAACTCAAGCCAATTACCTGGGAAAATAAAACATTCGCTTCTCTTGCCAATATGGCAGTGGTGAAATTCCAGTTACGTAATTTAAGCGCTGGTAAAAAAACAAAACCAAATGTTTCACCATCTTGGGCTTTAATTTTGCAACAATCAGCTATGTCATGCCGTACCCGCCAATACAAAAAAGGCATGCGTGACTATATATTTGCTTCTTAATAAGTGAGTTGTGTTATGACAAATCCTAACGATTCAAACTGGATAATTTATGGAGCAAATGGCTACACGGGCGAGTTAATCGCTCGTGAAGCTGTACGCCAAGGTCTAAAACCAACTTTGGCTGGTCGTAACAAAGCTAAGGTTGAAACATTAGCTCAAGAGTTGGGACTCGACTATAAAGCTTTTGGGCTTGATAACGTAAATGCGGTCAGTGAGCAACTGCAAGGCTTTAAACTGGTCATGCACTGTGCAGGGCCATTTTCAGCAACATCAAAACCCATGATGGAGGCTTGTATAAAAGCTGGTGCTCATTATCTCGACATTACTGGTGAAATCGCTGTATTTGAATTGGCACAGTCACTTAACAGCCAAGCTGAAAAAGCCGATATTGTGCTTTGTCCGGGTGTTGGCTTCGATGTGATTCCGACAGATTGTGTCGCTGCTGCCCTCAAAGATGCATTGCCAGATGCGACCCATTTAGCACTTGGTTTTGACTCTAGAACAGGGTTTTCACCGGGTACTGCTAAAACAAGTACAGAAGGCATGGCCGAAGGCGGAAAAATTCGTAAGAACGGAAAAATTACCACCGTTCCATTAGCACATTATGTTCGGACCATTGATTTTGGTGACGGTAAAAAAAGTGCCATGAGTGTTCCGTGGGGAGACGTATCTACTGCATTCTATACAACAGGTATTCCAAACATTGAAGTGTTTGTACCTGCATTCCCTAAAATGATTTTTGGTGCGAAAATGATGAACTATTTACGCCCAGTATTAAAAATTAATGCTGTGCAGAAGTTTATTAAGTCGCGTATTGAAAAAACGGTTGTGGGACCAAATGAGGAACTTCGCGCGAAAGTACCTACCTATGTTTGGGGTGAGGCAAGAAATACGCGTGGGAAAGTCAAAACTGCTCGTATCCAAACAGAAAATGCGTATAGCCTTACCGTAAATGGCTCACTGACTGTGGTGAATTATTTACTCAAAAATACCGTGAAAGGTGGTACATATACACCAGCAAAATTGATGGGTTATAAGCTAGTAACTGAGCTACTGGGTTCTGGTCCATTGGTTATTAATTAAGCCTTTATTAAAACAGCATTTTTATAGATAGTCCCGAATAAGGAGTCATTCTTGTTCGGGTTATTTTTAAATATTTCAAGTAAATACAGCTTTATATGCATAAAAAGCAAAACAGAAAACAAAACACTCCATAAGAAATAATTCAAATTGAATATACTAAAAAACGATAAATATTTTTCATAACAAAGGAATGAGAATAATGAGAAAACTCATACTGTTTCTACATGCATCGCTAGACAGTTTTGTCGAAGGTCCAAATGGGGCAATGGACATAGGCTGGATTGCTTACGATGCCGATTTGGCAAATCATGCAAAAGAAATTTTGAGCACTACCGATACGGTAATTTGGGGACGTGCGACTTACCAAATGATGCATAATTACTGGCCAACCATGCTTTCAAATCCAGAAGCTTCGGAGCATGAACGAAATCACGCTGAGTGGATTGAAAAGACCGAAAAAATCGTTTTTTCAACTACTTTAGATACAGTTGAATGGAATAATTCCAGACTGGTAAAAGACCATGTCGAAGAAGAAATTAATAAGCTGAAACAACAAGCGGGGAAGGATATGGTGATTCTGGGAAGTCCAAGATTCGCGCACTATTTGATGCAACTTGATTTAATTGATGAATATAAAATTACAGTTTCGCCCGTACTGATTGGTAGTGGCTTGCCACTGTTTCAAGGCATTCAGCAAAAAACCAATCTTAAACTCATTGAAAATAAAACTTTTGCTTCTGGCGCGATAGGTCTTCATTATCAAAAGATAAGCTGATTTTTTCTATAATATTTGTATGGAAAAGACGAATTACAGTGCTGCTCTATAATTCGTCTTTTTAGCTTTATTGCATACTCCTTAAACGCTTAACCACTGCTTCAGCAATTTCTTTACTCGACTGAGGGTTTTGTCCAGTAATAATTCTGTCGTCTGAAACCACATACGAGGTAAACGGAATAAATGCTTCCTTGTATTTTGCTCCACGTTCAATGAGACCATTTTGTAAAGAAAATGGAACTTGAGACTTAATGCCTGAAAGTGTTTCTTCAATATTTGCAAAACCAGTAACGGTTCTACTTGCAATTAAGGGTTTGCCATTTTCATTCTGTAAAGGCAATAAACCGCCTACGCCGTGACACACTGCTGAAACGACTCCACCTTGGCGATAGATCTGTTCGCTAATGTTTTGCAAGGCTTTATTGTTTGGAAAATCCCACATGGTGCCGTGTCCACCAGTATAGTAAATCGCTTTGTACTGTGTAGGATTAATCACATTTGGAGCTAATGTTGTTTTTAACCGCTGCATAAAGGCTGGGTCGGCTAAATGCTGACGTGCTGATTTGTCTAGGTAAATGGATTTTAGACTACGTTCATCTAGTGGAACTTCACGACCTAAAGGACTTACAAAATCCATTTCATAACCAGCAGCTAAGGCCACATCGTAAAAATGAGTGAGTTCAGTCAGCCAAAGTCCTGTTTTATCCGAACGGGAAGGGTAAGCCGAGTGATTGGTCATTACGACTAAAATTTTTCCGTTTGCTTTGGTAAGGCTTTGAGCTTTATTTGACTCAGCGGCATGTACCACATGTGTAGTCAAAAAAATGGCAAAAATAATGGTTAACCAACGCTGAAAATTCCAAACTTTAAACATGACAGGTCCTCATTCATCACCTGTAGCCAATCTTATGTTTAAAGCATACTTTAAGGTCAATAGGTCTCGAAGAAATTACGGTGTTCTTGCTTTGTCGAAATAAAGTGTCATGAGCCTTTCTGCATTTTGCTCGCAGGTAATTTCATCGGGTTTGTTGTTGATCGCATCAATCATGGTGCGTAAGTTTTGCTTACTCACCTTGAGTTTTTGCTCTAAAAGCTCTATTTCTTGAATTTTTAATTCAATTGTTTGAATAAGTGCATCATGGTTCCAAGTGGCAACTTTTGAAGGCAAAAAAGCTTTAATTTCTGCTAAAGAAAAACCCACTTGCTGGGCTTGTTGGATAAGAGAAAGTTGTTTTAAATCGTTATCGGTATATTCACGGTAACCATTCGATTTTCTTTTTGCTTTAGGTAAGAGTTTGATTTGCTCGTAGTAACGAATTGTAGGGGTGCTTAAGCCGCTTAGTTTCGATAACTCGCTAATATTCATGGCACAGACTCTATTGACATTAAAGTTAACTTTAGACTTATAGTAGTGTAAAAGCAAGGTTCATAACTTTACTAACCACACACTTTAAGTAACAGCTTTCTATGCTTTGATAGATGAAAGAATAGAATTATAAATATGAAAAATGAGGTGAGAAAATGTCTAAACGCATATTACACGTCGTCACCAATGTTTCACGCTATAAGGATGTAGATGAACCAACAGGGCTGTGGTTAGGCGAACTCACCCATGCCTATGATGAATTTGAAAAGCAAGGTTACATACAAGATATTGTTAGCCCAAATGGCGGTAAAACTCCAATTGAACCTAAGTCACTTTTGCCTTTAGTTGCAGATAAGTCTGTTAAAGACCGAGAAAAAGATCAAGCTTTTATTACGCTAATGGCGAATACCTTTAAGCCTTCAGATATTCATTGGCAAGACTATGACGTGATTTACTACACAGGTGGTCACGGGGTGATGTGGGATTTTTTAGATAACCCAGAGCTCCAAGAAATTACCAAAAACATTTATGAAAAAGGCGGCATTGTTTCAAGTGTTTGTCATGGCTACTGTGGGTTACTTAATGTACAACTTTCAAATGGTGAGCGACTGATAAAAGATAAGAAGTTAACAGGCTTTGCTTGGAGTGAAGAGGTTTTGGCAGGGGTAGCAAAAAAAGTGCCGTACAATGCCGAAGAGTTAGCGAAAGAATACGGCGCTCATTATGAAAAAGCTTTTATTCCTTTTGCTCCATATGTCGTTCAAGACGGCAAGTTAATTACAGGTCAAAACCCTTTTTCAGCTAGAAAGACGGCTTTAGCAATAGTAGAAGAGCTAGAAAAGTCATAATTGTTAATGATTCAAATATAAACTAGAAAAGCAAAACCAGTGACGGTTTTGCTTTTCGACTGTTTAAATAAAGTGGTGTGATCTAGCAAGGCTAACTTTAAGGAACAATCACAAAATCAGGGTTAGCTATTGCAAAAACTGCTTCGCGGTCTGCGGCTGGTGGATAAATCCAGATGGTATTAATTTCTTGTTTAATTTTTTTAGCTTCATCACGCACAAATTGAACCTGACGATCCCAACCTTCGCTATAGAGTGCGCCCCAAGGACCTAAGTCAACACACGTCACATACTTCGGTTGACTGTATGGATGAAGTGGTAAATCAACTAGTTCTGCCGCAGCGTTGTAACCCGCTACACGGCCTAGACTCATGGCATGTTGGCAAGACATCACGTTAAAGTTACCTAAATCATCGGTTGGAACTTTTACCGTATCGCCAGTGACAAAAATATTTTTTGCTTCAGGTGCATGTAAATAAGCATCCCCTAAAATACGTCCTAAATTATCTTTTTCACCACTAACTTGAGAGGTGAGCGAGTTGGCTCGCATGCCCGCAGTCCAGATCACGGTTTGCGTTTCGATTTTTTCGCCATTAGAAAGCGTTACCCCTGATGCATCTAGTGCTGTAACTCGTAGTCCAGCTTTACCTTCCACACCAAGCTCGCTAAGAGCTTCTCGAATAACGGCAGCAGCTTGGTCACCCATTGCTGCACCAATTTCTGTTGAGGAATCTACTAAAACAACACGTATATCAGTTTCGCCTAAAATGCTACGCAAACGTTCAGGCATTTCGGTAACGGTTTCTAGCCCAGTAAGCCCACCACCTGCAACGACCACGGTGTTACGCGCTGCATTTGCAGGTTTATGGGCTAAGTTTTTAAGATGTTGATCTAGTTTTTCGGCATCTTCTAGTGTGCTTACGCTAAAGCCATATTCGGTAAGGCCCGGTATAGGAGGCATAAAAGTGGTACTTCCAGTTGCCAGAATAAAACGGTCATAGCTTAAGGTTTGTTTGTTGCCATCGGTGGTTGAAACTTCGATGCTCTGTTGGTCGACATCAATTTGATTTACCCAACCCGCTAGAAATTTAACCCCAACCACGCTTAATAACTCTGAAATATCAGGGTTCATATTTTCAAGCACAGCTTCATAAAGACGAGGGCGAATACCAACATTTGGGCTAGGGGAAACCATCACTACTTCAATATTTTGTTCTTGCGAAGCTAAATGAATTGCTCTTTGTGCAGCAAGTGCAGCCCATAAACCAGCAAAGCCAGAACCTGCAATAATAATACGCTTACTCATTTGATTATCCTTTTGATCGATTTTTCGGACAACAAATTCCAGCTCATCGCAAAATTTAGGGTGAGCGAATCCTTTCTCTGATTGTCCGAAAAATCTGAGAAGGGGTTTAAAACGATTAAGGGAGTTTTAGCTTAGGGTTTGAGGCCCTATCAGCTCGTTAGTCGGGGGTGTCCCGCGATATTTTATTTTTCCGCATTTTTGCTGTTCTTCCTTCAATGCGATCATTGATCCAGCCATTTACATCACTAAAAAATACGTCGGGTGCATAACGGCCAAAACGGTCTGCAATATCACCAAGTGTATGAGCACCTAGCGCATCTCGCATGGCTTTTTCGGCCTGTAACATCACGGCATGCACTGCACACACACCACTGGTTGCCCAATCTGGCGGGGCATTGTTAAAGACCGCACATTTCCCACGGACTTCTTGGCACTCAAAGAGGGGTTTTTCACCTTCGATTGCATTCACGATATCTAAAAAACTGATTTCATGAGCGGATCGAGCGAGTAAATACCCACCACGAACACCTTCTTGAGCAATAACGAGACCTGCCTTTTCAAGTTTAGGAAAAATCTTAGCCATAAAACTCGGAGAGACTCCTTGTAATTCGGCAAGATCCTTACTACTCAAAGGTTTATCTTCATTGTTCACAAGAAAAAGAAGACAGTGAATCGCATACTCGACGCTACTAGTGATATAAGCCATTTAATTTCATAATTGATCAATTACAAACACAGACTAATGTAGTCTGTGTTTTTAGTCAATAATAAAACTAAGATAAAGTTGGTCTTAGTTTTATTTTAGAGTGGGATAGATGCCAGAAGTGGAGGATATATAACTGAATTTAAATACCTTTAAAGTAAAATTGAAGGATATAAATAATTTAAAAAAATTATCAAAAAACTTACGAACGCCACCAATAATTTTCGACATTTGGTTCATTAAGATTCAAGAGTTCACCCATTTGCGGTGTGCTAATGGCTAAATTATTTTCATGAGCTAAACCGACAATACGTTCAAACGGGTCATCCCAAGCATGAAGCGCCAAGTCAAAAGTACCGTTGTGTACAGGCAACAAATGGCGTCCTTTTAAGTCGATATGTGCTTGTAAGGTTTGCTCTGGCTGCATGTGGACATCAGGCCATTCAGGGTCGTAA
Source organism: Acinetobacter sp. V89_4 (assembly GCF_029967875.1). Classification (NCBI taxonomy): domain Bacteria; kingdom Pseudomonadati; phylum Pseudomonadota; class Gammaproteobacteria; order Moraxellales; family Moraxellaceae; genus Acinetobacter; species Acinetobacter sp. V89_4. The sequence goes on from NZ_JASCAI010000028.1 coordinate 249,555, forward strand.
GCACCAGTTTCTAACATGGTTAGATCGAAGGGGCCATAACGATATCCAATCTCTTTAAACCCATCGAAATAGCCTGTGTCACCGCTAAAAAATACACGTAAGTCATTATCAATAATTACCCACGAGGCCCAAAGCGTCGCATTGCTATCGCCCATACCACGGCCTGAAAAATGATGAGCAGGGGTAGCCACCAATTTTAGTCCATCTACATGGGTAGTATCCCACCAATCAAGTTGTTGAACTTTTTCTGCTGGAATTCCCCATTTAATGAGTGTGTCACCCACACCAAGCGGTGTTAAGAAATGCTCAACTTTATCGTTAAGTTGCATCACTGCATGGTAGTCGAGGTGGTCGTAGTGGTTATGCGACAAAATCACGCCTTTAATGGGTGGTAAGTCCGCGATGCTAATTGGTGGCTGGTGGAAACGTTTTGGTCCAAGCCATTGAAAAGGTGATGCACGCTCTGAAAAAACTGGGTCGGTTAACCAAAATTCATTTTGCAGTTTTAGTAAGATAGTTGAGTGGCCCAAACGAAATAGAGAGCGATCGGGTGCACTTAATAACTGCTCTTTCGACAAACTTAAAATAGGAATTTCTTTGTTTGGAACGGTGTCTTTTGGTTTGTTAAATAAAAACTTCCACATGAGCTGAAGTGTTTTGCCAAAAGAAGGCTTGTGTTGATTGGGACGCGTATTTCTAAATTTGCCATTGTGCTGTTGGGATGGCATTAAGGGAGAAGGCAAGTCTGTTGTGTTTGAAATAGTCATCTTGTTTTTCCTTATTGGAACAAACCTATATGTGCAAATAAGAACTTGGGCTAAGTGCTTATTTTGATTTATTTAAATGAGTATTTACTCACTCATTAATTGGTTTAAAAATAAGGACGCTGTGCATCCTTAACTTTTATCTAAATTGAAACTGCATGCCAAAACGCTTCAAAACCAGATTTACGATAACGCTCGGCCTGAGAAGGGTCTTGGGCAATAAAATTAAGTGTAACTTCTGCAAGCGCACCTAAAATTGAAGCAATAAATAACGGTGGATAATCTCTTAATTTGCCATCGTTAATACGTTCTTGAATATTTTGGGTGAGGTCACAAAAGGTTTGCATACCAATTTGTTTGCTTTGCTCAGTAATCTGTTCTGAGGTTGAAAGTTGTGCCATGACTTTTCGTTTAAGAGGAGCTTCTAAACTCCAGTCCAAATAGCTTTGCCAAATATGTGACATTTGTGTTTGCAGGTCAGAATCAGCAGGGTAACCAAGCATCATGACCTGACGTAGTTCAGCCTTTAGTGAAAGATATAACTGGTTCAGCAGTTCTTCTTTATTGCTAAAATAGGTAAATAAAGTACCTTCCGCTACACCAGCGACTTTTGCAATTTTTGAGGTAGACGCACGCTCGCCAAGCTCTGCTAATGTTTCAATAGCAGCACTTAAAATTGCATTACGTTTATCTTCACTACGTGGACGAGCCATATATAAATACATTAATTGAGTGATTACTCAATCATACGTGAAAATAGCAAGACAGCAAGATATATTTTGTTTGATCCACATTATTGATTCGTTCTAAATGTAATGGGTGTTTGACCTGTCCATTTCTTAAAAGCTCGTGTGAAATTTGTAGGTTGTATATAGCCCAGATAAAATGCAATTTCTTGTATATCCATATCACTATGAAGTAACAAATGTTCAGCTTCTTTTTGTTGAGCTTCTTCAAGCAATTGGAGATATGAAGAACCGACTTGGTTCAAATGGCGCCGCAATGTTCGGCTAGACATGTTTAAGCGAGTCGCAATTTCATCAAATGAGGGATAACCCACCTGCGGTTTTAAGTTTAGTTCGGCCTTTACGGTCAGGCATATATCTTTAATTTGCTCGGAAAAACGGATTTGTTCAGCTTCACACTGTGCCAGAGCTTGTTTAAAGGCAATCGGATCTGCCATTTTAATGGGTAAATCTAGAAGCTGTTTTTTATATCGAATTTGATTAGTTGCTTGGTTAAATCGAATAGGTGGCAATAAATGCTGATAGGCTTTGTGATAGGTAGGTTCTGGCCAATCCACCCATAACTCAATTTCAGTAAAGTCATGCTCTATCAAAAACTGACCAGCTTGAATCACCCCAATCATCAAACATTCATAAAAAAATCGTCTAAGCTTTTCCACTTGCGCGGGCTGATTGCTGACAACAGGATGAGTTTCTTTAATTTCAATAATAGAAAATTCATGATCGTCTAGCAGAGCAATGCGGTAATCTTTTAATCGCATGTTAAAGAATTGCTTTGAAACATCGAGAGCCTGATGTAAGTTTGGGCTACTCATTAACGCATATCCCATCGGGCCATGAGCAGTTAAACGCAGTTTTAGCCCATATTCATATCCCAAGCCATAATCTTTCGACAATAACAAGCTTTCCCATGCCAGTTTAGACCACTGCACAGGAGTAATTCGCGCATCTAGTTGATCTAAAAGGTTTAAGGGAATTTTACTTTTCTTCAAAATTTCAAGCGCAGAAAATCCTTTGTCGACCATGATTTCTAGTAACAAATGCGCATAAGAAATAGGAATGCTGGCTTTGGAAAGCCCATAAGGATCTTTCATATTGTTTTTTATTATGGCCGAAAATGATTATCAGTATGTCTGATCCACATCTCACGCTCAAGTTAAAAGTTCGGAATAATCAATTTACTATATTTTGAGCATCAATTATGAGCTTACCTATTCCACAAGCTTCCTCTCGAGTTGTGATTACTGGCGCTTCATCAGGCATTGGTGAACAGCTAGCAAAACAGTTTGCTGTACGAGGCTATTCTTTAGTTTTAGTGGCTCGCCGTGTAGAAAAATTAGAGGCACTTGCTGAAAAATTAAAAGCCGAATATCAAATATCCGTAGATTTATATCCATGTGATTTGGGTGATCGGGCGGCGCGAGCTAAATTTCGTGATTATTTAGAAAATATTGAAGTAGCTATTCTTTGTAATAACGCTGGATTTGCGACTTTTGGTTGCCTACAAGACTTAGATGCAGACCGAGAGCGAGAAGAAGTTGAAGTTAATTCAGTGGCAATTCATGACCTGACTTTAGCTGTGTTGCCACAAATGATTAAAAGAAAAGCTGGGGCAATACTCATTGTGGGTTCTACTTCTGGTCATCAGCCGACTCCAGCAAATGCAACTTATGCAGCAACCAAGGCATTTGCCAATTCTTTTGCCGAGTCATTACATAGCGAACTTAAAGGGACTGGGGTTAGCTGTACGCTACTGGCTCCGGGGCCAACCAAAACTGGTTTTAATGAAGTTGCAGGCATTACAAAAATTGATGGTGTAGGTGGCGGTCTTGTTTGGGTAACCGCAGAACGCGTCGCCAAAGAAGCCATTCAAGGAATGGATCGAAATTGTCGAATTGTGATTCCGGGTTTCGTGGCACAGGCCCAAACCTTTGGAGGGCGTTACACACCACGCATTATTTTGCTGCCCATTCTTAAACAAGTATTTTCGAGATTAAGCCCATGAAACAGTTGATTAATGACTTACGTGTGCCTGTGGGTTTAGCCAATCTTGGCAATAAGCTTTATCACAATGCCCACTATTTGACTGCTGTCGTTGAAGTTGATGAAAAAGCAATGGCGCGCTGGTTACCGTCTGGAATGACACTGGTTAAACCAGCCAGAGCTGATTTGTTTTGTGCGTATTTCCCTGAAAATGTCTATACGGGCGCTTACCATGAAGCGGGTCTATTCGTTCATATTAAAGTTGGTAATAAAACTGGAATCTTTTGTCCTTGGATGATTTTGGACGATGACCGCGCCATGATTATTGGTCGTGAATTGCTCGGCTACCCTAAAAAGATGGGAGAAATTAGCTGGGAAAATGATGGCAAACGCATTTTAAGCAAAGCTTCACGTCGAGGTACAACACTCATTGAAATGGAAGCCAAGCTGCGTGAAGTCATTCATGATGCACCTCCAATTTTAGGATTACCGCATCGGAATATTACGGGTGGATTAGGAATTAGTTTACCCCGTGAAGTTCGATTCACCCCGAAAGAGCATCCAGTTGAAGTGCGTCAGGTTGAAATGAACTTACGTTTTACAGGCACAGCAAACGATCCTTTACATGATATGGGGTTAGGCGAAGTTATTGAGGCCAGACTACATCGCGTTGATTTGTCGGGAGGGTTAATTCCACCGATTCAAATACCTCGGTTACGTACGCCGTTATTTTTATTACGTCAGTTTAATCCACGCGTTTTATAGCTGGAGAATAAAGATGAATGCAGTTTTTGAGTCAAAGCCAGCACAAGATTTTTCTAAAATTTCCGCATCAATTGACATTACAGTGCGCCAGTTAGACTTATCTTTTCCAGATGAAATACCAGAGTTTTGGTTTAAAAATAATCCCTTGCTGACCATGTTATTTACTGCTTTGTCGAGTGCTTTTCCAGATGGTGAACGGCAGTTTATTTATAGTGTGCGTAATTATCAGGACAAAATTAGCGACCCTGTTTTACTTAAACAAGTCCGAGCTTTTATTGGTCAAGAAGCTCATCACGGCAAAGAGCACGATGCGCTTAATGCTGTCATGCTTAAAAAAGGTTATCCAGTTGAACGTATTTATAAGCGTTTTAAAAAGATGAACCGTATGTTGCAGCAACAGTTTTCTTTAGAGCATCAGTTGGCTTGCACCGTATGTATGGAGCATTTAACGGCAATTTTAGCGGACTATTTTATTAGTATCGCGCCCGAAGACTTAGAGTTGTTTGATGTTCATTTGCGAAAAATTTGGGCTTGGCATGCGATTGAAGAAACAGAGCATAAAGCTGTGGCGTTTGATGTCTATCAATCTTTAGTGAATAGACCTTATTTCTTACGGTTGGTGATGTTAGAAACCACGCTTTCTTTTCTCATCATTACCACCAGAGGAACAAAAGAGCTTTTAAAGGCTTCGGGCAAAAATAGAGATTTTAAAAGTCTATATGTGGGTTTGAAATATTTGCTTGGCGGTCAAGGTGTGATTCGAAAAATTAGTCACAGTTACTTAGATTTTTATTCTAAAGATTTTCATCCTTGGCAACACGATAACCGTGAGCAAATGATGAAATTAAAAGACATATATCTCAATGAATGATTTTTAAATTTAGGAAGAAAGAAAATGACAAAACCTAATCCAAAGCCCACATTAGCAAGTTCTTTAACGTTAGCCTGTGGCATTAGCATTCCAAACCGAATTGCCAAATCTGCAATGAGTGAACAACTTGCTGATCGGCATGGTTCACCGACCACTGACTTACAACAGTTGTATGCAGCTTGGGCCAGAGGTGGAGCAGGGTTATTAATCACAGGCAATGTGATGATTGACCACCGTACTTTTGTTGAACCACGAAATGTGGTTTTAGAGTCAGCAGAATTTCTGCAAGCAAATAAGTTATGGGCTCAGGCTGCACAAGCCAATGGCAGCAAAATTATTATGCAGATTAATCACCCAGGCCGTGTTGCAGTTTTACCACTTTTGAAAAAGCCAATAGGCCCTTCAGCAGTTGGGCTTGATTTACCTGCCATGAATATTATTCGCATTCCGCGTGCGATGACCGAAGCAGAAATATATGAGCAGATCAATCGATTTGCTCAAACTGCGAGGCTGGCTATTGAAGCTGGTTTTGATGGAGTACAGGTTCATGCAGCACATGGCTATTTACTCTCACAATTTTTATCACCTCTAGCCAATGTTCGGACAGATAAGTGGGGCGGTAGTCCTGAAAACCGACGCTGTATGCTCATTGAAACAGTTCAGGCTGTGCGAGCTGCAATAGGCAAAGAAAAAATATTAAGTGTAAAACTCAACTCTGCCGATTTTCAAAAAGGCGGATTAAGTCAGGAAGAATCGATAGACATTGCATTAGCTTTAGAAGCAGAAGGGATCGACCTATTAGAGATTTCAGGCGGGAATTATGAATCCCCTGCACAGTTAGGCTATGCACCAGATCGTTCTGCTCAGCGTGATGCATATTTTATTGACTATGCCACTGCACTTCGTAAACAAAGCAAATTACCACTGATGTTAACAGGTGGACTGCGCGATGTAGATTTTATGAACCATATTGTTGCTAATGGTACGGTCGATTTGGTTGGATTGGCTCGACCTTTTGCAGTACAGCCAGATTTAGCAAAACAACTGTTAGCCGGAAAATCGGTATTAAAACCAGCAAAAATTCCAGCCATTGGATACAAACCAGTAGATGCCTATTTGCAACTCGCTTGGCATGCTTCGCAATTTCGCCGTATTAGCAGTGGGCAACAACCCAAAGAGATTAAGGGCTTAGTGCGAACATTGATTGCTTTTGGTCCACGTATGGGCTTTAACATTTTGACTCAGGATTAATGGTAAGCGCTTTTGATATATAAGGATTTATTATCATGAATAGTTTAATCAGACAAAACCATGTGATTGTTCAGCGGCGTCCTGTATTTAATTTTACTGAAACGCCAACGCATTGGATTTATGATGATCCCATAGTTTCACAAATATTAAATTCAATTAACCCGATTACACCTGCACCAGAACGTTGGTTTTGTCAGACGTTTAGAGATGCATTGCCTTATATTAAAGATGAAAAACTTAAAGAGGCTGCAATTGCTTTCATTAAACAAGAGGGTGCTCATAGTTATGGGCACACTCTCGGAACACGGCATATAGAGGCCTTAGGGATTGATTTAAGTCGTTATATCAAGATGACGAATTGGATATTTAATGACATGATTGGCCCAAAACCATTAGGCTATGAATTGAAGCATCCGCGCTTAAAGTCGATGTGGCTAACGACCCGATTAGCAATGGTGGCTGCTGCCGAACATCTAACTGGAGTGTTAGGACATTGGGTTCTCAATGCAGAGGGGTTACAACACGCACCTGTCGATGTAGAAATGTTACGTTTATTGCAATGGCACGGAGCTGAAGAGGTTGAGCACCGTGAAGTAGCCGATGCAATGTTTAGATATTTTAGCAATAGCAATGTACTTCGAGTTGGGGCGGCTGCTTTCACGTTCCCTCTATTTATTGTTTTGGCTTATGTTGCTGTCGAAAATCTAGTAGAACAAGATGCGCAATTACCACATCGTTTTCGTTTCAAAGATTATTTCCGAGCAGCTCGACAAGACCGTGTGCCTAAAGTTGATAATATAATATTTGCATGTTTGCGATACTTTAACCCCAACCACAGCCCTTTAAATGAAGGGTCAACTGAGCAAGCCTTAACTTTTTTATCTACAATAAAAGAACTTAACTAAATAAAAGCTTGTACGAATATTGCTTCTTTTAGGCTCAAAAATAATGAATAAGACCTTTTAATTCATCTTATTAATAGTCTATAGCCGCCATATGAGCGGCTATATAATTTTCGAACCCTTGCGTAATCTAGATAATATTTGAGCTATGTACCTTATTCATCAAATTGTAAAACAACTTTCCCTTTTGCTCGTCCAGTATTTACATATTGGAGCGCTTCTTTAATTTTAATAAAATCATAGGTTTGGTCAACTACGGGTTTAATTTTTCCAGCTTCTACCAGTTCAGTAATTTTTGAGAGGTGTTGACCATTGGGTTGCATAAATAAAAATGAGTAAGTAATGCCGAGTTTTTTTGCTTTATGTCGAATTGACCAGCTTAACATCGGAATAACACATTTTAGGAACCAGTTTGGATTAATTACCTCTGCAAAAGCATGGTCAGGTGGCCCTGAAATACTAATAAGACGTCCACCACGTCTAAGAACGTTTAGTGATTTTTCTAAGGTTTTTCCGCCTTGTGTATCTAAAACTACGTCGTAGTCTTTAAGCTCTTGCTCAAAGTCCATTGTTTTATAGTCAATGATAATGTCAGCACCTAGCTCTTTTACCCAACCACTGTTTTTGGCACTGGTTGTGGTTGCAACCGTAGCGCCAAGAGACTTGGCAAGTTGAATTGCAATTGAACCCACACCCCCAGAACCTGCATGAATCAGCACTTTTTGGCCAGCTTTAACTTTTGCAATTTCAACCAGTGCTTGCCATGAAGTTAGGGCAACCAAAGGCAGGGCGGCTGCCTGTTCCATCGAAATATTTTGCGGTTTAAGTGCAAGTGAAGACTGTTGAACGACCGTATATTCAGCAAATGCGCCGTTTAGATCGGTCTTGGCATAAACTTCATCACCCACTTTAAACTGGGTAACCTTCGAGCCTACTTCTACCACTGTACCTGCAAAATCATTCCCTAATATAAAGGGGAACTTCACTGGAAGAATTGCTTTAAATTCGCCCTCTAAAACTCTTAAGTCGAGAGGGTTGATGCTTGCTGCATGAACTTTAACAAGCACTGTATCGTTAGTTACAGAAGGCTTGGTTTGTTCATCGAATTGTACATTATCAATATTGCCATAGTGGCTAATGTAGGCTGCTTTCATTTGAAACCTCTATTTCTCAAAATTATTTTAAAGTTTTATAAGCGTGGGTTTGTTCTAAACTTTCAAGCTGCGGTGTATTAATTTGTCAAAGATATTTGCAGGTGCAAATCGTCTTAACGCTTTTAAATTTTTTGCAGTTTTTCCTGCTGTGTAGCGTGGCACAACATGTTGACTTTGAATGACCGCTAAAATTGTATTGGCAACGACACTCGGGTCATCTGACTTATTAATTGAATTAATCATTTGTTTATGTAGCTTTTCACGAGTTTGATCGTAAAAAGAAATTTTATTATCTGCTTCAAGTAAATTCACACCTAAAGAAGTGTTGGTATAAGCAGGTTCAATAAGTGACACACGTATGCCTTGAGATCTTAATTCGTGATCTAAAGATTCAGAGTAACCTTCAAGTGCATGTTTTGATGCAGCATATAGTGCGCCAAAAGGCAGAGGTAAAAGCCCAAGAATTGAACTGATATTTAAGATCAATCCTGATTCTTTCTGACGCATGTGCGGAATTACCGCACGAGTCATGCGAACTGCACCGAAAAAGTTGGTATCAAAAATAGCCTGTGCTTGCTGCATTGAACTTTCTTCGGCACCAGCAGGTGCGATTGCAAATCCTGCGTTATTAATTAAGACATCAATTCGGCCTTCTTTCGCAATTACTTTTTCAACGGCGTGGGCAACGGAATCTTCTTGATTTACATCCAACTCAATAAGATGAAACTTATGATTTGATGAATCTTTTGCTCGTCGGCTTGTGCCATAAACAACAAAACCTGCCTCATGTAAAAGCTCGGCCGTTGCCAATCCAATACCCGAAGATGCGCCTGTAATCAAAACTACTTTGCTAGACATATCATGTTCCTCACTTAAATTTTGTAGTCAATTCACGAATGAATTTCGACTTGATTTTTTAATCATAATCTAAAAATAAAATAGTTACTACTAAAAAGATAGTGACAATGCTTTTTTGTCTATGTATAGTTAGTACTAAATCGATATTAACTCTGTTTTTATCTTTTCTCTCTTTGAAAGATCACTCATAAAAACAGATGAATCAGATCAATGAATTAAATTTGAGGATCAGAGAAATGAATTTTTTATTAAATACAGTTGCTATGAGTTTGACGGCGATATCTATTTTTAGTGCTCCCTTAACTCAGGCAGAGACTGTGGAATCACTCTCTTTTAGCACCCCTTTTACTAAGGCGAATGAAGTGTCAAAAAACAGTGTTATCAATCAGCAAGCAGGTCAAAATCCCCAACTCAATACAAATTGGACAAATGTCCCAACTCAATTTATTAATGCAGGTGGCGTTAACTTCGCTTATCGAGAATATGGTCAACAAAACGGTGGAACGCCTGTCATTTTTTTAAACCATTTAGCTGCTGTACTAGATAACTGGGATCCACGAATTATTGATGGAATTGCGGCAAAACATCATGTTGTTGTGTTTGATAATCGCGGCGTTGGTGCTTCGACTGGTGAACCAGCAAAGTCAATTGAACAAATGGCAGATGATGCGATTACTTTCATTCAAGCAAAAGGCTTTAAACAGGTTGATTTATTTGGCTTTTCGATGGGCGGCATGATTTCACAAGAGATTGTGCTAAAACAGCCGAATTTGGTTAGAAAAATGATTTTATCGGGAACTGGCCCTGCGGGCGGTACTGGAATTAGTACAGTCGGGCGAGTTTCTAATTGGGATTTAGTTCGTGGAATGGTGACTGGTCAAGACCCTAAGGTTTATCTTTTCTTCACTCGTACAGAAAATGGTAAAGCTTCTGCAAAAGCCTTTATTCAACGTATTAATGAACGTACTGAAAACAGGGATAAAGAAATTACCATTTCTGCCTATCGTGCCCAGCTTAAAGCATTAAAAAAATGGGGAAGTAAAAAACCTGCTGACCTTTCTGTGATTCAACAACCTGTTCTTGTTGCCAACGGTGATCATGACCGAATGGTGCCAACAGTAAATACTTATGATTTAGCAAAGCGCTTACCGAATAGTTCACTTGTAATCTATCCAGATGCAGGTCATGGGGGAATATTTCAGTTTAATGAAGATTTTGTAAAACAATCACTTACATTCTTAGCTAAATAAGAACTTAAATTTAGGACTATGACCATGACAACAATTACACACCAAACAGCCGAGACCCAATTCATTGAAGTAGATGGAGCAAATTTTGCCTATCGTCGATGGGGTAACTCAAATGCAGGGCAACCACCGCTATTTTTTCTTCAGCATTTCCGAGGTGGTTTAGACAATTGGGATCCACTGATTACTGATGGTTTAGCGCAAGGACGTGAAGTCATTTTGTTTAACGGTCGCGGCATTGCTTCATCTACTGGCCAGCCCCGTACTCGCATTGAAGATATGGCAGACGACGCGGCAGCAGTTATTCGTGCACTAGGCTTAAAGCAGGTTGACCTATTAGGCTTTTCACTGGGCGGGTTTCAGGCACAAGATTTAGTACGTCGCCATCCTGAACTCGTCAGAAAATTGATGCTTTTAGGTACAGGGCCAAGAGGGGGTAAACCACGCGGTGATGACCCAGAAGTAGCTGCATTGGTATTGAAACATGCAACAACTGCTGTGCCTTCTGAAGAAAACTTCCTCTTTTTATTTTTTGGCCGATCTGAAGCTGCTATTCAGGCTGGTCATAAATTTTGGCAACGCCGCCATGAGCGTAAAAACCAAGATCCAGCAAGCTCAGTTGAAGTCATGCAGGCACAGATAGAAGCCAATATGCATTTTTTACCTAAACTTGATGAACAAGATCCTTTTGCACATTTACGTGAGATTAAACAACCTACTTTCATTTTAAATGGTGTCGATGATGTGATGATTCCGACCATCAATGCATATCACATGGCACTTAACATTCCAAACGCTCAGCTATTTATTTATCCCGATGCAGGACATGGTGCCCAATTTCAGTACCCTGAACGCTTCGTAAAACATGCAATACAGTTTTTAGATGAATAATACCTATGAGTTCGGTCCATTCAATTTGATGAATCAAGAAGATAAAAATGATGAAATTTAAATTATTGCTGTGGATGCTGACCAAGCTCATGCAGCGTGCTGTAAAAAAGAACCCGAAATGTGCAGCTTATGTGAAAGATAAAAATGTCATCTTTCAGATTCAAACAGCAAGTGGTGAAGGCCGCTATTTCGAAGTAAAAAACGGCAAGATTAACTCTTATTCAGGGCTAACCAAGTCACCAAGTTTTACCTTTACGTTTAAAACGGGTAGCAAAGGGTTTGCCGTGTTGTCAGCGAAAGACAGTGTAAACACTTTTTTAACTGCACTTAAAACACAAGACCTTGTCATTACCGGAAATTTTGTGGATGTGATGTGGTTTCAAAGTTTAGTGGACTTTATTCAACCCCATTCAAAACCCTCTTTAACTGTGTGAGATAAGCCATGACTCATCTGCAATTAAAAACGAATCTTTTGAATCAACCTTTAACTTTACCGAATGGTGTCAAGCTTCCAAACCGCTTAGCAAAGGCTGCAACCAGTGAAACTTTAGCCAGCTATTCAAATAATCCAAACGAAAAACATGTTCGGCTGTACCAGCGTTGGGCCGCATCAGGGATTGGGATGATCATAACTGGCAACATTATGATTGACCGCAAAGCCTTAGGTGAGGCTGGCAATGTGGTGGTTGAGGATGAGCGTGATTTTGCAATTTTACAGAAATGGGCAAAAACCGTGACCGAACAAGATTCTCAATTATGGGCACAGTTAAATCATCCGGGAAAACAATCACCGAAAGGATTAAATGTACGTAACATTTCTGCATCGGCAGTGCCATTTGGTGCAGAAATGCAGTCTTTATTTGCAACACCGGATGAAGCAACACATGAAGAGATTTTAGAAATTATTCAGCGTTTTGGGCGTAGTGCTGCGATATGTAAAAAGGCTGGATTTAGTGGAGTTGAGATTCACGCTGCGCATGGTTATCTGATTAACCAGTTTTTGTCACCTTTGCACAATTTAAGAAATGATGAGTGGGGTGGTACACCAGAAAAACGTCGCCGTTTCTTAATGGAAGTTTATACAGAGATCCGAAAACAAGTCGGTAAAGAGTTTCCTATTGCGATTAAGCTTAACTCGGCAGACTTTCAAAAAGGCGGGTTTACCGAGCAAGACTCCTTAGAAACCATTCAGGCTTTAGCGAATGCAGGCATTGACCTGATTGAAATATCGGGTGGCACCTACGAATCTGGAGTAGCCAAAGCTCCACAAAAAGCATCGACAATCGCACGCGAAGCTTTCTTTATTGATTTCGCCGAAAAAGTGAGAACACTCGTAAAAACGCCGTTGATGGTAACAGGTGGATTCCGAACTGTAGAAGGTATGGATCAAGCTTTGCAGTCACATGCATGTGATGTTATTGGAATTGCAAGACTTATGGCAATTGAACCTGATGTACCCAAATCTTTACTGGCAGGAAAAAATGGTTTTCAGTCAGTGCAACCCATCAAAACTGGCATCAAAAAAATTGATAGTCTCGGGATTATGGAAGTACTTTGGTATACCCAACAACTCAAACGGATTGGTAAAGGTAAAGAGCCGAAACCCAAAGAAAGTGGCTTATGGGCATTTATTAAATCAGTTTTACTCAGTGGTTGGGGAACTTATGCCACCCAACGTAGCCGAGCAAAATAACCCATTTACTTTACATCAGGCCAATAAAAAGCACTCCAATTGAGTGCTTTTATATTTAAATCATTCATTACTTTTGACTGATCGGGCGAGTACCAATTTCGGCTCCCGTCACTTGGTCAATTACAATAGGTTTGATTTCAGTGCCTCGTTCTGCATCAATGAAAGTTACCATTTTCTCAGGTTGCTCAAAGGGTTTATATTTTCGACCCCATGCACCAATCACAAATAAAGCTGGTAAAAAATCTTTACCTGCTTGAGTTAATACATACTCTTCACGTGGTGGGTGTTCAGAATATTGTCTTTTTTCAAGTAAGCCTTCTTCTACTAAAACAGATAACCGTTTTGTTAGCATGGTTGGTGCAATACCTAAGCTTTTACGGAACTGATCAAAACGAGTGAAACCCGCATGAGCATCTCGTAATATCAACATGCTCCACGCATCACCTAGTACAGAAAGGCTTCTGGCGATTGGGCAGACTTCTAGATTGCTATTTTTACTCATATCGAATTAATAAACTCAATAGTAACTACTAAAATAATACTAACACAAAGTAGCGAATTAAGCGAGTTTGAATGCTAAATATACAATAATAACTCTATGTCCCGAGTCAATTTTGAACTATGTCTGCACTAGGCTGACTTTCTAATAACTTGGATAAATTATTTTCAAGCCAAGTAGTTAAATCAAAAAGTCGTTCGGAAGCCTCGCGTCCAAAGTCTGTTAATTGATAATCTACACGAGGTGGTATTTCTGCATAATCCTGACGTACGATAAAACCATCGTGCTCAAGCGTTTTTAAGGTTTGTGCCAACATCTTTTCACTAATGCCATCAATAATTTTCTTTAACTCATTAAAACGCAGACGTTGATCTCGAAGTGCAACTAAAATCAAGACACTCCAACGGCTCGTGAGAGTTAATAAAATTTTTCGAGAGGGACAATCTGCTGCAAAAACGTATCCTTTCATCGCGTACCACCTTCATTACAAAAGTTTACATTTGTTTCTAAACTTACTTTTAGGTAAGTACTTACTTTTAGTAAGTTAAGGTACTACGATGATTGGAATATATCAACTACATCAGATGGAGATCATCATGCGTATTGCAGTTACTGGTGCATCAGGTCAACTCGGCCAATTGGTTATTTCTCAATTACTCGAACGGACTGACGCAAAAAATATTGTCGCATTAGTTCGCAATCCAGAAAAAGCATCAGATTTAAGCTCAAAAGGGATCGAAGTGCGTGCTTTTGATTATGGCCATGACGCAGATAAACTTTCGGTTCAATTGGCTGGTATTGATAAGCTTTTATTAATCTCATCGAGTGAAGTTGGTCAACGTACAGTACAACACCAAAATGTGATTAATGCGGCAAAACTTGCAGACGTAAAATTTATTATTTACACGAGTTTATTAAATGCAGATACATCACCACTTCTATTAGCACAAGAACATGTTGAAACTGAACAATATTTAAAAAAATCGGATATCCCATATACGCTATTACGTAATAACTGGTACAGCGAAAACTATGCAATGGGGCTTGCACAAGCAGTTGAGCATGGCAAAATTTTGGGGGCAACGCATCACGGCAAAATTGCTTCTGCTTCGCGCTTAGACTATGCGACTGCTGCCGCTGTGGTATTAACGCAAGAAGGGCATGAGAATAAAGTTTATGAACTAGCAGGCGATGCGAGTTATACCCTTGACGATGTTGCAAAATGGGCAAGTGAAATTAGCAAAAAAGAAGTCATTTACCAAGACCTACCAGAAGAGGAATATAAAGCGCTCTTGGTACAATTGGGCATACCAGAAGGGTTTGCTGGCATCTTGGCAGATTCAGATGAAGGCGTATCTAAAGGTGGTTTGTATAGTGATAGCAAAGATCTGCACCAGTTAATTGGTCGTGCCACTACCAGTATGCAAGAGACGATTAAAGAATTCTTATCTTAAGTTAACGCTATAACTCTTATCTAAAAGCAAAAAGGCTTAAATTGTTCAGATTTAGGCCTTTTGTATATTTAAATAAATAGGTTTTCCATCATTAATGTGCAAAGTAAGTTGACCCGATCAGATTTTTTCCTGATGTATAGTGCAACTTTATTTGAGATGTAGACTTTACTGAAATATATAATTAAATGAAAACAATAAATTAATAGCTAAAAAGTTATAAAATGAGTGTGAAATATATTGTTAATCGTTAAAAGAAAACTAGGTAAAAGATATGTCTTTATTTGAAGAATGTAAAAAAGCACTCAAAAATGATTTTCAAATTATTAGTGATATAGACGTAGAAGATGTTTATACGAAGTTGAATATGTATCCCATAAAACAAAACTATATTTTATGGAAAAATATAGATTTCAAAGATTTTGATGATATGGAAGAGTTGTTAGAAAGCATGCAAACGATTCAGAATGAAAATGTCTATGTCGTTGCAGATGATCAGAATATTCCAGTCTTTACTTCTAAGCTGACATCAATAATCGAAAATATATACGATGTTATGGCTCTATGTCCTAAAGTCTTTATTTTTAATGAAACTATCCTGTTAGAACCACTTTTTCCAACTTACACCCTTAGAGTGGCTTTTAATCCTAACTTAAATAAATCTCATATTTAAGGTTTTTCTTAATTGTGTAATTAAAAGAAAAATTAATCCTGCCAATAAGGTGTTTCACCGTAGACTTCAGCAAAATAATCAATCACTACCCGAATATTTAAAGGTGGATGACGCACATTAGGATAAATTGCTGCGATGTGCTGTGGTTGAGGTTTAATAGATGCTTCATATTGAGGTAAAAGTTTTATTAATTTGCCGTGCTTTAATGCCTCACCAATGAGCCAGTCAGGAAATAAAACAATTCCCATCCCATTGAGTGCCGCCGTCATTAAGCTCTCAGCATTATTTGAAGCAAGTAAAGGCACAATTGGATAATGTACCCATTCCTCATCTGGCTTTCTAATTAACCAACGGTTAGGTCCTTCAAACCCTTTATAGACTAAACATTTATGTTCATTGAGTGCCTTGGGATGATCAAGAGTACCGTATTTAACAATGTAAGCAGGAGAGGCCGCCAAATGATATTTTTGTGTGCCAAAAATACGCGCATGAAAGGATGAATCTGTGAGGGTTCCAATGCGAAATATTAAATCAGTACTGTCCCGAAGAGGATCTATAAATTCGTCTGTCTGAATCAGTTCGATTAAAAGCCGTGGATAACGTTCTGATAAACCCGCTAACCACGGTGCAATATGCCTTTGACCAAAAAATACGGGTGCATTAATTCTGACCAGCCCGGAGGGCTCTACAGTTTTATCCTGCAACGCCTTTTGAGCTTCATCAAATTGCTCTGTAATTCTTTTAGCATATTCAAAAAATAATTTACCTGATTCGGTCGGTGTGATTGCTCGTGTATTTCGATAAAAAAGTTGCTGCCCCAACGCATCTTCTAACTGTTGAATGGTCCGAGAAATCATCGATGCAGACACGTCTTCTTTTCTCGCCACAACAGAGAAGTTTTGAGCTTTATATACACTGATAAAAAAGCGAAGGGTACGAATATCAATCGAATTTGACAAATTCATCTGTGCAATTTCTGCAAAAGTGATTCATGGATTATGCTGTTTTTCTGCTGAATTGGCTACTCTATGATTCGTTGCCTAAATACCATGAGGCAATGTTCATGCAAATTCTATTACTGTTTCTAACCATTTTAGGTGGGATGGGGCTATCTGTAGAAGCAGGTCTTTTAGGGCCATTAGGTACACAAGTTGGAGAATTGTGGGCCACTTTTAGTATTTTTGGAGTAGGGGCCGCACTTACCTTTCTACTTATGTTGTTTTTTAGTCCTCGCAATAGTCCCTCATTTTTTACTCTTCCATCATGGCAGTTATTGGGAGGGGTAATTGGCCCGATCTACGTCATTATTCTTACCATCACAGCGCCGATTATTGGTATTGCCATGACCATGATTGGGATTTTGGCTGGTCAAGTTTTTAAGAGCCTAATTATTGATCATTATGGGTTACTCGGAACCCCGCATAGAAAAGTAGATCGAAAACGTGTGCTTGCGCTTGCTTTTATTGTGGTTGCACTTTCGTTAGTCGCAAAAGCATAAGGGGGAAATATGACTATATTCATGATCTTATTGGCAGTCATCGGCGGTGCTTTACTCAGTGTACAGGCGGCAATTAATGGCCAGCTTGGTAGTAAAGTTGGCGTATTCCGTAGTGCATTTTTAACGTTTTCGGTAGGTGCTTTAATTACCGCATTACTTATTTTTTATTTTGAACCCAAGCAAACTTTAACCCTATTAGATGTACCTAAATGGCAATTACTAGGTGCAATGTGTGGTGTTCCCTATATTGTGATTATGGTGTTAGCAGTACAAAGAATCGGGGCGGCTGTTGCAACTGTTGCGGTTATTTTTGGGCAACTTCTCATGAGTATGTTAATTGATAATTTTGGTTGGTTTGGCAATGAAATTCTGCCTTTTTCAACTTATAGATTGGGCGCGCTCATCTGTTTAGCGATTGCGCTTTATTTTATATATTCAAGTAGTAAAACGACTCAAGTTGAACCTAACAGCTAACATGTTTATAAAACAGGAGGGTTTTATTAAGTTAATATTTAAGGTTTTTCTTAATTGTGTAATTAAATGAAAAACAATAATTAATTAAATAATTTCTAGCCAATTTCACATTGACACCTTAATTTTTGAAGATTACCATTTGCGGGCTGGCCTACATTGCCAGACGGTTTTGACGGACCGTTATTTCAACCACATCAGGATTATTTCTTCTGAGGAAGAGTCTTGTGTGCACACCTCGTTCCCTCCCGTAGCGGTAGGACGGGAGTGGGACACTTTCGAGTGTGCTGGAGTTGAAACCAGTCCGTCAACCCGCTTCCGTTCTGCCACCATAATTTATAATGTTTCGGCAGAACTCCCAAAAGAAGGAGTTGGCTATGCACATTCATAAATTATTGGCAGTCACTGTCAAAATCAATCTCGACACAACTTAAATCAATTTAAAGCTTTGATGAGCTATAGGCTTTTCAGGCTCTAATTCGTCACGACTAAAATTTAGCAACAATAAAACTTGAGATGTGCCACGCACAGTCTTTACGGCTTTGCTGTGCCTTTTTTTCTCCCAGAGAAGGCACAGGCTTTTTAATCTCTTTTGAAACAACAAGAATTTATAACGGTAAAACTATGCCAACTTTAGAAACATCTTCCAAAAAATTACATGTTATTCATACTGCAATAGAGCTGTTCAATCTCTATGGATTTCACAATACGGGCGTGGACTTAATTGCCAAAGAATCCAAAATTCCTAAAGCCACTTTTTATAACTACTTTCACTCAAAAGAGCGTCTTGTTGAAAGGTGTGTATCTTTTCAAAAAAGCCGATTGAAAGAAGAAGTGCTGGCAATTATTTACTCAAGTCGTTACCGAAACTCAAGCGATAAACTCAAAGAAATTATTGCTTTACATGTCAATTTTAATAGTCTGTACTATCTATTGCTTAAAGCTATTTTTGAAATTAAACAGATTTACTCTCAGGCCTACCACATGGCAATTGAGTATAGAAAATGGCTGCTTCGAGAACTTTTTGATCTGGTTTTTAGTTTAGAGAACAACACACTAAAACCCGATGCCAATATGGTTTTAAACTTAATTGATGGTTTGATGTTCCAGATTTTAAGCTCAAATCGTTTGGATGAAAGAGATATGGTGGTGGAGAGGTTTTTTGGTGGGGAATATTAATCAGCTCTTTTTAGCTGGGAATAAGCTGTAAATTGATCTTTGGCTTAATACACCGCTAGAGAATTTTATAAAAAATAATCAGAAAATTGTAAACAAAAAAAAGCGCTAACTGGGAAAAGTTGGCGCTTTGGATAATAAGGATTAGACCATAATTAATGTAAAAAATCAGTTGTAAAAAAGTATATAAATTGTTAAATATCAATTATTAAGTATCTTGCTGAAGATTGAAAATACAATTATCTTTACTCACATGTTTGCAAACATAATAACTTTAACTTTATGAAAATTAATATTTTATACTGGAATTCTTATGTATATTCTTACCAAAGAAGGACAAGATGCTTTTTCAACTTTTATGGAAAGTTTGATAGCTCAAGTGTTTTTAGGTTCAATTTGTATATATTTACTTTTTGTAAATGATCAATTGCCTATGTTTACAGTAGATTGGGGTGTTCGCCTCATATTTTGTTTAACTATGATCTTATACCTAGGTTATTGGTGTTTTTGCAGTTTTGCAAAATTTATAAGGCCATTAAACGAAGAACTAAATAGAAGAATTAAAGAGCTTAAAATAGAAATGATAGAAAATGATTCACTTAAGCAAGCTATCAAAAATTTTTGCAGAAAGGTTAAGTTGGCTTGGGTACATGACAAAGTAATATTCTGGCAAATCTTTAGATTATTTATTGCAATTGAAGTACCTTCAATTTTCTTAATTTTTGCCTCTTCCTTAGGCGCAGCTCAGATTGCCATAGCTCTTGGATGGAAATAAAATTAATAAACTAAGCTCATCTTTAGATGGGCTACTAAATATTTCTTAATAGTAAGTTTCATAAATGGGGGAAAAAATGTTATATGGAATAGGCTTAGTTATTATAGTATTTCTATTCTTCATTTCTATCTTTGGGCTACTCAGTATCTTGGTTGCCTATATCATAGATAGTTTTTCTCAACAGGATAATTTTTATTTACAAAAAAGTAATGATCTTTTAATCAAGAATATAATGAGTTTCTTTTTTCCTTTTTTTGGAATTATTTTTATTTTTGGAATTTTTTTATTTGCTTCAGGGAATGGTATAACTTTTCTAATTGCTGTCACGACAGTGGGATTGGCAACTTCAGGATGGCTATTTACAAACTATATTTCGAGTAGAAATTCTATAAGACAGCATACTGTGACAGTTTTAACTCAATTACGCATGTCGACAGAATTTATGAAAAATGCGAATAAACTACAACCTTTACTAGAAAAAGGAAAAACTATAGATTTAGAGTATTATGATTCATTAAGCTCAAGTGAAAATACTGAAAAAGATGCTATCAGATATATATTAAATTATTTAGAGTTTGTTTCTGCAGGCATAAGACATGGTGATTTAGATGAAAAATTAGTAAGAGCTGCACAAAGAGGAATGTTTATTGGAGCATATGGAATGTGTAAACCTTATATTTTAGAGTTAAATATAAAAAATAAAACTACTTTTGAACACTTAATTGCAATTGTTGATCGGTGGAAATATTAAAATAAAATTGTGTGACTTCTGTGGAGCAAGTTGTTAAAAAACGATCTTTATAAATAGTATTATTAATGAATATATTCAAGTATTTCTGAGCACTAATATGAGAATTAAAATTACTTTTATTCTTTCCTGTTTATTTCTAGCAAGCAACTTCTACGCATCTTTTGTCTATGCTGGAGTATCAGTACGTGGTTATTATCGTAAAAATGGAACGTATGTAAGTCCACATATGCGTTCTAACCCAGATGGGCGACTTTATAATAATTGGAGTTCAGTTGGTAACGTCAATCCATATAATGGAAAGGTAGGTGCAAAAACTGCATCTTCAAGTGGCAGTTATCCTTATAATTATTCTCAATCAAATACAATCTATGATCAGTCATCTTCTAGCAATCAATATGAAGTTCCAAAACAAACTGTAGATGAGAATTTAAAAAAAGATAGTAGAGAAGTAGCTCATTCCAAAACAGATCTTGTCCCTCAGCATGTTAAGAATGAATCTATTGCAACTTATCTTTCGACAAATAAAGCTGAAGAAAAAAATATTATCGAAAATGATATTACATGGATATTTTTAACCAAAAACAATTCGGATGCCACGTATGTTAGACCTGGTGTACGTGAACATTACAGTGATGGGTACCCCATAATTTCTATGATGTTTACTGGAGTTATGAAGCCCAATGGTCGTCCCACTTGGCTAGGTAAAAGATTTATTAAAATGAAAATAAACTGTAATACTCGGCAAGCTGCATTGGTAGCGGATGCTGTTATTAACTCTGAGGGCACTGTTGTTAAAGATATAATTTATAGAGAGAAAGATAATGTAAAATGGGGAGAAATTAGTATGTTTTATAATACAAAAGAATTTTTTAAAGTGGCAAAAGTGTGTAATTAACTTTAGCAGTTTATTGAAGCTAAAGCATAAGTAATACAAAGAAGGATAATTAATAGTTATGCTTCTTTTCTTGGGAAATAATTCTAATTTTTTTATTACATATTGATTAAAATATATACAGAAACCTCGCTAAAACGAGTTGGAACGCTACAAACGCGAATGATACTTTAAGTTTCACTCTTCCCAATAAGTGAGGTGAGCAATGAAATTGTTAGCTTTGTTCAGTATGGGAGTTGCAGCAAGTTATTGGTATAAAACTATAAAAGATAGCAAGCTAACTCTTCTGAAACCTAATTTTGATGAAATAGTAAAAAACTTTGTATTAGCAGAATTTAACACCTAATACATACCGTTAATTTTAATTAAATAAAAGCTCATCGGAAGGTGAGCTTTTTTGTTTTATAGATTTCAAATTTTCTTTTAATAATAAAAAACACTCTAATGCACTTGTTTATTTAGTTGTTCTAAACTAACAATGCAGTAAAACAGGAGTGTTAAAGTATGAAATCAATAAGTGAGTACATTCCTAATGAGGAGCAAGAAGAGGAATCGTTGATTACTGCAAAAATTGATTCAGAAATTGGAAAATTAAGGAAAAGAAGGGATGAGCATTTACTATCCTATATTGATGAGGAGAAAAATATTAAGTATAAAATTCAAATAGAAAGTTCAATCAAGAGTTGATATTCGATTTTTATCGAACTGTATGATGATATTCGATTAATAAAGCTTATCTACCCTAACCAATACGACTAAAAATTCCTGACTGTTTACAGTAAATAAAGCTCGCAAAGCATCCTTATTTTGGGGGGATTTTTTCTATATGTGTTAAGCTGATCTTCATAAATTTATGGATTATTACAATGTTCATTTGTATTGGCGGTGATTTAGATGGTGAAGTTGTATATGACCGTGAAGGTACTTACTTTGAAGCCAGTGAAATAGATGCAAGTAAACAATCAACATACAACCGCCAGAGTTACTTAGTGGGCGAAAATATATATCGTTTTTGGCTTTGTGCAGAATTATCTTATTTTGAAATTACAAAAATAGCGAATGATCACTTGGCGCAAAAACATCCCTATCTTTCATAATTCACATATTAAAAATAAGCCCGCCAATTATGGTGGGCTTAATCTATCTAGGCGGAGTCGGCTAAATACGAGTTAAGTAAAAACAATTAAAAAAGCCCCTCATATCTGAGAGACTAGTCATATCAATTTTCTGGAATGAATGGCTGTAATTTCTTAAATAACTAAACAAATCAAATTGATAAAAGTAGTTAATAGTATAATAAATCAGTGCACTAATTTATTCTTTATAGTAGCAGAGCCTCAAAACAACATCCAAGGCACTGTTAATAAGAAATTATTTGTTATTAGGATCAGGTTGTTCATTATTCTCAGGCAGATCTTTTACTGTGCCTGGAACTTCTGAAGGTTGAGTTTCAGTCGGTGGTGTTGCAGGATGCTTGTTCATTTGAGATTTGATGATATTAGCGTGGTTAGTTGTATTTTGAGAAAAACTTTTAAAACCTGACATTTTTATCTTCTTATCTTCATTAGGGAGACTTGATAGTACACTTTAAAGGCCTTTACATTGCGGTAGTTTTAAGACTCATGTGTGTTGATTTGTCCAAGAAAAGATCTTTATCTCGACAACTTATTTCATAAATAAAATCAATTATATATAACCTATTGAGTCTTATCCTTTAAATTTTGAAATTACCTTATCCAACTTTCAAGTAGGGGTACACAAAGTACACATATATAAATTTTTTCCACGTTTTGGATTGATAGTTTTTTAAAAATTAATTCAAACTAGTGTCTACAAAATATTGATAGTATAAAAATATCGTTGGGCATAATATGTATGATTAAATTGGAGCATATTAATGCTAAAAGAAATTACAATTATTGATTTCCAAGGTAAAGAAAAAAGAGCGCACGCAAACTATACAGAAGTAGATACTAATAAAATCGGTCATTCATCTAGAGTTCAGAGACCCAAAGTTGAATATATTTTGTTAAAAGGTGAATGTATTTACCCTACTTTAAATTTGGTTTTCAACAGTTCCGATGGCAACAGCTATTATATAGAGTAAACATGATATGTCAGACAATTCAACAAAATGGCTTTGTGTGGGTGGTGTTCTAAGTGGTGAGTGGAGAGAGCAGCAATTAGAAGCATTTGATGTTGATCCTAATGATTTAAATACTCATAGTTATGAAGCAATGAAACTCATTAATCCTGTTACCAAGACAGAACAGCATTTCTATGTGTATACCGAGTTACAAGAACACGCATATGACAGGGCAATAAATTTTGCCTTATCCAAAAATCAATAAGAACAAGAGAGCACTTAGGTGCTCTTTTTTTTAATAAATAGTCGTTGTATTTAAATCATAGATTTTATAAGCCTAGTATTAGCAGAATTTAAAGCCAATACATACCGTTAATTTTAATTAAATAAAAAGCTCATCGGAAGATGGGCTTTTTTTTAATTTATAAATTCCCATAGAAAATTCACTTATATTGTATATTTTTCAATCAATTAAAATAAATTAATTAAAATTAATATATTGTTTTATAATGCTTTTTATCGGAAAATTTTACCAAAAGTTAAAAAAATCTTTATTTTAAATGAAGAGGTTAATGGAAACCTCTTAAATAAAATAAAGGAAATAAAATGGATATTTTAAAATTAATAGGCGGAAATCTGCTTGCCGTGGCTTTAGTAACGGGAACTCAAACAGCACATGCAGAATTTAAACGGTTTTCTGTATCTGCTGGGTGGTTGCATGTCATGCCACAAGGGAAAGCAAATCCATTCAATATAAATACTGCTGTAGCAAATGGAACCACTGCCAAAGTCGGAACTATTTCTACTTCAGCATTTATGAAATCAATAGACCCTAATGCAACATTATCAACTGGGGAAAATGCCAAAGAAGTTCTCGATATGGTATTTAGTCATCCAGTCGATGAAAACGGCAATCAACAACAATCGGTTGGTCAGTTATTAGGGCTTGTAGATGAAAATGACATGGTTTCGCCAGATATCAC
Source organism: Acinetobacter sp. V89_4 (assembly GCF_029967875.1). Lineage (NCBI taxonomy): Bacteria > Pseudomonadati > Pseudomonadota > Gammaproteobacteria > Moraxellales > Moraxellaceae > Acinetobacter > Acinetobacter sp. V89_4. Next base: position 273,935 of record NZ_JASCAI010000028.1, read on the forward strand.
TGGTACAGCAACGATTAAAGGATTAGAACAATGGGAAGGTAAAGGAACAGGGCTTGAAGCAGAAGATGTAGACACTCTGGGTTTAATGTTCAATTACTATGTGAATGAGAACGTGTCTTTACAGTTAATCGGTGGGATTCCTCCAAAAGTTGATATTAAGGGGAAAGGAGAAATCAACGCGCCGTTATCTGGTTTTGCAAATCCTGAAGGATTAGCTGCTTTGGTTATAGGAGATAAGCTTGATTTATTACAAGATATTCCAATCACTAATCTGGGTAATAAATCGAAAGCTGCTACGGTGCGTGCATGGACTCCAGCATTAGAGGCTCAATATCAGTTTGGTAAGGCAGGAGTAAATAAATTTCGCCCATATATTGGTGCCGGAATTATGTATTCACGCTTCTCTAACATTAAGTTAAACGACCAAATTAATTCTGACTTAATTGCTGCGGGGCATATGATTCAGAATGTTCTAGATAACAATGCTGGTGCAGCTTTAGATGGAAAAACCTCAAGTGCAAATCCATATGTTCGGGTTAAAGCAACGGATGCGATTGCCCCAATTGTGAGTCTAGGCGCTACTTATGACATCACGCCAAATTGGTATGCCGTTGGTTCAGTGTCCTATGCAAAGTTAAATAACCGCGCAAATATTGATGTAATTGATAGCAAAACAGGTAAGCAGTTAATTCATGCCTCAACCAAAGTTGATATTGATCCTTTAATTACATATCTAGGTGTGGGTTATCGTTTTTAATATCCTCACTTAAATATTAATCTATCATTTAGGAAAATTTACGATTTAACCTGTCGTATTTTCTGTGCATAGAAAGCCCTACCAAACATCAATTATTGGTAGGGTTTTTCTTTTTTAACGTATGATATGTTGGTATCAATTATTCTATCCCTAAAAGACCACTTTACACTTATAAAGTTGATATAGTTGGCGAGAAGGCTGATGGGGTAGTTAAAATTGATATGAGGAAAGATCAAAAACAGCTTAAATATCTTTATACAATTAAAATTACGGATGAAAATCCTCATGATTTTCGTATAAGAATAGGAAAACATTGATTCATCATATCTTGCTGTTGTTTGAATCTAAAAGCAGCTATTTTCCTGATACAGCTATTGCTGTTTCTAGCACATTATCGATCATGATGTTGAGTTCATCATTACTCAAATGACTAAATTGTCCGTCAATAATTAAATAGCTTAGACCATGAACCATGCCCCAAGCTAATCTTGCCATCGTTTGGCTTTGTTCAGTATCGACAGAGGTTTGAAATGATGTTGCCGCTGCATATAGCATTCCTGTATAGAATAAATCTGTCATAGATTTTAATTTTTCATCATCTTGAGCAACAGCAAACTGGCTATACATCAGTCTAAATAAAGATGGGTTTTTAATAGCAAAATATATGTATTCTTTACCTGAGTTTAAAAAACCGGCTTTGGGGTTGGTTGCATTATGAATAGCATGCGCTTGAGCTTCTATTAATTGTTCAAAACCATATATGGCTAAAGCGGTCAGTAGTTCTTCTTTATTTGCAAAATGCCTGTAAACCGCATTTGGGGATACTCCAATCATGCGGGTCAATTCTCGCATACTAAAATCAACACCCTGACTAGATTCTAATAATTGTAAGCCATTAATAAGTAAAGCTTCTCTCAAATTACCATGGTGATAGCTAGAAGTTGGATTTATGCTCGATGTTGACACTATAAACATCCTCGTGTAATTTTAATTAAGTATACAGTGTATACATTCGTTGATACATACTGGAATTATACAAAAAATTAATCAACAGGTAGGATGTAATCGAATGAACAGGACAAGTATCCGTAATGAAATTGTTAACAATAAGCTGGTTTCTTCCGTAGTAGGGAAGTTTCTGAGTTTCCATCAAAGCCGAGTTCCCTATAGCCCAGATAATCCTTTTCTTGTAGGTCCCTTTGCGCCAGTTACTGAAGAGGTTTTTTCAAGTGATTTGGTTGTGCATGGAGAAATACCATCTTCATTAAATGGCATTTTGTTAAGAATGGGTCCAAATCCATTAGAAGTTGAAAACCCTGCAAACTATAATTGGTTTATGGGCGATGGAATGGTACATGGTCTAAGGTTAAAAGATGGTCAAGCATTATGGTATAAAAATCGATATGTAGGGACGCATCACATACATAAAAAATTAGGGCGAGAGAAAATAAAAGGTGAGCCTCGAGGTCCAGTTGATGTTGCAAATACGAATATTATTGGTCATGCAGGAAAAATCTGGACAATAACAGAATCAGGGCCGTTTCCAGTCGCTTTAGATCATGAATTAAATAGCCTTAAATATGGTTTATTCAACAGTAAAGATAATTATCCTTTTACAGCTCATCCTCATGTAGACCCAGATACGGGAGAGTTACATGCGATTTGCTATGATGCTTTACTGCCAATGCAAGTCTATTATCAGGTGATTGATCAATCGGGCCAAGTTAAGAAGCGGGTCAGTATCCCTGTTAAGCATGGGCCAATGATGCATGATTGCGGTATGACAAAAACTAAAATGCTAGTTCTGGATTTCCCTGTAACTTTTTCAATCGAGAGAATGTTACAAGGGATGCAATTGCCCTATTCATGGAATGAAAAGCACCCTGCGCGAATAGGTGTCTTACCAAAAAATGGTGATGCACAGGATATAAAATGGTTTGATGTAGATCCATGTATTATTTTTCATTCATTTAATGCATATGATCTTGAAAATGGCGATATCATTTTTGATGCTTGTGTTCACACCAAGACCTTTACTGACTCTATTCAGGGACCAGTAGATAAGCAGCTTATCCAGTTTGAAAGATGGACTTTGCAGTTCGGCACTCAAACTCTAAAACGAGAAGTAATTTCAAAAATTCCTCAAGAATTTCCTCGTCTAGATGAACGTTTTGTGGGTAAACCCTATCGTTTTGCTTATTCAATTTCTGTCGGAAATGAAGGTGAGCCAGTAGATAATATTAATTTAAAAGCAAATAATTTATTGGTCCATGATTTACTCAAAGGTGAATCCTATAAGCATTCATATGGTGATGATTATTTCACTGGCGAAGTGATTTTTTTACCAAAACACTCTGAGAGTGAAGAAGGCGATGGTTGGTTAATTTCGTATATCCATGCTTTAGACGGAATAAAGCCAAGTAAAGTCGTAATACTCGACTCCAAAAAAATTGGGCAAGACCCCCAAGCTACTATTGATTTACCTGTAAGGGTGCCTTTGGGTTTTCATGCAAATTGGGTAGATATTTAAAAAGATAGTTTAATGTGCATTCTGCTAAAAGAATGCACATTTTATATAATTAGAAAAATATTATGGTTTTGATATTTATAGATAATATTTACAAGTTTTTAGCATAATAGACTGAAAGATATGAATTTTATATGATTGAGTAAAGAAAAACCGAAGGTCACTTGATAGATTAAATCAAAATATAAGAAATATGGTAAAGTTAAAAACCTAATTCAATACATTAAAATTGATATCAAGCTATTGTAGGAAAAACATGGTTAAAATTAAACCTCACCCAGCAACAAGCGGAAATGCATCGGCTGATCGCCTTTTAACTTTGTTAACTGCTTTTAGAATAGGTGATAAATCTTTAACCCTAGCAGAACTCGCTGAACGAACAGAATTAAATAAAGCAACTATCATGCGCTTAATCGTTTCGCTAGAAGATTTTGGTTTTGTTAACCGTCTTTCAGATGGCAGATATACGCTTGCCAGCGAAGTCATGCGTTTAAATACAATTTATCAAGATGCTTTAGATTTAGAACGACATGTTGTGCCTTGTTTACAGCAACTTGTAGATGAAATTGGTGAGACAGCTTCTTTTTATGTTAAACATGGAGCATATCGTCTTTGCCAATATCGAATAAACTCTACCCATAGATTACGTGTTCATATTCAGCCAGGTGAAGTTCGGCCAATGGATGGTGCGGCAGGTGCTCAAGCATTACGGTCAACACACGAACAAGTTTTATCAAGAACTGATCCTTTTTATTCAACGGGTGTAACGGAGCCACATGCTGCTTCAATGGCATTGCCTGTGTTTGATGCTCAAAATGATGTGGTTGGCGCATTGGTTGTTTCAGGTCCATCAAGTCGTTTTACTGCGGAAATTGCAAAATCTGTGGGGGATTTTTTCTTCAAAATTGCAGATGATTTAACGAAAAGTTTAGGTGGTAAGAGTATTCGTAATTAATTCTAATATTTTAAATATAAAAAAGGGGCTAATGATTTAGCCCCTTTTTTATTCGTGTTATTTACGAAGTGCTTTGTGGTTGGTTAAACAAAACGGCTTTCTTTCTAGACATAATGAAAACCATAATAGCCGATACGAGATTTAAGGCTGCAAGTGGAAGTAGGGCTATAGCATGGCTTCCTGTTGCATCATGGATTGCGCCATAGATATTCACCATCATGCCGCCACCAATCAGGTTAGCGCATGCGCCAATTGCTGCTAGTCCAGCCGCTGTTGTAGTCGGTGACATCCATGAGGATGCTAAAGCCCAGAATGGACCTTTCACAGAATAAGCACCAATTAAAACGATACTGAGTAAAAAGATTGTGCCAATAAGTGAAGACGTGAACAAAGCAATTAATAAACCAATTGAGATCATTAATAGAGCGATTGCTGTATGCCAAAGGCGTTCATTTTTACGATCTGAGCTACGACCCCAAAGAATCATGGCAATAGAAGCTAAGCCATAAGGAATCGCATTTACTAAACCGATTTCTACATTACTCAAACCGAATGATTTAATTAATTGAGGTGCCCAAACACTCATTGTACTTCCAGCAGCAGAAGCACCAGAATAAATAATGATCATAGCCCAAATATATTTATTCTTTAGAAGTTGCCATAGTGAAATATGACCAATCGGAGTTTTTTGTTGGCGTTCAAATTGTAGTCTTTCAACTAACCAAGCTTTTTGTTCGCTATTGAGCCATTTTGCCTGTTCTGGTCGATCTGTGAGTACAAATAGGCAAGCGATACCCAGTAAAATCGCAGGAATACCTTCTAAAATAAATAGCCAATGCCATCCGCGCATGCCCATCAAACCATCTAGGGATAGTAAAAAACCAGATAATGGTGAACCTAGAAAGTTTGCCCCCGGAATTGCCACCATAAATATAGCAATCATTCGGCCTCTATAATTGGCGGGCAACCAATAAGTTAGATATAAAATCACGCCAGGGAAAAAACCAGCTTCGGCAGCGCCTAGCAAAAAGCGCATAATATATAATGAGGTGGAGCTTTCAACGAATGCTGTTGCAGCTGAAATTATCCCCCAAGTCACCATAATTCGCGCAATCCATACTTTTGCTCCAAATTTTTGCATGGCGAGGTTGCTGGGTACTTCAAATAGAAAATATGCAAAGAAAAATAAGCTACTGGCAAAACCAAAGGCAGTAGCTGTTAATCCAAGGTCTTCATTCATTTGTAATGAAGCCATACCAATATTGCCACGGTCAATAATAGCAATCACATAACAAAGCGTTAAAAAAGGCAGCAATCGCCACGCTACCTTGCGCATTGTTTCACGTTCAATCGCACTCGCTTGAGAGTATTCTGTAGACATAAAAAAATCCTTTTTTATATTCAATATTTTAATTGTTCTCGCATCTAAAAGCTTAGAAACAATTGAGTTCCATGATTAGCTATTGAGTAACTTCCAGTTAGCGATAGCTCGTGGGTTTAATAGTTGACCATCCCAAATACTCACAATCTGTTCGAGTGCTAAGAGACCGACGCGATTACGTGAATCTGTTGTGTTTGCTCCTATGTGAGGAGTAACAACTAGATTAGGTAATTCCCATAATGGATTATCTTTTTCAGGTGGCTCTGAAGAAAAAGTATCTAAACCTGCACCAGCAATTTTATTATTTTTTAGTGCATCAACTAATGCAGCCTGATCAATTAATTCACCACGCGCTGTATTGATTAAGATGCTTGAGCGTTTCATCTTTTCAAATTGGGCGTGAGAAAATAAGTGTCTATTCTCTGCTGTGAGTGGACAATGTAGGCTAATAATATCACTGGTTTCTAAAAGTTTTTCAAAGTCGTGTTCCTGTTCTACGTAATCAAGTTCTGGCAGATTTTGTAGAAACGGATCATATACTTTTACTTTCATGTTTAAGGGAGCGACTAACTTCATGAGTATGCTACCGATTGCCCCTAAACCAATTAAGCCCAGCGTTTTTCCATATAACTCCACACCATTTGCACTTGCTTTGTCCCAATGACCTTCTCTGATTCGTTGGTCTAACCACGTGACTTGTCGAGCAACATTAAACATAAGTGCAAAAGCGTGTTCGGCAACAGATTGTGCATTTGCGCCTACGGCAATAGTGACAGGAATTTTTCGTTCAGCGGCAGCTTGAGTGTCAATTGTGTCAAATCCAACACCATGTTTTGCAATCACTTTTAAATTATCTGAAGCAAAAATCATATCCCTAGAAAGTTTGCCTGTTCGAACAATGATCGCATCAGGTTGTTCATCATGGATGAGTTTTTCCATTTCATCTTTTGCCATGTAGGGTTCAGTTGGGATCAACTGAATATCATGGGATTGAGCATACAGTAACGCATCTGAAGTTAATGTTGGCCCCGTGATAAGAACTTTACGTTTCATTTTGACTTGCACTCCATTTAAGTATTTTGAGCAAAATACGTCCTTAATAATCCATATTATTAAAACGACATTTCAAAAAAATAGTCAATAGTAAAAATTAAATTTAAAAATTGGGTGAATTTTAGTTAAATTAAATTTAAAAATGAAATGACATTTCAAAAAAATACTGTCATATTAATTTGCACAAGAAAACTGGTGTAAGGGAAAAGTTATGGCAATTGGTTTTAGAGTGCTAAAAAACGACAGAAAAGTTGAGCAAAAATGGATTGAGCAATATCGAGATCTACCAGTCGCTAATGTCAGTGACTCAATGAATCGAATGACTTCAGGTGGGGCTCAATTAAGACCAATGCATAAAAAGGGATATCTTTGTGGACCTGCCATTACTGTTAAGGCGCGTCCGGGTGACAACTTGATGTTGCACTACGCTATTGATATCGCCCAAGCGGGAGATGTCATTGTGGTTGATGCAGGTGGCGATCTAACCAATGCATTAATTGGGGAGATGATGGTTGCTTATGCCGTTAAAAAAGGTATAGCCGGCATTGTTATTAATGGTGCGATTCGTGATTCGGTTGTAATTGGAGAGGGAGATTTTCCACTTTTTGCGGCAGGAGTTTCACATCGAGGGCCTTATAAAGACGGACCGGGGGAAATTAATGTTCCTATCGCAATCAATGGAATGGTAATTGAACCGGGAGACTTGATTTTAGGGGATGAAGATGGGCTTTTAAGCGTGCCATATGCGGAAGTAGAAGAAGTTTATCTGAAGGCAAGTGCCAAACATGCAGCTGAACAAAAGCAATTAGAGCAAATCGCCGTAGGTGAAAATGACCGTAGCTGGGTGATCAACAGCTTAAAACAAAAAGGATGTGAATTACCCGAATAAGGTCATTCAAAAATATTCGAGCAGGAGCGGAACTAGCGAAGTCAATGGTTGAGCTTCGTTAGGCTCTCAAAAGTTAACTCAATAATTATTAGGTCGCTAATTGAAAAATAGGAAATTTCAATTTGGTCTAGATAATTTCGTCTAAAGGAAAAGGACATGAAACGTAAAGGGATTATTTATTTATCGTTATTCATGAGTATGACTTTGCAGCAAGCCCAAGCTGAAAGCGAAGGTAACTCAGCGCTAAATGAAAAAATAATTAAATTACAACAGCAAATAGATTATTTGATGGAGCAGCAGAATTTAAATAAAAATAATGGATTGAATAAAGTACCTGATTTGGTTCAAAACAAAACATCAAACACCGAAATGCCCGTTACGGCTGACCAAGCTAAAATTAAATTTTATGGAAATATACGGGTTGATGCCGCATATGATTTTGAAGGTTCAACGCGTTCTATTGCCAATAAAACAGGGTCAATACCATTAGACAATTCAAACTCACCAAGTAAATCATTAAATGTTTCTGCTGCAACTTCACGTGTAGGAGTGGATATCGTCAAGCCGACCTCGAAAGGAGATTTGGTTGGAAAACTAGAAGCTGATTTCATGGGAAGTGGCGGAGATAACGGTAATGGTTCGGTTCGGGTTAGACATGCTTATATTTCACTAGGAAATTGGTTGATTGGTCAAACCACTTCACCTTTTGTGAATAGTGATACAGCTCCAAGTTTGGTTGATTTTACAGGCGCGATGGGTACAGGAACTCAGCGTAATATCCAAATCCGTTATCAGCACGTTGTTGATGCCAAACAAAAATTATTAGTCGCTTTGGAAGGCGGTGATGTTGAAAATAAAAATGTAGAAGGCGGCAGCCGTTTTCCTGCATTAACCATGCGATATGAATTTAAGAATCCAGATTTTTTGGTTCAATTGCACGGTATGCTTCATGAAAATCGAGCAGTTTCTGACACGAATGAAGAGCAAACTAAACTTGCTTGGGGAGCTGGATTAGGCACAAAGTATAAGCTTTCTGAAAATGACTCACTTGTATTCAATTACTATCACATAGCGGGTGATAACCGTTACATGCTGTATTCAAAAGATAATGATGCGTTCTACTTTGATCAAAATCGAATGTATTTAAGTGAATTTGATTCTGTCGAGTTAGGGTACATGCGTAAATGGAATGAAAATTTACGCTCTTCTTTGTCCGCTGGTAGCCTTGTCTATAAAGATTCAAATTTTTCAGAAAATAACCCTGATCAAAATAAAAGGCTAATCAATGCAAGCGTCAATTTATTTTGGACGCCTGTAGAGAAAGTCGATCTTGGTGTTGAATATACCTATGGTAAGAGAGAAACTTTTTCAGATTTAGAAGGGAAGTTATCTCGAATCAACTTATTAGGTCGATACAATTTTTAATGTAATCACAGCCACTTTAATAGCAAAAGTGGCTTTCTTTTATCTGATTAGGACTAATATTGTGGAACAAATTAATTATGCAAATGCAAGATCACAATTTTCAAAAGTCATGGAAAGAGTGCTGTTAGGTTACGCCGTAAAAATTACGCGAAAAGAGAAAGACTCTGTGGTTCTAATCAGTGAAAAGGCATATCTTGAATATAAAAATGCGATGTTTGAGCTTAATAAATTAAAAAACAAAGCTTTTTAACTCCCAACGATCCGCTTCTCAAGCATCTCCATAAAGGTTTTTAAAATAATATTGTGGTTTTTGCCCTTGTGAGTAATTAAACAAATGGGGGTGCTGTAATGCATTTTTTCTTTTGAAACAGCTTGCATAAAACCATCTTCAACCCATTTTTTTGCATAATGATCGGGTAAAAAACCTAAGAATTTCCCCGTTAAAATCAGAAATGCGATGCCTTCACGGTCACTTGCCGTCGCTTTACAGTCTAAAAGCTGGTGCAACTTTGCCGCTTCAGGTGTGATTGCATAATTGGGAAGTACAGCTTGCCATTTTTTTAATTCATTTAAATCCATCTTGTTACACTTGCCAAACAAGGGGTGGTTTTTACCGCAATATAAAAATGAACTTTCGCTATATAAATCAAAATAGTCTAGGCCAGACAGCGGAGTTACAAGGGGAATTGCTCCCGCATGTAAACGGTTATCTAGCACACGGCACTCAATATCTGAAAGTGTGCTCATGCTAATGTTAATGATCACTTCAGAATGTTCTTCGGCGAGTTGTGCCAGCGTATTGGTAATGTAGCCACTTGGCATGGTCACGAGGTTATTAATAATACCTATATTAAACTCACCCTTTAGACGGTTATGCATTTGATTGACTTTGGAGCGAAAGTCTTCGATAGAAGCGGTGAGCACTTCTATATATTCTAAAATTTCACGACCTTCATCAGTTAAGGCAAACCCTGCGCGGCCACGTTGGCATAGCCGAATGCCCAGACGATTTTCTAAATCACTCATATGCAAACTAATCGCAGAGCGGCTAATACCAAGAATACTTTCGGCAGAAGTAAAGCTGTGACAGTCACAAACCGTTTTAAATATTTTAAGTAATTTAATATCAAAATCAGTGACTTGATTTAATTTTTTAGGTTTCATTTAGTTTTGTTTTTTTAAATCTAAACTCAAGATAATTTGAATTTATCAAAACTATAGTGCTATGTACACTCAAAAAATAGCCTCAAAACAAGAAGAGTGATTATGTTTGATATCGACAAATTAACTGATGACGATACAGCATCGGAAACCGTTCAATTAAATGCTCAGATGAGCTTAAATTATCAAGCGCATTGGATGCCATTTTCTGCAAATCGTAATTTCCATAAAGATCCACGTATGATTGTCGGTGCTAAGGGATCATATTTAATTGATAGCACTGGCCGTGAAGTCTACGACTCATTATCAGGTTTGTGGACTTGTGGTGCTGGACATACGCTTCCTGAAATTCAGCAAGCCGTAAGTACTCAGTTGGCAAAGTTGGATTACTCACCGGCATTTCAGTTTGGTCATCCATTGTCGTTTCAATTGGCTGAACGAATTATTCAGCTTATGCCTGAAAAATTGCAGCATGTGTTCTTTACCGACTCAGGTTCAGAGTCTGCCGACACCGCAATTAAAATGGCGCGTGCCTATTGGCGAATTAAAGGTAAACCAAGCAAAACCAAGTTGATTGGTCGCGCACGTGGCTACCATGGTGTAAACGTTGCGGGGACAAGTCTGGGTGGTATCGGTGGTAACCGAAAAATGTTTGGTCAGCTTATGGATGTAGACCACTTACCGCATACCTTGCAGCCCGATTTAAGTTTTACTAAAGGCTGTGCTGAAACTGGTGGCGTAGAGCTTGCCAATGAAATGCTTAAGTTAATTGAGCTACATGATGCATCTAATATTGCCGCAGTCATTGTGGAGCCAGTTTCAGGTTCGGCAGGATGCATTGTGCCGCCGACTGGTTATTTAAAACGTTTAAGAGAAATCTGCGATCAACACGATATCTTACTTATTTTTGATGAAGTCATTACTGGTTTTGGGAGAATGGGGACTTGGACGGCTTCAGAATATTTTGATGTTACGCCAGATATTTTAAATTTTGCCAAACAAATTACCAACGGCGCTATTCCACTAGGTGGCGTGGTGGCAAGTCATGAAATTTATGATGCCTTTATGCAGCAAGATTTGCCAGAACATGCGGTTGAGTTTACCCATGGCTATACCTATTCGGCGCATCCGGTTGCCTGTGCGGCTGCGTTAGCGACGCTCGATGTTTTAGAGAAGAAAAGTTTAATTCATCAATCGGCTGCTTTGGCTCCAAACTTTGAAAAACTTCTACATGAATTAAAAGGCGCTCCAAACATTCTTGATATACGCAACTGCGGGCTGATTGGTGCTGTGCAATTAGCACCACGTGATGGCGATGCAACGATTCGTGGTTTTGAAATTGGCATGCAACTTTGGAAAGCGGGTTTCTATGTCCGTTTTGGCGGAGATACGCTTCAGTTTGGCCCAATGTTTAATAGCACTGAGGCAGAGTTGCAGCGACTCATGAATGCCGTGGGTGAGGCAATTTATCAAGTGAAATAACACTGATCGGCTTAAAACTTAATTGGAAAAGATGAATAGACACAAGGAATAAAGATGAACACTTTAGAGAATTTTGACAGTAACATGGTTGCCAACACAGAAACAGATTCAAGTCAGCAAACCGTTAAAGTGGTAGGGCATTTTATTGATGGTGGACTCGTCACTAAAACTACCAAGAAACAACCTGTTTATAATCCTGCGACTGGCGAAAGTACAAAAGAAGTTGCACTTGCAAACGCTGAGCTGGTCAACCAAGTGGTTCAAATTGCAGAGCAAGCTTTTCCAGCATGGCGTGATACACCAGTGATTAAACGTGCGCGTGTGATGTTTAAATTTAAGCAATTACTCGAAGAAAATGCTGACAAGCTTTGCCAACTCATTGGAGAAGAACACGGAAAAATTTGCCATGATGCCAAAGGTGAATTACAACGTGGCATTGAAAATGTTGAGTATGCATGTGGTGCGCCTGAGTTTTTAAAAGGTGAATATTCAAAAAATGTGGGCCCAGATATTGATTCGTGGAGTGAGTTCCAACCGTTAGGTGTGGTTGCAGGTATTACGCCTTTTAACTTTCCTGCAATGGTTCCGTTGTGGATGTTCCCAATGGCAATAGTTTGCGGTAATTGTTTTATTTTAAAACCTTCGGAAAAAGCGCCTTCGGCTGCCTTATTTTTAGCGGAGCTTTTAAAACAAGCTGGCTTGCCTGATGGTGTTTTTAGCGTTGTAAATGGTGATAAAGAGGCGGTTGATACGTTGCTACACCATCCTAAAATTCAAGCGGTTAGCTTTGTTGGTTCAACGCCTATTGCAGAGTACATATACCGTACGGCAACGGCGAGTGGTAAGCGCTGCCAAGCTTTAGGCGGAGCAAAAAATCATGCGATTATTATGCCTGATGCCGATATTGATAACGTCGTGACTTCTTTATTAGGTGCAGCGTTTGGTTCATCTGGCGAACGTTGTATGGCGTTATCTGTCGCAGTTGCAATTGGCGATGAAGTTGCGGACGTTGTGATAGAAAAATTAAAACAAGAAATGAAACAATTGAAGTTTGGGCACTATGCAAATGAGCGTAATGACTTCGGACCGCTCATTACGCAAGCACATAAAGACAAAGTACAAGCTTTTATTCAAAGTGCAGAGCAACAAGGTGCTAAAATTGTTGTGGATGGTCGTGATGCAAAACCGGCAGGTTATGAAAACGGTTTTTTTGTTGGGCCGACTTTAATTGACCAAGTTTCGCCAGACATGACAAGTTACCAGCAAGAAATATTTGGTCCTGTTTTACAGGTCATTCGTGTACAAACCATGCAAGATGCAATGCAACTGATTAACGACCATGAATATGGTAATGGAACGTGTATTTACACTCGTGACGGTGAGGCTGCACGTTATTTTACGAGCAATATTCAAGTCGGTATGGTTGGGGTCAATGTGCCATTACCTGTACCAGTTGCGTATCATAGCTTTGGTGGTTGGAAGCGTTCATTGTTCGGTGATTTATATGCGTATGGGCCAGATGGTGTGCGTTTTTATACACGCCGTAAAACCATTACCCAACGTTGGCCTTCAACGCAAGTCCGTGAAGCCAAACAATTTGCGATGCCTACATTAAATTAATCAATAAAAGGGAAAACTCTGATTTTCCCTTTTTTGTTTCGTACAAGTTGGAGAAGTACATTTTTAAGACGGTTTTAAAATCAGTTTGTCAATTTGAAGGAATCGAATATGAACAATGATAAAACAATAAAATTAAGTGAAGGACTTTCTAATCGACATGTCACCATGATTAGTATTGGTGGTGTTATTGGTGCAGGTTTATTTGTAGGCTCTTCTGCGGCAATTGCAAAAGCAGGGCCTGCTGCCGTACTTGCTTATATAATTACAAGTATTTTAGTTTTTCTGGTCATGCGCATGCTGGGTGAAATGGCGGTCGCGCAACCTGACACAGGTTCATTTTCTACATATGCCCGTAAAGCAATTGGCCCTTGGGCAGGGTTTACGATTGGATGGCTATATTGGTGGTTTTGGGTGTTGGTGATTCCCATTGAAGCCATTGCTGGAGCTGAAATTTTACACGCATGGTTCCCGCAAATTTCTAGTGCCGTTTATGCATTTGCCTTTATTATTTTACTCAGTCTAGCTAACTTTTTTAGTACCAAAAGCTTTGGTGAATTTGAGTTTTGGTTTGCACTCATTAAAGTCATTGCGATTGTAGTATTTATTATCATTGGAGCAATGGCTGTATTTGGAATGTGGCCTTTAGCAACAAATGTCAGTGGGGTTGGCAACCTATTTTCAAATGGTGGTTTTATGCCACACGGAATGGGCGGTGTTTTATCAGCCATTTTAATCTCGGCATTTTCATTTTTTGGAATAGAAATTCTTTCTATTGCAGCGGCCGAATCTAAAAATCCAGAAGAAAAAATTAAACGTGCAACGAATTTAGTGCTTTATCGAATTATTTTATTCTTTGTTGTTTCGATTTTTCTTGCTGTTGCTTTGGTCGACTGGCGTTCGCCAGACTTACAAAAATTCGGCACCTTTCAATTTGTATTAATGAGTTTAAATGTTCCCGAGACTAAACTGATTATGGACGCCGTCGTTTTCATTGCGGTTGCAAGCTGTATGAATGCTGCGGTTTATACCTCGTCTCGAATGTTATTTGCTTTAGGTACACGCCATGAAGCACCGAGTGTTGTAACAAAGATTAATAGAGCAGGTGTGCCGACTTCAGCTGTATTTTTATCGACTTTGGTTGGTGTGATTTGCTGTGCGGTGAACTATATGTTTCCAGGCCAAGTCTTTGGATTCTTGCTATCCACCACAGGCTCAATTGCTTTATTGGTTTATCTTGTAATTGCATTTTCACAACTACGTTTAAGACATAAATTGGAAAAAGAGGGTGCAGCTATATCTTTTAAAATGTGGCTGTTCCCTTGGTTAACGTGGTTTGTGATTTTAGTGATTATGACGGTTTTAGGTTATATGTTCTTATCACCAACCTATAGTTATGAAACTACTTTATCATTAGGTGTAACTTTATTGGTGGTCATTTGCGGGTTGTTTGTCACGCGAAAGCGTAAAGCAACCAGATCGGTTGCCATGAATTTAGATTAATTAAAAAAAGAGTTTATAAAGACTTTGTGTAGTGAAATTTTATTCATCTATGCAAAGTCTTTTTGTTTTTATTAGATTTTTAATGGTGTCTATTTAAATATTCTATTCAGAAAAAAGTTCAAAACATACTCTTCTTAACCATTGGTTGCTTGGTGTTTGATGAACTCGTGCATGCCAGTGCTGCTTTACGCTATAAGTCGGAAAATGATAAGGCGGTTCTAAAACTTTTAGACCACCTCTGACTAAAAGCACCTGACTTAAATAATGAGGAATGGTCGCAATCGCATCTGTGTCTTGAACAACCAAGCCAACCCCTAAATAGCTTGGCAAACGAACCAGAATATTCCGGTTTACTCCCAGTTTTTGTAACTCATGCTCCAGCACGTAGTGCCCACCCGTTGCAAAAATATCGACATGTAGTTCTTGGCGAAATTCTTGGTCTGAAAGCGTTGCACCTGTAAGCCTCGGGTGTTCTTTACTGGCAATACAAATGTAACGTTGCTGGAAAAGCGTTTGCTGATAAAAACCTGCTTCGAGTTGAGGCAAAAAACCAATGGCTAAATCAATGTCTCCATTTGACATCATGACTGGTGTATTGGCATCAATAGGGACAATTTCTAAGCGAATATTAGGTGCATGTGCACGTAAATAATTGATCAGTTTAGGTAATAAAACCAGATGGCTAATATCAGTCATGCTGATTTTAAATTGATAATTTGAAGTCTGTGGATCAAATTCAATATTGTAGTTTTGAACCAGTTTCAGTCGGTTCAGAATTTCTACAACCAGCGGATATATTTGTTTAGATAACTCAGTAGGTTGCATCTTATTTTCAATACGTACAAAAAGTGGGTCCTGAAAATGCTCACGTAATTTATTTAACGCAATACTTAAAGTCGGTTGTCCAATTTCAAGCTGTTCGGCAGCTTTAGACACACTACTATGTTTATAAATTTCAAAGAAAATTTGTAAAAGTCGAGTATCAAGATCAAACACTTTAATTTCCTTGTATTGATTTTATCAATACAGACTATTGTTTTTTGTGCATGGATTCAACAATTTTCGATTGTTACATTGATAATCAAGGAAGAATAGGCTGTAAAAGTACAAAGCATTCTTGTACAAATTGGCCTTAAATAGAGGATCTGAAATGGAACAGTTAGCAACGTTAGATGACTTGCCAAAACGTTATCTTGGTCAACTTGAAGAATCAAATTTAGTCCCTTTATGGCCAAGTTTACGCAATGTATTACCTCCGCATAAACCGATGCCGCAGACCGTAGCAACCGCTTGGTATTTTCAGAATATTAAACCTTTATTGCTCGAAGCAGGTGAGTTAACACCAATTGAAAAAGCTGAACGCCGTGTATTGGTTTTAGCCAATCCCGGACATGGTCTGGAAAATATGAAAGCCAGTTCAGTCATGTATCTTGGCATGCAGCTTTTGTTGCCAAAAGAATGGGCGCCATCACATCGACATACCCCAAATGCAGTGCGCCTGATTGTTGAAGGTGAAGGGGCTTATACGACGGTTGAAGGTCAAAAATGCATGATGGAGCATGGGGATTTAATCCTTACGCCATCAGGGCTTTGGCATGAACATGGACATGATGGCGATGAGCCTGTGATCTGGTTAGATGTGTTGGATTTACCTTTGGTTTATTACATGGAAGCTTCTTATGTACAACCGGGTGAAATCCAAAAAGTGACCAGTGCTGGAAATGCTCATCATTATGGAACGGGCATTGTACCAACTGCACATTTTACCCGTGAAAATGCCTCGTATCCGATCATGCGCTACTCTTGGAAAGAAACCAAAAAAGTTTTGCATGCGCTTGCAGATGATAAAAACCATCAAGCTCCAATTCAGGTGACTTACATTAATCCTGAAACTGGTGATGACTGCCAAAATATTATTGGTTATTCCGCTTTAATGCTCAGACCAAATGAAACTTTACAGCTCCAACCGCGCTCTACTGCCCAAATTTTTCATGTGATTGATGGTCAGCTCCAAGTCAAAATTGATCAGAAAGATTTCAATTTAAATAATGCTGATACGGCATGTGCGCCATGTTTTTCTCATATTGATTTAATCAATACCTCTGATCAACCATGCTATTTGTTTATTGCAGATGAAGCGCCCTTACAACGGAAACTGGGTTTGTACTCTGTGCGTGAGCGCCAGTAAATAGAATATTTTATAAGGATATAAATCATGTCAAATACTCAACAACCGATATTAATTGCTGGTGGTGGCATTGGCGGGTTTGCAGCTGCACTCGCTTTGGCAAAACAAGGCTTTAAGGTACAGGTTTTTGAACAAGCGCCTGAAATTGGTGAGATCGGTGCAGGTATCCAACTAGGGCCGAATGCTTTTCATGCCTTTGATGCGCTAGGAATTGGTGAAATTGCTCGCAGTAAAGCGGTCTATACCGACTATATGGTTATGCACGATGCGATTGATGAATATCAGGTCGGCAAAATTCCAACCGATGAAAAATTCCGTGAACGTTTTGGTAACCCATATGCAGTGATTCACCGTGCCGATATTCATGGTTCATTGGTCGAAGGCGCTAAACAATACGGCAACTTGGAAATTATCACTAATTGTCATATTCAAAAAGTTGACCAAGATGATGCTGGCGTAACGATTACCGATCAAAACGGGAAACAATATCATGGTCAGGCACTTATCGGTGCTGATGGAGTTAAATCTGTTGTGCGTGATACCTACGTGGGTGACCCAGCATTGGTTACAGGTCATGTGGTTTACCGTGCTGTTGTACCTGAAAGTGAGTTTCCTGAAGACTTGAAATGGAATGCAGCTAGTATTTGGGTCGGGCCAAATTGTCACCTTGTGCATTATCCACTACGCGGCGGAAAGGAATATAACGTTGTGGTGACGTTCCATAGCCGTGAGCAAGAACAGTGGGGCGTAACCGATGGTTCTAAAGAAGAAGTGCTGTCTTATTTTCAAGGAATTTGCCCGAAAGCTCGTCAATTGATTGAGTTACCTAAAAGCTGGCGCCGCTGGGCAACCGCAGACCGTGAGCCGATTGAAACATGGACTTTTGGCCGTGTGACATTACTTGGCGATGCAGCACATCCAACCACGCAATATATGGCGCAAGGTGCATGTATGGCGATGGAAGACGCCGTAACTTTAGGTGAAGCGTTACGTGTTACCAACCATGACATTTTAAAAGCTTTTGATATTTATCAAAAAGCACGTGTGGCACGTACAGCACGTATTGTTTTGTCTTCACGTGAAATGGGCAAAATTTACCATGCTAAAGGTGTACAACGCTTGGTTCGAAACGATTTGTGGCGTGGACGTCCTACTGAACGTTTTTATGATGCAATGGAATGGTTATATGGCTGGAATGTCAATAACTGCCTTGATGCAGTGAAAAATTATCAAGGAAATGTAGCATGAAACTCTATAGCTTTTTCCGTAGCGGTACATCGCATCGAACTCGCATTGTGTTGAACCTAAAGGGTTTGGCTTACGAAGCAACTTATATCTCGCTCGCTAAAAATGAACACCATCAAGCTGCTTTTAAAGCTTTAAATCCGCAAGGGTTTGTACCAGTAATTGAAACTGAATCAGGAAACTTGTTGCAAAGTCCAGCCATTATCGAATGGCTAGAAGAACAATATCCCGAACCAGCTTTATTGCCTACAGATGCATTGGGTCGTGAAAAAGTCCGTGCTATTGCTGCATTAGTTGGATGCGATGTTCACCCCTTAAATAACAAACGTGTTCTTGAATATTTACGCCAGAACTTAGGGCTGGATGAGGCACAAATCAATGCATGGTGTGCCAAGTGGATTCAGGATGGATTTGCAGCTTTAGAGCATATTTTGGAACAAGACCAGAGTCGCGAAAAGTTTTGCTATGGCAATCAACCTACTATTGCAGATGCCTATTTAGTTCCACAAGTCGTTTCTGCCGAGCGTTTTAAAGTCGATTTATCGGCTTATCCAAACATTAATGAAATTTACCAACATTGCATGACCTTAGAAGCATTTCAAAAAGCAGCACCTGAACAGCAGGCCGATGCATTTTGAGTCGTGATTAACTTAATAGAAGGAATTTAACATGTCATTTATTTTTGAACCAATGACCACTGCGGGTCTATTTATTCACGGCTCAGAGCATAAATTTCCAGTACGCCGTGTGTATTGTGTCGGCCGTAATTATGCTGCTCATGCACGTGAAATGGGTTTTGACCCGGACCGTGAACCACCATTTTTCTTTTGTAAGCCAAATGACCTTGAATCGGTTGTTCCGGTAAATACAGATGCGGTTGATATTCCATATCCATCTGAAACTTCAAATTTTCATTATGAAATTGAGTTGGTTGTTGCAATTGGTAAAGATGCCAAAAATGTATCGGTTGAGGATGCAGTGAACTATATCTACGGCTATGCCGTCGGTTTAGATATGACCCGTCGTGACTTACAGATGGCAATGCGTGAAAAAGGTCGTCCATGGGAAATCGGTAAAGCTTTTGATTTTTCTGCACCAGTTGGCCCAATTCATCCGATTACTCAAACGGGTGAAATCAATAATGCCGATATTCATTTAACGGTAAATGGTAAAACTGAACAGCACAGCGATGTCAGTCACCTAATTTGGTCTGTGGCCGAAACGATTGCCAATTTATCTACGTTATTTGAATTAAAAGCAGGTGATTTGATTTTTACAGGAACTCCAGAAGGCGTGGGTGCTGTAGTGAAAGGTGATGTTATGCGTGCAGACATTACTGGACTGACTGGAATTACGGTGAATGTCAAATAAATCAAATTGATCTGATTTATTGAAATAGGTGCTCAACCTAAATAAAAAATACAGTTGGGCACCTTTGCTAAGGATTGCATATACGCCAATGTATTGGCGAAAGGAGCTCTCATGTCTCAAAATTCTATAGACGTACAAAGTTTCATTGATGAAATACCGCTATCGTCTTTGCAAAAATTAATTATGTGGTTGTGTTTTTTGATTGTTGCGATTGATGGTTTCGATACCGCAGCAGTTGGATTTATTGCACCTGCTTTAAAGGCAGAATGGGGGTTGCAAGCAACAGATTTGGCACCTTTATTTGGTGCTGGCTTATTTGGACTGATGGCCGGCGCACTCATTTTTGGGCCGTTATCCGATAAATTAGGCCGTAAACCGATTTTGATTGGTTCAGTCATTATGTTTGGAATTGCCAGTGTTTTTGCCTCTTTTTCAGCAGATTTACAAACTCTGATTATTTGGAGATTTCTCACTGGTTTGGGCTTAGGTGGGGCTTTACCTAATGCAATTACTTTGACCTCTGAATATGCGCCTACATCTCGTCGCTCTAATTTAGTGACCATGATGTTCTGTGGTTTTACTGTAGGTTCCGCTCTTGGTGGTATTTTTTCGGCTCAGCTACTTCCTCATATTGGCTGGCACGGTATTTTGCTCATTGGGGGAGTATTACCCTTAGCAACAGTACCTTTCTTATATTTTTTATTACCTGAATCTATTCGATTTTTAGTGCTTAAAAAGAAGGGCACCGAGAAAATTGAAAAGATTATTCACCGTATCGCACCGCATTTAAATAGCACTCCTACATTGGTTCCAACAGTCAATGAAGTCGAAAAATCAAGTTTGAAAGATTTGTTTAATAAAGGCTTTGCTTTGGGCACTTTTTTGATTTGGTTTACCTTTTTTATGAGCCTTCTCATTATTTATATGATTTCAAGTTGGATGCCTACTTTATTGACCAATGAAGGCTTTAATTTATCCAACGCGTCATGGCTGACTTCAATTTTCCAAATAGGTGGAACTATTGGTGCCATTGTCTTAGGCCTACTGATGGATAAGATGGATGCAACCAAAATTTTAAGTACGGCTTATGTTTTTGGTGGTTTTTTCCTGATTTGTTTAGGGTTTGGAATTGAGCAGGCAAATACGGTTTTATTGATGTTCGCCATGTTTGGGGTAGGTGCAGGAATTAGTGGTTCGCAAGTGGGAGCAAATGCTTTTGCATCTAGTTTTTATCCAACACATTGCCGTGCAACAGGGGTAAGTTGGGCCAATGCAGTAGGGCGCTCAGGTTCGATTGTGGGATCGATTATGGGCGGCTGGTTAATGTCGTTAAATCTCTCCAGTTTTGAAATTTTAAGTATTTTAGCGATACCTGCATTTTGTGCCGCGGTTTCGTTGTTACTCATTAAACGTTTAAAGAAAAATCGGTCTCAAGTTTTAGTCGCTTCGAATTGAGATAAGGCTATCGCACCGAATAAATATATGTCTGCACCAAAGGATGGCGCAGACAATAATTAAAGGATGATTTGTTTCATGAAATATTTAAAAACACCATATCTAAAGTTTTCTACTCTTTTATTTATCTGTAGTGGTCATTCGTTGTTGTGGGCAGCAGATACCACTCAACAAAGCGAAGATGAATGGAAATTCACTTTAAAAAATGCCTATATCAACCGTAATTTTGATAATGATGCCCTCAAAGATACGGGCAGCTGGTCTCAGGCAGCATCATTATTTTATAAATCGAAAATGCATGACACCCCACTGCAAATTGCAGACAAACCCATTACGATTGGTGTAGATGCTTCTGTTCAATATGCTGTGCGCTTAAGTTCAGATAAACACGTCGCAGACACGGTTTTGCCTTTTAATAAGGAAACACAATCTCAAGCGTCAGACTTTTTAAAATACGGCGCCACTTTAAAACTAGGATATGACAAAACCCTTTTAAGTGTTGGTGAACTCTGGTTAGACCTACCTGTAACGGCTGTCGATGCTAGCCGACAATTACTTGCTTCATATTGGGGAACCAATCTTAAGTCGCAACTTTCAGATCAGCTCTATGCTGAAATTGGCCGAGTGGAAAAAGTCTCACCACGAAATGAAGAAGACTTTAAAAAGTTTTCGTTCACGGCAAATGGAATCACTAAAGAATCTGATGGCTTAAATTATATTGACCTGCGCTATCAATTTACACCTTCACTCAAGGGCGAATATTACTTTGGTAATTTAGAAGACCTCTACAACAAGCACTATGTTGGTCTTGAGCATAATTGGAAACAACCTAATTTCGCTCTTACGTCTAAGTTTAAATATTTCAATGCAAAAGATGACGGCAATACTTTTGATATTGATGCGCAAAACATTGGAGTGTTAGAAACACTTAAAGTAAAAAATCATACCTTTGGTTTGGGTTACCAGCAAATTATGGGTGAATCGGCTTATCCATTACCAGATGGTTTCTTACCAGAGACCTATTTCATTAACTGGAATGCAACAGGTTTCTTTAAAGAAGACGAAAAGTCTTATCATGTGATGTACGGCTATGACTTTAAAGACTATGTGCCAGGCCTAAATGCGATGGTGAAATATGTTTACGGACATGATTTTAAAGCACCCAATGGTGAGAAAAACCATGAAACCGAGTCGAATGTGATTTTAAATTATGCGTTTCAACAGCCGTTCTTAAAAGGCGTGGCCCTGCAATATATTCGGATTGATTACAACGTAAAACATGGCAATGATTTTGGTGAAGGCCGGTTGTTTGTAAATTACACCAAAAAGTTTTAAAGACTTTTTAAAACTCATCATTAAAAAAGAGACCGTAAATGGTCTCTTTTTTCTCTCATAATTTGAAATCTAGACTATCTATTTATTCGTATCAATAGAGACTAAAACAGATAAACCAGGACGTAATAATTTAACGTCTTTTTGATTTTCAACGAGCTTGATCCGTAAAGGTAGACGCTGAACAATCTTGGTAAAGTTACCAGTTGCATTGGTCGCAGAGATCGGAGAGAAAAATGCGCTAGTAGATGGAGAGAAGCTGTCTACCACACCTTTTAGCTCAACATTATAAGCATCTACATAGACATTAACAGGTTGTCCAATTTTTATTTGTTTTAACTCAATTTCACGGAAGTTGGCTTCTACATAGACTTGGTCTAAAGGCACAACCACCATGAGTGGATTACCAGCGCTCACAAAGTTACCTACGTTAGCTGACTTTTGACCAATCATGCCATCAATAGGTGCACGAACTTCTGTATAACTCAAATTCAGTTTTGCTTTATCAAGTGCTGCTTGTGCTTGTTTAAGAGCAGCTTGTTTGGCTTGTACCTGAATCTTGTATTGGTTGAGCTGATACTGTGCATCAATCACTTTTTCTTTACTGCTGTCTAAGTCAGCATATTGTTCAGTCAAAGTCGTCTTAGATTGCTGTGTAATTAATCTAGACTCCGCTCCAAGTTCCTGTAGTTGCTCATAACGCGCCGTATTATCTTTTGTGAGTTTGATTCCAGCTTCTACTTTTCTCAGCTGTGCTTCAGTTTCTCGAATAACAGTGGGTTGTCTATCAACTGCGAGCATCGCTTCACTCACGTCAGCTTGTGCTTTTGCATAATTAGATTCAGCTTCGGCCAAAGCAGCTTGATAATCGCGTGCATCAATCCTTGCTAAAAGTTGGCCTTTTTTTACGGTCTGATGATCTTTAATATAAATTTCTTCAATATTGCCAGATACTTTAGGGGCAATGGTTGAGTACTCTACATCTATACGCGCATCATCTGTTTCAATAACCGAAGACGGTAAAAATATAAGTTTTAAAACCCACAAAATAGATGCTAAGACAATAATGAACGCAATAACCATAACCCAATGCTTTTTGAGATATTGCACCTTTGTTAACTTAGGTGGTTCGGTGTGGATAGTATCTTGGGCTTCGAGAGTACTCATAAAGATTTTCCTGAGTTATGACTATTCATTAACTTAATGAGAGCGATACGTGGCGGATAAGTTCGAACTGGCAAAATCAACATCACAATGAACAAAATAGCGGTAAGGCCAGCTAAGATGAGATATTGATCGCTAATAACTAAAACAGATTGTTGCGCTTGAATCGCAGAATTTAGGGCAGATAAACCACCTGAAACACGATCTGCACCATTTGCGTTAAGCACAGGGGGAGTAAGTGGATTAATGACAGGACCTTGAATATTTTGGAAAACATGTTGGGCGGTGTTTTCAATCAGCCGTGTTGAATGGTATTCACCGCGCACTCGATTGATCCAATCCAAAATACATACACCCAGTACACCGCTAATCGCACGCGGAGTATTAATCATTGGTGATGCATAAATTGCCATGGTTGGGTGAACGCTGTTTGTTCCCATCATTAAGAGCGAGAGCACGACACAGGTTTGTCCCAAACATGAGATTGCATGCCAAAAATAAAATTGATCTTGATTCCATGTAGTATCAAGTTGACTTGCACCTAGGCAACCCGCAATGACTAGAAGTAAACCAAACCCGTGTACGTATCGGCTATCCACCCAAGCTTGATTTAAAAGCTTCACAACAATAGGAATATAGATAAATTGCAATGCCGCAATTTGTAAGCCAATCCACATGGTCTGAGTGGGTTTATAGCCATGCACTGCACTTAAGTAATTGAGTGGTAATGTGCTGGTCGACATACCAATAATGACAAAGCAAAAGAGTGCGAAAACAGCATAAGCAAAATTTCTGATTTCGAGCATTTGCGGTTTAATGAGTGGTGACGGATAACGCCATTCATGTATGAAAAACCAAGGTAAAGTAATTGCACTAATTAAGGCTAATACACAAATTAATTGGGAATGGAACCAGTCTAAGTGATTGCCATGCAACAACATGGTGCTCAGGCTGGCTAAGCTAATAATCGCTAAAATGGCACCCGTCCAATCGTAAGTTTTTATTCTTGAATAATTCAATGGATCTTGAGGAATACCAAAATAAACCAGTGCAGCACTTAGCGCACAAAAAGGAATGGTTTGGAAAAATATCATTTTCCAGCCAACTACATCTAAATAAAACGCAGAGAGTGCAGCACTTAGGTTAGGAAAGAATGTTGCTGTTAATGCGTAGCAGGCGAGACCCCATAGCCGAATGTCAGGTCCTAAAAATCTAAGTGCGCAGGCCATGAGCAAAGGAATAGTTAAGCCGTTGGCGAGCCCTTGTAAGCCACGCAATAAATAAAATATTTCGATATTTGGACTAAAAGGAATTAAAACGCTAGAAAAGAGGCAAAGTCCTATAGCAAAAAGCAGAACTCTGCGCATAGAAAAAATGACTGCCCAACTGGTAGACAGAATCATGCCAATAATCATGGCACTTGCGTAAATACTGTTGACCCAATAGCCAGAGTCAACACTAATTCCCATCGCGCCACGAATGTCGACTAAGGTAATGCTGGTGATTCGGTTATTAAATTCAACAGTCATTGCAGCAAATATTGCACCTGCTAAACCGATGAGTGGTTTTGTATTCATCTTTTACCTTAAATCTTAAACATCCATTCATTGCATGGAGCAGATATTTACTGCACTGTACCGATCGGTACTCTACTCTTTAATTAAATTTCCGTCAATTCTCGATTTTGAACTTTTCGATGAGTTACACTTAGAATGAAATCGCTAAAATTTTTATAAGGTCAATATGTCAGTTTCAACTAAAGCTAATGAAAAAGATCAAAAAATTCTGGATGCAGCAACCAAGTTTTTTTTGATTCACGGTTTTAGTGGAACAACGACAGACATGATTCAAAAGGAAGCGGGTGTTTCAAAAGCAACGATGTATGGGTGCTACAAAAATAAAGAAGCGATGTTTGCTGCCGTCATTGAACGTCAATGCAGGAACATGCAAGAGCAAATCATTTTAGTCGAGACAAAAGCTGAAAATTTACGCTCGGCTTTAACCGAGATGGGGAAAACCTATCTGTGTTTCATATTGTCGCATTCAGGATTGGCATTTTTTAGAGTTTGTATTGCAGAAGCAGTTAGATTTCCAGAGTTATCTGAAAAATTCTTTGAAGTAGGTCCGCAAAAGCTTGCAAATATTATTGCGGGTTATCTTGAAAAATCTCAAAAGAATAAAGAGATTGAGTTAAATTCTTCTGCTGATATAGCAGCAAATATATTCTTGGCATTATTACGAAGTGATGCCCATCTAAAATGTCTGACACATCCCAACTATACAATTTCTGATAGTGAAATTAGTACTTGGGTTGAATATGCTGTTGATCTATTTATGAAAAATATAAATATTAAAAAAAGTATTTAATATCGTTCAAGGACAAAAGGTCCAAGTGCTGTGAATATTATTCCTCAGTAATAAGCTGCTATAAAAAAAGCCCTAAATATTAAGGGCTTTTTTTTATATATTCTTAATATCTACTGACGGAGAAACCCCAAAAAAACGTTTATATTCTCGGGAAAATTGCGACAAACTTTCATATCCGACTTGAATACTGGTCGTTGAAATATCATATTCTTCGGTCATTAATAAGCGCCGTGCTTCGGTTAACTTCATTCTCTTTTGATACTGTAAGGGACTCATTGAAGTGATATCCCTAAAATGTTGATGAAAACTAGAAGCACTCATACCCATTGTGCTTGCCAGTTCTTCAACGCTAAAAGATTTTGCAAAATTTGTTTTCAGCCATTCAATCGCTTTCACAATTCGATGACCTGTAGTTCCGGCCGCGACAATACGTTTAAGTCGATCGCCTTGTGGACTCATCAATAAACGATAAAAAATTTCCTTAATAATCAGGGGAGACAAAATGGGGATGTCTTGTGGTGTATCTAGTAGTTTTATTAACCGTATAAAAGCATCATTCAACTCTGAATTGACTACTCCAACAGCCATTCCTTTTTTCTCAGTATTTACGTCTTTAAAAGGAATATGGGCTTCAAGCATGATTTGGGCGAGTACATACGGGTCTAGCCGTAGCACTATTGAAAGATAAGGTCGCTCAACTGAAGCTTCAAGAACTTGAGCAATGACAGGCAGGTCAATTGCAGTAAAAAGGAAATGGTTAGAGTCATAGGTATAGGTTTCTTCGCTAAGAATCACCTGTTTTTTACCTTGAGCAATCATACATAGACTTGCATCCATCATGCTGCTACTTGGTTGGGTCAATGTTTCTGCACGATATAAAGTCAGTCCCATAATAGGTGTTTCGAATGTACCTTTTTCTCGGGTCCATTGATCGACAAGTTGAGCTAATTCTTGATTACTGTCTAGAGAAGACCTATTTGCCATTCAGATTCCACCGATTACCCTCTGTATTTTTATTGTAGGCATTTCAAATAAGAAAAATAGTGAGAAGTGCAACAATTCGGAGGATTAGGCAAATCTGTGAGAGGAATAGAACAACAGCTTACGATTTTCATTTTTATACTGATCAACATGGCACAAAGTCGATGAGTTGGAACTTAGTGAACCAGAACGTTCCAAAAACCTATTTATGGATTTTCAAAATCTATAGCCATCAATGAATGTCCAGCGAAGAAATCGTCTTTATTTAAACATTAAACATGAGAGAAAAAATATGACAATTGAAGTTTTAGGTTATGCCGCGCTGTCATCAGAAACTCCTTTAGTTCCGTTTAAGTTTGAACGTAGAACCCCACGTGAAGATGATGTTGTCATTCAAATTGAATATTGTGGTGTTTGCCATTCCGACCTACATCAAGCTAAAAATGATTGGGGATTTAGTGCTTATCCGATAGTTCCGGGCCATGAAATTGTAGGGCGCGTCACCTCAATTGGTCCTAAAGTCACAAAATATAAGGTCGGTGATTTAGTGGGTATTGGCTGTATGGTCGATTCATGCAGTACTTGTTCTGCTTGTCATTCAGGGCTAGAGCAATATTGTGAGGAAGGTAACATCCAGACTTATGGCAGTGTAGATCGCCATGATCAACGACCAACTTATGGTGGATATTCACAAAGCATTACGTGTAGCCAAGATTTTGTATTAAAAGTACCTGAAAATCTGGATGCTCGAGCTGTACCACCACTACTGTGTGCTGGTATTACGACTTGGTCACCGCTGCGTCATTGGAATGTTGGAAAGGGTAGTAAAGTTGCTGTAGTTGGTTTAGGTGGTTTAGGGCACATGGCGATTAAACTTGCCAATGCTCTAGGTGCTGAAGTGACATTATTCACCCGCTCAGCAAATAAAGAACAGGATGCAAAACAACTCGGAGCGCATCATGTTGTGTTATCAACAGATGAAGCTCAAATGAAATCAGTGTTAAATCAATTTGATTTGATTATTGATACGGTGCCTTATAACCATGACTTGAAGCCTTATATTCCAACGTTAGCTTTAAATGGAACGATTGTGTTAGTTGGTTATTTAGGTGAAATCAGCGCAAATTCAGTACCTATGATTTTAGGAAGAAAATCAATTGCAGGTTCAGTGATTGGTGGAATTAAGGAAACACAGGAGCTACTCGATTTTTGTGGTGAGCATAATATTGTGTCTGAAGTAGAGATGATTGATATGCAAAACATTAATGAAGCTTTTGAACGTATGCTAAAGAGCGACGTGAAGTATCGTTTTGTGATTGATATGAAAACACTGTCTGAAGATTAATTTTGTAGTCATTTTCGGCTGTGCATACTATGCGTAGTGTGCACAGCTCAAAGGTTTAATACCAATGTGAGTGTTATGATTTAGAAGGAATGTATTTACGCATAGCAAAGATAAATAGCGTAAATAAAATACTGAAACCAAAAACAGGTAAGCTTAGCCCTAACACGAGACCCACCAATATTAACCCTATTTTTTGTGAGCCAGTTGCACGGTTCCAAACTAATAAGCTTTGACCAACAAAGTGACTCGTCATGAGTTTTAAATTCGAGTTTTTAAATGCAGCCCTATATGCATAAATAATCATAATGCACAGTAGCAAAGCATAAAGTGCCAGTACTAATTGATTTATCCAGCCAAATAAAACACCAATATGCGCATCAACTCCCCAACGAGTGAGCTTTGCCACCAGTGAATAGTCTTTAAAAGCAAGTTGATCGATGACTTTATGTTGTTCCATATCAATTGCGATACTGTCTGCTTGAGTTGGCCATTTGCGCTGAATCTCGGCTATCGTCCAAGCTTGATTTCCACTGATCGGTGGTTTGATTTGTATTTGTGCTGCATCAATACCATGTGCTCTGGCTATTGAAAGAGCGCTATCGTACTCACTTGAAATAATATTTAAATTCAGGTTTTCACTATGAGGCATGTCGTGATGCTCATGGTGCATTACAGTAGGTAAATTATCTTCTTGAAGAGAAGTTGCCAATGTTGGGGTTTGCCAGTTAAGCCATTGACGAGCAATCCGAATATTATCTCCAGCCCACTCGGACCATGTAAGACCCGTAATGGCGATGATTAATAAGAGAGGGAATAACGCTAAACCCAACGTGCTATGCCATTTCAGTAATCTATTTTTTTGTGTCTGTCTGATTTTAAGATTTTGGCGACGTTTCCACCAATTATAAAGTCCAGTTAAAGTCAAAATGGCTAACCAGCTTGCAGCAAGTTCACTATAAAAGCGACCCCATTTTCCTAGTAATAAATTGCTATGTAACTGGTCGAGTGTAGTTCGAAATGGCAGAACCCCACTGGTACCATAAACCGCTAGATGGCCTTTGGCTTTAAGTGTAAAAGGATCAATAAAAACGGCTTCACTCGTAAAATCATGTATA
Organism: Acinetobacter sp. V89_4; assembly: GCF_029967875.1. NCBI lineage: Bacteria > Pseudomonadati > Pseudomonadota > Gammaproteobacteria > Moraxellales > Moraxellaceae > Acinetobacter > Acinetobacter sp. V89_4. Next base: position 303,248 of record NZ_JASCAI010000028.1, read on the forward strand.
GGATCTGAGAAAATTACACGAGTTGTTTGGTCAGCACTTGGGGCTGGTCTAACTTCAATCACCTGTGCAGACTTAGGCATTACTTGCTTTGCGGCTTCAATTTGCTGGCTCAGCATATGTGGCGGTTGCTTCAGTGGCTCAACATATAGAACATCTTTATAAATCGCTTGCTCTATTTGAGGCGTAATGGCATAGAGTAAACCAGTGATTGCTGCGAACAAGATAAATGGCGCAATAAAAATACCAGCATAAATATGAATTAAACGGTAAAGACTACGCCAGAAGGATGATTGGGTCAGCATCAGAAAAGAATGTTTGTCAGGTGGTGGGCGGATTATAACGACTTATTTATCTTGATGCTGATTGAGCTGTAACCAGTATTAAATTATTTGAGTAGCTCTTAGGCATATTGTTTGGTTTGATAATTAAATGGTTTTTATTACTTGGTAAATTATATATTTTTTACTTACGCCTTAAGATCTTATTTACATGACATATTTAATAATGAAACAACTTATTATTTAAATAATCTGGATTTTTTATCGTACATTCTTCTACAAGAACAGAAGATATCCAAATATCAGAATTAATATGTTAAAAACCGCTTATTTTAGGATAAGCGGTTTTATTAGAATAAAATTGTATACAGTTCCAAATTAATGATGGCCTTGGGAAATACCACCATTTCCATCAGAAAGACTAATTCGAATATTTTGCATCATGCCTTGATCTTCATGATCTAAAATATGGCAGTGCAATACAAAGTCACCGAGGTAGCGTTCATACTTGGTTCTAACAATGACTTTATAACTGGCTCCTTGTACGTTTTTAACCCAGATAGTATCTTTCCATGTCCCTTTTAGACCGCGATATTGTGGGTCAGGGGCAGCTGTTTTGTCATAGTCATCCACGGCGTTAATATCACTGACATCTTTACCGTTAGGGTCATACACTGCCACGACTTGAAATGGGTTTACATGAATATGAAAAGGGTGACTGGCTAATTTAGAGGTGAGTATCCATTCATCGGTTTTGCCTAATTCGAGTGTACGGTCAATTCGATCTGGTTGATATGGTTTTCCATTCACCTGAAACTGAACTGGATCAGCATTTGTATCAATATTAAATTCTAAAAATTGTTTATACGGTGTAGCGGGTAAGTCCTGATGAGGAACAAAGTGACTGAATTTCAGATTTTGTTGTAAATCTTGAAGCACAGCAGGACGCATATCTGGGGCAATATTGCGTGCTGCATTATTGCTTAACGCCGTTGTTAAAGACTGAGGTGTTGAAGTGGCTTTATTAACTTGAATGATACCTAGTAAGCGTCTTTGCGAAAATGTACGGTCTACGTTAGCCGAAGCTGACGCCGCTTCATCAATTAAACAATAACGGCCTTCTTGCGGGAATTGCATTAATGCATCATAACGATAACCCGGTTGAAAAACGGTAACTGTTTTATCCATAACCTGTTTAAAGGTTAGACCATCTGCTGCAATCAGGTGTTGGTTTACAATAGGCCCTGTACAGCTCTCACTTAATAATTTCTTTTCACCCATTGGGGTCAAATCGAGTTTGGAAGGAATATTTTGCATTTGACGAACGCTTAAGTTGATACTGTCACGGACACCTGCATGTACCATTCGCCAACGCTCAACTTGTCCTGCAACCGCTTGAGTAATGAAAGGTTGTATTTCGCCATTAATACTCGTATATCGGCCTGATTTCCCCCAATCACCCGGGCCAAACCCCTGATAATCTCTAATTTCACCAATTTGATTGTTTTGGCAAATATAGTTGCCATTATTATCGGTTTCGATATTTCCGTTAGCATCATAGCAAGCATATTGGATTTGCTGAAAAACTAGCGTTCTTTCTTTAAAACCATAAGTGAGTAAATCTAAATCACCTGTCTTATTTGGGGTAGGCTGACGATATCCACGAATAATTAAAGCACCGGCCATACCACTTGCAACTTGAATAGCGGTTGAACCATGTCGATGTGGGTGATACCAAAATGTTCCGGCTGGATGATCGGGTGGAATGTTGTATTCATATTGGAAATTAACACCCGGATTAATCGAAATTAAAACGTTATCACTATTTCCTGCTGGGTTAATCCATAAACCGTGAGTGTGCATGTTAGTGCCATCAAAACAATGGGGTTTATTCACATCAAAATGATCGCCAGTACAACTTGGGTCTTTAGGAAATTTTTTGTGAGTAATCGGATCTATATCAAGTTGGTTATCTAAATTTGCTCGTACAGTTTCTCCCGGAAATACTTCAATCGTTGGAGCAATATAAGGTGTATTGGGCTGTGTATCTGTACCTTGATAACTACGTAAAACAACTTCGTCATAACGATTTGTCGCTGGGTTCCATAGTTTATTCCTCGTTTTTTTAACCTCCCATGTAAATAATGCTTCATTAGAAGATTGCATTTGCGGCGTATTTGTTGATGAAACTTTCGGGTTGGGGGCAGCAAGTAATGCAATATGTTTACGCGCAACAGTCATATCGGGTGGGTCTTCTAATATACGTTCAGAAGAATCATTTGCTGATACACACCAACTTACTAAAGTTAGAGGCGTGCATAATATTAAATGAGCTATTTTCATAATGAATATAGGCCTGAAAAAATCAGGCCTCTCCCTTAATTATTATTTTGAAGTTTCTAAGCGAACTTGAGAAATACTCAAGCCTTGAGAGCTTACTTTTTCTTTCACCTGATCAAGCGTTAAATCAGTAGCAACAAACTGAACTTCTAAGTCTTCAGCCGCCATGCCTAATTGCTTAACTTGATCACTGACTTGATAGACCAATTGACCAATATGGCCTGGGTGTCCGCCGTGATCATGATCTAACACACCGAAGTAGTTAATTGTGGCAACATAAATTTTTTGGTCAGGTTTATTTTTTGGAGATAGATAAATCTTATAGGTTAGATTTGGATTACCAATCATTTGAACATTATCTAATATTAAATATGTTTGTCCTGATGAGAGCTTTGTTTGAGTAAGTTGACTTGAGTTCTCTAGGAAACTTGCAGTTTGAGGGGCTAAAGCTACTTTTTGAGTTACACCCATAAGCTTAATGCTTTTATTACTGCTAACTGGTTTATGATTCATTTTAAATAGGTTTGCTTTTTCAGCACCTTTACTACTCATGACAGTAGCTTCAACTTTACAAGCATTTTCATTGGTATATCGCACTGGGATTTTACCGGGGGTAAATACATCAGCAATGGTCATGGTGACTTTGTTGCCGTTTTCATCTGCAAAAGTATAACGGGTGTCATACCAACTATCTGGCATACCTAAATTTTTCTTAGCCCATTCAAGTGTAATTGGTTGCCCATTTGCTTTTTTATTTAACCAACATTGCCATAAGCGGTCGATATTTGCATGGTGCATATAAAATACGGGGTCTAAGCCTGCAATAGGTACAAATCCCATATCTGGTAGTACACAGTTTTTACCGACTGCACAGTGCATGACACCATGGGGTTGAGACTGTAATTGGTTAGAGAAGTCTGTGAAGTTATCCCATTTAAATGCTTGAGCAGCGCTGGCATTGTCTGGATCTATGGCGCTGATATTTGCATTTAAACCCGGTGTACGGTACTGATCATATAAAGTACCAGCCTGTTTACCACGAACCAATTGAGGGAGTGCTAAGCCTTTACCATTAGCAGCTTTTTCTTGGTAATAATCCCAATAAGGAAGAGAGTAATCTTGCCCAACATATTTACGTACTGTTCGCTCATAAAAATAAAGCATCATACGGTGCCAAGGTAAGAAATTTAAATTGCCATGTTGGCATGTACCCCAAACTTCATCGGTAAAGCCATCATTTGGAACTGGTGAGTTTTGAATATGCTTATAGTAACTGTCACATACTGCTTTACTATATATCTCTAAACATTGTGGCATACGGTATTGATTAACATAATAATCTTTGTCTGTTGCATGTGTACCTGTACCAAAATAGCCATGTGTATTGGCCCAGTAATTAAAGCTTGTACGAAACTCCGGTGATAAAGGGGGAGCATTATTATTTGCTCGCATTTTTTCCAGACCCTTTTGTAATGCGCTTACTTTGGCTGGATCTTTTGCAAACTCCGTGGCACTCATTCGTAGTGAGTCAGCATGAGTCGTTAAGCTCATACCACACAATAGAGTTCCTAAAATATAATAATTTCTCTTCATGATTTTAAATCCTTGTCATGTTTAATATTCTTATATTTGATTATTTGTAATGTATGAATTTACCCTTAGGTTGGGTAATTCTTAATCTAATCTAGCATATAAAGAAGTTTTTATTAAAGGTTTATGTTTGATATTAATAATGAAAAAATTTAACTTTAAAATCTGTAATTTTTTAGAAAAACTTAATTATTTAGTATATTGTTTTTAATGTGTTTTTATTAATAATTAAAAGATTTTTAAAATAAAAATAATTATATTTTTACTTAATGTGTTTTGTTTTTTAAAATTTATGTGTTTAAAGTCTCATTATTAAATAAAATGTTAGATGTGAAAATTTTTGATTGAAATTAAATATTAAAAATTTATTTTATTTGAATGTTAGCATGCATGCTCTAAAGGTTTTGTATAGGGCTATCTATATTTTGAGTTTTAAAACATAAATTACAATTGCATGATTATTAAGTTTATTTTGTAATTTTGGCATTTTTATTGCTTAATTACTCTTATCTTTAATACAACATTTGATTTACTAACTTATAAATGATGATTCAAACCGTCTTGCTCTCTTATGGTGTCTTTTTCATATGAAAAATGCACCAAATAGACACGTCTTTTTATTTTGCACTGTATTTGTGCGTTGGATGCTGTAATGAAGTCATTGGTTTCAATACTTACTTTACTCATTCTATGTGGATGCTCTTCATCTGAACAAAGTAGAAAAACTAAAGAAAACTTGGTAGCCCATTCGATATGTGTTTTTGATAGTACAAATACAAAAGTTTGTGTAGCCAAACCAGCCCAAAGAATAGTTTCTCTATTTGAGTCGGGTTTAGATGGCTTATATATGCTAGGGCAAGGTCATAAAGTGATTGGCATACCAGCCGAAGTATACATCCAGCCTTTATTATTTAATGCCTATTCAAAAATAGATAAGCGTATTGCCAATAAACAGCTTGCGACGCCTTCACAAGGGGCAAATGCAACTAATATTGAAAGTCTTGTGTTGTTAAAACCCGATTTGGTGATTTTGGGGAGCGGGCAAACCCAAACGATTGAACTGTTACGGCAGTTTGGCATTGCTGTATATGTCATGGAGTCCAGCACTTATCAGCAAGTAAAAGAAGAGTTATCAGAAATTGCCGTTTTGAACGGTGCCCAAAAGCGTGCTCAAGAAATTTTAAATTTCTCTGATGAAATTGTGGCAGAAGTTGCAGCAAAAACGGCACGTCAGCCAAATAAAAAATCGATTTACTATGCATGGTCAGGAGGGCGTATTTTTTCTACCTCTGGACGTCAGTCGATTACCAATGATTTTATTGAGCTGGCAGGTGCTTACAACATTGTTCAGACCGATGCTAACCAGCCCAATGTAAATCCCGAGACCCTCATTGAATGGAACCCCGACAATATTGTGCTTTGGAATACAAACCCAAAACTGATTTATGAACGAAAAGAATTACAAGGTTTAAGCGCTGTACAAAACCGTAAGGTATTTAATTTGAGTCCTGCATTTATATATAACCCCCATACCATCAAAATCATTATTACGGCGATTTATTTGAATCATAGTATTTATCCGGAACAGTCTGATTTACCAGTAAGTGCTTTACAACAGCGTATTTTAACTAAGTTGTATGGTGAGCACCTTGCCAAAGCATTGGTGCAATGAATATGCAAAAGCTGAAATATTATTGGTTTTACCCGTTACCGTTCGTGATGATTTTTATCTCGTTGCTCATAGGGCCAACGCAGACATTGAGTGCATGGGATTATTTGTGGTGGGGTGTGCAAGCGGTGTTTGGTACACCATATTTTGATGCTGAGCAATTTAGACTGATGCAAAACATTCTCGTAAATGTCAGATTACCCAGAATTCTACTGACCTTTATGGTGGGTGCTGCGTTAGCAACTGCGGGAAATGGTTTACAGGCATTGTTTCGTAATCCTTTAGTTGACTCGTATGTACTCGGTATTTCATCTGGTGCGGCGTTCGGTGCAGCTTTAGCACTTTCTTTAAGTTGGCTTTCACCAAACCTATCCGCCTTTATTTTTGGCGTGTGCGCTGTTGGTTTAACGTATTTATTTGCCCATCAAAAACATGAAAGCCAGACATCTTTAGTCATGGTAATTTTATCGGGCATGATTGTTTCGGGGCTGTTTTTGGCAGGACTTACAGTCATTCAATACTTAAGTGATCCATTTAAATTACAAGCCATTGTGCAGTGGACCATGGGCAACTTACATCAAGCGTCTTGGCAAAAGGTTCAATACGCCGTGCTACCAATCTGTATTGGTCTTGCTGGATTATTTGCGATGCGTTGGCGCCTAAACCTAATGGCACTCGGTGCCGAAGAAGCACAGGCGGTTGGTGTTAACCCAAGGTGGGAACAGCTTCTTTTAATTGCGCTGGTGACTGTATGTACGTCAACTTCTGTAGCAGCGGCTGGCATTATTAGTTTATATGGGCTGTTTATGCCACATATTGTGAGAATGTTGGTTGGGCCAGATCATCGCTACAGTATTCCTGCCAATATGATTTTGGGCGGTAGTTTTCTCCTGTTGATTGATAACTTTTCTCGGGTTTTACTAACGTTTGAAATACCGATTGGTATTTTTACCATGTTACTTGGCGCACCATTTTTCTTATTATTAATGAAAACACAGAGGACTCATTGGGCATGATTCAAATTGATCAGTTAAATTATGCCTATGGGCACAAACAGGTCCTTAAAAATATTCATCTGGAATTTCCTGAAAATCAGTTTTCAGTGATTTTAGGGCGTAATGGTTGTGGTAAATCTACACTTTTTAAATTGATGGCGGGCCTAGAACCTGTAAAAGATGGGTTGATTCGTTATTCTGGAAAACCACTATCGGACTTTAACGGGAAAGATCGGGCAGCCTTACTCGGCTTTTTACCGCAGTTTCATAAAACCGTATTTCCATTTTTGGTTAAAGATGTGGTGATTACGGGACGTGCCGCTTTTAGTCGATTTCGTCCTTCAAAATCAGACTGGGAACGTGTAGACCAAGCTTTGCTTGATTTAGACATCGAGCATTTGCGTGACCGTCCTTATACCGAGCTATCGGGTGGCGAAAGACAATTGGTCATGATTGCCCGTATTTTAGTACAAGCACCGAAAGTCATTTTGCTTGATGAACCAACCAATCATCTCGATGTTTATTATCAGTCTTATTTAATGAAAAAATTGCGTCAGTTGTCGCGGCAAAATTTTACGGTGATTGCAATTATGCATGATCCCAACTTGGCTTTTTTATTTGCAGATCATTTGTTTTTTATGCGCCAACATGAGGTGGTTAAGCCTGAGTCAAAAACACGAATAACCGATCCGAAGTTTTTAAAAAGTGTCTATGATGTTGAGTTCCATGAAGCCATGATTCAAGACAAAACCATTGTTATCCCTGATCATTCTTGGCTATAAATATGACTTTTCACTATCATCTAGCAGACAAATCAGACTATGCATCTGCTGTAGAGTTTGCTCTTTATACGAGACATTTATTATTTCCAGAAATCTATCATGGGCAAGTCCCCAAAGATTTAAAAAATTTTGGGCAATATTATGTTAATGATCCATTAGGTTGCTTTATTACGGTAAAAGATAAAAACCGTATTATTGGCACTATTGCATATCGGGCGTATGACCATCGTTTTGATTTAAATTTGCCATCTAAGACAGTGGAAGTGGTTAAGTTGTTTGTATTGCCTGAATACCGCCGTAATGGTATCGCAACTATGCTATGTAAAATGTTGTTTAGCCATGCACAGAAGAATGAAATTACCACTTTGTATTTGCATACCCATCCATTTTTACCTGCGGCTGAGGAGTTTTGGCGGCTTCAAGGCTTTGATGTTATTAAACGTGAGTGGATCGAGACCTATGACACCATTCACATGAGTAAATCTTTATAGTGCTTTATCATGTGCATGAAATCTTTTTTGAAAATGGGTAGGCGGATAACCCATAATTTTACTGAACATTGCTGTAAAAGCTGCCGAGTGTTCATAGCCCAAACTAAAAGCAATTTCAGTAATGGAGATATTTTTTTTTAGGGCATTTAAAGCATAGATGATGCAGACCCGATTACGCCAAGCCTGAAAGGACATGCCAGTTTCTGACTTAAACCAGCGGTGAAAAGTCCGCTCACTTTTATTGTGGTCATGTGCCCAATTTTTAGGGCTGCTATGAATATCGGGATGCTGCATAAACTCAGCACACTGTTTAGATAACAATGTGTTGTGAGGCAATGGAATAAACAGAGGCAGGGCTGGTGCAGCTTCTAATTCATATAACAATAAATCGATAAGAGCGCCGTCACGGCCTGAATGTTGGTAGTCAATAGGTAGCTGATTAGCCTGAATGAGCAGTTGATGTAACAAAGGCGAGACTTGTATAACCTCGCAATAGTTTGCTTGTCTTGGTGCACTATTCACTTCTATATACAAACTATAAGTACTGACTTTAGATAGCCATACCCGATGTGGTTTGCCTGCAGGTATCCATACACCGCTGTACGGTAACACGAGCCATTGCCCATCTTCAGTTTCAACTTTCATGAGGCCTTCGGGTGCATATAAGAACTGAGCACGGCGATGGCTATGCGTGTCTAACAAAGTATCAGCAGGATAGTCTGATCCTAACGTTAGAACCGCTTGCGGTAGATGGTCTACCTCGTTAATTGGAATATTACGCATATATTTTTGTCTGAAATTAATAAAAATATGGCTTTTCTACGTTAGTTTGCCATAAAGCTATTTTATATCATGCCTCTATAAACGTGAGGAAGATAATCATGCTATATGAGCTATTTTTATTTGGACTACTTTCAGGCATAACCACTTGGTTATTTGGTTTTGGAGGCGGTTTTGTTGCTGTACCTTTGCTTTATACCGTCATTATTCAAAAGTCGAGTAATGAAAGCATGGTGGGGGTACATGCGATGCAAATCGCCGTAGCTACATCAGCTTTTATCATGCTCTGCTCGGCAAGTTTTGCAACCTTTCGACATTTTTGGTCTGGACATATAGATTGGCAAAAGATCCGCTTTTTATGGGGTGGTATTGCACTTGGTGGAATTGTCGGTGCAGTAATGGCCTCATTGTTTAATGGCAGTTGGCTTCGCTGGATATTTATGGGCTATGTGTTCATAACCATTATTGATTGTTATTACCGACCAGGGTTTATGGTGACATCAATGCAAAAGCAAAACTATGGACAAAACAGCGAACTCATTAAAGGCGGAGTTATCGGCTGGGTTGCAGCGCTTTTAGGTGTGGGTGGCAGTGTAATGACAGTTCCGTTATTACGGCGCCGGGGTAGTTCTATGGCAGAGGCCGCGGCTATCGCAAACATTCTCACGCTGCCTTTGTCTTTAACTGCAACGCTAACCTATTGTGTATTATCACGTTGGCAATCTACATGGACACCTAGTGGATTTATTGGTCTAATCTGGTTTGAAGCTGCTTTATTCTTGGTTGCTGGAACATGGATTGGGCTATATTTTTCAGAAAAATTTATTTCAAAACTGCCGGATTTATGGCGGGCAAAGTTGTATCCGCTACTTTTAATAATAGTTTTACTAGTCATGCTTTTTTTAAATTAACTTTTTATTTCAATTAATTGAAGAATAATATCTCTTAAAAATTGAATCTCTAAATGCTCTAAAACGCCAAATTTTTATGTCTTAAATGGCTTCGTTGAAAGACAGATAGCTTGAGATTTAAATCTTAAATAAAATCAATTGTCTTTAGGAGACTGTGACATAGGATCTCAACTCTTAATTGTCATATAAGTTAAGACTTTTTAGAAATCCTTGCCACATAAGTTAAGATTTTTTAAAGAACGTCAATTCAAAAAGCTATTTAAGTTTCATTATATAAACTTTCTAAAAATTCACGACTTTCGTAATAAGGTACTTTAACATTGAACTTATTTCTTAATTCTTGATAAGTAATCGGGGGTTCTCCAATCCCTGCAAATTCATATAGATGTTTTGCAGATTCTTTATCACGAACTTCAATAGGAAAGGATCTTGCACCATTCGCTAACAGCCACATTGTCCGTGTCACCCCATTTGTAAAACCAATATAAGGATTACCGCGTTCGAATCGTGCGGAAACAAATGCAAGAGGAACAGGATTGTGTTCACTTATAGAAAAACCATCAATAGCATGTTTGAATTTATAATCATTTGGCATATCCTTTCTTAGAATACAATGATTTGAGCGATGTTGATCATCTAGATAAATAGATGAAACTAACCAGTAGTAGTAAAATTTCAATGCATCTACATGAACTATATAAAATTTATCATCAATACATCCGAATTCATTACGCATACGACATATTTTATTATTGCCCAGATTAATGTTCCAGACTGCTCTTTTGTGATTAATTGACTCCATTTCTGGGGGGAGAGGCGAGGTATAGTTTTGCGTAAATTGAGTTTCCAGCTTAAAACATTCAAGTTTCTTTAAGTATCCATAGTGATTGTTGATTGGTACAAATATTTTTGTGAACATTACTAATCTCCTGAATTAGTCTGATTTTTTATAAATTTTTGAAATAAAATATTTTTTTGTTGATTAGTTAAGTGTGTTTCTAGTTCATTATTAAAACTAGTCAATACTGTGTTAAGGGTTTTTTCTTGAAAACTGAATAATTTCCAATCTACTTTTTTGAAAAATAATAGGCAAGAATTTTGAGGTAAAAATTTTGAATTAAAGAAAAAAAGGCAGGGAAGATTATAGAGATCAACAATTTTCTGTATTTTTGATTGATCATTAGGACTTAATAGATAAGCTTTGTATTGATGATTAAATTTTGATACAGCTAACTCATTAAGATAAATCAACTTAAGGCTGCCTGTTAAGTAAAATAGTATATTTAATTTAGCAGCGATATACCGCATTGATGCAAAATGATGAGATCCACCTTTACCATTCACTAAGTAGAGTGTGGGATTCCACCCACACAAGAAAAAATGATCAAGAGTATTAGGATCATGAATAATATTAATATCTGTGTGATTTAAATTTTTTTGAAAATGTTCTGCATCTATTTCAAAAAATTCTCTACAATCTTGCTCGACGAAATCCTCCATTGATATACGATTCTTGATGTCGCTTCGACTAGCACAAATACCGGTAATACCCTGAATTTCCAGAAATACATTTATAGTTTTAAACAAAAATAAATTTTTTAATGATTGCTGTAAGGCAATAACATCCTTACAGCTCATTTTGTTCGATTGGTAACGGTTTCTAGGATCTCTACTAGTAGATAAATCACTTAAGATATCTAAGCGTAACGCATCATCATAACTAATGTTATTTTTATTTTTCCAAATAATTGGAGAGTGATGTAAATCTTTACGAGACTTGATAAAGCCTCGTAAAGATAAGAAAAAAAACAGTTGATCAATGAGATGCATAATTATGATCTTAGAAAATAAAGTTAATTTCTTAGTTTTAGAAATGCAAGTCAACGATTTACTGGCACTTACTTAGAATTCTTTAATATCCTTCTTACCATAACCTGCTTGTAGTAATTTTTCCACATCAGTTTTTTTGAATAATCTAATAGAATAATTATGATTACCAAATAAATGTGGTTTGATTAAGCCTCGTGTCACTAAATTCATAATATGAGCTGGATGCATATTTAGAAAATTATTAGCTTCAGACGCGGTAAAGAATTCTTTCTGAACTTCTGTTACATATTTGAGCTGTTTTTGCGGAATAGAACGCCAATATGCTATACGCCGAACGGTTAAGAAACCTGTCCTAATCCAATTATTCTGAAGTTCATTAAATGTGCAGTTGAGTACCTTAAGTACCTCATCAAGTTCAATAAAAGTAGGATCATTTTTCCTTTGTAAAAACTTATCAAAACTACGCCTTAGTATGACAGGAGGACATATTTCTGGATCATCAATAATTAGCCAATTATGATCGATAAGTTGAGATACTTGTTCGGAGGAAATATTTAAAACAAGGGCTGCTTCATTTAGACTCAGAAATTCTTGTTTTTTGCTTTTTGCACAAGTCCCTTCTTTTCTTCGTCCAAAATTGTGTTCGTATACTGTTATGTTTTCAATAATATATTTGCTGATATGCTCAACATCATCTCTGCAATAGTAAGCAGGATAAAGACTATTTTGCATAACAGGGTTAATGCTCAAGCTACCAAGTTTGTCTTTAAGCGTAACTACTGAAACATTTAATTTTTTTGCTAATGGGGCTAAAAAAATATATTTTTCATTAAAATCGAGAACAAATTTTTTATTTAAGCAAAATTTTTTATGACGATTGATAAATTTTTTTGTGACAGGAATATTTGGGATTTTTAAAAATTTATGGGTCAGAAATTTATTGATACACAGTATTTGACTGATTTCAATAACACCAAAAAAATCATTTGAATCATCTAGAAAAACAGGAGGCTTATTGTAAGTGTAAGATTTATTAATACTATTTTTATCGTTGATTAGCCAATCTTCAATGATTTTTGTTGTGAAATATGCTTTATCATTTTGCATGAGATCATCATGATAAAGAATTCCTATTCTTAGTCTCTTATGCAATGCAATAAAACTGACATTTAATATATATGTTGTATCTTTTTTGCTGAATTTTCTATCAATAAGTTTAGAAGAGCGCGAATTATATTCTTGAAATGGTGAGAGTATTTTCTCAAAAAAAGCACCAAATTTGGATTTTTTTCTAAAAAAAGGTAGTAATTGGATTCTCGGGTGAGCATATACTAAATTATTTTCTATTTCCTTTATAAATTTTTCCTTAAAGATATCTTTGTTAAAAAAATAATCATGACATAATCTTAAAATATAAGAGTAATCAATTCCCTTGTCTAAATTGGAAAAATATTCAAATAAAGCTGTCCAGATATCAAAAAAAACCTCTATAAAGTCTTTATCATCTATTGCCAAATTCTCTAAGAACCAAAGATTGGTTTCGTTATCATCTTGTTTAATTGATTTTATAGGACTTTTCCTTAAATCAAACTTACAAGTAGGGCATTCGAATAATGACCTACGATTTATTGGTAAAATTTTATAACACTCTGGACAATTAACAGTTAAATTAATTTTGTGTTCAGGACAGATTGTAAGAGGATTTAATAACCAGTTTTTTCTCCAGTACCCATTATTTTCTAAGCAAATTGAACAGAATTTATTTAAACTAAATGATAACAATTGGGTTTGAATTTTTTTATCGTTATTCCAGATAAAATATTGAAGTGGCGGAGGAGTTTTTCTTATAACGAGTTTCAATAAGTCATCAGAAAAGTTTAAGTTTTCTATAATTTTTCTAACTTTAACTTCATCAGTATATATTGAATTATATGATAATTTATAAACTGAAATACCAGCACTATTTAACATTTTTTGGGGGGATTGGTAACCATTTGGATATGAGGCTCTTAACAAGAAGCTTGCTATGAATTCATCTGGAAATGGAATTGGGGTATGAGAAAGCGTTAATTTTTTCATGATTTAAATAAGAATTTCAGTAATTTGTGTAGAGTGGATTTTAAAAATATCTTTTTTCGTCATAGGTTTATATAAAATACTTTTCAAGGCATAAGCTTCATGAAAATCACTCAATATAACGACTGATCGACTATTCTGTAAGGTATTTAAGCAACTCTGATATATAAGCTGCATGACATATGCTTGATAACCACTTGTCGCCAAAAATATGCGTTTTAAGAGATCATTTGAGGAAATTTCTGGATCAAATGAAATATTAAAGTTTTTAGACATGTATTTGGCTGTCTGTCGAAGAAAAGGCTTAAGGGTTCCTTCCTTAGAGTGAGTGTCCAGTGTTAGTGGATTAAGTTTTAGAACGCGAGAAAATCTACGGGCTAATTGACTATCAATAAATAAATTTTCTTGAATATTTGGTAAGCCGACTAAACATATACATATTTTCGTTTCATCTGCTAGGGTCTTAATCCAGTTTGCAACATTTTCAGAAGTTTTATTTTTTTGAGCACTTGAACTGTAAATATGATGAAATTCATCAAGCATTATTAGCTGCGTTTTACATTCTTTTAATAGAATGCGTAATCGATAATTTAGCTGTTCACTTGTACCTTTATGATCTGTACAGCCTAATTCTTCAAGCATTCGAATTGCTAAACTTTTAATAGTGATAGGGGCTGGTACAGGAAAGTAAAAAGCTGGAACAATCAATTTTTCCATGTTGTTCTCATAAGATTTATAAAATTTATACCTACTTTTAATAAGTTTACATATTGTTGATTTACCAACCCCACCATCGCCTAGCAGCAAACAGCCAATTGGTTGACTGTTCATCTGACTCATCTGCATACATTCTTCAATCGCATTTAGAGCATTTGAAAAATCAGAATGATGACAAATAAAATTTTTTAATATAGAAAGTGTTTCAATATGTAGATTATTATTCATCTAAATTAATCTCTTCATAAAAAAAATCGGTTGGATCAGTTTCTAAATCGTTATAAGCAAGCTGTGAAATCATTTCTACATGATTTGAGGATGAAAAATTCTGATCCTTTTCAATAATTACTGGGATCATATTTAGACGATTTTCTTGATCTGCAATCATCCTTGTTAGGTCATTTTTGACCTGTCTAAAACGTTTATTTTTCTTATTAAGACTTTGTATCTTTTGTAAGAAGTTTAAGCGAGCCAGATATAATACTTCCTCATTTTCAATTTCTTGAGGATCGCTACTATACTTTTCTCGTAATATTTCCTTTGCTTCAATCCATTCAGCTAAAGTTAAGCCTTTAGTTGCGCTAGGATAAATGGAGTCGGCCTGAATTAGATTATTGTTATTAAAAGGATCTTGTATGTAGATGCTACTTAAATCTAGTTGATCGACATAGATGGTTACTTTCTCTTTAAAACGATAATTTAATGTTGCAAGGGCTTGAGATTTATATCTTAGACCTTTTAAGTTTATTTGACCTTTGTTGATTCTATATCGAAAAACGGTTCGACATTTTCTTTCAATTTCTAATTCAGGAATTGTTAAAACTGGGAATATTTTTGAAGCTTCTATCCACATTTTTTCTGGTCGCTGATTTGTAACAGAGTGAACTCTTTTATGATAGATATTCTCAATCCATTCATTTAGTAAGTCTCTTAATACTTCTAACGTATAACATGCATTCTCGGTAGAGTTATAATCCCCTCGATGTAGTGGTGATGAATATGTGGTACCTTTAAGTTTATGGATAATATTTTCATTTAATGTTTTAAAAAAGCTTTCAATATGCGCTTTATCATTTGGTGAATAGGGTTGCGATTCTGATTTTGTAATATTAAAATTATTACAAAAATTAGCTAAAGCATTATTATTAAATTCACAACCATTATCAGGAATTATTATTGAAGGTAAACCTCCCATCTGATCGTGATGTGGTCTCATCAACATGTTTTTAAGTGCTAATAATGTTTTTGTTGCAGATGGTGGTAGCATACATAAATGCCACCCTACAACTGCTCTAGTATAAATATCTATGATGATACAAAGTTGTGGTCTACCAATTACATTTCCACTTTTGTCAACTATGATACAATCAATTTCATGCGTATCAATTTGAACTATTGCAAGTAATCCTGGGGAATTTAAGCTTTGACCTGAAGCTTTAAAAATCTTATTTGCCTCTCTTTTACCTTTTTTATTTCTAACCGAAAGATATGGGTCGAGTCTTTCAAAACGTCTATATATGGTTCGTTTTGATGGTATTTTGGTGTTTATACTGATGGATAATATTCGATTTTTAATAGTTAAATAAGCATCATTTGGACTAAAATTTTCCCTTTCTTTTATGAATTCTAGAATGACTTCATTAATAATTTTTTCAACTTGAATTGGAAATCTTAAACTTTTATTTCCTCCTATTTCTTTATAAAAGCAATTGAATGAATTAGCATCATCTCGATACTTTTTAATATATCTTGCTAAAGTACTCGCAGATATTTTTCTCAAATTTGGATTTTCTTTCATTACTTTTAAAATTGAATTTTCTAGTTTTTTGGGTGTACATGGAACTTTATTGCTAAAAATATAACTGAGATACTTTGAAATTTCTTCAATTTTTAGAGCTTGATTTTTATAGGTCTGGGGAATACTTAAAATAGTTAGTTTAATATCTCCACTTAGAGCTTTAGTTATTAAATTATGTTCTGTTATGAAATGCATATTCCCATTAATGAAGTTTGCATATCGAATAACTCCATTTTCTATATAGCATATTTCATAGCACTCATTTAAATAAGTGAAGCGATCGCCGATATTTAATTTAAAATTATTTTTCATGATTAAACTCCTAAGATTTTTTTATAGAAAATAAAATAATCAGCAATCGTAGTTTTTAAATTATTAGAGGTCATTAAAGTGTATAAGTCATTCCTACTGTTAAAGACTCCTTTTTTTATAATTAGCTCTGCATTTTCTAGATCACTTTTAATTATTTTTTTATAATTTGCTCGTTGATAACTGATATTAAGAAAAATGTACTCTTCTTTCGATAGAAGAGTAGTGCGATCAAAAGTTCTAAAATTGATATTGTAATTTTTTAGGATCTTTTCCACTAATTTGAATCTTGAAACCTTTATTTCTGAGAGAGTTTCTAAGTTTGGTTTTATTTCATGAACTTCAAATCCATACATAGTCCGAACAATAAAATATGGAATAATATATTGTTGCTCAGTAAGAAATATTTGAACTGCTTGTGTTCTGTATTCGAGTATATCTTCATCGCGTTCTAGACTTATTGCATGTGCTAATTCTAAATTGCTCTCTAGACTGATTAGTCCACAATTTTTAATGCTTGGAAAGAGTGAGACACGACCACCTCTTATTCGAGATTTTATTCTACGCTCACCAATATATTTGGATGATACATGCGTCGGTTTTTGAAAAGCCTCTTTAAATTTTTGGACTAGGTTTTGATTAAGTTCTACTGTTTTATGTTCTGTATAACTTACTTGCATAGTTGCTCTCACATTATTTAGGATGAGACAAGGCTTTGAGCAGTACTGATTATACTGCTCAAGACTTGACGAGACATTGCAATCAAGCGATACTAAAAACACCACATAGTTAGTAATCTTTTGATTGCAAACGAGTAGAGCGGATTCCATGAATCCGCTTTATTTTTTTAAGTCATTTTTCTTTCTCCTCTGGAATCAACCCAAGGGCTACAGCGATTCGTTTACTCTCACCACGCTGTGGTAATCGATTGGTATTTAGAATTCTATATACTAGATCTCTAGAAAAGTTGTGTTTTAAGCTCCAGTCAGAAATAGTTATTCCTGATCGCTCAAAATCATCTTTGATTTGCTGGTTTGTCTTCATAGTAATAATAAGAATAATTTAAACATAATCTAAAAATAGTTGTTTTTTAATCTTTTGCAAGTACTTATTATTTCGGATTATTTTTTTTATTATAGAGATAATAAATATTATTTAAATATTTTATTATTATTAATAAATACATGATTCTATATTTTTTAGAATATTAGATATAATATTCTTTTTATAGTCTAACTTTATTAAAACATCTTCATTGTTTTTAATATAATTTTTAAGACAAAAATGGATTTCAGGAAGTTGTTTATTAAGTTCTTTAATTATCTGAATTTCCATTACTTTTTCTGTTTTTTCTAATTCAATTGATTGAAGTTTTTCTGTTAATATTTTTGTAGCTTTTTGCTTACAATGAATAATTCTAAACGTACTTAATTTATCAGTTTCTGAATAATATAAATTACCTAATTCATCATATTTTTTTCTTATATATCCAAATTTTTCTAATTCTCGTATGAGAGAGTAGGTTTGCCATTTGATTGTCTGAGATTGATCTCCAAATCTTATCCAAAGATCCTTTGGTTTGTACCATGTAAGAAGAACTTCGTTTTCAATCAACAAAAGAAATTGCTGTTTAAGTGAATGCTTAATTTCGTCCATCTGAAGTTTTACAATAAAAAATGAGGATTATAATCCCTTTCATTTGTTTATGCTTAAACATATTAAAGAAAAATGATATGGCTTGTGAGCCATCTCTAAAAAATTTGGGTTTATTGCTTGTTTAGAGGTCATATTCTTATAATTCTAGAGTTAATGAGGATTATAAGCCGTGGATACTTAATCCTCAAAAATGAATAGTTCTATTCTTTATGGGAATAGAACTTATGAATGATTTAGCACAAAAAATTGGACAGGCGATTCGCACCTGTAGAGTTGATCAGAAAATTACCCAAGAAAAATTAGCATTACTTTGTAATATTGATCGTAGTTATCTCGGTCGCATTGAGCGGGGAGAAGTGAATATTACAGTTCTTAAGCTCTATGAAATCGCTCACATCCTTGAAGTTGAACCTCAAATTTTGTTGCCGGGAGATTAATGAGGGATAATCTTATTATCTAGAATATTAAACCTGCATATCCAGCTTAGATAATCAAAGCTATATAACTTGGCTCACAAGTGAGTGTGTCTAAGTCAGGATGCTAATTTGGGGGGTATTGATTTAAAATCATTTACTTGGTTGCACCGTTAACCTGTCTTTTTTTAATTTTAAATGTTCTGCGATTAGCAATTTTTTTTGAAAGATTAGGATGTCGTCCAGATAGTTGTTTAATGAAAACTGGTTGACCAAGTGGAGTCTTACTCCATAGAGTATCATTTTCTACGTAAAGTACTTTCTCAGTACGTGCAGCTTTAATAAAGCTTTCTCGAAGTACATAAGCTGCTGCTTTAGCGATATCACGCTCATTCGTTTGCTTTCTAATTGGAACAGTAATAATTAGTAGGGTACGAGTTATATAAGTATATGTACCTAAGATTCTAACTTTTGATAAATTTAATGGCTTTATTTGACTTAGCAGTACTAAATAGGCAGGCGATTGCAGCACATCCTTAGTATCTTGACGTAAATCGTCTATTTCTTGACGTGTCATTCGGTAGTCATCTGGAAATTTAGACATGAAACACAACTCCAAATTTAAGACATTCTAGATCAAATTAATATATTTTGAGGATTATAATCCTCTTTTGTGCTAATCTTGCTTCACTTAATAATAGTAAAAATACTTCGTTTTGTGTGTTTTGGAATTATCTTTATGAAAAATATAAATTTATTTATTATTGTAAGCTCGTGTTTATCTTTTATTGGGTGTGTAACAGCCGATTCAATCAAGCCCAGTGATGTAAAAGCTTATAAAACCCCGAATAATTTAATCTTGGCTAAATCTCTCAATGGTAAAGATGGCAACGGTAAAGAGTATCTATTTCAACCCGCTGTGCCTGATGCTTTAATTCCTCATGCCTATATGAGTAACTTATGTACCAGTCAAGAGGGACGTTTTTTTCAAATGTCTAAAAGCGATTTTCGTTATTTAAAAGGTACACATATTTCGGCTTTAGATAAGCAAAGTCTGGCCTCTGCAATGGGTACATTTAAATGTGCATCAAAAAAATCATGGAATGTTTCAATTGAGCCTACCTCATCACGTATAGGTGGAATCAATCAGCCTTTAAATTTGGTAACTTTAAAGACATTTGTAATTTCTGATGATGACGTATATAGCAATGTATCTGCCTACCAGTCGAAGAAAAATATTGAAGACAATAAGAAAAAGCAAGCTATTGAACAATACAAACTTGAACAACAACGATTGAAAAATAAGTATGAGAGAAATCTCATAACCAATGCTCCTAAACCGAAAGATATTGGTCAAACGATTTGTAAAAATACAGGATTGTCTGAATTTACAGGAACTATCGTTCTTGGGCAGGCAACGTATCGTCAAGTTGATGGCTTGGTTATCGCTAGTTTAGAAGGCTTTTCAAATGATCAGGTCAATCTGAAAATCAATGTCAAAGGCTGGTTGAATAATTTCAATCAAATTTCATCAGGACCAAATGTTCTATATAAACAAACTCCTCTAGAATCAGGCAAAGTGATTTGGGACAACAAGCAAGGATGGTACAAATGTAGCTATTGAAAATTCTTCAATCACTTTATTAATGTGACTAATAAAGTACTTTAAAGTATTGTTCAGCAATCTTTAAGTTGAATACTTTCGCTGGGAGTAAATGGTATTTTTCGTATGATTAATACCATTTAGAACCAAATAACACTCATAATTATGATGTTCGGATCTAATGTAATGTTTTCTATTCTTGGCGGTTCGAGTTATATAGATCTAGAATCTTCTAGGCTTCCAAAATGCTATTCATTGAACAGATTATTTAAATAGGTCTAAATCTATGATAAGCATGTGGGGCCTGTGTAGCTTGAAATTAATATAAGCATTAATAAAGATTTATTGTGAATTACTTCCAAAATTGTTCCGATTTTTATCATAAAAAGTATGGTGCTCTGAGTAATTTGAATAATAAGAAAGATGAGGCAATTTGCTGAATATATAAAACTTGGGTACTTTGGGTTTGACCGCGACATATTGTGTCGCTTTTTTTAACATTACTATTGCTTGAAATATTTTATTTAATCACAATCTAATAACAAACATAAAAAAATGAGCATATCTTGGAAGCGACTGAAAAAAAACGTGATATTAAGATTTTAAGTCTAAATGGTGGTGGTGTACGTGGTTTATTTACCATCAGTCTTTTAGCGGAGCTTGAGAATATTATTGAAGAGCGTGAAGGGCGAACCGATGTAAAGATTGGTGAATATTTTGATTTAATTACAGGTACATCGATTGGGGGGATTTTAGCACTTGGTTTAGCTAGTGGTAAAAGTGCGCGAGAATTACAAGCTACTTTTAAAAATAATGCTCAAAAGATTTTCCCAGCCCACCTATTTAAGTGGAAGAAAATATTAACACTGTTTCGCCCTATTTATAATAGTGAACCGTTGAGAGAAGTCGTAACTAGCATGATACCTGAAAACATATGTTTCAATGACTTGCGACGTCGTGTCATGGTTACGTCTGTAAACTTATCAACAGGATTTCCAAAATTCTTTAAAACTCCTCATAACCCCATGTTTACATTGGATGGTAAGTTAAAGTTGATTGATGCTGCGATGGCCACATCAGCGGCCCCGACTTACTTCAAACCACATTATTTCAGTGATTTAAATCATTATTTTGCTGATGGTGGACTAGTTTCAAACAATCCAAGTTTCATCGGTATTCGTGAAGTATTGATCGATATGCAATCGGATTTTCCTAATGCTCAGCCCAAAGATGTAAAAATTCTTAATGTAGGAACATTAAGTGAGAATTACTGCATCAGTCCCAAGGTCTTAGAGAAAAATTGTAGCAAAGGCTACCATGGTTTATGGAACATGGGAGAACGCCTAGTTTTAAGCACGATGACAGCTAATCAGCACTTACAAAGATTCATGTTGATCAGAGAATTTAAAGTTTTAGGAATTTCTCAAAACTACGTTGAGTTGGATGCAACGATTCCAAATGAAGCATCTTCAGATATTACGTTAGATAATGCATGTAGAAGTAGTTTGGATGCACTGACTGGATTAGGCAAAAAATTAGGTGCAGAAGCCTACACAGAACGAGCAGAGTTGCGCCAATTTTTTGAATGTACTGCTGAACCATTTATCAATAAATTAGTTAAATCGGGGGCTTAAAAAGCATGAACTGGAATTTCCACCAATATTATTCAAACCGTACAGATGGTCTAATGGGACAGCTACTTCTGAGCGACCGAGAAAAAGATGCTCTAAAAGCACTTCGAGATAAAGTACGAGAGCGTACACGAGATATTTTTGTAGAAGCAAAACAATTAGTAAAACAGGCTAAAAAAGACATTGGATTAGCATCTCTACGTGTAGAAATGTCTGTAACTAACTTTAAATACCTTTCTCTAGAAGATCAGAACAAATTTGCTGAGTTAATCATTCAGCTTGACAGTAATGCCAAAGCAGAATTTTTGAAGCTCACACCACGGTTCTGGACACAGGGTAGTTTTACATACAACACACTAAACAAGCCTTATGTTACACCGCCTCAGGAAATGGACATTGATGATGGTACATATCTACCAATGGTATTTTTTAATGAAAAACCCATCATTGCTCATCATTTACTATTACTTTTGGTTGATACATCTCTTAAATCTTTGGTCGCTGAAAATCCAAACTGGACATTTGAAGCGAAACGTACTTGTGGACGTATCACGATTCCCTATTTGAATGCACATGTTGATGTACCCATGTATGCAATTCCAGAAGATAAATTTTTAGAAAAAGAGCAGTTTTTTAAAGCGGCTGCTAACACTCGTTTTACTTATGATGGATATGACAGTGTTTCAGTTGCAGATCAGAAAAAATATAAACTCGACTCCGACTGTGTAAATCTAGCAATCCGGGCTGATGATCAGAAATGGATGAAAAGTGACCCCAAAGTTGTTTTAGACTGGTTTGAAGAACATTGTTCGCGTACTGGTACACATTTACGTAAAATCTGTCGCTTTCTAAAAGCATGGCGTGATGCTCAATGGGAAACAGGTGGTGGTCCATCATCCATTTCGTTAATGGCAGCGACAGTGAGTATTTTGAATCGTAAATATGTAGATCACCAAGACTTCGGCTCAACAATGCTAACCATTGCTAGAGAACTGCCAAATACTTTTAGAAATGGTGTTGAGAGTCCTGATCCTTCTGATGAAAGACCATTATTTCCCTCATCTGCTGAGCATCAAGAACGCGAAAGGGAAATCATTGCGAAAATGGAAATTTTGGTAATGAATTTAGAAAATGCTTTCACTACTGCTACTAAGCAAGAAGCTCTAAATATTCTTAATGCGAACTTTGGAGACCGCGTAACAGATAGTAGTTTAATTGTTCCTCATGCAGCCGCACCAGCATTTGAGACAGAAGCAAGTAAGGCCGTTGCAGCTGTTCAAATTAACCCAACTATGAAAAGTGGGTAAATAAGTGAGCGAATTACACAGTATGATGCTGAGAAATGGATATGAATATATTGAATCTCGACATCTGAAAACATATAAGCACTTTTCAGCATTGACTAAAAGTAAGCAATTCTATGTTAAAGATTTTGAAACGACAGAAGGTGTTTTCAAGATCGCGCTGATTTTTACTTATGATCCTTATACCTCTTTACCTCTTGCATATATTTTGGATAAACCAGCACATTTAGAAGATGTGCTGCTCCCACACGTGAACCATGGTTGGTTTTTATGTTATGTGCAAGCATTAGAAGCGGATTGGAACCCTAATAATCTTGTTGCACTTTATAAGACAGTAGATAATCAAATCCAATTTACTTTAAATAACTCTATTAAATCAATCAATGATGTTCAGGTAGAAAAAGTAGAGCTAGAAGGGGAGTTTAGTGCCTATTGGAAACCGGAAAGTTATGTATATGCATTATCGAGCTTCTGGGACTTACATGATAGATTCTCAACTTTAACTTTAAATAAGACGTTACATGAGCCTAAAACAAAGGAGTCTGTTCTATATCACAGTAAAACAGAAAATGAACATCAAAAGTGGTTAACTCAACGAAAATTGATTGAGATCGAGACTCAAAAACTTTATACATATGTGATTAAAGTAAGGCCCAATCGTTTGTCTGGTGTGAATTGGCCACCGAAAAACTCAAGAGAGTTATTTAAATGGCTTTCGACAGTTGATCATAATGCCAAAGCACTTTTGACGAAATACTTTGTCCAGAAACAGTTTAAACATTATCTGATTCTTTTCGAAATTGAGAAACAAGATACCCTTGGTATTGTGCTGGAATTAAATAAGCAAGCTGTTCAACTATCCACTTATGCAAATACAAAAAAGACTGGGAAAAAGGGTGGTCGAGTTGTTCAAACCTCCAAAATTTCAGAAGTCTTATCTGGTAAATATGCTTTCAATAAATTTCAAAGAATTTCGTTTACTAAAGCCGATCAGAATACGATTCTTTCAAGGAATCAGTCACGCCCTGATATTGGTGATTTAAGTTCAAAGCGAATTGCAGTGATTGGATGCGGAACAATAGGGGGATTTGTCTCTGAGCTTTTGATTAGATCAGGTGCTGGAATCGCTGGTGGTAGATTAGACTTATGGGATTTTGATGAATATGGCCCTCATAATTTTGGTAGACATACATTAAATTCATCAGATTTCGGAAAAAATAAGGCACTTGCTTTACAAGATAGATTGATTACATCTACCCATTTAAAAACAAATATCCATGGCTATGACTCGCAATTCATATTAAAAGAAAAATTCCTTTCAGTTTATGACATCATTATTGATGCAACTGGTAGAGGGCCTATTGCTAAACGTCTTGCATATTTGCTTCGTAAAATAGATAGCGTGAAGAAACCCATATTAATTCATGGTTTTAACGATGGTTATGGTCGTGCTTCTAAAGTATTTATTGATTATTCTGGAGGGTGTATTAATTGTCTTTTGAGCAATCCTTCTTTCTATCGTAATGGTGAGGACATTCGTTTTGAACCGTTTGCAAAATTGAAGGAAACGAAAGTATCTTGTGGCAGTACTTACACACCATATGATGCTGCGGTAAGTATGACAACAGCAGCCTTAATCAAAGAAGCAACTCTTTCAACGTTAGAACCAACACGTATTTGGAATTATAAGGAACATATATTTGAAGGTGGTCGAACACTAAAGCCTAAATTAGTTCATTCGGAATCTAACTGTGGTATTTGTAATGATAGGTAAAGATTTGGTTTTTAAGGCTAATGATGGTGCCTTAGTAGTTATTTTATCAGAAGTAGTCGAAATTTTACTTTCATATCGCCAGTTGGCGGATTCAAGTACTGAAAGTGCCGGTGTGATCATTGGTGAGCGCAGAGGAATACATTTAGTCGTTAGAACGGTATCAGTACCTAATTTTACAGATATTCGAAGCCGTTTTTCAGTTAATCGAATTGGAAAACATCATCAAGAAAAGGTTGATACAGCATTTCGTGAATCTAAGGGTACATGGCAGTATCTAGGAGAGTGGCATACTCATCCTGAAAATATACCTTCTCCTTCAATGGTAGACTACAATAGTTGGAAGAAGTATTTATATTCATCAGATCCTTTAATACTGATTATTGTTGGGAGGACTAAATGGTGGGTGGGAAAGAAAATAAATCATAAAATTGATGTTTTACAACAGATATAAATTTAAAAAAATTAACAGATGTATTATCCAAATTGCTATAATAGCCATTATATTTTATGAGCTCTTTGTTGTTTCTAAGTAAGTGGTAAACAACAGTGCATATCTACAGGTCATTTCATGTCTTTATTACTGGAATCTTCGATATATCATTCGTTAGAAGAAATCTGTTTAAATAGTAATGAAAGTTTTTCTGGTTTAGGAATAGTATACTATGAAAATCTTGATGATCTCCCATTCATTAGTTTGCATAAAATGAGTTTATCAATTGAAATGCAGTCTTTAAATTTTATAAAAATAATGCAAGAAATATCAAAAAAAACCTCAATTTTTCATGATGGTTTTCATTTTTTTGATATCAATTTATGTAGAGTTACTCATATTTCTCAATATGTATCACCAATATTATCAGGTGTGAATGAAGAAAAGATAAATAACGTTCTTCCCTGTGGAGCGCGTGAAATGACTGCTTTTTTAACATCTCATATAAAAGGGGTCTATTGTGTTGGTTTAATCAGTGTTAATAAAAAAATAAAAATTTTCAAAGGTGGGGAAATAGTTTATTCAAGGGATGTATTATGAATTTTATAGTCTTAACATTTGAAGAATTAAAAAAAGTAATCTATATCTTTTTAGGAATTGGATTTATATGTTTTCTTGTTTTAAAGTTTCCTTTTTTCTTAGAAAAACATAATTTATCTGTTAGTCAGATGATTTCAACTTCAATAACAATATCTTTTTTTGTTTTGGGCATTCTACTGACATCAATAATATTTAAATATAAATTCTTATCAAAAATTATTGGTAAGCCTATAGTACATGGGTTGTGGAAGGGAGAGCTTCAAAGTAACTATCAAGTAAATGGTAAACAAATTGATCCTATTGAGATTTATTTTTATATCAAACAGACTTTTCTCTTCACAAATATTAAATCATTTACTTCTAATCAAAAGTCTGAATCTATAATCACAGCTTTATCATATGATCCAACAGCTGAGAAAATTAAATTTTTATATACTTATACCTTACATAGAACAAAAAATAGTGAAAATAAAATGACCTTTGGTAGTGGTGATTTGAGTTTAATTAATAATGGTAATAAATTAGTAGGAATATATTGGACTAATGAAAATACACGTGGTGAAATAGAGTTAAATCTAATAGATAGAGAATGTAAAAGTATTGATTCATTTGAAATGGCCAGTTCTCATCATAAAGTTTTTAGTTGTGAGGCTAAGAGTTGACATAATTTATTAGTAAATAAGGGACTTATATTTAATAAAATAAAGATCATATCTTATATCAGAGGATAATAGTAATGAAATATAGTTAAAAAATTACATTAAATATTATTTAGTAGTATTTTATAAACATCGGGTCATTTAGAACTTTATAAGTATAGGTACACATATAAAAATTTTACACATTTTTATCATTAAAGTAAACGGAATTAGCCTAAAGTATTTTTCAATTTTTTAGGAAAAGCCATTTATCTAATAGTAATTATTTTAATAGTTATTTTACTGAGTGAATAGTTAATTCATTCTCTCAAGCAGGTTTCCAAAAGAAAATCTCTAAACCAGCGTTGTATAGAATCATGGTGTGTGCGTTCATGCCATGCCATTAATTTATTATAACCACCAACTTCAATCGGTGGTTTTTTGGAGATAATACCTGAATCTTTCTCTAATAAATGATGTGGAGCAACAGCAATCCAATCACTATTTTTAAGAATTTCTGGTAACAATAAAAAGCTTGTAATAGACATTACAACATTTCTCTTTTTCCCAATTTTCTCCAATGCAACATCTGTAGCTCCAGTGAAACCACCTCCATCGTAAGAGACTAATACATGATTGAGAGAGCAAAAAGTATCTATATCAAGCTCTTGATTAGCTAATGGATGATTTTCTCGCATCATACAAACATAGTTTTCTTTATGGATTGTCCGTGAACGAAGGTTCAAGGGAACTGTTGGTTCACCCACTATAATAAGGTCAAGTTCTCCATTCATCAGCATAGCTTCGACATTCCGACCATGAATAGACATCAGAGCTATTTTGACTTTTGGCGCAATCTTATTTAAAGCTAATGTAAAAGGTACACCTACACAATGCATACCGTTATCAGTCGCAGCAATTCTGAAAGTTGTTTCTAGTTCCGCTGGATTAAAGATAGGCGGTTGTATTAATTGCTCAATTTCACTTAATATTTTCTTTAAAGGTTCAGCTAAAGCAAGAGCTCTATCTGTTGGAACCATACCATATGATGCCCGAACAAATAATGGATCATCAAAACGATCTCTTAGCCGGTTAAGCATGCTACTAACAGCAGGTTGTGTTAAAGCTAACTTATCAGCTGCACGTGTAACATTCTTTTCATCTAGCAATGCATCTAGTGCTTTAAGTAAATTTAAATCGAGATTATTGATATTAACCATATTTATAGTAAGTATATAGTTTGATAATTATATTTATAACAAAGCATTTCCTAATATGCAAAGCCCTTATCTAAAAGCGCTAGTACTATGATAAAAACACCATCAAAATTTATAGGTGAATGCTCATTACCGATGAGTAAACTTGCATTAGGTACAGTTCAGATTGGTTATGACAGTAGGATCAGCTTTGATCAAGCAAAAGAAATTATAAATGCCGCATATTATGAGGGTGTTCGATACTTTGATAGCGCTCCGATGTATGGATTTGGACGTGCTGAATATACATTAAGTACTATTCTACGTGAGTTAGAGATCAGAAATAATGTCCTTGTCAGTACCAAAGTTGGACGGGTTTTAAACTCACAAGGCCTTTATTCTAAAAATCCATCCTGGTACTTAAATAATCCTGGTTATTATTATGACTATACCTATGATGGAATAATGTCATCTTTCGAAGACAGCTTAAAACGAACTGGATTAGATCATATCGATTTATTGTTGGTACATGACCTCGGGGAAAAATGGCATGGAGATAAAGCTGAACTATTTTGGAATCAATTTTGTGAAAGTGGCTTTAGAGCTTTAGATGAATTGCGTAGAAATAGGGATGTTTCAGCAGTTGGACTAGGAGTGAACGAAACTGAAATTGTTTTAAAAGTAGCCAAAGAGTTTAAAATTGACTGTGCATTGATTGCTGGTCAATATACCTTATTAGATCATAAAAACTCATATGAAGATTTAAAAAAACTATCCGAATTTAATATAGAAATTTTAGCTGCAGGAATCTTTAACTCAGGTGTACTGGCCTTAGGTAATACTTCACAAGCTAGCTATAATTATAAAAAAGTACCTATTGAAATCTTCTCTAAGATACAGAAAATTCAAGAGATTTGTCTAAAATATAATGTATCTCTTGCTACTGCAGCTTTGCAATTTACTGCAAGCCATCCAACAATTACTTCATTAGTTTTCGGGGCTAAAAGTGATAATGAAGTCATGCAGAATGTTCGTTCTTATACACAGCAAGTTCCCTACGAATTTTGGAATGAACTGAAATACAAAAATATCATCAGTACTTCTGTCCCATTGCCAGTTTCAGATTGAGCAGTAAATTACCTAGCAATAGTATTAGATATTAATTTGATTAATACAGTTTATATAATTCTATAATTATATTTATTTCTATGGTTGCACTAGTATTTTCATAACAGCTGAACACAAATTTTTTTCTAAAGCCGAAAGCTGTTGTGTACGACTGAACTATCATACTGAAGTAGGAAATCCAAGATGTCTAAACCAACTTATGTAACTGAATACAATGCAATTGTTGAAGTATTAAATAAATATAATGAAGGTGGAAAACAAGCTGATAGCAGCATTATGAAACCTGCTTTTAGTGAGCACGCAACTATCTTTGGTGTAGATGCTGACAATAAGCTTATTGGTGGTCCCATCCAAGGGTTATTCGATGTTATTGATCGTGATTTTAGCCCATCACCAAATGCGCAAGGTGTGATCGTAAATATTGATATCGTTGGAACTGCTGCAAGTGCACGTATTGATACTAATGATATTTCAGGATTTTGCTTTACAGACTTCTTTAACTTATTGAAAGTAGAAGGTAAGTGGACTGTTGTTAGTAAAATTTATCATACCCATTCAACCAATTAATATTTGGAGTGGGGCATGAATTATTTAGAAAGCAAAGTAATCATTATTACTGGAGCCTCTTCAGGTATTGGCAAAGCTTCTGCCAAAATGTTGGCAGCTGAAGGAGCTAAAGTTATAGCGGTTGCAAGAAATCAAGAACGTCTTAATGAACTAGTTAATGAAATAACAAAGCATGGTGATCAAATCACAGGCTTTGTAGCAGATGTTACCAACCTTGATGACGCTAAAAAGCTTGCTCAATTTGCTAAAGATACTTACGGCTCTGTTGATATTCTAATTAACAATGCTGGACTTATGCTTTTTTCATATTGGAGCGATTTAGCAATTGATGATTGGAACAAAATGATTGATACCAATATCAAAGGCTATTTGAATGCAATAGCAGGCGTATTACCAATTATGCTTGAGCAAAAGTCTGGACAAATCTTGAATATGGATTCAGTTGCTGGGCATCAAGTAGATCCAGCAGCGGGGATCTATTGTGCAACAAAGTTTTTTGTACAAGCGATGACTGAGTCAATGCGTAAAGATTTGGGTGTTAACCATGGTATCCGAGTTAATACAGTTAGTCCTGGTGTTATTAATACAGGCTGGGCAGACAAAGTCACTGATCCTGAAGGCCGTAAGGCAGCACAAGAGCTCAACAAAATTGCTATAGATCCAGATGATGTAGCACGCGCTGTAGTCTATGCACTTAATCAACCTGAAAATGTCACTGTGAATGATTTAATCATTTCTCCAACGCGTCAAAATTGGTAATCACTATCTATCTTTCGCTTTTCCTATTCTTACAAGATGTGAGGTGGAGAAGCGATGCTTTTACTCAGGGTTGGATATTAATCACTTCATTAAATCGTAATTATTACGAAGGTGTATTTATGAATATTCTTGTTGTTGGTGCAAATGGCAGAGTGGGTTCTCATTTGGTCAATACATTGGCAAAAATGGGGCATTCAGTTTTTGCAGGAGCCCGCAAGGACTCTTTGAGTTTTACGAATCCTAATATCCACTTTTTTGAATTAGATTTGCTGGCTGATTTGCAAAAGATCATTCAAGGTTTCGAGTCTATAAATATAGATGTTATTTATTTCACTGCAGGTTCTAGAGGAAAAAATCTTCTTCAAGTTGATGCTTTTGGTGCAGTGAAAGTCATGCAGGCTGCGCAAGCTGTGGGGATTCGTCGATTTATACTGTTGAGCTCAGTTTTTGCATTACAACCTGAACGATGGGGTGAGTCATTCTTACAGAATATCACTGATTATAACATTGCAAAATTTTTCGCAGATCACTGGTTAGTTCATCAAAGTAATTTGGATTTTACTATCCTTCAACCAGGTGCATTGCAAGAAAATTTAGGTAGTGGTCGAATTAAGACTAATGTCACAGAACCTCTTAGTAACAGTATTGATAATGTCGTAGAGACACTTGCAAGTATTTTAAGTGCTCCAAATACGATTGGTCAGGTGATTACGATGGCTGATGGTGACATTCCAATTACAGAAGCGCTCAATCAGGTCTCCTCGTGAAGTTTTACGTTTCTGTTTAATGCTTGTTAAAGCAAAGTTTAAGTTAAAAGATTTTTTAAATTGAAGATGAATATGATGAATCCTAAATACTCTCCCTTATTCCAACCGTATACTTTAAATAACGGGGTAACGATAAAAAATCGGTTAGTCGTTGCTCCAATGACACATTTTGCTTCTAATGATGATGGTAGTTTAAGCCATGAAGAACGTGCTTTTATTCAAGGACGTGCAGAAAATTTTGGTTTATTCATTAGTGCTGCAACTTTAGTTTCACCTGAGGGTAAAGCATTTATAGGGCAGCCTGAGGCTATTAGCGATAAAGACTTACCTAGTTTAAAAGCAGTTGCTGAATTAATTAAATCTCAAGGTGCAAAAGCAATTTTACAAATTCATCATGGAGGGAAACTCAGCATTGATGAATTGTTAAATGGTGCTGAAAAGGTTGCGCCATCTGAGGATATTCAATCTGGATCACGTGAACTTACTCATTCTGAAATTAATGATTTAATCCGAGCATTTGCTAATGCTGCTGATTTGGCTATTCAAGCGGGTTTCGATGGTGTCGAAATTCATGGTGCCAATGGTTATTTAATTCAGCAGTTTAACTCAGCCCAATCAAACCGTCGAACTGATGAATGGGGTGGCAACATTGAAAAACGTATGCGTTTTTCTTTAGCGATTGTAGATGCTGTACATGCTATCAAAATGAAACATGGATTAAATGATTTCATAATTGGTTATCGGTTTTCACCAGAAGAACCAGGCGAACAAGGTTTAACCATGGCTGATACATTTGCCCTAGTTGATGCATTAGTAGAAAAACCGATTCAATATTTGCATGTATCTCTTTGGGATTTTTATAAAAAAGCACGTAGAGGAGCAGATGTCCACTTAACACGTATGCAGCTTTTGCATGAAAGAATTGCAGGTAAATTACCTTTAATTGGTATCGGTAGTTTATTTAGTGCAGATCAGATATTAGAAGCATATCAAACCAAATGGGCTGAATTTATTGCAGTTGGAAAAGCAGTGATGATGAATCCTGATCTTGCAACATTAATTGCGAATGGGCGCGAGAGCGATATTGTTTTAGCAATAGATCCTCATAAAGCAGATCGATATCGTATTCCTAATAATTTGTGGCAACAAAATATGAGCCGCTTATCCTATTTACCCCCACTTAAAGATGATTCTGAGTGGAAAACAGTTGATATTTAAATATTGAGCATAATATGGCAATTCAATCTGTACCTTTAGAAAAAGCGTATCGTTTATTGAACCATGGACCAACTGTATTGGTGTCTGCAAAACATCAAAGTACTGAAAATGTGATGGCTGCTTCATGGGCTTGTGCTTTGGAGTTTTCTCCAGCGAAAGTCACTGTTGTTCTAGATAAAATGGCTTTTACACGTTCTTTAGTTGAACAAAGTGGATGGTTTGCTTTACAAGTTCCTGTTGTACAGCAAGTTCAAATGGTTGTAGATGTTGGAAGTGAAAGTCTAAAAGACCACCCAAATAAATTGAATGAATTTGGTGTAAGACTATTTTATCAAGATGGTTTTCAAACTCCTTTAGTCGAAGGGTGTGTAGCTTGGCTACTCTGTAAACTAATTCCAGAGCCACACAATCAAGAAGCTCATGATCTTTTCATTGGAGAGGTTGTTAGTGCTTGGGCTGATGATCGTGTCTTTAAAGATGGTCACTGGCAATTTGATGATGTACCGACAGAATTGAAAACTTTACATTATATTGCTGGTGGACAATTTTATGTTATAGGCCAAGGACTTAAGGCAAATGAAGGACCTTAGTCTAGCTTTAATTTTACTGTATTGGGGATTTTCAATGAACCAATACAGTAAATATTTTAATCATGTTAAGTTTAGGGATATGAGAGATATTGAAAATAAAATAAAGAAAGCACCAATTATTTTGTTAAATAAATAAAAGAATTTTGGTTTTTTTATTAGCACTTTAATTTTTTCACCTCCCCAAATGTAGATTAGCATCCAAGAAAATTCACAAATAACAAAAGTAAAAATCAGTATTGAATACTGAGAGAGCAGAGGTGAATTACGATTAATAAATTGAGGGAAAAATGAAATAATAAAAAGTATTGTTTTAGGATTGCAAATAGCTATAAAAAAACCGTTAATAAAGAAATTACCATGCGTTTTAAATGAGGATATTTTGTCATTATTTAATTTTTTCGAGTTGTGGTTTAAATGTTTTATTCCAATTAAAAACAGATAGATAATTCCAAATACATTAATTAATTTTATAAATATATTTTGTAAATTACTTAAAAATAAGAGTGTAAGGCAACATGCTGTAATTGATATTAATACTCCTAGTAAACATCCTGCAGTTGATATTAAAGTTTCCTTTAATGTCTGATTAATTTTCGTATTCAATACGAATACCATGTTAGGGCCTGGTATTGCTGATAGGACAGAAATAGTGGATAGAAACAAGAGCCAAGTATATAAGGTCATAGTGGTTCATTAAATTTTAAATTATAGTTTTTAAATAAAAATATAATAAACAATATTTTTTTATTAAATGGATAAAAAAATATTATATGCATATATGATTTTGATAATCATTAGTGTTTATTTAATTTGTTTTATTACAATGACTTATGTTGTATATAGGAATAATTTGTTAATTTGAAAAAATATTTTTGTTTCTAAATACGCTTTTTTTTATATAGCATTAATTTGTTTAAAGGATGTGAGTAAATAAGATCAAAAAGATTCTTATTATCTTAAATTCCTATTCAGGTATAAAGGATTATACGAGTAAAGACAGAATCTAAAGTTTTAGATTTTTAACTCGGAAAACCTTTCTATTTTAAATTTTTATTTAAGACAAAAGTCAATTTAATAGAGGTTCCTATGAGTTTAGCACCATTCCATTTAGCTATCCCAGTTTATGATTTGCCCGCTGCAAGAAATTTTTATGGTGAAGTCTTTGGTTTAGAAGAAGGAAGATCTAGTGATCACTGGGTTGATTTTAATTTCTTCGGACATCAATTAGTTATTCATGAGCATCCTAAAATGGATTATCAAGAAAAAGTTGTTTCTAATTCTGTGGATGGTCATGATGTACCTGCTCCGCATTTCGGAATCATTCTAAGTTGGGAAGATTGGGAAACTTTAGCTGAAAGATTAAAGTCGTTAGGTACAAAGTTTGTGATTGAACCTTATGTACGTTTCAAAGGTAAAGTTGGCGAACAAGGAACTATGTTTTTATTTGATCCGTGTGGTAATGCGCTTGAATTTAAAGCATTTAAAGATATGACTCAGCTTTTTGCAAAATAAAGTAATGAGGGATACGAATATTATTTGTATCCCTTTTTTGAGGACATGTAGAAACAAGGATGATTTATGAAAAGTATTTCTTTGGTATGGCAAATATTAATTGGTCTTCTTTTAGGTATTTTAGTCGGGTGGTATTTTAATGTAAATCCAACTCATCAAGTTTGGGTAAGCACTGAAATATTAAAACCGTTAGGCGATATTTTTATTAATATGATGAAAATGGTCGTTGTACCTATTGTATTGTGTTGCATGATCTTAGGCATCGCAGGAGGAGGTGATAATAAGTCTTTTGGAAAAATGGGTGCTGGTTCTCTCCTTTATTTCTTTACAATAACAAGCCTTGCGATTGTTTGGGGTTTATTATTGGCCAATTTTTTTCAACCTGGGGTTGGAACAGATATATCTGGGATGGCACACTCAGCTGTAGTACTACATACGGATACGAACAAAGGCGCTCTACAGATTATAAAAAATATCGTGCCGGAAAACATTGTGGTAGCTCTATATGAAGGCAAACTACTATCAATTCTATTTTTTGCGATTCTTTTTGGTTTAGCATTAAACAAAATTCCTGAAGAAAAAAGCCAACCTGTAATAAGAGTTTTACAGGGAATATCTGATGCATTGTTTAAGCTTGTAAGTTTAGTCATGGCTTATGCACCGATTGGTGTGTTTGGGATGATCGGCGCGACAGTTGCGACTTTTGGCTTCAGTTCTTTATTGCCATTACTGAAATTAATTGGAGTCGTTTATCTAGCTTTAGCTTTATTTGCTATTTTTGTTCTAGGTGCTGTGTGTTTGTATATAAGAGAAAACTTATTTCACCTTATTAAATATTTTAAAGATGAACTCATTCTAGCTTTCTCAACTGGTGCGTCTGCTGCTGTCATGCCGCAATTAATGCAGAAACTCGAAAACTATGGTGTTCCACGCCGTATTGTAAGTTTTGTAGTACCTATGGGATATGCATTTAATTTAGATGGAGCATCAATTTTCCTAGGTGTGGCTACAATTTTCGTCGCTCAATTATATGGAATAGATTTGACTATCTCTCAACAAGCATTATTGGTCGTGACTATGGTCTTAACATCTAAAGGGGCAGCAGGAGTTCCTGGTTTTGCAATTTTGATTTTATCTGCGACCTTAGCAACAGCTGGTTTACCATTAGAAGGTGTTGCGTTAATTGCTGGTATTTTTAGAATTATTGAAAGTGGTACTACAACATTAAATGTTCTTGGAAATGCTATTGCACCACTAGTTGTAGCAAAGTGGAAGACGAAGCGATTAGAGTCTTTTAATACTGTACCTGAAAATTAAAACCAAAGATAAGTATCGCACTAAGAGATACTTATCTATATAAATTTAAGAAGTGTATAATTTCTGCAAGGATTGGTTTTATCATTTAATGGAATACAGATAGTATGTTTCATGAGCTCAAAACCCTTATAGCAATCAAAAAATATGGTTCATTTAGTGCTACAGGCCATAATGTAGGGCTTACACAAGCAGCTGTCAGTGCACAAATCAAATCTTTAGAATCTTATTTGGGGATTAAGCTTTTTGAAAGAAACGGAAAAACTGTTCAATTTAATAGTGAGGGTTTACGTGTACTTGCGTTAGCTGAACAAGTTTTTGATCTTGTCGAGAAGATGAAACAACCTGAATGTATGGCAGATTTCACTGGTGAGATTAGGATAGGGGCAATTGCTTCAATTCAATCCAATATTTTGCCAGAAATACTTGAAGAACTATTTAAATACTTTCCTAAAGCAAAAATTAAACTCATACCAGGAGTCTCATTCAATTTGTTCCATCAGCTTGGAAAAAATGAGATAGATCTAGCGATTATCATTAAGCCTAATTTTGAAGTTTCCGATGATTATTGTCACTATACTTTAAAAAAAGAGCCTATTCTTCTTATTACCCCAATTGATATTCACGAAAAACACCCTGTTGAAATTTTAAAAAATAATCCGTTTATACGTTATGACTATTCCTCATTTGGGGGGAAGGTTGTAGCAAACTATTTAAATAGAAATCAAATCAAAACAAATGACATTATTGAAGTAGATGAAATTGAAGCAATTATTAGAATGGTAGAAAAAAACTTAGGCGTAGCTTTAATTCCAGATATTGGAATGGATAAATTGAAAGAAAAAAATATCAATATAATTGATTTAAAACAACCAGATCTTTATCGAGAAATTATTATTATTCATAAAAAAAATACTGAAAATTCAATTATATCAAGTATTGTTTCAAAAATAGTCGAAGGTGTGGCTATTCGTGAAAAGTAATTAAGTACATTCATTTCTCAACAACAAAGGATATGTGCTATTGATAGGAAAAGACAAACATCCGACATTAAGTCGGATTTTTTATTGCGTAAACTTAATAGATATAGATTGTAACAATCTCGAAATATGTGTCAAAAATCTCACATCAAATGTCATTCAGCGGGCTTTGAAAAAAGTTTGAAAAATAGACTTGAAATATATGGTGGCCTTATGCCACTATATATTTATCGAAGGTCATCAGACAAAAAGAGGATGATATGGCTATCCAGCTTTTAGATGCGGCAAGAAATGAAATTCCAGTGAAATTCACGCAGTTTTCTGGTGGCGAGCGTCATGTTCAAATTGATGAGACAACGTTAAGTTCACTATCTGGCTACGTATTGGTCCGTGCCAAAATGACCTCAAGTCACGATGTGATGGACTATTTGTTACTTGAAAATATATTGCTGAATCAGGGTTTAACCGTTGACTTAGAAATTCCGTATTTTCCATACGCACGACAGGATCGTATTTGTGCAGCAGGCCAAGCGTTCTCGCTTGATGTGATGACAAAGCTACTCAACATCAATGCCGACAAAAAAGCGGGCAAACAAGGCAAAATCACTGTTTGGGACTGCCATAGTGAAGTAACCACAGCATTACTCGCTGCAAATACTTCTTTTAACGAAGTTGTAAATGTTAGTTCAGTCGACATCATCGCAAAGAGTGAAGCGCTGAGCACATTATTAAAAGATGAAAAAACAGTGCTGGTTTGCCCAGACAAAGGCGCAAAAGAACGCACACAAATGGTTGCAGATGCTTTTAATCTTGAGCGTAAACAATCCCTCACTATTGTTCAGTGTGATAAAAAACGTGACCCAGTGACTGGCAAAATTTTAGGTACACATGTACATGCAACTGATTTATCAGGCCTCACAGCGGTCATTACCGATGACATTTGCGACGGCGGTGCAACCTTTATTGGTATTGCCAAAGAACTCCGTCGCCTCAATTGCCATAAGGTCGTTCTATATGTGACCCACGGTATTTTCAGTAAAGGAATAGAGGTTTTTGATGGGTTGCTTGACCAACTGTTTACCTCGGACAGCTTTCCACAACAACCATCAGACAAAATTTCAGTAATTGCTTTTGCAGCAAAATAAAGAGAATAAAGATGACTATTAAATTGAATCCATTAAACGCTATCGATTTTTATAAAGCTGATCACAGACGTCAGTATCCAGCAGGCACAGAGTACGTGTACGCGAACTTTACGCCGCGTTCATCTCGACTTGCTAAAATGTTACCTGACTTTGACGATAAAGTTGTGTTCTTTGGGCTTCAAGGTTTTATTAAACACTTTTTAATCGATACGTGGAATGAAGGCTTTTTCAAGCAAGCTAAAGATAAAGTGGTGGCTGCTTATAAACGCCGTATGGATAGTTCATTAGGTGAAGGTGCTGTACCTGTTGATCACATTGAAGCGTTACACGATTTGGGCTATTTACCATTACGCATTAAAGCATTGCCAGAAGGTAGCCGCGTTAATATGCGTGTACCCGTGCTTACCGTAATTAATACCGACCCGCGTTTCTTTTGGTTAACTAACTATATTGAAACGGTTTTAAGTGCTGAGCTTTGGAAAAGTTGTACTACGGCCACAATTGCCTATGAGTACAAACGCTTATTAACTCAATATGCCGTAAAAACTGGTGTACCACTTGATTTTGTGCCTGTGCAAGGACACGATTTTAGTAGCCGTGGCATGAGTGGAATTTATGATGCTGCACAATCGGGTGTGGGTCACTTAACTAGTTTTATTGGAACAGACTCGGTCGCTTCAATCGACTACGCAGAAGAATATTACAATGCCACAGGTGTGATTGGGGTTTCTGTGCCAGCAACCGAACACAGTGTGATGTGTATGGGTACAGAAAACAGTGAGCTAGAAACCTTTAAGCGTTTAATCTGTGAGCTTTATCCGTCTGGTGTGGTTAGTGTTGTATCTGACACTTGGGACTTTTGGCGAGTGATTACCGAGTTTACAGTGGCTTTAAAACCTGAAATTTTGGCAAGACAACCCAATGCTTTAGGTTTGGCCAAATTGGTTTTCCGTCCAGACTCCGGCGACCCTGTTAAAATTATTTGCGGCGACCCAGATGCAGGAGCTGGAAGCCCAGCATATAAAGGCGCGGTAGAATGTTTATGGGAAGTGTTTGGCGGTACAACGACTGACCAAGGCTATAAAGTACTCAATGAACGTGTTGGTTTAATTTATGGTGACTCGATTACTCTAGACCGTGCACAGCGTATTTTAGAAGGGCTAGAAGCCAAAGGTTTTGCTTCAAACAATTTGGTGTTTGGGATTGGCAGTTTTACCTATAACTACTTAACTCGCGATACCTTTGGGTTTGCTGTGAAAGCAACTTGGGGGCAGGTGAATGGTGTAGGGCGTGAGTTGTTCAAAGACCCAATTACTGACTCAGGTGTAAAAAAATCGGCGAAAGGTCTATTACGCATTGAAGAAAGTGAAAATGGCTTTACCTTGTTTGATGAGCAAACAGCCGAACAAGAACAAGGCGGAGCACTAAAAACCGTCTTTGAAAATGGTAAACTTCAATATGAGTGTACTTTGGATCAAATTCGTGAGCGTTTATCCATCGCATAACTGAGTTTAGATGAGTCGTTACGTGGGTATCGGCTCATCATTTTTATTGAGAGGCTGAACGTGACTATTCAAACTGAAGAAGAATTCCTTGCCAGTTATGATCGCCGAGATTATGACGCACCTTTACTCACGGTCGATATGGCTATTTTCTCGGTTTTTAATGGTCAGTTGCAGGTATTACTCATTAAGCGACCAAACTTTCCAGCTAAAGACCAATGGGCTTTACCGGGTGGTTTTGCCGATTTAAAGCATGATCAAGACCTGATGGCCACAGCCTATCGTAAGCTGGTCGAAAAAACAGGGATTGCTTCACCTTACTTGGAACAAGTCGCCTCTGTCGGTAATGCTAAACGTGACCCACGTGGCTGGGCAGTAACCATTTTGTATTTTGCATTAATCGATTTTAATGCCTATCAACACCAAGCGTTGGCTGAGTACAGCGAATGGGTGCCTGTAGCAAAAGCAAAAGATTTAGCATTGGCGTTTGATCATAATGAATTGCTCAGTTTAGCTTTAGAGCGTTTAACCAGTAAAACTCGCTATACCGCTTTGCCAGCTAGTCTCATGCCTGAGTTGTTTACGCTGACCGAGCTACAAAGCATTTATGAAATTATTCTTGGGCAATCCTTAGAAAAAAAAGCCTTTAGACGCCGCATGATAGAAGCTGGTGTAGTTGAAGAAACCAATCAAAGTAAAATTGTAGGCAAACGACCAGCTCAGCTTTACCGCTATGCACTCGATTCTTTCGATTTTATATTTCCTCGCTCACTCGAATTACCTAGAAACAAAGAGGGTGAAGATAAGCAAAACAATGAGCTTTCTGACTAGCGCATCTTGATGCACTTTGATTTATAATGCCGCGCTTATGATTGATGTCATGTTTTGATCAGCACTTTGCCTATGTCACACGTTTCTCCCTGCTTCCAGCAAAACCAGTTTTTTGTGTTGGTGGAATATCTCACTTCACTGCATGAAATTTATCCTGTGAAACATGAGTTTGCAGGATATCCGGCTGCAATGACATTGGCAGATCGCGTACATTCAGATCATGATATCGCGCCGCTTGAAGCCAGCAAAAGTTACCCTGACTCAATCGATAAAGTTTT
Source organism: Acinetobacter sp. V89_4 (assembly GCF_029967875.1). Taxonomy (NCBI): domain Bacteria; kingdom Pseudomonadati; phylum Pseudomonadota; class Gammaproteobacteria; order Moraxellales; family Moraxellaceae; genus Acinetobacter; species Acinetobacter sp. V89_4. Next base: position 343,650 of record NZ_JASCAI010000028.1, read on the forward strand.
ACACTTTTCAGGTAAGGCCCGAGACATACAAGACTTTGAGCGCTTTTTAGAACAAGCTCAAGCAGCCAATATTCACAACTTGTTATTGCTTACAGGCGATAAACTCAAAGAACACCATAATGGTCGAGATGGGCAGCCTCGTAGTCGCTACTTAGAGTCGGTAAACGCCGTAATGGCTGCCAAGCAACACGGTGGGTTTCGTATTGGAATTGCTTTTAACCCATTTAAATATGTTGAAGCTGAGCGTGATGCCCAGTACTTAAAACTGCATAAGAAGATTAAAGCAGGCGCCGACTTTATCATTACCCAATTAGGTTATGACATTGAAGCCTTAAAGCAAGCCAAATCATTTTTAACAAAGCATGTTTATTCGCAGCAAATACTGGCTTGTGTCATGCCACTGACTTTAGGCCGTGCCAATTTTATGGTGAAGCATAAAGTCGCGGGTATTGTGATTACTCCGCACATGTTAAAAGTCTTGGCAGATGAAAAACAAGCAGGGCATACAGACCGCGTTTATTTACGCTGTGCTTTACAGATTTTGATATGTAAACAATTAGGGTTTGCAGGAATCCACTTATCTGCGTGCCATAAGCCAGAAGAGCAAATGTTGCTTGAAAGCTACATTGAGCAATACAGACATTTGGAGCTTAAAGCCTTAGAAGAGCTTTGGAATTCACTTTGGCAAGTTACGACAGGCAAAGAGTTTTCACCTGAAATTGCTCGGTTTTCGCGTCAGCCAACGTCTAAACAAATGATTAAATATCGCCAACTGCATGTTATGCATGAAGCAATGTTTGGATCAAAAATTGCTAAAGGCGTTGGACGGTTTATTTTTAAAGCGTCATTTTGGGAAAACTCTTTAGTCGCCAAAGTATTAATTAAAACAGAAGTGCTGAGTAAACATAGCCTAGTCGGTTGTGAAAGCTGTGGTCAGTGTCGCCTAAGCGATACTTTATATATTTGTCCTGAAACGTGTCCAAAAGGTTTAGCCAACGGGCCTTGTGGCGGTACAACTTTAGATCGCTGCGAATTTGGTGACCGTGAATGCATTCATTCAGTCAAAGCAAGACTTGCTAAAGCTGTTGAACAAACTGAAATATTAAAAGAAAAACTGATTCCAACTGTACCAATTGAAACCAGAGGAACCAGTTCTTGGAAAAATTGGTATTTAGCGACTGAGGCTTAAGTTTTGTACTAACCTGTGATTTGAATTTGTTAAAAAATCAAATGATAGGCTAAAGCACGGCGATAATTTAAAAATAACAATTGTTTGGCTTAATTATGTCCAATCAAGATGATTACTGAGGAGTATACTTAAAGCAAATCTTTTGCGTTAAAAGGAAAGTTGTCTCAATGAAAAAGTTGGTTGCTGTACTTGCTGTAATTGTTGTTTTAACTGGATGCGTTTACGACCCTGTTAATTACGACAAAATACACGACCAAGAGTTCCAAGACCACCTCAGGCAAAACGGTTAGTAATAAAAAGCCCACTCAATGAGTGGGTTTTAGTTTTTAAAAAGCGCACTGCACCATTTGAGTGACAAACAGATTCATACCTTCGCACAAAAACTCTCACAACATCCTGATTTAGCAAGCCAGTTTGCAGTCAAAGGTGAAAGTTACGATCAACTCGCAGCATGTATAGCTGTAAAACTTAGCAATCCAGCTCAGGTCAAATAACGGGAACCATATCCAAGTAATTTGGATTCAAAGGCTTATTGCGGGGGGCAGCTTTTAGAAACAGGTTTTTAACTCCTTGTTTATTTATTTGAATTAGCTGAAAGTATATATTGTATTTATAAGCTAGCTTATTGTTTACTTCATTAGGAAAATATTCTTTCTTAGAAGTTAATAAAATGAAAAATTATTTAATAGGGTTAGTTACTGCTTTAGGTTTAACTGGATGTGTGGCATTACCAAACATCGACTATTCACAGCAAAAAGTTGAACGGTTTAATCCAGTTAAGAATTGGATTAGTGTAGATTCTGCTTCAGTTAAAGATATACCTAATGGTAATGAAATCTTTAAGTTGAAAGGGGGGAGCGAAGTTTATGTGTTCAGATATCAAGACGAATGGGCATTAATAAATCCAAATTCTCATACACAACAGTGGATTGATACTAAGTATTTATGTAGTTTTTCTGGTTGTTATACTCCTCCAATTATTTTTAGAAACGCTAAAAGTAGTTTTAATAACAGGGAATCTATTTACTCAATTCAACAACGTGAGCCTAAAAGGTATAGCAATACTAAAACTAGAAGTACCTCTACTACTCATACTTCAAGAACCTATAGTCAAACTACTAATAATTCTTGTTATTGTACTTCTGGTACATATTGTGTTGGGCCTAGAGGTGGACATTATTGCCTTAATAGCACGGGTTCTAAAAGATATCTTCCAAGATAGATAGAGCAAACTTTGGAAAACCCTGCTAAATAACGATTATTATCGTTTTTTTATTTTATATACAGGTTATTTGCATTTAAAAACTAGGTCTATTTGATATAATTCATGAAAATATCAAAGGTTATAAAAATGGATAAGCCTTTTCCACTATTTTGTAATGAGCGCATTAATTTTATGAATAGAATATTATTATCTTTTATAAGTTTATTAATTATTAGTCCAGTGTACAGTGCTGATGATTTTTTCGAAAAAAAACCTTCTATTTTAATTGCTAAAGATGAAGAGGCTCAAAATACTAAAAGTGGTGAGAGTGTTGTTTTTTTTGAGTCAGCAATGCAACAAAAAATAGATCGTACAAATCAACTTTTTAGAAGGGCTGAGCGAGATAAAGATGTTCTATTCCAAACGTCAAATATGACTGATTATGATAAATCACAATATTACAGAGAAAATAAGTTTGCTAATTATAGAGGTTATTCACCATACATTGAATCTACACCTAATAGAAAAGTAATTTCAGAAAAAGAATATGAACAGCTAATGGAGCAAAAAAGAAAAGAGAGAAAAGTTGATCGAAGCCTTTGGTACCTATTAGATAAGTAATTTCAGAAGATAAATTTCAATAGTTAAAAGTGGCATAGTAAAACAAGAAAATTAATATTTTTACGAACAAAATATAGCTATTGCCTACCAAATCAAAAAATAGATATGTTATAGAAAAGGATGGGATGAGTATTAAGTTCAAAGGAAGCACTTAACCGATCTTCTTAAAGTTCGATGGATTTCGTTAAATAGGTAGATGATGACCGCACTTTTAGAAAAGGATTTCAGCCCGTCTGAGTTTACATTGTTTTCTGAAATATTATGGAAACTTGGCTCAGGAAAAGGGCAATATAATTTACGTGAAAATATCATTGCAGATATTGCCATCTTGTTACGGGCTGATTTTGCTGCGTCTTATATTTGGGATTCAAGGCATAACTTATCGAAAGATGGTGTGATATGGAAAATCGACCCAAAAGCGATGGAGGATTATGAGTGTATTTGGCAATTTAATGACCCCATTACTGCACAGCTTCATAAGCTCCAGAAACCAACATTTGTAAATGAAGTCATGCCTCTTGCAGACCTGAAAAAAACAGGCTATTACAATGAGTTTTTAAAAACCTATGGTTTGTATCACGGGATAAATATTTATTTTGTCCGAAATGGTATAGATATTGGCGATTTACGCATTTGGCGTGCAAAAGATGCTGACATGTTTGGTGAGCGTGAAAAAAGAATATTAAATCTGCTTGAACCTTATCTTACGCAAGCCTTACCACTAGATTTGTCAACACAATATGGTCTGACACCACGTGAACAAGAAGTGGTTCATTTGGTCTCTAAAGGCTTGAGTGATAAAGAGGTGGCAAGTTTACTTGGTATTGGTTTTACCACATTAAGAACCCATCTGAATAATTCTATGAGAAAAATAGGCTGCAATAATCGCACTGAAATGGCTTTACTCATTCAACATTAAAGCAAAGCAATCCTCAATTTTGAGGATACGAATTATCGAGCAATTTGTACTAAGTTCTTAAGATCACAACTTAAATGGATTTTAAGTCATCATGTCAAATGCAGTTGAAAAAAATAATTGGATTGAATTACAGGGTTTAGCAAATGCTTCAGTAGATGTCATCACTAAACTGATTCATGAAAGAAAAGTATCCTGTGAAGAACTCGTGCATCATTACTTCGACACTATTGAAAAACAACAGTCTTTAAACGCATTTATTAGCATAGATAAAGCTTCAGCAATTCAACAAGCTCAATATTGGGATAAATACCTGCTTAGTGGAAAACCATGTCCAGCTTTGATGGGTATTTTAATTGCAGTTAAAGATAATATTCATGTTGCAGGTTTCCCGAATAGTGCAGGCACACCAGCTTTAGCTGATTTTAAACCTCAAAGCTCCGCACCGATTATTCAAAAACTTATTGATCACGGCGCGATCATTGTTGGTAAAACCAATATGCACGAATTGGCCTTTGGAGTAACAGGTTATAATACTGCTATGCATATAGAGGGCGTTGTCGGTACACGAAATGCCGTAAATCCATTGCATATTGCTGGTGGGTCTTCTTCTGGTAGTGCTGTGGCCGTAGCAGCGGGAATGGTTCCAATTTCGATTGGTACAGATACTGGTGCTTCTATTCGTTTGCCAAGTGCGTTAAATGGTTGTGTCGGCTTTCGTCCAACGGTAGGAAGATACTCACAAAACAGTATTACCCCAATTTCACATACGCGGGATACGGCTGGCCCGATTGCACACACAATATCTGACATTATTTTAATTGATCAGCTTATTACTCAAGAGCCAAAGAAAAAACCATTACAGTCTCATCAAATTAGGCTCGGCATCAATCCATATTTTTGGAATCATTTAGATGAAGATGTTCGTGAGCAGGCGCATATTGCACTTGGGCTTTTAAAAGAGGCAGGAGTCGAAATTATTAATGTCGATATGCCGAATTTAGAACAACTTAATCACGCTATTTCTTTTCCTGTAGTCATCTATGAAGGCAAATATGACCTTATTCAATATTTAAAACATCATGATGTAAATTTGACTATTGAAAATGTGGTTGATCTGATCTCAAGCCCAGATGTACAGGCAATTTTTAAACAGAATATCCTTCCTCAATTAATTCAAGATCAGACTGGGCAACTTGTTCCTGTTTTACCTTTCTATGAAAAGGCCATCAGTGAAGCTCGGCCACAATTGCTTGAACACTACCAAAACACATTTAAAGCGCATAACTTACATGCTTTATTATTTCCGACGTCACCAATTGTTGCACCACTCGCAAATGAACAATCCAATTCAATTGAAAATTTCCAGACACTCATTCGAAATACGGACCCCGGCAGTAATATCGGATTACCAGGGCTGAGTTTACCCATTGGAAAGGGAGTGAAATCGAAACTACCCGTTGGATTAGAAATTGATGGTTTACCTCATCAGGATAGTGAAATACTTGCGATTGGTATGACTTTAGAAGAAATATTTAAGATTTTAAATAAGTAAAAAATAAACCGATAATTCTCTATTTTTTAAATAAAAAAGAGTTAAAAATAACTCTTTTTTAGATTAATTTTGTTTTTGAATAATGCTCGGCTTCTTAAAAATAAGTTGGATTTAGTCTGAAAATTTTTATGTTATTCCACTTAATATGGTTAATTGTAAATATATTGAAAATACATATTTAATAAGCTGTGCTTTACTATGGTTGATAAATCTGCATATTTATATTTTATGCTTCTATAAATATTATAAAAATTCTCGAAGAATTTCTTTAAATTACATATTGCTCTAATTAAATTAACACAAGTTATACAAAGTAAACGCCAATTTTTAATATTAATGCAATAAATTTTTCTACCAATTAATCATTTTTATATTAATAATTTTAATTTTAATCTATTGATTTTATTTGTTTAAATTAATTTTTAAAGAAAGTTTTTATAATTAAATTTTTTAGAAAATATAAAATTACATAATTTTTAAACATATTTTTTATAGCATGACGTGTATTGGCGTAAATAGAAAAAATATATGTCAAAAGGGTCAATGATATTTAATCGATTTAAGAACCATAATTTGCACCAAATTTTACGCTGTCACGATTCATTGAATAAACCAAGTGAAAAGTTACGTAAAAAAGACGCTAATAATTTATTGGTGTAAATAAAAAATCGAATATTACAAATAAACGGAATGAATATGGATAACGTAGCTCAGCTAGAAACTGACACTAATTTCCAAAGTCGAAAGAAAATAACTTGGGGTGTTTTTAGTGTCCTGCTGTTATTTTTAGTCGCAGGCATTATATATTATTTTTTTGTATACCGATTTTATCAATCTACTGATAATGCTTATGTTCAGGCAGATGTTACTTGGGTCATGCCAAAGATTTCAGGCGAAGTGATTGAGTTATTAATTAACGATAATCAGGTGGTAAAGAAAGGGGAAACTTTGGCGGTATTAGACCACCGCGATTACCAAGCGCGTTATGATCAGGCGAGTTCTGTCGTCAGCTTAAAAGAAGCGGCGCTTGGTGTACAACAGCAAAATGAAAAGTCTGCTCAGTCTTCCATTACTGAAGCAAATAGTGGTGTAGTGGCAGCGAAAGCAGACTTAACTCGTTTGAGAAAAGATTTTGAACGTTATCAAGATTTATTAAAAGATGGCGTGATTACCCGACAAAACTTTGAAGGGGTTCAGTCTCAATATTTAACAGCTCAGGCACAACTCAGTAAGGCACAAGCAGCTGTCAATGCAGCAGAAGCTCAGTTGGGGAGCTTAAAAGCCAGTCGAGCGCAGCTTTTAGCTGATATTCAAAGTGCTCATGCAAACTTAAATTTATATCAGGTTGATCTGGCTTCCTCAAAAGTGGTAAGTCCTGTAGATGGCAAAATCGGTAGTCTTGCAATTCAAAAAGGCTCACGTGTTTCTCCGCAAACGCGCTTAATGGCGATCATTCCTGAAAACAGTTTGTATGTACAAGCGAATTTCAAAGAAACCCAAATTGAAAAAATGCATATTGGTCAGAAAGTTGAACTCAAACTTGATGCCTATCCAAGCCTAACCTATAGCGGAAAAATTGAGAGTTTTTCACCAGCATCAGGCGCAACTTTCTCACTCATGCCACCAGACAATGCCACAGGAAACTTTAACAAAGTTGTTCAACGTATTCCTGTACGTATTGCCATAGATTCAAGCCCGCATATCGATTTGATAAAACCTGGTATGTCGGTAAGTGCCACCGTTGACCTAAGAACTTAATAATAAAATTTTAGGTAATAAGACATGAATAAGCACGTTGACGCCGAGTGGATGTTTCCCGCAAAGACGGCATGGGCAATTTTTGCTGCCATGATTTTTGGCAACTTTATGGCGATTCTTGATATTCAGATTGTGGCGAGTTCTTTAAACGAAGTTCAAGCTGGAATGAGTGCAAGTCGTTACGAAGTCACTTGGGTGCAAACGGTTTATTTAATTGCCGAGATTATTGCAATTCCAATGTCGAGTATTGTCTCGCGAGTGCTTTCAACACGGGTGTATTACACCATCTGTGCAATTGGTTTTACGGTCAGCTCTTTACTTTGTGCATTGGCATGGAACTTAGAAAGTTTATTGGTTTTTCGTGGCATTCAAGGTTTTATGGGCGGAGGAATGATTCCGACTTCCATGACCGCATTGTATCTACTTTTCCCTGATGCAAAACGCTCATTGCCTTTAGTCATGTTTGGAATGATCAGTACTTTGGGGCCCGCCATTGGTCCAACCATTGGCGGCTGGCTCACCAATAATTTCTCGTGGCACTGGATGTTCCTGATCAATATTATTCCGGGCATTATCATTGCTACGGTCATCTACTCGGGTCCAAATATTGACCGTGCAAACTATTCACTCATTAAAAGCATGGATTGGTTTAGCCTCGTTGGTATGGCGATGTTTTTGGGTGGGCTTGAGTATTTCCTTGATGAAGGCGCACGGCATGACTGGCTTGCAGACACAGGTGTTCGAGTAGCGTTTATGATCTGCGTTGTGGGCGGCATGATTTTCTTCTCTAGAAGTTTTACCCAACCTAAACCTTTGCTCGATTTATCCGTATTTAAAAACAAAAACTTTACCTTAAGTGCTATCACAACTTTTGTGATTGGCATGGCGCTCTATGGCTTGGGTTACATGATTCCCGTGTTTCTTGGGCAAGTCCGTGAAATGAACAGTAGCCAAATTGGTCACGTCATGATGGTGACAGGCATTGTCATGTTCTGCTTTGCGCCATTTCTTGCGTGGCTTATTCCCAATTTTGATACCCGAAAAACCGTATTTGTCGGAATGATTCTGGCTGGTTTTGGTGTATGGCTCAATTCTCACCTCAGCATTCACAGCGATTATGACTTTATGTTCTGGCCGCAAATCTATCGTGGCATTGGCCTCATGATCTGTCTGATTGTGGTTTCGCATTTAGCCATGAGCACTTTGCCACTCAGTAAAGTTGCCGATGCCAGCGGTATTTATAACCTGATGCGTAATATTGGCGGAGCGGTTGGGCTAGCTCTCATTAACTCATCTTTAGATTGGCTGACTGCGCTTCATGTTACCCAGATTAATCAGTCGATGACACCGCAAAACTGGATTTTTACAGAACGACTTGACCAACTCACGGCGCAATATCAGGAAGTCGGCTCAAATGCACAGCAAATTGCGCTCAGCGTGATCTATCGTGACATTCATTTTCAGGCGCTTACATCTAGTTTTAATGATTTATTACGCATGCTCGCAATCATCATGTTTGTGACCGCCTTTTTAACCATCTTTATGGATCGGGGGAAGAAAATGAATATGTAGCGATTTAGAAATAAAGGGCAGCTTTCAAAGAATGAAAAACAATAGGGCATATCAAAACGTATCCCTTCATAGAAAAAGAACATTTTTATGAGTTTTCTTATATCGGTAGATGAGATCGGGGAACTCGCAAATTAGAGGTGGAAGGTTAAAGGATTATGATTAATACAACGTATAAATTGATTTCAAAATTGAACCTGAAAAACACGACTTATGGTCAATATTTTGAAAAAGAGCAAATCGATACAGAGCGATTAAAAGTGATGTATTCCATTTACGAACAGTATTATGAAAATACGAGATTTTCTATTTTCGTAGATGATTTTAAAAATAAAAGTGGTGCGATCTTAATTTTTGACTCGGAAACAGATGAGATTGTGGGGTTCTCAACCGTTGTTGTGCAGCACTTCTATTTAAACGGTAAAGACTACACCGTGTTATTTAGCGGTGATACGGTCATTTTGAAGAAGTTTTGGGGCACGCGTAGTCTGCAAAGTACCATGCTCAAACTCATGATCAAGCTTCGAATCAAATATCCATTTAACGAGCTCTATTGGCTTCTCATTTCTAAAGGCTATAAAACCTATCTCTTACTTGCCAATAACTATTATGTGTATTACCCAAATATTAAAGATGAAAATCAGCATCTCTCGGAAGTGGTTGAGCACTACTGTGAGAAATTCTTTGGGGAATACTACGACCGTGAAGCTGGCTTATTAAACTTTGGTGATGACTATCAACCATTAAAAGGTGAAGTCGCACCGATTACTGCCGAAATGAGACAAAAGAACCCAAATATTCATTTCTTTGAGCAAATGAATCCAACATGGAGTGCGGGTACAGAATTACCGTGTATTGGTCGATTAGGCTGGAAAGATCTTGCGCGTTTCCCAGTAAAGCTCATCACCAAACCCACGAGTAAGGGAAAATTTGAAGCCTGTGTAACGCATAAAACAAAACGTAGAGAGGCCATCCAATGAAATCTAATGAATGGCTAACTTTGGGTTCGCATCTGATTTTAAAAAAATGGTGTGATGCATCCGATCGTAATTTTCAAAAACAGTTTAATGCTTTAGAAGCGACACAACGTCAAATTCTGCATTCGATTTTACAGACCTCTACATTTGCTAAAGACAAAAAAGTTCAAAGCTATGAGCAGTTTGTAAAATCATTTCCTGCGACACGTTATGGCGCATGGCGAGAAGACATTCAACGTTATCGCGAACAGAAACTTTCATTGTCTAGTAGTAAGCTGGTTCGTTTCCAGCCAACCAGTGGCTCGAGTGAACAAATCAAGTTTATTCCATACACCAAACTGTTTTTAGATGAGCTTGACCATGCGATTGCGCCGTGGATGGCGAGTTTATACCGCAAATGTCCGCAGCTTAGTTCGGGAACACATTACTGGTCGGTGTCATGGTTACCAGAAAGCCAGCGTGAGGTTTTAAAAGATAAAAATCTAAATGATGATAGTGCGCTACTGGGTGTAGGTAAGCGAATTTTATCTAAGTTTACCCAAGCGGTTCCAAGTAATGTTGCATTTGCAGCCAATGCCGACGATGCACTCTTTGCAACGATTTGCTATTTGGTGGCAAACCGTAACTTAGCCATGATTTCGGTGTGGAGTCCAACTTTTGCGTTGCAATTGCTTGAGCGTTTGGAGTTACTACAACAAGACGTGATTGAAGTTTTACAAAGTGGTTCATGGGGTAATCGTCAGGCTTCATTAAAAGAAGTGACTGCACCGCATAGTCCTGAAAGCGCTCAAGCCTTAATTGACAGTTCAAACGGCGAACAGATCGACTTCAAACAGCTATGGCCTAAGTTAAGTTTAGTGTCGAGTTGGGATACCGCAGGTTCAAAAGCTTGGGCAGAAAAATTACAAGAGAAATTACCCAGTGTTCAGTTTGAAGGAAAAGGTCTATGGGCGACTGAAGGTGTCGTCACGATTCCCTACAACGACCAATACCCGCTGGCGTATCAAAGTCACTTCTACGAATTTGAATATTTAGAAGGTGAGAAGCAAGGTCAAATCATTCCATCATGGCAGCTTAAACAAGGTGATGTGGTCAGCCCACTGATTACTTCGGGTAATGGCTTACTTCGTTATTGTTTGGATGATTGCTTACGCGTCACTGGCTTTATAGAGCAAATTCCGTGTTTTGAGTTCCAAGGCCGCCGTTTTGGGGTAGATCTGGTCGGTGAAAAACTCGCGCCTGAAACAGCTCATCAGTTATTGTCGCAGTTAAATGAAACCGAATCGAAAGCGATTTCTTTACTGGCGATTGATACCCAGCAACAGGTTAAACCATTTTATTGCGTGCTTTTTGAGGGTGACATCCATCACAGCATTAGCAATGAATATATCGACAGTATTTTGCGTCAAAACTTCCATTACGAACTTGCTCGAAACTTGGGACAGCTTGATCAACCTCAGATTCGCCAAGCCAATAATGGGTGGAATGCCTATAAAAAACTGGTCATGTTTGATGGCATTATTGAAGGCAATATCAAACCTGAGCCACTTAAAAAAGTCACCCTCAATAGTTTGGAACAACTATGAAAGGGATGAAGCAATTTAATACTCGGTTTTTAACACTTCGACACGCCTTGTATTTAGGCGTGTTGTTGGTGTCGAATACACATGCCATGACTTTAGATGAGGCTTTGTCGGCTAGTTTAAGGCATGAAAGTCAGCTTGAAGTCAGCCGTTTAAGCGTGAACCAGTCCACCGCAGTGCTTGAACAGGCTAAACAGCGTGATGGACTTAAAGTCAATTTAGTCGGGCAACTGGACTATGAAAGAATAGATACGCCTTCACACGTACTGTTTCCAACCGAAGGAAATCGTAAAGGCCGAAGTTTACAATTGCAAGCAGATTATCCGATTTATACGTCTGGACGACACCGTTTAGGAATTGATGTTGCCGAAAGTCAGATTTCTGCACAAAACCAAGGTTTGTCAGATCAACGGTCGGAAACCATTTTAAATACCGTAATGGTCTATACCGACGTATTAAAAAAGAAAGCCATTTTAGAACTCAGACAAAAGACCATGGCAAATCTACAACGGTCTTTATATGAGTCAAAGCGCCGTTTTGACGTGGGTATGATTACCCGTGCGGACTTGGCTCAGGTTTTGGCGCAAGTCGCACAAGGCCAAGCCGATATTACACAGGCCCAATCTAACCTAACCGTAAGCGAAGCGCAGTTTTATCAAGTGACAGGTGAAACGCCTGAAAACCTTGCTACCATTAAGCAACTACCCGCTATTCCCGCGAGCTTAGATGAAATTTTGGCGCAAACCAAGAACCATCCAGCTTTAATGCGCAGCAAATACGAAAAGCAGGCCGCCGAGAAACAATATGCTTTAACCAAGCGGGAACTGTGGCCAACCGTGATGCTCACCAGCCGTGCTGGAAAGCAAGATGAAGCAAGCTATATCGGCTCTGAAAGCAATAACTATATGGTTGGGGTACAACTTAATGTACCGCTCTATGACGATGGCTTAAATCGGGCCAACGTTAAAAAAGCACAGGCCGATATCGATTTAGCTAACCAAAAAACGCGAAGTCTTGAACTGGACTTGAACAAGCGCACCCGTACCACCTATGCACAGCTTCAAACCATTCGACAAAATAAAGAAGCACTGGCAAATGCCATAGAGGCAGCATCTATTGCCTTTGTCTACACGCGTAAAGAGTTCGATGTTGGCACTAAAACCACATTTGATTTGCTCAATACCGAGCAAAAGTTACTCGATGCAGAAACTCAGAAAACCGTAAATGACCAAGACGAAGTGGTGTTTGTCTATCAGCTACTCGACCAAATGGGACGCTTAAATAACTTGGTCCCCGTACAGACCGCACAACAGGTGAATAATGAATAAAACAAATCCACCACTTGCTGACAATACGCTGATTACCCGAGAAGCAACTTTGGCAGATGATCAGGCTTTACGAGATTTAATTGCCGTACCCATGACCACCAAAGGTATACAAATTAGCTTTCAGCGCGAACCGAGCTATTTTAGAGCGTCTGACATTGTCTATCGACATAAATTACATGTGTTGATTGAAGACACTGAAAGTCAGAAAAATGTCGCTTGTTATAGCAATGGTTACCGTCCGTGTTATGTCGATCGGAACATTCAAAACTTACGATACGCGGGTGATTTACGGGTAGATCATAACTATCGTGGCAAATCACTGGTTAAGGTTTTAGCAAAGCATGTAAAACAAACTATGCATGAACCGAACTATAGCCAAATGATTATTTTTGATGATAACCATGCCGCACGCGCTGCCATCCAAACGGGTAAAACGGGAATGCCTGATTATTATGACGAAGGGCTTATAGAGACACTAAGCCTGACGAGTACAGGTGCAAAACGAAAAATCACGGCTTTTTTAAAGCAGGTTGATAAACAGAGTGATCTTCAAAAGATCCATAGTTGTGTCGCTGAAGCTCAACATGTGGGAGCGATGAACCAATTTATTAGTGGCATGGCAGAGTTTTATAATTTCATTCCTGCCTATAACTTTGAAGAACTGGCCCAAGGTCATCGGTATTTTTCAGGGATAAAACTCTCAGACTTTTCACTTTATTTTAAGGGTGAAAAACTGGTGGGCATGTTTGGTTTGTGGGATCAGCACAGTATTAAGCAAACCAAAATTTTGCATTACAGTTCAGTCATTGGAATTTTTAGACCCGTTTATAACTTGCTAACTCCAATTACTAAGGGCATGCGTTTGCCTAAACTTGGCGACTCTATTCAGTACCATGTGCTACATACGCTTATGTGCCATCCAGAAGATTTGGCTTTGCATCATAAAATGCTCGAAGATGCCTATAACAAGTCAAAACAGCAGGGCGTTGGGGTGGTGAGCTTTACGCTTTCACATAAAGACCCGCGCTATCAGTTAAACCAGTTTTATAAAGGTGAACGTTTAACTGGAATGCATGGTTTTATTAGTTATGAGGGCGACCCACGACCACATTTTGATAAAAACTTGATTCCATACTTAGAGGTTGGACGTATTTAATTTAAAGCTTGAATTGATACTTTGAATGAAGCCCACAAATGTGGGTTTTGTCATTTTGAATATGAGCGCTGAAGTTGAAGATCAGTTTATAAAAGAAAATATAGCAATAATTTATAATATAATTATTTAATTTTTAATGGAAAATTATTTTAATTTTTATTGATGCGTAGTCACTAAACGTACATATAGCGCAACTACTATACAAATCGAAATTTAAGAACATGGTAGTTAAGTGATGAAAAAAAGTTTATTGGGCGGCCTTATTCTGTCTTTGTGTACAACTCCAGCTTTTGCACTAAATATTTTATTGGTTAACGATGACGGTCTAACCAGCAATGTCAAAGCACTCTATGATGAATTAAAAGCAAATGGTCATAACGTGCTTGTGTCTGTACCTTGTTCACCACAAAGTGGTCGTGGTGGCGCAATCGTGATGTACAGCTCAACAACGATTACCGCAGATAATGATAAGCAAATTGCGGCTGAAAATGGTTGTCACAATGGTGCAGCCCCAATCGGCGCACCTGCGGCTGGAACCTTTACTAAAGCGGGCTATAGCAATGGTGACTGGAACTACACACATGGCACACCAGTGATGGCAACCGTTTATGGATTAGATGTGGTTGCACCAAAACGCTGGGGTAAAGCACCAGACTTAGTTTTATCGGGCCCGAATGAAGGACAAAATGTCGGAAAAGTCGTTGTACACTCTGGCACCATTGGCAATGTACAGTTTTCGGCAGGACGTGGTATTCCTTCTATTGCCTTAAGCGCCGATACCAACACAGTAGATGACAAAACCTTAAACAACCCTAACTCTGCGATTGTGGCAAAACAAACCGTAGTGTTATTAAAAGAATTACAAGCTAAGGCAGGCAAAGGCCAATTGTTGCCAAAAGGCATCACGCTAAATGTTAATTTCCCTAAAAATTTAACAACCAGCACACCGTTTGCTTTTTCAAAAATTGGAACTTATGACCTATATAAACTGAAATTCCAAGTGACTAAAGACAATAAAGGCAATAACCAATTTGGCCTAGGAATAGACGCGGCACCATCGGCTCCAACAGCCGCTCAAATGTCGGATGAAAGCGCCGTAATGCAAAGCAAAATTGCTGTGACTGCAATGCAAGTGGCTTACGATCAGCGACCTGCAGCTCAAGAATGGCTCAAAATTCGTTTAAAAAGCCTATTTAACAAGTAAGGAGAAAGACCATGAAACGTTGTTTGTTGGTTTTACTCCTTGGGCTTGGCTTGGCGGCTTGTAATGACAATGATCATGATGACCAAGTCTCGACTGAAAAACCTGCCTTAGCTCCGAGCTTAGACGTCGGTACTTATATTATTAGTACTGAAACTAATGAAGAGTTACCAATGGCGGGTAAATACTATTCTGGCGCAGATGGTTCTAAGTTATTGGTTTTAGATGATGACGAAAACCGTGCCAAGGTTGTGATGAGCTACGACACAAAAACCAAAGCTTGGCAGAGCAACCAGTCTAACCAAGCGCTGACAGTTGAATTAGCACATTATGAAAAAATTGATGATCAGAAAATTACGCTGAATCAATTGGTCGGCAATTATGATTTATCTTTTTCAGATGGAACAACGGTAAATGCCGAGGTGAATGCACAAGGCAAAATTGTCTCGAAAGACTCAAATTGTGTGTTTACAGGTGTTATTACTGAAAGTGCATTAGCCAATACAGCAAGCTATCAACTGACCGATAACAAGTGTGATGCGCTAAAAAATAACTCGAAAGGTTATGTTGTGGTAGATGAAGACTTAGAACCTATGAGTTTTAGACTTGTATCTGACACAGTTGCATCAAAAGACATTTGGGCATTTGCACAATCTTAAGAATAAAAAGGCAACGGATTCATTTCGTTGTCTTTTCATTCCAACCTATCTTGGGCTGTTGAAACAATTAACATGGTTTGAAGGTAATAATCTACACGTGAGTGATTATTGTCCTTATGCGAGTTATGCGCATTAAAGGCTGCATCATGAAGTTTCACAACTCGAGCGATCGGATTCGAACTACAACGCATTAAATATTCTTCGCGTGTTTCAGTTTCCCGTTTAGTTAATGCATCAACGGCATCACGGACTTCTTTGCCAAATAAACTTTCGATTTTGTCTAGGGTAAGAAGTGTGTCTTCAACGCTATCGTGTAGAAGGGCTGTAATAATATAGACTTCTGAAAATTGGTGCTCAATTAATGAGTTGACCACACCTTTAATATGGTAATCAAAGTAATCATGAGGACCATACTTTTGACCTTGATGCGATTCTTTTGACAATTTCTCTGCGAGTTCAACTTTATTTTGAGTCATTTTTGCTCTTATCACTTTAAGTATATGACACGGCCTAATTTGTGAGATAGGTCGCTTAAGTCATAATTTTATACTGGATAGGGACTCTTAAAAACATCTCTTAATAACAGTAGAGTCTCTTTTTATGTATTCATGTTTAGTTGAAACAGGACAATTCAGACTTTAAGTTTTTGAAATTTTAAACTTTAACTTAATGATATAAGGGTAGATTAAAAATATTACTTAAGAATTTCCTTAATTATCTAATTAAATGAAAAATAATAACTAATTAAATAATTTCTAGCCAATTTCACATTAAAACCTCAAATATTGAAGATTACCATTTGCGGGCTGGCCTACATTGCCAGTCGGTTGTCGCAGACTGCAATACGACCGCATCAGGATTATTTCTTCTGAGGAATAGTCTTATGTGTAAGCTCCTCGTTCCCTCCCGTAGCGGTAGGACGGGAGAGGGACACCCTCGGGTGTGCTGGCGTCGTACCAGTCTGTCAACCCTCTTCCGTTCTGCCACCATAATTCTAATGTCTTGGCAGAACTCCCTATATAAGGAGTTGGCTTTGCGCATCCATTATTTCTTGGCAACCTTTGCCAAAAGCTATAACAACACAGCTTAAAACATTTAACGCAGCTTGATCGCCGTAAGGCTTTTTCAGGCTTTAGCTCGTTATTACTTAAAACTTAGACAATTAAAACTTGAGATGTGCTGAGCACAGTCTTTACGGCTTTGCTATGCCTTTTTTCTCCCAAGAGGTAGCGGCTTTTATATCTCATTTATATACAACAATAATTTTATAACGGTAAAAATATGCCACATTTAGTTCTCCCAACACGTGCATTAAAAGTCGTAAATAAGGCAATTGAGTTATTTCACTACAACGGATTTCATCTGGTCGGCATCGACAGACTTGTGAAAGAGTGTGAAGTACCCAAAGCAACTTTTTATAACTACTTTCACTCTAAAGAGCGGCTGATTGAAATTTGCCTGATTGTGCAAAAAGAACGATTAAAAGAAAAAGTGGTCTCAGTGGTCGAATATGACCATGACACAAACCCAATCGACAAACTCAAAAAGCTCTATCTTTTACACACAGACCTAGACGGGCTGTATTACCTGTTATTTAAAGCCATTTTTGAAACAAAACTGACTCATCCAAAAGCCTATCAAACCGCCGTGCGTTACAGAGTATGGCTCATCAATGAAATATATAGCCAGCTTAGAGCACTTAACCCCGATGTTTCTTTCACTGATGCGAAACTATTTTTATATCTTATCGAAGGCGCCGTCATTCAGCGTTTAAGTTTGGGTGAGGTTGATGAAAGAATGGTTGAGGTGTTTTTGAGGGGGATGGGGTGAGGGTATTATTATAGCTATTTTATAATACCCTTTTAAGAATGTAAGTTTAGGTGCTTTACTGAGAAGAAATTAAGTATTGCAGTCTTCAATATGTTCAAAGATCTTTTCGCAAAGTTCTTTTGCAGGTTCGGTGAGCACCCAATCCTCGTAAGTCATTAAAATTTTGCATATTTCACAAAAACCGACTTTATCATCAATTGTACCAGAAGCATCTGAAAATAAGCGAGGTGGATTTGATTGAAGTAATAAGTTCTTATCTTTGATAATAATCTCATCAATAATTTTTCCGATACCTTCATTACTTATAAAATTAGTAGAAGAATTCAATTGATCAATATCAAAATTAGAAGTATCTTTAGTAAATCCTCTATGATTTAGATTGATAATGGTTTCATCGTTTAATGTGATTTGATCCTTTGTTTTATTTATTCCTTGAAACTTTATCAAACATGCCTTATGAATTATCGATGAGTCCAATGTATTTTCTATTTCTTTACAAGGGAGAATATATACATTCTCTGGTTTTAACTCAGATTCCCATTCTTGTAATCTTTCTGCTTTTCCTTCATTATCTCCATCAGCCAATAATAAAATGTTTTTAGAAATAGCTTTGGCAGTAAGGCCTTTATTGTGTTCAAGAAATTCTAGAGCCGCTTCTTTTGACGGATAATCGTCAATAAAACTCCAGTGTGTAATATTTCCACCTGCATATTCGATAAATGTATAATGAAAATTAGGCATAAAGCTTTTATATTTTTTATATTTTTCAGGTTCAAATAGTTCAATTTCTTTTAAATATTTATCCATTAACTTAGATAAATACATTCTATCAGTAACACCTTCGATCCAAATTGTGCAATTGGCTAGATAAACAGATGAGGGGCGAACTCCTAAAGAAGTTAATAATTCATGGTCTTTGTCACAATTATAAATTTTGAACAAAAACCTCTTATCATCTAATTCTTTGATAATTTTTTGAATTGTGACTTGATCTGATTCATCTACCATATCTAGTAAGTGATTAGAATGGGTAGTAAAGAAATAATAATGAGATGTTTCATTTAGGTAGAAATTCATTAACTGACGCACCATTCCTGCGTGCATGTGTAGTTCAGGTTCTTCTATAAAAAAAGCATGAGTCTTATCTTTTTTAATAAAAGCCTCATAGGTCATAATGATAACTTGTTGTAAACCATCTCCTAATTTATAAATTGGAAATTGTTCTTCATCACCAATTTTAATATGAACTACATCATTTTCATTTCCATTCTCATCTTTTCCAAACATTGGAATTAAAGTAACTATTTCATTGTCAAAAAAATATTGACTTAACTTTTCTTCATATTTTTTGATAAGTTCACGTTGTTCTGGTTTACCAAGTAAGTGGACTTTTAACTCATGATATAAACATTCTCCTGTAATAATATTTTTAGCATTAAATTTAGAACTATCTTTAAAGTAATCCCTTTGGGCACGCTCTATATAAGGTTGCTTATTATTTATATCTGTTACAGGTCGCATACCTCTTAAAGTGGGAATATAAAACTTATCTTGAAAAAGCTCATTTAATTTATCTATATCATCTCGATTGAAGTTAATATCTTTATAATTAGCTTCTGAACGATAATTTAAGGGTAATCTAGCTAATACTTGATCTATTCTTGATGTGTAGTATATAAGTTGATCAGAAATTCCATTTTTAGAGTCTACAAAAAAATCTTTAACAAGTTTTTCTAACTCTGTTAATCTTTCAGTATGAGCAGAAAAATCTTTAATCAACAAAAAATCTTGCAATCTTTTTAGATTTTTTATTATTTCAATATTATTAAAAAAATTACTTGGATAATTAGAAATAAATAAATTTCTAATAAAACGACTTTTCCCAGAATTATTCTTACCAATAAAAAAATTTAGACGCTTTATTTCAATAATTTCGCTATAATCTTCTTCATTATCAGAAGAATATTGCTCTAAATCATCTGCCCAGTAATATAGTTTTTTATCCATTTTAAAACTCTGAAATTTATTGGCTAAGTTACCATTAATCTTGTAGATTTAGAATATTAATCTATAAAAATGTTAACAATGATGAGAAAATTGCTTAATTTAAAGCTGTCCTTTCTACACATGTTAAATCTAATTAAGGATTGAGAACCATTCTAGTAAATTTTATTCAAATAACTTCGAGAAAAAATATGAAAAATATTGAAATTTTAGAGATCAATGAAATTGGCGATTATGAAGAAGGCTTATCGCTATTGTTAGAGGATTCTATCAATAGCGGAGCTTCTATAGGTTTCTTAGCTCCCGTAGAAAAGAACGATGTCTTAAATTATTGGCGTGAGGTCAACCATAAATTAGCACAAGGTAATAGCCGTCTATGGATTGCTATACAAAAAGGAAAAATTGTAGGTAGTGTTCAATTGTCTTTGGTAAGTAAAAAGAACGGCGTTCATAGAGCAGAAGTTGAAAAACTCATGGTTCTGACAACAGCAAGAAAACAAGGAATAGCAACATTACTAATGAATGAACTAGAAAATTTTTCACGAGAAAAGGATTTACGTTTACTCGTATTAGATACACGTGAAGGCGATGTGTCCGAGCTGTTATATAGCAAAATTGGATTTGTTCATGTCGGTGTCATTCCAAGTTTTGCATTAAGTTCAAATGGGAACTATGACAGCACAGCGATTTATTATAAAAAGCTTGATTGAGGGGGAGGATAAGGTATTTGTAGCAAGATAAAAGGAGGTCATATAATATCAGTATTTTTAAGATATGAACTATAGGGTGGTGAACGGTTCATAAAAAAATGTAGAACACTTTCTACTTTTATTTTCCAATACATGCGGTTCCCATTTAACTAGAACTGTGTTTATTTTAAAGTTATATAGCTGACTAAATCTAGATTACTAAATATAGAAATAAAACTAAATATTTAATATTTAAAAAGTTCACCTTGAAGTGTATATGTATTACCTAATTTAACACTACCAATCTCAAGTAAAGGAAATTTTACTATATCAGGACTATTCGGAATATTTAAAGGAATATAATTACACCACCAATTCATAATTAAAGTTATCCTTTTACCATTTTCTTTAATTCCCTGTACTGCGTGACTTAGATTTCCTGAAAAACATAAAAGCTTATTAATTTCGCAATCAACTATAGTAATAGAGGTAGGGAAAGAGGGTATAACAGCTCCTTTTTCATCAACCATTTGGTTTGACACTAATGTATAAGAAGAACAAGAGCTGAGATATAAAACAGTTGATAATCTAGGAACTTTTACTTTTCCTGTTAAATTATAAAGACTCTCGTCTTTATCGAAATGAAAATTCATTGATTCATGAATAGGGCGGTTTCTAACCCACCACTCTACGCCACTTATATCTTTAATTTCTATTACACTAGCAATTTTTGAAAAAAAATTTTCCCAACATTCAGATTCTTTGTTTGCTTCACACCAAAAAGATGTATTTACCTTAAAAGCAAAAAGTTTATTAACGAAAATTGATAATTCTCTAATACTTTTAGGTGATAAAATATCTTGATAAACTTTAATAATGTTATTTTTATCAGTTTGAATAGTTTTTGTGAAATTTAGATTTTTTCTCTTATAAGAATTAATTAATTCAGATAATAGAACACCTTCATTTTTTTTTAAGTCTTTAGCATTCATTTACAAATATATCCTCTAAATTAGCATCAAAAGGATTTTTAGGACCTGTACCTAGCCCTAAAATTATTAGAGGATATTCCATTAGCTCTTCATCTAGCTGAAGTAAATTCAGTAATATATCATCATAAAAAGCTGCTGTTACCCAAGTCCGAATATCTAAAACACTAGCAATAAGTTGAATTGTTTGAGATAAATGACCAGCATCTAATAGAGCCACTCTATAAGAATGTGAATGTTGATATTTCCACATTAATTTATCAAATCTACAAGTAATCACTATTGCTGCATTTAAATTATCAGCAAAATATTGTCCCCCGCATAAAGAACCAAAACTAAATTCCAAAGGAATAGAACTAATTTTTCCTAAATTTCTTTGATTTGATCTAAAGTGGTAAACACCCGGTTCAATCCCATCTATGTTCATACTAATTAAATACCCTTCACAACTCTGTAGAGATCCCCCAGATGATGAAGTTCTTCTCTTAGTCGGTGTGTGAAGTCCTTTTTTCTCATATTCCCTTTTATCGTGGTCTCGATAACCAAACGTATAATTGAGAATTAAAGAAATTTTATCAAATGGTATATTTTTGTTCGTAAATGTTCTATTAGTATGTCTATTTTCCAAAATCTTTTTTAATAAATCGAATTCAGGAAAATTTTTTTCAAGTGTTTCATATTTAGTTTGTCCATAACAAATATCAAAACAATCTAAAGGTATTTTCTCTATAATTGAGTTACAATACTCAACATATCCCTTTGATAAATCTTTTGCATTTTTCTCAAAATTAGAATTTGAATACCGCAATGTTCCAAAATGAAATATTTTTGATAATACATCCCACTTCCAATGTGTTTTACTTGTCTTTTTAGATATTAAAATATTAACAGAAATCAATTCTTCAACAACAGATGGATAATTTTTTTGTAAACTAAAATCAGCTATAACATTTATAGCTATTAAACTTAATTTATGTTGTTTATGACTCTTATAGTTCCATGCAAAATAAGAGTCATTTATAAACAAAAAAAATACATCTTCATTAACTACTAATTCCATGTAAATGCCAACTCAATAAAAAACTTTTCTAAAATATATTCTAACTTATTTTTGCAGTAGTTATTGCGCAATGGTAAGTTACATATTTATCAGAACCTAATATATTTTCAAGTTTTACTTCTGTTACATTATTGGGAGTTAACATTGATTTATCAGAATTAGTTAGAGAAGTTTCATCAATTTTTACATTAGATAAAGCATCTCCAAATTCTGCTGCTAATTGAAAAAAAATAGGACGAGGAAGTTTTTCTACGATATTCCATTCATTTATTGCACCACTTAAAACATTATTGCATCGTAATAATTGATTATTATCTTGTGCATACCATATATCTTCTAATTGAATTATTTTTAACATAATAAAATTCCTTTTGTGTTTTTATGATATATAAATACTATAATTAATTTTAAGTTGCAATACACTTATTTCCCTTGTACATCGATAGTTACATTTTAAATTAACTTTCCTATATAAATTTAAAATAAGTTTCACTTAATTTATTTAAATTTAATATAGAACATAGAGGAAAATTCTGTCTCATTATTCCTCATAACACTTATATAAATACTTCAAATAAGATGTCCATATGTTTTGAGTGTTTATTCATCATTTAACGCACATTCAAAATTACTTGGGTTTTCTTTACATCTTACTTTTTTCAAAAAATTCATCATTTTAGGGTCGTAAATACCTGCTTTTGTTAGCTGTATACGTGCCTCACGCATCATTTTCATATAATTTACTTGTTCATTTTTAGGAATATCCATCCAATACTTTGAAGGAATATCACTTTCATATTTAGCAATAATACCAAAGGTTCTATTTAGTTGGCTGGCTACCCAAGTCCGCGACTTTTGCCCAAAACCTGCTGGAAACTGATCTTTACGAATAATAAAATTTGCTGAAATTTGAGTCAAAGGAAAACGAATGATTGCTCCTTTCTCCCCCAAACCTTTGTGTAGTTCAAAAGGTTTAAATGCCACAATAGGAGCGGGCACAATATCAATTTCATGATTATTAAACTTCGCACCAGCATTGGTCACGTCTACAGATACAGCCTGACCTCCGACATGTTGAACAAGCTTGGGTTGGGCTTCATCGTATTTAAATACCCCAATTTTTTTACCAGCAGCTTTAGCGAGTGTATTGATACTTCTATCATTAACAAACAAATATGCAGGGCCAATTGTTCCTAAACCTGCAATTTCGTAAGGACCTACAACCATATTTTTTGCGGCCATTGGTGAAGACAACAGCTTATAGGCATTAATTGCCGTTTTCATATTTGTTAATGCGCCAACAGCATCTAAAGATCCTGTGTATTTATTAAACTGACGGCCACGTAAGCCACTAATAATAGCGCCATCACATTTTCCAACTTTTAAATCTTCAGCCGCAACGCGTTCATCAACATACGCTTTTAAAGATAGATCAGCTCCCCAATTTTTGGCTTCAAGTGCATAGTCTTTGGCTAAAGCGAAAGCATCTCCCGATTTACCAATGGGGTCAAAAACGCAGACGACTTGTTGTTTTGCATAAAGAGTTGTTGTTAAACATGTACTTGTAATAAATAAAATAATTTTAAAACGATCCATATTTAGTTATCCATTATTTAAATTATAAAAATTATTTTATAAGTCGTAGTTAGATTAGATATGACATTTAAACAAAAATTTTAAGGGAAAAAGTCAAAAGACAGTTTTGACTCAGGAAGCCATTCTAGTTCATCACTATAAAACCAGAATAACGATTATTTTTAGAATATTTTTTGTCCGATTAACGGACAAAAATCTCATAAAGCGGTATTTTCTCTATTCTTTTTATATCCTTAAATAAACTTAAAAATTAGTTTATCCATTACCGAATGGAGATTAATTTATGGAAATCTTAAAAACAAAAATTGCAATTATGGGCTCAAGACTAACAGGCCTACCAAACAGTGAAATAGAGATTCTAGCGAGTAGTGCAAAGCATCGCATTGAACTATCTAAATGTATCAATGATAAGCAAACCGTAGTCGATGGATAGACCTAAGTGCTCAAAGACTGGATGTAAACATATCAACAAGAAGATTGGAAAACGATTATTAGAATTTAAATTATTTTTGGGAGTTAAATATGAGATTTAAAAAAGGATTTTTAGCACTCTGCCTAGGTTTGCTCTTTATAAACTTAGGATGTACAGACAATGATAGTGCCGACAATATTGGTGCTGAAAGTATTTATGTTAATGGAAAAATTTATACCGCTAAAGATAAAGACTCTTTTCAGCAAGCAATCGCCGTTGCCCATGATGGAACAATTATAAAAGTGGGTAGTAACGAAGAAATTAAAAAAATTGCAGATAGCAATACACAAGTTTTTGACCTTGATAACAAGGTTTTAATGCCAGGTTTAATTGATAGTCATATTCATGCTTTAGCTTCTGGTGTAGAGGCAGTATTAGCAACTATAGATAGCGGCGATACAACCATAGATATTTCTAAAGTGGAAGCAAAACTTAGACAATCGAGTCTGGATGGTACGGGTGTTGCTGGAGATGTTCTATTTTTAAATGGTCTATCGTCAGAATATTGGGAATTAGCTGACCAACTCTCAAATGTATTTAATAATAATGAATGGAAAGATCGTCCTATTGCTTTAGTCGGTAGTGACCATCATACAGCTTGGGCAAACCAAGCACTCCTAAAGAAAGCTGGTATAGATGCAAACTTCATTCAGCAATTAAGCCTAAATGACCAGCAAAATGTTGCACATAATGAAAACTTTGAACCCACTGGATTTGTGATTGACTCTGGCTGGGATATGGTGAGTGATAAAATTCCATCTGTATCACATGATCTGCTTTATAAAGGCTCGAAAGAAGCAGTCAAATACTATAACAGTTTGGGTCTCACGGCATGGATGGATATCGCTGCAAACGCCAGTCCAAATAAAGGAATTACCAATATTAAAAATACAGAGGAAACCCTAGGGATGATTCCAATGTATAAAGAATTATCTCAAAAAGGAGAGTTAACAGCACGAGTTTCTGGTTTACATGTCATTAACTCAAAAAGTACACCTCAAGTTTTTAACATCATTGAGTCAATCAATAGCAAATATAAAAACATAGATAACTTTAATTTAGTCGGTGTGAAAGTCTTTGCGGATGGTGTATTAGAGATTCCAGCCCAATCGGCTGCATTACTTGGTCGGTACTCTAATAGTAACAAGCAAGGGACTTTGTTATTTGACCCAAATACGTTTAAGTTGGTTGTTGCTGAAGCAGATAAGCGAAATATGATTGTTCATATTCATGCTGTTGGTGATAGAGCTGTACAGGAATCTTTAAATGCCTTTGAGTATGCTCGCTCAAAGCGTCAGAGCAACGTCCCTCATAGCATTACCCATCTACAACTCGTTGACCCTAACGACTATAAGCGCTTTAAACAAAATAATGTGATTGCATCGATGCAATTGGCATGGGCCTATGAAGACAGCTTTAACAAAGAACTGGTAAAACCTTATATCGATGCAACTTCTTATAAGGGCATGTATCCTGCACATTCGTTGTTAATTAACGGCGCAACCATTGCAGGAGCAAGTGATGCACCAGTTTCAACAGCCAATCCTTTTGTCGCCATGGCGACTGCAATTACACGAAAAGGAAGTGAAGGCGAAGTTTTAAACCCAGCAGAAGCCATTGATCGAGATACAGTCTTTAAGGCTTATACGATTAATTCAGCGAAAGCGCTTTATTTAGATAAAAGCATTGGTACGCTCGAGCCGGGCAAAAAGGCCGATATGATTTTAGTAGATAGAGATATTTTTAACGTTTCGCCTGAACAGTTGGCTGAAACAAAAGTGGTGTGGACCATTTTTAATGGGAAGAAAGTTTATCAGCGGTAATAAGCTAGAAAGCTTTGTATCTATAGATTTATCTAAAAATCAAAGATACAAAGCTAAGTAAAATCAGTTATTTGATTTTAAAAGGATCTTCAACTGCTGGGGTACCTACATTATCCCAGAAGTTTTGTAGTACAAACCCATATTCCGATAAGTTCTCTTTGAAAGGCTCAAGCATTTGATCTGCTGAAGGCTTTTTCCAGTCAGCCTGTAATTCACAAGCTAGACTAAAGGTCGTTACGGGTTCTGCACCGGCATTTGCCATGCGTAATGTAGCGGCCTGAACTTCATATTGATTCCATGCTCCACATGCATCAATGACTGGGTAGACTTTATATCCATCATTTAATAGCGATAGTGTTGGGAAAGTACAGCAAGTACCAATGGTTACGCCTGCAATAATAATATGGGTTCGACCTGTTGCTTCTAGTAAATTAATAAGTGCTCTACGAAAAGTCGGGTCTTCGTATGCATTAATGATCCCTGTACGTCGATAAATTGAATTATTAGGAAACAATGATTTAATTTCTGGGAGAGTGTCGCCGTTTTGCCATTGTGCGTTTGATGATGTAATGAGTGTTGGAATATTAAGAGCTTTGGCTGTACGTGCTAAACCAAGAACATTACTTTTTAATTCAGCGAGGCTTGACGTATCACGAACGCTAGCCATTAAACCAACTTGATGATCAATAAGTAATAAAACTGTATTTTCTGGGGTTGGTTTATCGTAAGCAAATAAACCTAGATTTTTTGCTTCTTTTGGTGAGTTTTTATTCGCTTTTATAGTATCAGTAATGGGGCTGATAATATCTTCTGCACGGATTGATGTAGTCATTTTTAACTCCGAAGAATAATTTGAGACGAGAAAGTACGGAACTTAGATTTAGGAAGATCTAAGTTCTGATTTGGATGTTTAGGCCAAATGGATTAAATAGTGTTTAAAAAATCAAGGCTTAACTGAAACGCTGAATGCGAAATGGTATGTCCTGTAGCGGGTAAAATATTCAACTCAACATTTAAGTTTGCTGCACGCATTTGTTGATATGTACTTTGGCTTTCAGTTGGAGAAATAACGGTGTCTGACTCACCATGAATTAATAAAACTTTCGTGTTTTTATTAATTTCATTATTGATTGGGCTTGCTAATCTTCCAGCGATGCTAATCAGCCCAGCAATAGGCCAACGCCCTGAAACGACCGCATCTAAAGCCATTATTGCACCTTGAGAAAATCCTAAAAAAACGACTTTATCTAGGTGGTTTTCTAATTGGTTTTGGGTAAGGATCTCTTGGATTTTTTGGTCAAACTGAGTTCTGGCTTCTTTAATGCGACTAAAGCGATTCTCCTCATTAACCCCAGCGATGCTAAACCACTGATAGGCCTCTTTACTGTTCATAAAGCTAAAAGGAGCATTGGGTGCGACAAAATTCAAATTAGAATGATTGGCTTTAAAAAATTCTCCAACTGCTTCTAAGTCTTCACCATTACTACCGACGCCGTGTAATAAAATTATAAATAGATCTTTCATTTTAATATCCTGAATGAGCTGAATATTTGGTGTTTAGATGCCATTCATACAATGGCATCTCATCTATTAACGAGCTTAGTTTTTAAAAGATTTACTTAGAGAAAACGGTCCATCACCAATGAGTGCGAGAGCAACTAAAGAAATAATCCACATAAATGGGAATTCCCAGCCACCATTAGGGTTTGTAAAAAAGAAACCGGCAGCACCATGTACAGTAAATATTGCACCCAATAAGACAGGAATTAGTGCAATGGCAACAATTCGAGGTTTAAAACCAACGAATAATAATATTGCTCCTAAAATCTCCCAGAGAATAGTCACATATGCCATCCATCCCGGAACTCCAACAGATTGGAAAAATTGTGCTGTACCTGCTGGTGTAAATACAAATAGTTTAAGACCAGCATGGGCAAAGAAATAAAGCGCTAAGGTTATACGGAGTAATAATGCCGCATAAGGAGCGGTGTTTGATGTATTCATTGTATGTCTCGATGAGAATTAACTTGATGAATACATACTACTGTTGATTTTTTAAGTGATTAAGTAGGCTGAAATTGAATATTTATTTCTATTTTGGAAATAATTACTCGTAAATTTCCCATTCGGCAGGGTACGCATATTGCTCTTTTAAATAATCAATTAGAGTTCTCACCTTGTTGGCTAGGTGTTTTGCTGGTGGGTAAACCGCATAGAGACCTCTTCGCGGTAATTCATAGTTTTCTAAAATAGGAATAATCTTTTTATCGATAAGTGCATCTTTTAAAATAAACATGGGTAATCTGGCGATGCCAAGTCCTGCTATGGTTGCAGCTAAACAGGCTTCTGTATTCGCAAAATGAATCCGACCATTTACATTGATTGTATGTAATACATTCGAAGGTGATTTTTCAAAAAAAGCCCATTCATACGGATCTTTAAAGTTTGTATCTATGATGCAGGAATGAGATTCTAGGTCTTGTAGACTTTGAGGATAGCCAAATTTTTCTAAGTATAGGGGAGATGCGACCAATACAAATCTAATTTGAGATAATGGAGTCGCAATTAAATTATTATCTTTAAGCTCTCCAATTCGAATGGCGATATCAAATCCTTCTTCAATTACATTCACCGTACGGTCAGTAAAGCTCACGTCTAATTCAATTTGACTATATTTCTGGGCAAAGTTAACCAGTGTTTTACTTAATTGCACTGTTCCGAAAGAGTTAGGAGCACTTATTTTTAGTTTACCGACTGGGGCGCGAGATTGATTTTTAATACTAATTTCAATTTCATCAAACTCTGCCATAAGTTGCTTAATTCGGTGGTAATAAGCTAATCCGAGTTCTGTTGGCTTCAATGAGCGTGTCGATCTTTTTAGAAGCTGTACGCCTAATTCGTTCTCTAGTTTTGAAATAAGCTTGGATGCTTGTGCGACGCTTGTATTTAAATTTTCGGCAGCTTTAACAAAACTTCCTTGCTCAATGATCGAAATAAACATGCGATTACATTCAAGTCTATTCATATAGATTTATTTTTACTTAAATTAGTAATCGTAGTTTTAGCATAAAAAATTTGGATAAGTTAACTAGGTAAAATTAAAACGTGAGAGTAACGCTATAAATTATTTTAAATATAGAGAACGTTTAAAAACTTTTACTCAGTAAAGAAAAAATGAGTAACATGAAACCTTAGAAGATTTATCATACATAACATCTATGAAGAAAAACTCAAAACTCGACCAAGATAAGCTCTTTATTAAATTGTTATTTAAGTCCAACTCTGAAGTGACGGAGGATGAAATTGAGTACTATCGAAAATATCCCGATCAGATCGATCAAGTCACAGCTCCTCTAAACATTCATAAAATATTCTTGTGGGCTGGTGCTTTATTGGGTGTTATCGTGGTTGCCATAGCTAAATTTCTTAAGTTTTCTGGCACCTTAGATTTCCTATCTGAAGGCGTATTAGAGTTTGTTATAGATATTATTTATGAAACTGGCATTGCCTTAATTGGAGCCGCAGCTACAGCCTTTATGCTGGGTGTTTTATTGAATAAGCAACAAGAAAATGCCACAAAATGGCGTGAAGAAATTCGTAGAAGAGTAAAAGAAAGTGAAGAATAATTTTATAACTCAGCGTTTTTACTTATCCATCAAAATTTTTATGGTGAAAGTGCTTTTTGAGCCATGATTGCTATAGTGAATAGAACCTTTAAGCGCAACCACAATCGCATGTACAACAGCTAATCCTAAGCCTGTACCACCAAACTCTTTATTTCTTGACTCTTCTAATCTAAAAAAGGGTTTAAATAGATCATCTTGGAACTCAGTTGCAATGCCGGGGCCTTCATCTTCAATTTTTAATATCCAGTTTTCTGAGACCACTTCTGAAGAGATCTTAAGTTTTCCTGCATTTGAATAACGAATAGCATTATCAATTAACGCAATTAAAACTTGCTCAATACGGCGACGGTCACAAAATACAGGAGTAGTGGTTAAATCAAGTTCTGGCTTTAAGTTTGCTTGTTCTAGGCGGTCTTCAAAGGCCTTGAGAACTTTTTCAATCACAGACTTAAAATCTAATAACTCATAATTTAATCTTAACTGTTGATTCTCAACTAAACTTATTGTTCGTAAGTCTTCTACTAAATGAGATAAACCTTCAACTTGATTTAAAAGACTTTTAAATAGAATTTCATCAGGCTTAAAAACGCCGTCGATGATGCCTTGCAGGCGGCCTTGTAAAATGGTGATTGGAGTTCTTAATTCATGAGCGATGGCAGCATTCCAAACCTGTGCATTTTCCACAGAAACTTCTAGTTTTTGAGCCATATCATTAAAATTATGTAAAAGCTCAGACATTTCAGCCGAGTGAATTCTGTTGTCGTAAGCTCTAGCAGAGAGATCACCCTGACTAATTTTTTTGGCTGCTTCGGCTAAGAAATTAATGGGTAGAATAAAACGTTTTGCGAGATGCATGCCAATCACAAGTGAAATAAGACAACCACAGAAAATGACGGCAGACATCCAAATCCAATCTATGAAATGAAATTCTGTCCAATCCTCTTGTAGGGTATCTAAAGTCAGCCAACCTTTTTCGATGGCAAAGTTATAAATGAAATAACCTAATAAAACTGAAAACAGGGTAACGCTTAAATTAACAATACTGAAAGCAATAAAAAGCTGCTTACTGATTCCTAACTTACTTTTCATAAAAATTCCCTAGCCATATTTTTAATATTATTTAGACATCATCTTTTACAGCTAGCGGATTATCGAGTCGATATCCTACGCCACGCACATTAACTAACATGTGGAGTATTCCTTGTTCTTCTAGTTTTTTTCTAAGCTTACTCACATGGCTATCTACAGTCCGTTCTAGAGCATCGCTATCGTTCATGCACTGATTCATAAGTTCACCACGTGTAAAAACTTTGTGGGGCTGATCAATCATGAAGGAAATAATTTTATATTCAGTCAGGGTGAGATTAAGCAATATTTTCTTATTTTGAGCATGCAGATAAACACTATGCGTATCTGTATCAATTTCAATATCTTTGTAGACCTTATTTTTGTTAAATGGCTTGTTTGTTAATTGAGTACGTCTTAAGACTGCCTGAACTCTAGCGATCACTTCATTTGGGTTAAATGGTTTAACAACAAAGTCATCTGCACCAACTCGTAATGCCATGACCTTATCAATATCTTGATCTAGCGCCGTTAGCATAATCACTGGGGTCTGAGCTTTTTGACGTATTTTATTTAACACTTCCCAGCCGTTGAGCTCGGGTAATTTAATATCAAGTAAAATTAAATCAATGGGTTGGCTAGAGTGCAATTCAATGGCTTGCTTTCCATTCATAGCACGAATAACAACCATTCCTTCACGTTTCAAATAATTTTCAATAATGTCGCCAATGTCGTAATCATCTTCTACAACGAGGATAACTTTATCGTGACAATCAAAAGAAAAAGAACGATCAAACATAGAAAACGGGCTATATAAAATGCTTCAACTCATCATACGCTAAATTATTGGTACTTCTCCACACTTACTCCACACTTTAGTGACGATTGCTACACACTCATCAAAAATAATGTCAGCATCGAAAACTCACTTGGTTTGGACAGTATGCAAAAGCATCTTTTACTTCCTTTATTTTTATCTATTGGGCTGATATTACAGGGGTGTGGTTCACAAGAAACGGCTCAAGCTGAGCCAGCACCAGCGAAAGTAAGTGTATTAAGCATTCAATCGCAATCAGTTAATTTTAGTGAAAATCTTCCTGCACGCGTACAAGCATTCCGTACTGCTGAAATTCGACCGCAAGTCGGAGGAATTATTGAAAGAGTTTTATTTAAACAAGGTAGTGAAGTTAGAGCAGGCCAAGCTTTATATAAAATTAATTCTGAAACCTTTGAAGCAGATGTAAATAGCAATAGAGCTTCACTTAACAAAGCTGAGGCAGAGGTTGCGAGACTGAAAGTTCAATTAGATCGCTATGAGCAGCTCTTACCAAGTAATGCAATTAGTAAGCAAGAAGTGAGTAATGCTCAAGCTCAATATCGTCAGGCTCTCGCTGATGTTGCGCAAATGAAAGCATTGCTCACCAGACAAAATTTGAATCTGCAATATGCAACTGTTCGAGCGCCGATTTCTGGTCGTATTGGGCAATCTTTTGTCACTGAAGGCGCATTGGTTGGTCAAGGTGATGCGAATACCATGGCCACAATCCAACAGATTGATAGAGTCTACGTCGATGTAAAACAATCAATTAGTGAATACGAGCGTCTACAAGCGGCTTTAAAAACTGGTGAGTTATCTGCAAACAGTGAAAAAACGGTTCGTATTTCTAATAGCCACGGACAGGAATATAACGTCACAGCAAAGATGTTGTTTGAAGATATTAATGTTGACCCTGAAACAGGTGATGTGACTTTCCGTATTGAAGTGAATAATACCGAGAGAAAACTACTTCCGGGTATGTATGTGCGAGTCAATATTGACCGAGCTTCTATTCCACAAGCCTTGTTAGTTCCAGCTCAAGCGATTCAGCGCAATATCAATGGTGAGCCTCAGGTCTATGTGATCAATGCAAAAGGTTCGGCTGAAATTCGTCCTATTGAAATTGGACAGCAATATGAACAGTACTATATCGCCAATAAAGGCTTAAAAGTCGGTGATAAAGTCGTTGTTGAAGGTATGGAGCGTATCCAGCCAAATCAAAAACTTGCAATGACGACGTGGAAAAAGCCTGCATCAGAAAATAGTGCTTCAAATGTAGAAACAAAACCTTCTACAAATCAAGGAGCTCAACCATGATGTCTCAATTTTTTATTCGACGTCCTGTTTTTGCATGGGTGATCGCGATATTTATCATATTGTTTGGGTTACTGAGTATTCCAAAATTGCCGATTGCTCGTTTCCCTAGTGTAGCGCCTCCTCAAGTAAACATTAGTGCGACTTATCCGGGAGCAACAGCAAAGACCATTAACGATAGTGTTGTCACTTTAATTGAGCGAGAGTTATCGGGTGTAAAAAACCTACTTTACTATAGTGCGACAACCGATACTTCGGGCACAGCAGAAATTTCTGCCACCTTTAAACCGGGTACAGATGTCGAAATGGCTCAGGTCGATGTCCAGAATAAAATCAAGGCTGTTGAAGCACGCTTACCACAGATTGTGCGGCAGCAAGGTTTACAGGTTGAAGCATCATCTTCGGGTTTCTTGATGCTGGTGGGTATTAACTCTCCTAATGGCCAATATTCAGAAGTAGATTTAAGTGATTATCTGGTTCGAAATGTCGTAGAAGAACTAAAGCGTGTTGAAGGCGTTGGTAAAGTCCAATCTTTCGGTGCAGAGAAGGCTCTACGCATTTGGGTCGATCCAAATAAATTGGTTTCTTATGGTTTATCAATTAGTGATGTAAACAATGCAATTCGTGAAAATAATGTTGAAATTGCACCGGGGCGCCTAGGTGATTTACCTGCAAATAAAGGTCAACTGATTACGATTCCATTGTCAGCGCAAGGTCAGCTATCAAGCGTAGAGCAATTTAGGAATATCAGCTTAAAAAGCAAAACCAACGGAAGTGTAATTCGTCTGTCAGATGTCGCAAATGTTGAAATCGGATCACAAGCCTACAACTTTGCTATTTTAGAAAATGGTAAACCGGCTACCGCTGCCGCAATCCAGTTAAGCCCGGGCGCTAACGCCGTAAAAACAGCAGAAGGTGTTAGAGCAAAAATTGAAGAATTAAAGTTGAACTTACCAGAAGGCATGCAGTTTAGTATTCCTTACGACACCGCGCCGTTTGTTAAAATTTCAATTGAAAAGGTAATTCATACATTACTTGAAGCGATGGTTCTGGTTTTCATTGTGATGTATTTGTTCTTACACAATGTACGCTATACGCTCATTCCAGCCATTGTTGCACCTATTGCTTTGCTCGGTACTTTTACCGTGATGCTGCTTGCCGGGTTTTCGATTAACGTACTCACCATGTTCGGTATGGTGCTCGCCATCGGTATTATTGTCGACGATGCGATTGTCGTCGTTGAAAACGTCGAAAGGATTATGGCGACTGAAGGATTAAATCCTAAAGAAGCAACATCTAAGGCAATGAAAGAGATTACCAGTCCTATTATTGGTATTACCTTAGTCTTGTCTGCTGTGTTTTTGCCAATGGCTTTTGCGAGTGGTTCGGTCGGGATCATTTATAAACAATTTACGCTGACCATGTCGGTGTCTATTTTATTCTCGGCTTTATTGGCACTCATTTTAACACCTGCACTTTGTGCAACCATTTTAAAACCAATTGATGGTCATCATCAGAAGAAAGGCTTCTTTGCATGGTTTGACCGTAGCTTTGACAAAGTGACGAAAAAGTATGAATTGATGCTACTTAAAATCATCAAACATACTGTTCCGGTCATGATGATCTTTGTGGTGATTACAGGCATTACTTTTGCAGGAATGAAGTATTGGCCAACAGCATTTATGCCAGAGGAAGATCAAGGCTGGTTTATGACGTCTTTCCAATTACCATCAGATGCAACGGCAGAACGTACTCGAAATGTAGTGAATGAATTTGAAAATTCGCTTAAAGACAAACCCGATGTCAAAAGTAATACGACGATTATGGGATGGGGATTTAGTGGTGCAGGACAAAACGTAGGTGTTGCTTTCACGACTTTAAAAGATTTCAAAGAACGTACTTCTTCGGCAACTGAAATGACAAATGCAGTCA
Source organism: Acinetobacter sp. V89_4 (assembly GCF_029967875.1). Classification (NCBI taxonomy): domain Bacteria; kingdom Pseudomonadati; phylum Pseudomonadota; class Gammaproteobacteria; order Moraxellales; family Moraxellaceae; genus Acinetobacter; species Acinetobacter sp. V89_4. The sequence goes on from NZ_JASCAI010000028.1 coordinate 378,583, forward strand.
ATGCATCAATGGCGAACAGTTCGGAAGGGGAAACAATGGCGGTACTTCCACCTGCTATTGATGAACTGGGTACATTCTCAGGCTTTAGTTTACGTTTACAAGATCGTGCAAACTTAGGTATGCCTGCATTATTGGCTGCCCAAGACCAACTTATGCAGATGGCTGCCAAGAATAAAAAGTTCTATATGGTTTGGAATGAGGGTTTACCACAAGGCGACAATATTTCTTTAAAAATTGACCGTGAAAAGCTTAATACCCTGGGTGTTAAATTCTCAGACGTTTCAGACATCATTTCAACCTCAATGGGGTCAATGTATATCAATGATTTCCCTAATCAGGGTCGTATGCAACAAGTGATTGTACAAGTTGAAGCTAAATCACGTATGCAACTCAAAGATATCTTGAACTTAAAAGTGATGGGTTCGAGTGGTCAATTGGTTTCTTTGTCTGAAGTGGTAACACCTCAATGGAACAAAGCACCGCAACAATATAATCGTTATAACGGACGACCATCTTTAAGTATTGCCGGCATTCCTAACTTCGATACATCTTCGGGTGAGGCGATGCGTGAAATGGAACAGTTGATTGCTAAGTTGCCTAAAGGCATTGGTTTTGAATGGACAGGCATTTCTCTACAAGAAAAGCAGTCTGAATCTCAAATGGCCTTTTTACTTGGTTTATCAATGTTAGTGGTGTTTCTAGTGTTGGCTGCACTCTATGAAAGCTGGGCGATTCCACTTTCTGTGATGTTGGTTGTGCCACTTGGTATTTTCGGTGCAATCATTGCCATTATGTCGAGAGGTCTAATGAATGACGTCTTCTTCAAAATTGGACTCATTACGATTATTGGTCTATCCGCAAAGAACGCCATCTTGATTGTTGAGTTTGCGAAGATGCTAAAAGAAGAAGGCATGAGTTTGATTGAAGCCACAGTTGCAGCAGCCAAACTTCGTTTACGACCAATCTTGATGACTTCTCTTGCTTTTACATGCGGTGTAATTCCTCTAGTCATTGCAACAGGTGCAAGTTCTGAGACTCAACATGCTTTAGGTACTGGTGTATTTGGGGGCATGATCTCGGCAACGATTCTAGCTATTTTCTTTGTTCCCGTGTTCTTCATCTTCATTTTGGGCGCCGTAGAAAAGCTATTTTCATCTAAGAAAAAAATCTCATCTTAAGTTAAATGCGTCAGGGGAAATACTCCATTTCCTCTGATGCGTCCTATGCTCAACTCATTTTATTATTTGGAGAATACTATGTCGAAAGTGGCAATCGTATCTCGTGGACTCGTTGTTTCTGCACTTTCTGTTGCACTCGTCGCATGTGTAAATATGCAAGCACCACAGCCGACAGCGATTTCTCATATTCCTCAAAATTTTGCTCAGAATTCCTCAGGAACCACCATTGCGGAGAAAAGTTATAAAGAGTTTATTTCTGACCCTAAATTATTACAGGTCATTGAAATAGGGCTAAACAATAATCGGGATTTACGGACTGCTACGCTTAATATTGAGCGTGTACAGCAACAATATCAAATCACAAAAAATAGCCAGCTCCCGACTATTGGGATAACTGGAAATGCAGTGCGGCAGGTTAGCCCATCTATTAACCCCAATAACCCAGTTTCTACATTTCAAGTGGGCTTAGGAATGACTGCCTATGAGCTAGACTTTTGGGGTCGTGTTCAAAATTTAAAGGATGCAGCATTAAATAACTATCTTGCAACTCAAAGCGCGAAAGAAGCTGTACAAATTGGTCTAATCAGTAACATCACGCAGGTCTGGTTAAATTATGCTTTTGCACAAGCCAATTTAAATCTTGCTGAGCAGACTTTAAAAGCGCAAGTCGATGCTTATAACCTAAACAAGAAGCGCTTTGATGTTGGTATTGACAGTGAAGTGCCACTAAAACAAGCACAAATTTCTGTAGAGACTGCTAGAAATGATGTCGCAACTTATAAGACTCAAATTCTACAGGCAAAAAATCTACTAGATTTGTTAGCAGGTTCTCCTATTCCTGAAAACTTACTTCCAAGCGATTCAATTAAAAATATTACCCTTGAGAAGAATTTTGCAGCGGGTTTACCAAGTGATTTGTTAAATCATCGTCCAGATATTAAAGCGGCTGAATATGGGTTGCGAGCGGCAGGTGCAAACATTGGTGCTGCGAAGGCTCGAATGTTCCCAACCATAAGCCTTACTGGTTCTACGGGTTATGCATCTACTGAACTTAAAGATTTATTTAAGTCGGGTAATTTTGCATGGTCAGTTGGTCCAAGCATTGATCTACCAATTTTTGATTGGGGAACAAGAAAGGCGGGTATTAAAATTGCTGAAATAGACCAAAAAGTTGCTTTATCAGAATATGAAAAGTCTATTCAAACAGCCTTTAAAGAAGTGAATGATGCGCTTGCTACCCATGCACATATTGAAGAACGCTTAGATGCTCAGCGCCGTTTAGTTTCTGCCACATCCGCAACATATAAACTCTCAATGGCACGTTATAAAGCTGGAGTTGATAGTTATTTTACGGTTTTAGATGCACAACGTTCTGCGTACGCAGCACAGCAAGGCTTACTGGCACTTGAACAGGTCAAATTAAATAACCAAATTGAAATTTATAAAGTTTTAGGAGGGGGATTATCTAAAGAATCATAATAATTGTAATTCATATTTCTAGTTGAAGCTTGTTCCAATCTCTTAAATCAGCGCAAATGAAAAAAGAGTATCTTCAACTAGAAAACTTAAAAAACAAAATGATTATTCAATTTTACTTAAGACTTTCCTTAATTATGTAATTAAATGAAAAACAATAATTAATTAAATAATTTATAGCCAATTTCACATTGACACCTTAATTTTTGAAGATTACCATTTGCCTGCTGGCCACATTGCCAGTCGGTTTTAGCAGACCGCATAATAACTCCCGCATCAGAGCCATTCCTTCTGAGGAACAGCCTTGTGTGGTGAACTACTCGTTCCCTCCCGTAGCGGTAGGACGGGAGAGGGACACCTACGGGTGTGCTAGTTTGAGTTATTACTAGTCTGCTAACCCTCTTCCGTTCTGCCACCATAATTTAAAATGTCTGGCAGAACTCCCAATAGAAGGAGTTGGCTTTGCACATTCATTATTTCTTGGCAGTCCTTGCCAAAAGCTATAACGACACAACTTAAAAATTTAAAGCAGCTTGATCACCAAAAGGTTTTCAGGCTTTAAGTCATTACGGCTCAAAAAATTTGCATCAACAATAAAACTTGAGATGTGCCAAGCACAGTCTTACGGCTTTGCTATGCCTTTTTTCTCTCAGAAAAGTATCTCTTTTAGAAACAACAAGAATTTATAACGGTAAAACTATGTCAAATTTAGAAATCTCTTCCAAAAAATTACAGGTTATTCGTACGGCGATACGCTTATTTACCAGCCATGGTTTTCACACAGCGGGAATAGACCTGATTGTGAAAGAATCTGAAATAACCAAAACCACTTTTTATAATTACTTTGCCTCAAAAGAGCGCCTGATTGAAATGTGTATTGCCTTTCAAAAGAGACTCCTTAAAGAAGAAGTACTGTCAATTATTTACTCAAACCGTTACTACACTTCAAGCGATAAACTCAAAGAAATTGTGCGCTTACATGTCTGTTCTAATAACCTGTACCACTTATTACTCAAAGCCATATTTGAAATTAAACTCGTTTATTCGCAGGGTTACCGCATGGCGATTGAATATCGAAAATGGCTACTTCATGAGATTTTTGATCTGATTTTTAGTCTAGAAACTTGTGCAATAAAACCCGATGCCCAAATGGTGTTAAACCTAATCGATGGCTTGATGATGCAATTTCTAAGTTCCAATAGTTTGGAAGAGATAAATGTCATCCTAGAGCAGTTTTTTAAAACAAGCATTTGAATATAAAAGAATAATTTAAAAATATGGTGTGATGAGTAAATCATGAGCGCTGTGCGATCAGCCGAAAAAGTTAATGTTTTGACTTTTGGGGGAGAATATTGTTATTTTGTTTTACGTTATTCATAAATTAATTACGAATAACGTAATTAAAATGAAAATAATTGAAAGCGCAACATGGAGAAAGGATGACCATGAAAGAAGTTGCATTAAGTGATCTGATCAATCAGCAGAAAGTTGGGCGTTATCAGAAATTTATTTTGTTCACCTGTTTATTACTAATGATTATGGATGGGTATGACATTCAGTCCATGGCTTACGCAGCCCCAATGATTATAGAAGAATGGGGCGTTCATAAAACCATGCTAGGCGTTGTGTTTAGCGCCAGCTTATTTGGTTTGTTTGTTGGATCATTTTTATTAAGTTCACTTTCTGATCGTTTTGGACGCCGTCCCATATTACTGATCTCAACCTTTATGTTCTCCATATTGATGCTGGTAACACCACATGTTGGCAATATTGAGCAATTGACTGCAATCCGCTTTGTTACAGGAATTTTTTTAGGAGGTATCATGCCAAATGTCATGGCTTATAGCTCCGAAATTGTTCCATATAAATCTCGTATTTTCACCATGATGGTCATTTCTTGTGGCTATACGGTCGGGGCAATGTTGGGGGGAGGCATATCAGCCTTGTTAGTTCCTTGGGGAGGATGGCAGGCGATTTTCTATTTTGGCGGTATTGTTCCTTTAATTATTTTCTTTATCACGTTCTTTAAGTTACCAGAGTCTTTATATTTTTTAAGTGAAAATAGTAAAAATACGCCCAAGATTTTGTTTTGGTTAAAGAAGTTTTATCCTGCATTAACATTTAATTCAGAGATGAAAATCATCAATACGACTGAAGTTCAGGTTAAGAAGTCACCGCTTGAGTTATTTAAAAATAAGCGTGCGTTTTTTACCTATTCCATCTGGATCATCAGTATTTTAAATATGATCAGTCTCTATTTTCTGGCGAACTGGCTACCGACTTTGTCTAAAGAGTCAGGGCTGTCATTAAATCAGGCACTCATGATCGGCTCTACTCTACAATTGGGCGGTACGATTGGTAGTATCGTGATGGGCCTTAAAATCGATAAGACTGGGTTTTATAAAGTATTAATTCCTGTTTTTTTAGTTGCAGTGATTAGTGTTGCTTTAATTGGCTATGCTGTTAGCCATATTGTTTTATTATTTGTCATCATTTTTATTGCGGGCTTTGCGATTGTTGGTGGGCAACCTGCTATTAATGCGCTGTCTGCGAGTTATTACCCAGTTTCACTTCGTACCACTGGGGTGGGCTGGAGTATTGGGATTGCCCGTTTGGGTTCGGTCATTGGGCCGTTATTTGGTGGTTATCTTTCTCAATTTCTTGTCATTACCCATTTATTTGTGATTGCGGCAATACCTTCGTTGTTCGTTATTATCATGCTGATGATTCAGGCCAAGTACCGATCATAAGATTAACTATATACATAAAAGTTATGGAGATAATGGCTTCAAATAAGCTGATTAGATAGATTCCTAATCAGCTTATTTTCATATGTTTATTGATGACTATAAAATTTTATTTCGCCTTTGGATGGCTTAAAACTTTTGCTAAAAAGTTGATTTGTTCATCTAATAGTTTTGTTTGCCATGTTCCGCTGTAAAAATCAAAATGATCGATTGGGTATTCCGCTAATTCAACTTTACCACTTGCTAAATTAGCGGACTTGCGTGCAGCTTCAGGTGGAGCAACTTGATCATTTGAACCAACTTGTACTAGTAAAGGACACTTTATTTGACGAGCGAAATTAATCGGTCGATTTCTTGCAACTTCTAAAGCTGTACGGGCACATACTTCGTTACGCCACGTTGGTCCAGCCATCGATTTATAGGAAGTTTCTGCTCCCGGTGTACTAATCATGGCTGCCGTGCCAGGTTGCCCAACAATTGGAATAACATGTGCTTCTTGACCTAACAGTGAGCGGGCTAAGTCTTTTAAACCGTGAGCCACGGCAACTGTTAACTGCTTAAGCCCGCCGTAACGTAAGATCTGGGTAAGTGCAGCTAGCCCATCTGTAGCTGGATTCATTGATATTACAGCTGAGATTTTTGGATCTTGAGCTGCAACGACCATTACGTGTCCACCAGAATAAGACGTGCCCCAAAGTGCGATACGGTTTCGATCTACATTGGGTAAGCTTCGCACAGCTGCAATTGCTGCATGATAGTCTTCACGTTGATTTTTATAGGACACATTCTGTCTTGGAAAACCGCTAGACTCCCCAAAACTACGATAATCGAATATAAATGTATCAAAGCCTGCTTTGCTAAATGGCTCTGCAAAATGTAATAACCCTGTATCTTTTGTACCTCCGAAGCCATTTCCCATGATAATGCAGGGGCGCCCTCGAGAGCTTTTGTACTTATCGGATGTGGTCGGGATATACCAAGCCGAACATGTAATTCCTTTACTGGTAAATTTAATATTTTCCATAATGTTTACCTAATATATTTAGTCTCTTATTTAGGTTTTACTTAAATAAGAGACCTTAATTTTGAGGGTAGTATTAAGCTTTGATCTTCAATTCATCTGAATTTGACTCTGGAACAACTGCCAATTTTTTCTTAGGTAAAAGAGCAGTGAAATGTAATGCTTTATCGACAACAGGACCTTTGTTGAGCCTTTCTAAATCAAACTCATAATCATGTTGAAATTCCCATGGTCCTTCTGTTCCTGCCTTAGGGAACTGAGCTAAACCACGTTGAACATATCCCGGACTCAAATCAACAAACGGAACTCGCTTCATGTCTTGATTAGCAATCACTGGCGTAAATGTTCCGTATTTATTCTCATCCATGTAGTCAAGTAGACGGCAGAAGTATCGCCATACTAGATCTACTTTTAAGGTCCATGCGATGTTGGTATAACCAAATGCAAAGGCAAAATTTGGAATATCAGATAGCATCATAGACTTATAAATGGTGGTATCTGGATAATCGATTTTCTTACCATCGACAGTCAGTTGAATCTTGCTGAATGCCAGCATGTTTAAACCCGTTGCAGTAATAATAATATCTGCTTCAAGTGTTTTACCTGACTTCAGTAAGATTCCATCTTTAGTAAAGCGGTCAATATGATCTGTCACAACAGAAGCTTTGCCCGAAGAAATTGCTTTAAACATATCTCCATCAGGCACAACACATAAGCGTTCATCCCATGGATTGTATTTTGGCGAGAAATGAGTTGCGACATCAAAACCTTTAGGCAGTCTGCGTTTTACATCTGCAATCAGTAGGCGGCGCATCACATCTGGAAAACGGCGACTTAATTTATACATTCCTCGGCTGAGTGCAATATTTTTCTTGCGAATAATTTCATATGCACGTTGAGGCGAGAGAACTTTATTTAAAGCCAGTGCAATAGGGTCGACACTTGGCATCGCAATCACATAACTAGGTGATCTTTGAAGCATGGTGATATGTTCAACATCTTTAGCCATAGCTGGGATTAAGGTTACCGCTGTAGCTCCACTGCCAATTACGACAACTTTTTTGCCTGAATAGTTGAGGTTTTCTGGCCAGTGTTGAGGATGAACGATTTGACCTTTGAAGTCTTCGCTTCCCTGAAACTCAGGCGAATAACCATTATTATAATCGTAGTAACCTGTGCCCATAAGCAGGAAGCGCGAACGTAAGGTGACTAAATTTTTTTGGTCTTTTTGTTTGACGTTAACAGTCCAAATGCCTTCACTTGATGAAAATTCTGCACTCGTTACATAGCTGTTAAATTGAATATGTTGGTCAATACCATTTTCAGTAAGGGTTTCCTGCAAATAATCACAGATCATTTGCGCGCTACCGAAAGTCCTTTTTTCGGTCCAAGGCTTAAAACCAAATGCAAAAGACTGCATATCTGAATCGGAGCGGATGCCAGGGTAGCGGAATAAGTTCCAAGTGCCACCGATTTTTTCTCGGCCTTCTAGAATTAAAAAGCTTGAATTAGGACGATATTTCTTTAAATGGTACGCTGCGCTAATACCAGCAATCCCTGCGCCAATGATTAAAACATCAGTAGTAGTAACTTGTTCTGATGTATTCATATCTTATTCCTCTCTACAAATTTCAGTAAATTGAGCATCAGTTAGATTTTCTAAGATGATGAATTTATTAATCTTCATTTTCCCTGATCCATGGAACTGATGAACAAACGCCTTACTTAAGCTCAGTATGTTTTCATTTAAGAAGTCCCCGTCATAAAAAGGGGCTGTTCAATATTATTAATTTAATAATTACACAATGTCAATGACACAGTGTAAATGTGCTTATTTTGTTATTGAGAATTTCTAAATAATTATTTAAATATTTGAAAAGTTTGATTTTAAAAATATATAATTCTGATTGTGTTATTAAGTATAAAAATCTTCTTATTTATTTTTTTTCCAAGAATTTGTTCCACAATAGTGCATTAATGCTTGTCGAATAATTTATTAATACCTACAATGACATCGTGTCAATGAGAAATTGGATAGTATGACAACTACAAGACGTAGACCCAAACACGACCCTAAAGTTTCTGAAAATGAAATATTAAATGCTGCTGAACAGTTTTTAAGTGAACATCCTTTTCGTGAACTCAATGTAGATGAGGTCATGCGCCGAACGGGCTTAAAACGTCCAGCATTTTATGTACATTTCCGAGATAAGCATGACTTGGCCTTACGCCTTGTTGAAAATATTGGGAAAGAATTATTTACTATTGCAGATAGGTGGCTGCAAGGTGATAGTCCTCAAGAAGATTTGCGCCGTACTTTAGTTGGTTTGGTAGAAGTTTACATGCAGCATGGGCGTGTACTACGAGCTTTCGGAGAAGCAGCAGGAGGCGATGAACGTGTGGACAATGCATATCGGAGTTTAGTGCAAGACTTTATTAACGCTGCTGCTCAACATATTAAAGAAGAACAAGAAGCTGGTAGAATTAAGAAAAATTTAGATGTAGAAGAAACAGCAAAAGCACTTATCTGGCTTGAAGAAAGATATCTTTCTGAAGTTTTCGGACGTCCATCAGAAGTTGATCCAAAGGTAGCGATAAGGGTACTTCAAAACATTTGGTTATCGACACTTTATGGTGCTAATTAAAAAAATATTAACTATAAATTTATGAATGTTCAAAAGGAATTGTTCATTCATTTCTATAATTAAAAAATATATGTGTTTAATATTTAATAAAATTTTTTCAATTATTTTTTCAATCTCATTTTCCTTTTTTCTAAACATTCTTATCAGAAGCTAAATTTTTATTTTTAATTACACAGTGTCATTGACACTGTGTAATTGTTGGAGCAATATATATTCAGCTCTACGATTTCGTACGCATTGCGATAAAGCACTCAACATTTTTTCAGGGAAGAAATTATGTCTTGAGTTTGCGATAAGCCTTTTTTTTGAAAAAAAATGAATAGGCGAAAGTATGGGTACGTGGACTGAGCAATATCAAATATCAAAGGAAGGAGCATTAGATGAATAATATTCCACATGCAAATAAGTCATTCTGGTTAGCCCACTCAGGCGAATACATTCCTTCACCACCTCTTAAAGGTACTATCGATGTAGATGTGGTGATTATTGGAGGAGGGTTTACTGGATTATCTACCGCCTATCACATAAAAAAAGCCGACTCTGCTGCATCAGTGGCTGTTCTTGAAGGCGAATGTGTGGCATTTGGTGCCTCAGGCCGTACTTCTGGTTGGGTTGTGCCAGTTCCAGTACTTGACCCTACCACTGCAAAAGTACTTTATGGAAAAGAAAGATTAACTGAGCTTCAAAATTTCGCATGGAATGGTCTGGACTATGTGCAGGACCTCATCAAACGCGAAAATATGGATAGCGATTTTGAAATGCCAGGTGTGACATTTACGACACTTCGCGGCCATGAAAAAAGATTAGAGCAATTTACTCAATACTGGCACGATCAACCTCGCTCAAAAGACAGTGTGTATATGGATCGAGCTACAGTCAGCCAAGCTCTAAATAGTGATGCATTTTCTGGTGGTTGCCGAATGCCACATTCTGGACAAGTCAACCCTGTAAAGCATTCTCGAGAACTCAAGCGAATAGCTGAAGCTGCGGGCGCACAAATTTTTGAGCAAACACCAGTACTGGATATAGAAGATAAGGAAAAGTTCTTTATCCTCAAAACCCCAGAAGGTGAGGTTAGAGCCAAACATATTGTATTGGGAACAAATGGTTTTACCCATTTACTACAACCAGAATTGGGGCTTAAACGCGCACAACTTCCAATGTTTGTGTATCAGTTAATTACTGAACCTTTAACTGATGAAGATTGGAAAGCGCTTGGTTGGAAACATCGTGGTCAGTTTTATGACAAAACAACTTATTGTCCTCCAACCTGTAGAACGACTGTAGATGGAAGATTGCAATTTAACCTATGTGATATCTACGTGGGTGAAGGGCGCTCTATGGACGAAGCTCAGAAAGTGCAGTTTTATGATGCCGCTGAGCGAATGTATAAAAAGGTATTTCCTGCATTTCAGAAATTAAAAATTGCTCAACGTTGGAGTGGCGCTTGTTCTATTCCTTTTGACGTAAGGTCTCAAGTGGGCACACTTCATAATGGTCGTATTTCTTATGCCTATGGATACAGTGGTGCGGGCGTAATGATGTCACAAAATTATGGCCGAATTTTAGCTGATCTTGCATTGCAACGTAAAACGGAGCTTACCGAGCATTGGTTTGTTGCCAATGGAGAAAAAGGACATGCCAAATTTAAACGTTTCCCATTAATTCCGGGTCTCATCGCTGCGCTACGTACTTATTTCGAATACGAACGAGTATCAGCACTTTCTAGGAGAAGACGCCTTGGACTCGATTAAACAATATGATGATGGACACGTATTTACAGCGTGGGTTGCACTAATCGGTACGGTAATGGCTGCAACTTGCTTACTTTGTTTTCTTGCAGTTACAGGTTTTGATTTGCATCAAATATTTAAACCTGAATTTGCATTAACTTTGTCGGCAAAAGACCAAGCACTTTTCAGAACTTCAATGATTTCTGATTGTTTTGGTTTTTATCTTCCGTTTCTGGCTGTGGGCGTATATCTGTGGCGAAAGTTGCGCTCTTCAGGAGGGTTGTTGTCCGATATCGCTATTTTATTCCTTGTGATTTCAACCATGTTAGGTATAGCAGGGGCTGTTTTACAGGCCTCTGTGTTAGGACCACTTGCTGAAACATATATGTCGGGAAATGAAATGGCTAAACAGGCAGCGGGCACTGTTTGGGCTACCATTTCGCAAGGCTCTCAAAATGGCTTATGGCCAATGGAAGGACCGACAATCGGTTTCTGGGCAATAGTTAACGGACTACTTCTGAGAAAAAACAAATCTGCATTAGGTTTCCCATTGGTTTTGGTTGGGTTGGGATATGTTGGATTTGCTGCACTTCTTTTCTCAGGCTTTCCTAAAGTAGCCTTACTTCTTGAACTGTTTTTATTACCAGTGCAGGTCGTATGGCTAAGTCTTTTCGGTTTGGGTTTATTACGAAAATAGATGTAAAGAATTTTAGAGCCATGTTGTGAAATATGGCTCTAAACATAAAAAACTATCCTAAGGATTTTGGGAAATAACAACGAAAAAGGATATAGGTATGAATGGAATGCCAACTAATAGGACAAATCCGATTTTAATAGGAATGCTTGGCGTATTTGTGAGTAACATTAGTCACGCTTCAGCCTTGGAACAATCAGGCCAATCTATCTTGCCATTTCTAGAAAACGGTAATTATGCAGAAGCGAATTTATTTGCAGTCGATTCATCTGTTTCTGGCATAGTCAACGATAGAGCCGATCTTGTACGAGATCATCAAAGTCGTGATACAGGCGATATTGCAGAAAGTACGCAGTTCTATACAGCTGCTCTAAAGTTACAACTTACAGATCGTTTAAGTTTTGGTGTGTTATACGATCAGCCTTTTAGTGCTGACATTAAATATCCGGCACGTTCTAATAATAGTTATTTTGATAATGACGTTAGCCATCAAGGTACGTTCGTAAAAGCCGATACTCAAAATTTAAGTATGATTGTGGGTTATTCACCAGTTGAGCATTTTCAGATTTACGGTGGACCAGTTTATCAAACCGTAAAAGCAAACCTAGGTCTTCGGGGCAATGCCTATACTCAGGCTTTTAATGGCTATAATGCTAAGTTTAAACAAGAAGGCGAAGTCGGTTGGTTGTTAGGAGGAAGTTATCAATTACCTGATCTTGCCTTAAAAGCAGCGGTAACCTATCGGTCCAAAATCAAATATAAATTTCAAGTAGATGAAGATATTTATGGTGAACCACTAAAACTCGTTGAAAATGAGAAAACCAAATTAGAGACTCCAGCATCATTAAATATTGATTTTCAAACAGGCATTTCTGAACAATCACTTATTTATATGAATTTAAGATGGGTGAATTGGAAAGAGTTTGAAACACGCCCTCCGCAATATGGCGCTCTATCTGAAATTATTATGAAAGAGGCAACTGGTGGAGCTTATACCCAAGGCTTTAAGCTCGATTCTTATCAGAACGATCAATATAGTGCGACTGTCGGTCTCGCACATCAATTTACAGAAAAATGGGCTGCTTCAACAGATGTAAGTTGGGATTCAGGTACGGGTGATCCTGCGTCAACAATGGGACCAATCAAAGGTTCATGGTCGCTTGGTTTAGGTGTCCAATTTAACCCCGCTAAAAACTACTTTATAGCTGGTGGCATAAAATATTATTGGTTAGGTGATACAAAAACCGAAGATGGAACTTATTACTTGCCAATAGAAGGAATTAAACCATTCGCAGAACAGGCAGATTTTAAAGACAATCATGCAATCGCCTATGGTCTAAAATTTGGATATCGGTTTTAAATTTAAATGGAGCGGTTGATTTTAACTGCTCCATTTGTTGATTTTAATATTAAAAGAAAAATAATATTAATTGCCAAAATATATTTATAAAATATTTAAAGTTGTTTTATTCTCTCTATTTGATTATTTAAAATTTATTTTAAGAAGTCTGTCTGTATTAAATATTTTTACTATAAATTACATTTATATCAAACCATTAGTTAAATTCATTTAAATTAAGTATATAGATAGACTATAGTTTTAAAATTACAGAAAAGGCGTGAACTAATTTTTAATTTCTTATATAGATTTTAAGTTTTAGTTTTAAACCTTATGAATTTATAAAGGAATATTAGGCTATGGATTTGGAAGACAAATTTCGAGAAATCGGTGGGTGGGAAGAAAAGCCGAAGAACATTCAAGCAGAGCTTAGAGGTGATATTTCTGCCGATGTCGTCATTATTGGGGCTGGACTAGCAGGCTTATGTGCTGCTTTAGAACTTGTTAAAGATGTTTCTAAGGTTGTTGTACTTGAGAAAGAGTTTGCAGGTTTTGGTGCAAGCGGACGTAACGCTGGCTATTTAGGTGGCGCATTAGGTTTAAAATATGAACTTTTTCTAAAGAAGTTAGGAAATGAAGCGGCAAAGAATGTTGTTAATTTTTATGAAGAAGGTGTTAACTTCGCCGAAAAGATATTTCAAGAATATAATATTCAATGTGACTATAACCAGTCTGGTCTGATTAGGGCAGGGATACACCCATCTCAAGAAAAGCAAATCCATGAAGAAATTAGAATTGCCGCAGAATTAGGGTGTTCACTTGAGTTTTGGAACAATTCTAAAATGCGTGCTAAAGGTATTCCTTCAGCCTTTTTATTTGGTAGCTATATTCCTAGAGGAGGAACGCTTAACCCCGGTAAATATATTTTAGGGTTAAGAGAAGCAGCCATACAAGCTGGTGTAAAGCTATATGAAAATACACCTCTAATTTCCTTTACGGAGGGGGCCGTTATTAATGTTAAGACCCCTAATGGAAGTGTAAATGCTCCAAATTTAATATTTGCGAGTAATGCTTTTACCCCAAAAATGGGTGTGCTCGCTAGCAAAATAGTACCTTTACGCGTATCAGCGATAGAAACAGAGCCTCTTTCTCAAGCACAATTAGATGCACTCGGATGGCCAGGACGCGAAGGCATAACCACATCACATCATATTATGGAAAGTCATCGTTTGACGGCAAGAAATACGTTGGTCTGTACAACTAAGCAATTACGTTATATCTATGGATCAAATACTCCCAATAAACCAGATTATGTTCACTATAGAGCATTAAAAAATGCTTTAAATGAACGTTTTCCATTCTTAAAAGATATTTCTATTAAAAGTTGTTGGAGTGGCTATATTAGCTATGCGAATGATTCGATTCCAGTCGTAGGAACTTTAGGTTCTAGCAATAATATTTATTATGCTACAGGTTGTTCTGGACATGGATTGGGTACACAAGGAATGGTTGGGCATATGATTGCTCAAAAGATCCAGAAGAAAGATGAAAATCCGCTACTTTCTTTTTTAATGGCTCATAAAAACCCTTCAACACTACCAGAGCCATTTCGTTGGTGTGTACTAAACAGCGCATTGTATGCAGCAAGTAGGCTTGATGAAAAAGTTAATCAAAAAGTCAAAGGTCTATAAATAGAAATTATATTTTAGTAAGGTTGAAACATGGGTTTAACCTTACTTTTTATTATTCAGGCTAAGTTTATAACCAATTTAAAATTTTCTTATTAGACATTCTTGTACTGTACTGCATACTAATTTTTCATTTTGCCAGATTTTTCCATAGTTTAGACTTCTTGCTTGTGAGCTAACAGTTGTATTTAAATCATAAAGAGACCATTCATCAATTTCAAAATGATGATGAAAATAAATAGTATGGTCTAAACTTATAGCTCTAATACCTTTTGTTAAGTAGCTAAAGCCATTTTTTAGTAATGAAACAGATAGCAAGTTATAATCTGAGTAATAGGCAGTAATTGCTTGAGATAAAATAATTGAGTCTTTTCGAGTTGTTAATTTACTATGTGTTTTGAAATATTCCGCATAGGAAGAAGACTTGGTTGAATTAAGAGGATTAAAGAATTTAACGGGCTTAATTTCAATTTGAAAAGGATTTAAAAATTCAGATCTAAAGTGCTCAGGGATTTGTTCTGAAATTTCAAGTTTATGATCGATCTCTGATTGTAATTGATCAGGAGATGGATAGTTTGGAGGTGGAGTTTGAAATTCTGCTCCTTGTTCAGGATGTGCAAAGGAAATCAAAGCTGTAAAAATTAATTGTCCATTTTGTAGCGCTTTTACTTCTCTTCGGCTAAATGTAGAGCCATCTTGTAACTTTATGACTTGATATAAAATCGGTGCGTCAGTTACTCCAGCTTTAAGAAAGTAGGCATGAAGTGAATGCGCTGGACGATCAGTCGTTTTTGCCGCAGCAACTAAAGATTGACCTAAAAGCTGTCCACCAAATAAATGAGAACCAAATATCTGCGTACAATTTCCCTGAAAGAGCAAACTATCAATTTGCTTTACATCTAATAGAGTAATTAAGTCCTGAGTAAAGTTATCCATTATTTATGCTCTATTATTTACAGATAAAGAGGCATAGTCATGAATATATGCCTCTTCAGATACCTATTAACTTATTATCTCAGTTCTTTACGTAAAATTTTACCCACATTTGATTTGGGTAATTCACCTAAAAACTCGATATATTTTGGTTGTTTGTAACCCGTGAGTTTATCTGAAATAAATTCAAAAATTTCATTTTCAGTTAAGTTAATATCTTTTTTTACAATGAATAATTTTGGTACTTCACCGCTTTTTTCATCCATAACGCCTATAGCTGCTGCTTCTAGAACTTTAGGATGTCTGCTGACGACTTCTTCAATTTCATTTGGATAAACATTAAAACCAGATACGAGAATCATATCTTTTTTACGATCGACAATTTTAACGAAACCAGCTGAATCCATTACACCAATATCACCGGTACGGAAGTATCCATCGTGTGTCATTACTTGGGCGGTTTCTTCAGGACGGTTCCAGTAGCCTTTCATGACTTGAGGGCCTCTAACCGCAATTTCGCCTTCTTGGTTTAAGAGAACTTCTTGTCCATTATCATCAATAATCGCAATTTCTGTTGACGGAAGTGGAATACCAATTTTTCCTGTAAATCCTTTGATATTTGGAGGATTAACCGAAACTACGGGGGAAGTTTCAGATAGGCCATAACCTTCAAGTAACGGTTTTTGGGTTAACTTATGCCAAGCTTCCGCCGTTGTCGGTAACGTTGCCATTCCACCACTCGTTGCTAATTTTATATGACTAAAATCAACTTTATGAATATCTTCATGGTTCACTAATGCATTTGTCAGCGTATTGACTGAAGGAAATAGCACAGGTGGGTGCTTAACCATTTCATTTATTAGGCTCGGAGTATCTCTCGGGTTTAAAATTAACACACATGCAAATCCAACATATTGAGATACCATGGAAAGTTGAAATGCAAAAATATGGTAAAGAGGTAAAGCGCAAATCATATTTTGCTGTTCTTGTTTTCCACCTAACAAGATTGGTCCAAAAATAGCGTTATTTTGTAATAGATTTGACACCAGATTAAGATGAGTCAATTCAGCGCCTTTAGAAACACCCGTTGTGCCACCTGTGTACTGCAAAACAGCTGTGTCATTTAAAGTGAGGTCAGGTTTAGTGTACGTTGATATAGGAGACGCTAAAGCCGAACTAAATAAGATGGACTCATCATTGTTTGTTTGTGCAAATGGTTCAACTAAAGACTCATTTATACTCGTTACGATTAAATGTTTGACTGCAGTGTTAGCAGCAATTTGCTGAAAAGTATTTTTTAAACTGTCCAGAACAATAATAACTTCTGCACCTGAATCTTTTAATTGATGCTCAAGCTCTCTTGGCGTATATAAAGGATTTACATTTACTAAAATTAATCCTGCTCGAAGAATACCCATCACTGAAATAGGGTACTGCAAGATGTTTGGTAGCATGACAGCGACACGTGCGCCTTTTTTAAGTCCAAGTGATTGTAAAAAACCAGCAAACTTCAAAGATAAGTGATCAACTTGTTTATAGCTTAATTTTTCATCTCTAAAAATATAGGCAGTTTTATCAGCAAATTCTTTGCTGTTTCGTTCAAAGATGTCAATCATTGAGCTACTTATTGGAGGTAAGCAGATCTCATCAGGGATACCAGCCTCAATGTATGTTTGTTGCCAAACTTTACTCATTTTTAATTTCCGTCTTCCATGAAATAAAATGAGCTTAAAGCTTTTTATACGATGAATAAAATGAATAAAATAGATATTAAATTATGCATCAAACTAATCGTTTGAAGTTGTCAGACTTATTTCTTCTCAGTCAAACTTGCTTGTAGATTAGCCATTACTTGAAGTAATTGAGTCTTACACCATGACGTTTCTTGCTCGTTTGTTTTTTCTTCATCCCAATATAGATTCATCTCATATCCTTCAATGTTCACAGGAAGAGGATAAATTTTAATCTCTGGATGATTTTTTTTAAGATACAGTGCTTGGCAATATGAAATGGTAAGCAAATAGTTTGATTGCGTGAGCATACTAATCGCTGTTTGGTATTGTTGGCATCTGAGTTTGATTGATCTTTTTAATCCTTGTTTTGACAATATAAAGTCTTCAAAGACTCTTCCCGTAGGTCGAGCTGAGACTGTGATATGTTCAGTTTTTAAATAATTTTCTATATTTAAGCCTAATTTTAGGATGGGATGTTTTTCATGGCACATAATAACAAACTTATCTTTCATACACGTTTGTTGAGCAATGCCTTCTTCAATTGAATGTGTAACATCTATCGCAAAATCAATTCTTCCAGATGCGAGTTCTTGACGTAAATTCTTACGATCAATACGAACACTATTTATTTTTAATTCATCATTAAAATTTGAAAAATGTTGAATGATTAGTGGCAGTAATATGGGTTCAAACTCATCATTCATTGCAATAGTTATTTTCTTTAAATCCCTTTCTGGTTGAAAATCTAAGGTGCTTTGAATAGCTTCATTTAATAAAGCAAGTGAGTGTTCAATATTTGGCCAAATTCGTTTTGCAACTTGTGAAGGCATTACTCCATGTCCATCTCTAATAAACAGGGGGTCATTGAAGTGTTCACGTAATCTAGCAAGTGCATGACTTACAGCAGGTTGGCTAAGAAATAGCTGCTCGCTCGCACGTGTTAAGTTTTTCTCTTTATAAATTGTTGCGAAGACTCGAAATAAATTTAGATCAATTCGAGCTAGCGATGCTACTTTTTCATTATCTTTGTGCATGATTCACTATAAAATTAATTCATTTTATTCATTATACAAACTTATGTACGCTTGGCAAATACCAAGAAACAGAGTTAAAGATAATGGATTTTGAACTTAGCGCAAAAGGTAAGGCGTACTTAGAAAAAACAAAACAGTTCATGGAGAATGAAATTGTTCCAATTGAAGATGATTTCTGGAAAGAGGTACATCGGACTTGTGATCCGGAAGATTGGACAACGTGGAAATGGCCTAAAACACTACAAACTTTAAAAGCAAAAGCGAAAGCAGCTGGTTTATGGAATATGTTTTTGCCAGACGAAAAGCTTGGAGCTGGATTAAGTATTCAAGAATATGCACATATTGCAGAACAAACTGGACGTAGCTTTTTAGCACCAATGGTTTTCAATTGTAGCGCGCCAGACACTGGAAATATGGAAGTGCTATGGCGTTATGGCAGTGAGGCACAAAAAAAGCAATGGTTAGAACCTTTATTGAATGGTGATATCCGTTCTGTATTTTGTATGACAGAGCCAGAAGTTGCTTCAAGTGATGCAACCAATATGCAAGCTACAGCTATTGTTGATGGCAATGAAATTGTTTTAAACGGCCGTAAATGGTGGTCATCAGGTTTAGGTGATCCAAATGCAAAACTTTTAATTTTTATGGCTCACACTCCTGATTCCAAAAAAGGAAGACATGAACAGCACTCCATGGTTCTTGTACCTATCAATACACCTGGAGTAAAAATTGAAAGAATGTTACCGATTTTTGGTGATATAGATGCGCCTCATGGTCATGGAGAAGTGAGTTTTACAAACGTTCGTGTACCAGTCGAGAATTTTATTGGTGGTCCGGGTGAAGGATTTGCAATAGCACAAGGGCGCTTAGGACCGGGACGAATTCATCATTGCATGCGATGTGTAGGTGCGGCAGAACGTGCACTAGAATTAATGATTGATCGAGGCATGAGTCGAATTGCATTTGGTCAACCCATCTTAGAGTTAGGTGGAAATAAAGAGAAAGTGGCCGATGCACGAATTGCTATTGCTCAAGCACGTTTAATGACTCTTTATGCTGCATGGAAAATGGATACTGTTGGAAATACAGCAGCCATGACAGAAATTTCTGCCATTAAAGTCATTGCGCCAAATGTAATGCAGCAAGTCATGGATATGGCAATTCAGATGTATGGTGGAATGGGCGTAGCCAACGATACACCTTTAGCACGCTTCTTTGGCGCTGCTCGTACTTTACGATTGGCTGATGGTCCTGATGAAGTACACAAGCGAGTAATCACAAAAATCGAGCTTAAAAAACGTGGTTATGGCCGTACTACTCAGCCATTAAAGGGAAAGATCGCGTAATGAATGTCATCGATGTAGGAGGAGCTGTCCGCCGAGGTGAGGAGCTGGATATTAAAGCGGTTGACCAGTGGTTGAAGGAACAGGGAGTTGTTCTAAATGGGATGCCGCAAGTTACCCAGTACTCAGGTGGTGCTTCTAATTGGACATATCGTATTCGTTACGATAATCGAGATTTAATTTTACGCCGTCCGCCAGCGGGAACCAAAGCAAAATCTGCACATGATATGAACCGTGAGTATAAAGTTCAAAAATCACTTAAGCCTTTATACCCATTAGTTCCAGATATGGTTGCATTATGTACTGATGAGACCGTTATTGGTTGTGATTTTTATGTGATGGATCGGATTGAAGGTGTGATTCCTCGAGCAGATCTACCCGAAGATTTAAATTTTACGCCTAAAAAAGTCAATCAGTTGTGCATGAATACGATTGATGCATTAATCGCACTTCATCAGGTGCCGTACAAAGGCACAGATTTAGAAGATTTAGGTAAAGGTGAAGGTTATTGTCGTAGACAGGTAGAAGGTTGGATTAAGCGTTATGAAAAAGCGAAAACACCAGATGTACCTAGTTTTGAAGCTATAAGAACATGGCTTCTAAACCATATACCTAAAGACGTTAAAACATGTGTTATTCATAATGACTGGCGGTTTGATAACGTCATTTTAGATCCTAAAGATCCAACTCGTCTCATCGGCGTATTGGATTGGGAAATGGCAACCTTAGGAGATCCATTAATGGACTTAGGGTGTGCACTTGCTTATTGGATACAAGATGATGATAGCGTTTTGTTGAAATCGACAAGACGCCAACCAACACACTTAAAAGGAATGTTTAGCCGCAAGGAAGTCGTTAAATATTATTTGCAGAAAACAGGTCTACAGACAGATAACTGGAACTTTTATGAGGTTTTTGGATTATTCCGTTTAGCAGCCATTGTTCAGCAAATTTATTATCGCTATTACCACAAGGAAACACAAAACCCAGCTTTTAAAGATTTTGGAGTTTTTGTGGAAGCTATGTTTGTACGTTGTTTACAACTGACTTGGCAGGCTAAGTAAAAATAAGAGGATGAGATGGCTCTAATTACTTTTGTAAGACATGGTCAGGCATCATGGGGTACTGATAAATATGATCAGCTATCCATAAAAGGTGCTGAGCAAGCTAGGGTTTTAGGTAAAGTTTTTGATGATCAAGCTAAATCTTTCGACAGTGCATGGAGAGGAGGAATGCTAAGACATCAACAAACAGCAGAACATTGTTTAGCAGAAATGCATTTACCACTTATAGCTTTACCCCATGAAGGTTTAAATGAATTTGATCATGATCAAGTTTTAGTAAATTTGGATAAGAAAAAATATTCAAGTAAAGCTGAAATTTTAGAGGAAATTAAGAGCTCGTCTCATCCTGTAAAAACCATGGGAGTCATGTTTGGTAAGGCTGTAAACCGTTGGCAAAGCGGTGAATATGATTCTGACTATAGTGAAACATGGAAAGAGTTTCAGCATAGATGTGTTAGTGCTTTTACAGACATTGTGAATAGCTCAAAAGGAAAAAATGTTGTTGTTTTCAGTTCAGGAGGCGTGATTTCCGTAATTATACAATCACTGCTAGGTTTAACTGATCAAGCTACTTTTGAGTTGAATTGGTCAATGGTGAATTGCGGTATCACGCAAATTTTAAGTGATAGTAAACGTCATAGCATTTTAAGTCTGAACGAGCATCAGCATTTTCGTGAATATGGCATAAACTTATTAACTTGGCATTAATTTTAAAATACAAGGATTTATGTGTTTTAAGGAAATGATTAATTTTTTAAAACATATAGAAGAAAAGGGAAAGAGGAGTATAAAAGCATGGCAACTAATCTTTTTGATTTATCAGGAAAAATAGCGCTGGTGACTGGAGCTAGTCGAGGCATTGGTGAAGAAATTGCTAAATTATTAGCAGAACAAGGTGCTTATGTCATCGTTTCAAGCCGAAAGATTGAAGACTGTAAAATTGTTGCAGAAGAAATTATTGCCTTGGGTGGAAAGGCTGAAGCATTTGCATGTCATGTTGGAAAAATGGAAGACATATCTTCTATTTTTGAACATATTCGCAATAAACATGGCCGCTTAGATATTCTTGTTAATAATGCAGCGGCAAATCCATATTTTGGCCATGTTTTAGATACAGATTTAGCAGCCTATAACAAAACGGTAGAAGTGAATATTCGCGGTTATTTCTTCATGTCTATTGAGGCAGGGAAATTAATGAAATCACAAGGTGGCGGTGCAATTGTAAATACTGCCTCGGTAAATGGATTACAGCCTGGCGATAAACAAGGCATCTATTCAATTACGAAAGCTGCTGTCATCAATATGACCAAAACATTTGCAAAAGAATGTGGGCCTTTTGGAATTAGAGTTAATGCCTTGGTTCCTGGTTTTACTAAGACCAAATTTGCAAGCGCATTGTTCAGTGACCCTGAACTATATGAAAAATTAATGGCTGAAATTCCGTTACGCCGTCATGCTGAACCACGTGAAATGGCAGGAACAGTTTTATACCTCGTTTCAGAGGCCTCTAGCTATACCAATGGCGAATGTATTGTTGTTGATGGTGGCTTAACTATTTAAAAGAAGTAGTAACTATATTTTTTACATTATAGTTACTACTCATAGCTTAGGTAGCAAGGCTAAAGTGTCTTGATATTACTGATAATTATATTAATGGATTAAAAAATGATTGATTTAAAAAATCGAGTAGCAATTGTGACTGGTGCTGGCGCAGGTCTAGGAAGAGAACATGCTTTGTTATTAGCTCGTCTCGGTGCAAAAGTAGTAGTGAATGATTTAGGAAGTGATGTCAATGGAAATGGCGGATCAACAAATGCGGCTCAATCAGTCGTTGATGAAATTGTAAGTGTGGGTGGAGAAGCATTTGCAAACGGTGCATCAGTCACAGAAGCTTCGCAAGTAGAAGCAATGGTAAAAGAAACGATTGAGCGTTGGGGACGAGTAGATATTTTAATTAATAATGCCGGGATTCTACGTGATAAAACCTTTACCAAAATGTCCTTAGATGATTTCCGAACAGTTGTAGAAGTGCATTTAATGGGCGCCGTAAATTGTACTAAAGCGGTATGGGATATCATGCGTGAGCAAAAGTATGGCCGTATTGTAATGACAACTTCTTCATCTGGTTTATATGGAAATTTTGGTCAGTCTAATTATAGTGCTGCCAAAATGGCATTAGTGGGTTTAATGCAAACTTTGTCACTCGAAGGTGAGAAACACAACGTACGAGTCAATTGTCTTGCCCCAACCGCTGCAACACGTATGTTAGAAGGTTTATTACCTGAAGCATCTCTTAAAGCACTTGCT
Organism: Acinetobacter sp. V89_4; assembly: GCF_029967875.1. Classification (NCBI taxonomy): domain Bacteria; kingdom Pseudomonadati; phylum Pseudomonadota; class Gammaproteobacteria; order Moraxellales; family Moraxellaceae; genus Acinetobacter; species Acinetobacter sp. V89_4. The sequence continues at coordinate 401,518 of NZ_JASCAI010000028.1, forward strand.
CCAAGTGCGGTAAGTCCTGCGGTTGCTGTACTTGTTAGTGAAGATGCACCAACCAGAATGATTTTATGCGCAGGTGCAGGAAGCTTTGAAGCAGCACATATCACAATGACTCAAGGCATTCATATCGGAACTGGTGACGACACATGTCATGTATTAGCGACAAAACTATCAGAAGTTTCAGATCGTAACGGTGAATTCATTCCTGCCACAGGTTTTGCTCAAGGGAACCTTGAATTGAACAAAGCTGGTTTACAAGTGGGAGAATAAAATGGTTGATGTTCTAGCACAAAAAACTCCACTTTCAATTGCACAACTTTTTGATTTACAAGGTGAAGTGATAGGTATTTCTGATTGGATTACGATTGATCAAGGCTCTATTAATGCCTTTGCTGATGTGACTCGAGATTGGCAATACATTCATGTAGATGAGCAAGCCGCAAGTCAGAGTCCATTTGGTGGGACCATTGCCCATGGATTTCTTACACTGTCTTTATTATCTGCGATGGCAGCAGATGCAATGCCTCCCATTAAAGAATTAACGAGTTCCATAAACTATGGAATGAATAGCTTGCGCTTTATTAATCCTGTACGTAGTGGAAAACGAGTGTGTGGGCATTTTTTATTAAAAGCACTTACAGAAAAAGCTGTCGGACGTTATCAAATGACGCTTGAAGTAACTATTGAAATCGAAGATGAGACTAAACCAGCCCTTGTCGCTGAATGGCTCTCACTGCTAAATTTATAGTAGGTAGATATCATGACAGATGAACTTATTCTCTCTCGCAATGATCTAGATTTTTTGTTATTTGATTGGTTGAATATTGAATCGCTAAATCAGCGTCCACATTTTTCTGGTCAGGATCGTTTTGACTATACGTCAGTTTTAAATGTTTATGAAAGTTTAGCTAAAGATCTGTTTGCTCCTCATAACAAGAAGAATGATAGTAACGAGCCTTCATTTGATGGAGAGAAAGTCACAGTAAATCCTGAGGTGGGAATTGCTTTACGTGCTTTTTCTGATGCTGGGTTAATGAGTGCTGCATTTCCTCCTGAATGGAACGGAATGAGTCTGCCTAGTACGGTTGAGCGAGCAGGAATGGCATATCTTTTAGCAGCAAATACGGGCACGGCGGGTTATGCATTTTTAACAATTGCAAATGCGAACCTTTTGATCGCACATGGTAAACAGGACAAAGTTTCTCCTTATGTCAATGCAATGGCGGAAGGAAATTGTTTTGGAACAATGTGTTTATCTGAACCTCAAGCAGGTTCTAGTCTAGCTGACATCCGTACCCGTGCTGTCCCGACGGCTGATGGAAGATATCGCTTATTCGGTAATAAAATGTGGATTTCCGGCGGGGATCACGATATATCCGAAAATATACTCCATCTGGTTTTAGCTAAAATACCGAATGAAAACGGCCAAATACCACCAGGTGTGCAAGGAATTTCATTATTTGCAGTTCCACGTAAAGTACTGGATGAAAATGGCCAACCAAGCGAGCGTAATGATGTTGTACTCGCTGGTATCAACCATAAGATGGGTAACCGCGGCACGGTAAATTGTGTATTAAACTTTGGAGAAGGTCGGTTTAAACCTGAGGGCGAAGCGGGAGCATTAGGCGAGATAATTGGTGAACCTGGGAAAGGCTTAGCCTACATGTTTCATATGATGAATGAAGCCCGGATCTCGGTGGGTTTGACAGCAGCAGCATTAGGTTATACAGGCTATTTACATGCTCTCGATTACGCTAAAACTAGATTGCAGAGTCGTCCACGAGCTGACCGTAATGTAAATTCACCTCAAGTTCCAATTATTCAGCATGCAGATGTTCGCCGTATGCTATTGGCACAAAAATCATATGCTTCTGGCGCTTTAGCCTTATGTTTATATGCAGCACGTCTTGTAGATGATATCCATTCTGTTGAAGACGAGAAAGAACGCCAGAATATTAATGCATTACTAGACTTATTAACGCCTGTGGTAAAAAGTTGGTCTTCTCAGTGGGGACTGGTCGCAAACGATTTAGCTATTCAGGTTCATGGCGGATATGGTTATACCCGTGAATACAATGTAGAACAGTTCTATCGAGATAACCGACTAAATCCAATTCACGAAGGTACATTTGGTATTCAGGCGCTAGACTTGTTGGATCGAAAAACTCGTATCAATGATGGGCTATCTGTGAAACTCTTGGATGAGAAGATTTCTGAAACCATTAAGCAAGCTCTACTAATAGATAAATTACAGAGTCATGCCAATAAATTGGATCAGGCATGGAAAGAAATCCTTCGAGTGACTAAGAATCTGCACAGTCTAGAAGATTTAGAAGTGCAATTAGCAAATGCTGCAAACTACTTAGAGGCATTTGGGCATTTAGTCGTAGGTTGGTTGTGGTTAGATCAAGCCATCACAATTCATAAAACTATTGAGACATCATCAAACAGCGATTTCTTAAATGGAAAACTCGCAGCTTGTGATTACTTTTTTGGCTGGGAAATGCCAAAAATATCCAGTTGGTTGGCAGTGCTGGATCCAGTGGAAACAACTCCTCTGAATATGCCTGAGCAATGGTTTTAAGGATGCATTGATATTCATAGCTCTATATAGGTGACGTATTTTTTGAGAATACAATATGACTTCTAATCGAAGCCCATTCTAGATGATGAAGTCATCATTGTTCCCATAAATATACCTATTTCTAATTAATCTTAGAGTTCGTAAACATATAAGTTTCGTCATAAAACGAGGCAATGGATTTGCTTTGCCAAAAATTTATAAAAGACCTATAGGTTTAGAGCTGCTTATGTACAGCTAAATATCATTACTCCTTAATTCCATTGCAATATTTTTATTTATTTCATTTTACAAGTACAAGGAAGACCCATGATTGATGCAGTAATTGTTTCGACAGCTCGTACACCGATTGGCAAAGCATATCGAGGCGCTTTTAATGCGACTCACTCTCCTACAATGCTAGGACATGCCATTAAACATGCGGTGGAACGAGCAGGTATTGAACCAGATCGTATTGAAGATGCTGTGATTGGTTCGGTTTTAAATGCAGGTACTGCTGGGAATAACGTCGCAAGACATGGTTTGTTTGCTGCTGGACTACCTTCAATAATTGGTGCTCAAACAATCGACCGCCAATGTGCATCTGGTTTAATGGCGATCGCTACTGCGGCAAAACAGATTATGTATGACGGTATGCAAACGGTCATTGCTGGTGGACAAGAAAACATTTCTGCTGTGCAAAATCGATATATGGAATGGGTTAAAGCGGAAATGGATCCTAACGTTTTAGCAGCTCAGCCAACAGCTTACATGCCAATGCTAGAAACCGCAGAATTTGTAGCACGAAAATATGGAATTTCTAGAGAACTTCAAGATCAATATTCACTAGAGTCGCAACTGAGAACAGCACGAGCACAAGCTGCTGGAATTTTTAATAATGAAATTGTGCCCATTACCACTCAGATGATGGTCACTGATAAAGCTACAGGAATATCCTCACTTAAAGAGATAACTTTGAGTCAAGATGAAGGAAACCGCCCGAGCACAACATTGGAATCATTAAGTAATTTAGCTCCTGTAATTGAAGGTGGTGTGATCACTGCCGGGAATGCCAGTCAATTATCGGATGGTGCAAGTGCCTGTGTCGTCATGAACGGAAAACTAGTAGAACAATTGGGTATTGAACCTTTAGGTATTTATCGTGGAATGACGGTTGTTGGTAATGCACCTGAAGAAATGGGTATTGGACCTGTCTATGCGATTCCTAAATTGCTTAAACAGCATGGCCTTTCAGTAGATGATATTGGATTATGGGAGCTTAATGAGGCATTTGCGTGCCAAGTTCTATATTGTCGTGATCAGCTTGGAATTGACCCAAATAAATACAATGTAAATGGCGGAAGTATTTCAATAGGCCATCCATATGGAATGACAGGATCCCGACTGGTTGGACATGCTTTACTTGAAGGTAAACGCCGTGGTGTGAAATATGTCGTGGTTTCTATGTGTATTGGTGGTGGTATGGGGGCTGCTGGATTATTTGAAATCGCCTGATGCCTAAGTTAAGAATAAAAAAGCAGTCTATTTTGACTGCTTTTTTTATAAAACATTTTTATTAAATAGACATTTCTACAGGAGTGTGTAACCCACCAGCTAGGGCTTGAATACCATGGATCGCATGGATGAAACGGGCTGCAGTTCCCGGGTATGGGTCCGTAGGACGGGTAGTATCAATTTTAATTTGCGAACCATCTCCACCAATAACCGTAATGGTTAAAGAAGATTTGAAACCATGATAATTTGCTGGAAGACCTTTCCATCCTAGCTTTATTCGCTCTTTACCCTCAAAAACAACACTGGCAGTTTCATCAAAACCAATACGATCGCCTACATTAACCGGAATACCAATGACTTCTGTTGCAATGTCAGATATCACAAAACCTCCACTACGTTCAGGCATAGCATCTAATCCTAATACTTCAGCAATCATTAACGCTGATTCTTGCAGTATGCCCCCAATAGGTCCAACCGAATCTGGTTCAGGTGGTTGACCTACACCGATTTCATTTGCTAATACGCCGTAACCCCAAGTGGTTATATCTGCACACGATTCTCCAATTACAGAAACAGGAGCGGGTAATGCACTCGTAAATAAAGCAGGAACAACATCTAACCAAAATCCTGGTAGCATACCTGTTCCAACAATACGAGATCCGGTAACTAAAGCTTTGTCCTGTATTTGGCTATATAACTCTGAAGAGAGTCTGAGTTTAGGATGAGCAAAGCATGCGTGAATTAAATCAACTCCCGCATTCGCACATAAAATCATCGTTTTATATAGCGTCTCGCCACCTAAGCCTGCATAAAGCAAAACGTCAAATTCTTTAGAATTAATTGAAATTTCAAGATCAAGCGTTGCTTTAATACCTAATGGTTTACCGCCAGTTAATGTGCCTATATCTTCACCATCTTGTTCTTTTAAAAAAGCAATTGCAGCCGTAAGACTATGAGGGCTATTTTCTAAGGCTTTAATAATTTGAGAGGCGGCTTTTCCTGTGCCATAAATGCCGATCCGTTTTGCTTGTATCATAAGAAATCCTCTTAATTTAAGTGATTAAACAATAAAAACTAAATTCTGAATATAAAAAATGGGAAGCTTTCTCATACATAGAAAACTTCCCATATCTTTAGTTAAAAAGTCTTTTTAATACCAAATACAACTGTAGCTGAACATTTGTCTCCGAATGCCATAATTTGTGTACATTCGGATTTGGTTAAATCTGTATCAACGTAAGTTAAAGTATAGTCAATTCCGTTATATTTCTTTCCTAATTCAACTTTACGCGTACTGTAGTTATGTCGAACATCACCATCTTCATTTGTTAGTTGTACGCCTACATCGTTATAACCATAACGCATATCAAGCCATACATTTTTTGGGAAATTATATTTATAGCCAATGTAGCGATATTGAGCATCTGAATGTTTTCCCCAATCATAGTAATAATTAAAGAAAGCGCCATATGCATTCGCACTAATAAACCACTCTGTTACGTTGCCATCCGCCCAATTCGGTAATACTGTTTGGCCGATTGATGAGTAAACATAAACTTTTTCAGTAAAAGGATGAAAATAGCCAATGGTGTAAGCTATTTCATATTTTGCTGGTGTAACGGTTACATCGTAGTTTGAGATCTGTGCAGAAATATCCCATCCCGATTTATGTGCAAGAGAAATTAAGCCTTGCACTACAGGTTTCCCATCACTCAGATCAAAACCTGAACGACGATATTCCGACATAGCCGTAGCAGTAAAGTTTAAATTTAAATCCTTATTTATTTCAACTGCTTGAACTAGAGTTGAGTTTACAATACAACATAAAATAGTAAATGGTAGTATTATTTTTGACATGATTTTTTCCTTAAATATCATGAAATTGGGTAAGCTAATCCTGCTCACGCTCTGGTGAGCGCAAGATTATGAGATATGTACTGGCTTAATTTATTTGCCGCTAATAACCTGACGATTAACTGTTTCAAGTGTGCGGTTAGTGGTGAGTGGTCCGAAGAAGATAACAGGTAGGGCAAATAGGATATAAAATGCAGCAGCTGTAAACATAACCCCTTGAATTCCAGCAGTCGTAAAGAGCCACGCTCCTAAAACACCAGAAACAGCCCCTCCAAATCGGCCTAATGAAATAATGATTCCACTACCTAATGCTCGTAATTTAGTTGGTATAGTTTCTGGAATATAGGTGTAATATCCGTTAATAACCATCCCTGTGAGAATTGAAGTAAGGCCACCCGCAGCGATTAATATCCAACTGGTAGTAGAGATACCTAATGCAATTAGGGGAAATGCGGCTAAGGCTGACATTGCTAAAATCATTGATTTACGCTCAAAGCGATCCAATACACTCATAGCAATGAAAGGCGTTACACAATAAATGACGTTCCACATGAAGAAAATATAATAGGCCTTATCTTCGCTGTATTTCAGCCCATATACCAAAGAATAAATACCCCAATTTCCGAATAGGTAATATGCTAAAGTTGAGCCAAAATAACCTATCCCAACGATAGCAATCGTGAATAGTACGGCTTTATTTTTTAATAGTTCTGAAAACGTTGCTTCTTGAGAATTTTCAATAGCAGTGACTTTAGGTGTTTCCAATATTTGATTGTTCGAAATAGCTCTCTGTTCAAGTTTGAAAACTAATTCTTCTGCTTGCTTATATTTGTTTTTAGAAATATACCATCGAATAGATTCAGGTAACCCAAAACGAATGAAAGGCGCAATTAATAAACCTATACTACCTACATAGAAAAGATGACGCCAAGCATCATTACCACTATTTGGTAAATAAAAGAGGGCTAATGCTGCTGCTGCTAGACCAGAGATAACAAAACCAAAAGTAACAATTGATAAAAACCGACCACGTGTATGGCTTGGAAACATTTCTGCGACATACACTAAAAGTACAGAAGTAGCCGCCTGGACGCCAATTCCTGTGATCACTCTTGAAATTAACATCATTTCATAACTGGTAGAAAGTGCTGTAAAGAGAGAACCTACAGAGTAGAGTAGAGTAGCCCAGAAAATAATTGATCTTCGTCCAAATTTATCTGATAGTCTACCTCCTACAAGTGCACCGATAATCATCCCTACAAAAAACATGCTAGAAATAGTTCCAATTTGTTCGGTACTATAATTTGTATGCGACTTAATAATAGGGGCGGCATATGCAAAAATTGCGTTGTCGTAGTATTCCAACATTAGATTTACGGCAAGTAACGCTGCCCAAAAATAATGTATTTTCATTACGGGTAGCCGATCCATACGCGCGAGTAAGCCGGCGGATGAGCTTAAATTGATTGAGTGTTCAGAATTGCCCATATATTTAACTTCCTGTTAAATTTTTATTTTTTTAAGACCAAATTAAAATTTGAGTAGAGCTAATCTTTTTGCATATTATCTATATGCAAAAAGATAGCTTTAGTTAACTTGGTCTTTCCTTAAAAATTATCTTTGTAATTGAGTGCTATTTTGCCCCACATCCTGCGACGGCAATAACACGGATTTCGATTTTAAATTCAGGGCGGGCTAGCTGAGAGACTCCTACACCTGTCCACGCAGGATAGTTAGCAGGTAAATATTTATCTTTTACAGAAATAAACTCAGCTATTTCTCCTCGTTGGTCAGTGTGGAACGTCATAATTTCTACAATATCTGCCATTGTTGCACCTGCTGCTTCGAGTACCTCTTTAACATTTTCAAACGCTTGGTGAGCTTGTTCTTCCATGGTGGTACCAATCACACCTGTTTCAACATTTGCTCCCACGCAGCCAGATACCCAGATCATATCTCCAACACGTGTTGCTGACGAAAAATGCAACTCATCGTAGTAACGTTGTTTACGAACACCAGGATTGATTAATTGTTTTTCCATAACAAATTCCTCCTTTATTTCTGATTAAGCAATTTGCTGGAAGATTGGTGAACGGAATAAATCACCTTCATTGAGTTTGGCCATTTCTTCTTTAAATAGTGCACCATTACGTGCATAACGTTCACTTGATTCTGGTAAACACCGGAATCTTGCATCATCACCGAAGAAACGAAATACCAAAGTATGACGATTTGGGAAATCTTCATCTACTCCGGCTCCTCCATGAAGAGAGTGAGGATGTAGAAACAGAACATCACCTGGCTCAACGGCCCAAGATAATACATCCCATGAGTTAGGATCTTTTTCTAGATCTTTATCGATGTGGGGTAATCGAGGTAGAGTTCCATCATCATAAACAGGATCTGTTGGGTCGTCTGCATTACTGAAACTTGCACCGTCGTATTGAATACCATTACATGAACCACGAATAATTTCTAAAGAATTTTTCTTTGGAACAGATTGGAATGTAATCCAAGCATTGCCCCAATGTTTTCCAGTAAATGGCATAACAGAGCTATCTTGATGCCACGGTCCGCGGCCACTCTTTCCACCTTCTTTAGCGAATACTTCCTCGGCGTAATACCATACATGCTCTGATCCCCATAGCTCTTGAAAGATCTTTCCGAAAGGTAGGGACATGACAAGTTTATCTAATTTTTCTTTAGCTTTTGGGTTGGCATTATCAATATGTGTTTGTAACTTAGTTCCATCTAAAGCACGAAAATTAAATGGACCTGGATTTGCTACATTCCATTTAAAAGCTTCATAACATGCTTCTAACTGTTCCTTAGTTAGACAGTTCTTAAAAAGAAATGCACCATCATTTCGAAATGCTTCAATTTGTTCTGGTGTTGGCTTAAGTTCCATAAAATTTTCCTTTAATATCCATGTTCACACGAACGATTTTAATTAACACTTATAAAAGAAATAATTCATTGAAAAATAGGTAATATCTTGAAGTTGCCCATTTGAGGATAATCAAGAATTTACTTTTTTTAATACTGAATTAACTCTCTTAATCTTTAGCTTCTTCTGAGCTTAACTAATTTTTTATAATGAATAAAATGAATTAAATAAATAATTAAACATGCACACAAGTTATTTTTAATGTTGTTTTTTTGCCTATATTTTTACCCCAAACCGCCTATTTCGAATCATGAAATACTTTTGAGATGATTACTCGTCAGAAGATACGAATAGGAAAATGGAATCAAGAATTTAAAAGGTAGGGAAAAATATGCCAAGTTATACATCGCCACTTCGTGACATCAATTTTGTTTTTAAGGATTTATTGGGTTTTGAAAAGCTCTATGCAAAATACCCTCAATCTAAAGATAAAATGACTTCTGAAATCGTAGAGCAATATTTAGAAGTTGCTTCAGATTTCTGTGAAAATGAATTACTTCCATTAAACGCTATTGGTGATCAACAAGGCTGTAAAGTTCAAAATGGGATTGTGACTACACCAGATGGGTTTAAAGAGGCTTATCAAAAATATGTAGAACTTGGCTTCCCATCTTTAACGGGTAATGAAGAATACGGAGGACAGGGGTTTCCATCTTTGTTATGGATCGCTATTTCTGAAATTTTAACTTCAACCAACTGGGCATGGGGAATGTATCCCGGCTTATCACATGGTGCGATGTCTACAATTGAAAGCCACGGTACAGATGAGCAAAAACAAAAATATCTGACAAATCTGATCTCTGGTATTTGGACTGGTACGATGTGTTTAACAGAGTCACATGCTGGTTCCGATTTAGGCTTAATACGAACAAAGGCAGTTTCTAATCAAGACGGTAGTTATAGCATTACTGGCGAGAAAATTTTTATTTCAGCCGGAGAACATGACTTATCCGAAAATATTATTCATATTGTGTTAGCTCGCTTACCCGATGCGCCGTTGGGTACTAAAGGCATATCCTTATTCATTGTGCCTAAATTTAATTTAGATACAGATGGAAATATTGCTGAACGAAATGGCGTGGTTTGTAGTGCTCTAGAGCATAAGATGGGTATTCATGGTAATGCGACATGCGTACTAAATTTCGATAATGCTAAAGGATTTTTAATTGGACCAGAAAACCGCGGTCTGAATTGTATGTTTACTTTCATGAATGCAGCACGTATTGGTACCGCCATACAAGGTCTGGCTGCTTCAGAAACTGCCTATCAAGGTGCACTCACATATGCCAAAGAGCGGTTAGCAATGCGCTCTATCTCTGGCATAAAGAATCCAGACTTGCCAGCCGACCCAATTATTGTGCATGCACCAGTGCGTAATATGTTACTCACGCAAAAAGTATTTGCAGAGGGTTCACGCGCATTAGCATATTACCTATCTACTTACGTAGACATTGCTGATCTTTCTACCGATGAGTTAGAACAAAAAAATGCTGAAGATAAATTAGCGTTACTTACCCCCATCGCAAAAGCATTTATGACTGAGCTAGGCGTAGAGTCCGCTAAACATGGCATGCAGGTTTTTGGAGGCCATGGCTATATTTCTGAACACGGAATGGAACAAATCGCACGGGATGTTCGTATTTCTACGCTCTATGAAGGAACGACTGAAATTCAAGCAGTTGATTTGCTAGTTCGTAAAATAATAGGTTCAAAGGGAAATCTACTTCTGCTGTTAACAGATGAAATCAAGAATTTCTTAAACATGAATCAAGGAAATAACATTACACAGCCTATGCTTTCAAAGTTAGAACAAGTCGTGAATCAATGGATTGATTTAACCGAAGATTTACAAAACAAAGTAACCAATAATCTGGATGAAGTAGGCGCAGCAGCTGTTGATTATCTCTACTTTTCTGGTTATGCGGTTTTTGCTTATCTATGGGCAAAAATGGCGGTAATTGCTCAAGAAAAAATTGAGCAAGGAACCAAAGATGAATTTTATTTTGCAAAAGTTTCTACGGCACAATTTTATTTTGAACGTATTTTACCTAGAACCTTAATGCATGCAGCTTTGATTCAAGCAAATTCTGACTCACTGTATAGTCTTAGTCCTGAATTATTTAAGTTTGATTAAGCCGAATGTTTAAATGGCTGTCGGTAAACGCTTTATCGATAGCCAAACTCAAAATAGATATTTTATTTTCTAGAGGTTTAGTCGCCAGGGCTCTCACATTTAAACTTGATTGTGCCAAGCTAGTCGATCAAATCTTTACAGCTCTAGATATTTTTTCAAATAGTGACCTGTGAATGATTTTTCTGCTGAGAGCAAACTAGTAACAGTTCCAGAAAACACCAATTCACCACCTTTGTCACCAGCTAATGGACCGATATCAATAATCCAATCTGCTTGGCTAATAATGTCTAGATTATGTTCAATAACGATGATCGTATTGCCTTTTTCAACCAAGCTATTTAATAAACTAATCAATTTTTCAGTATCAGAAGGGTGTAAGCCTGTACTCGGCTCATCTAATACAAAAATATTATCTGTTTCATTAAGCTCTTTTGAGAGTTTTAATCTTTGGCGCTCGCCACCAGAGAAAGTATTTAAGCGCTGGCCAATTGCAATATAGTCTAACCCTAAGCTTACCAATGAATTAAATTGCTGCTGTAAATTACGTTCTTCAAAAAAGTGACTGGCTTCAGTAACAGTCATTTTCAAGATTTCAGCAATGTTTTTATCTTTATATTGATACTTTAACACCTCTGGGGCGTATCCTGAGCCGTGACAAAGGTCGCATGTCATTTCAACATCATCTAAAAATGCGAGTTCAATTTTCTCGATACCTGATCCTTTACATTGAGGACAAGCACCTTCGCTGTTAAAACTAAAGAGCTTAGCACTCACTTTATTTGCTTTTGCAAATAGTTGGCGAATCGGATCAAGAAGGTCTAGATAGGTCAGTAAATTTGACCGAATGCTTGCAGTAATTGCAGATTGATCAATTACTTTTGTTTCAGGATATTGTTGTGGTAAGACTTTACTGATTAACGTACTTTTTCCAGAACCCGCAACACCTGTAATAACGCTTAGACAATTTTTGGGAATATCAACATCAATATTTTTTAGATTGAATAAATGAGCATTTTTAATCGAAATCCATTCACAACGAATGCGGGGCGTTTTTTTATAGGTATTTGGTCTTTTAAAAAACTGGCCTGTTAAACCTGATGAGTTCTTTAATTCTTCGAAAGTTCCTTGGTAAATGATTTGACCACCATTGACACCAGAAAGAGGACCCATATCAATGACATGGTCCGCTGTTCTAATAAGATCAGGGTCATGTTCAACCAGTAAAACACTATTTCCTTTATCTCTAATCTTTTGAATGATTTTAATAATATTATCTAAATCTTTTGGATGCAGCCCAATACTTGGCTCATCAAAAATGTAGAGCAGATCAACTAGACTATTACCCAAATGTTTAACCATTTTGATTCGTTGTGATTCACCGCCCGATAATGTATTGCTCACACGATTAAGGTTTAAATAACTGAGACCAACTAAGTTTAAGTTACTCAGTTTATTAATGAGTTCATGTAAAACGGTTTCAAATTTCTCACTTTTTATGGACTCTATAAACTCTAAAAGCATTGATACAGATAGAGCTGTACATTCCGCAATATTTTTACCGTTAATCTTACAAGATAAAGATTTTTGATTAAGCCGTTGGCCTTTACATAAAGAACATTCTTTGGTTGTAATAATCTGCTCAAGTTTATTCCCATAACGATTTCTTTCCCGCGTTTCTCCTTTTAGAAAGTTACGCTCAAATCTGGTCACCAATCCTTCGTAAAGTGCAGTTTTTCTCCATTTACTTGTTGGATTCAACGGCTTGTGCTGAGGGGCATACAACAACAAGTCCCATTCTTTTTCACTATAATCTTTTAATTTTTTATCTAAATCGAAATAACCTGAATCTGCATATCGAGTCCAACGCCATGCTGTAGGTTGATAGGTAGGAAAATTGATAGCGCCTTCTTCATTTAAGGATTTATCTAAATCTAATATTTTATAAATATCAATTGTTTGCTCTAAACCAATACCTTCGCATTGTGGACACATGCCATTGGGATGATTAAAAGAAAAAACATTCGAATATCCAACAAATGGTTCACCCATACGTGAAAATAGTAAGCGAAGATTGGCGTAAATATCTGTAATTGTTGCAACGGTTGAGCGGATGTTACCCGTTAAACGCTTTTGATTAATAATGACAGGTACATTTAGATTCTCAATTTTATCAACGTCAGCCACGCCAAAATGCTGTAAACGATTGCGGACAAAACTATCTTGAGTTTCATTAATTTGTCTTTGAGCTTCTGCGCCAATGGTTTCAAAAACTAAAGAAGATTTACCTGAGCCAGAGACACCAGTAAAGACAACAATTTCATGTTTTGGGATTTTTAATGAAATATTTTTAAGGTTATTTTGTCTGGCTCCATAAATATTTATTGTTCTTTTAGTCATATGTGATCACTTGAACTTAGGGATTTATAGTAAAAGTAAAATAAAATTTATGAAAAGCGTGTAGATGTTTCTTAAATGAATTGTTTAAATATTCAACTTATAGGGCTTAATTGTTAGGAAGCTATGAATACATATTTTCCTACTAAAAAGTCTTAAGAGTAGACTAACTTTGTCTAGAAGAGTGGTGGTAATCCACCACTAATTAAAATGCTGAGGCTAGAGTTTTGATCGCTACGATTTCTGTTTGGCTTTTTGGCGTAAGACATACAAATATAAGTTTTCTACTTTTTCACGTGCCCATGGTGTGGTACGTAAGAATCGTAATGATGATTTAACACTTGGATCTATGCAAAAACATCTAATTTCAATTTTACGACTTAAGCCTTCAAATCCATCGTAATAATCCAATAATTCATCCAAAATATCAGCAAGTTTTTTGCCGTGTAAAGGGTCATTGGAGGCGTTCATAATAGATCAACAATATTTTTGGAGTCCATTATTATAACCTGAGCTAGTTAGAAAATGAGAGGAATTGCGGAAACACATCCCGAAGTATATTAGGCTGTAATTGATTATCGAAACTGGCTGATGTGATGGAAATCTAAAGAATAGCTGTACGCACGTACTATATCAGTTTTTCTAAGCCTGTAAAGGGTATTTGTAAAATATATTTATAAATTTCAGTAAGATATAAAATATTCTGTGTGTTGAAATTTAGCCTAAGCAAATTAATAACTTTAATGCTCAAAAGGCGATTTAGGGAAAGAAATCTGTATCGCAGTAGCCAGTAGCCAAAAATGAAGCCAGTAAAGGTGGTAAGTAGCTTACGCGTTCTAGCTAGGGCAAATTAAAAATGTAATGACATCTTGTAGAAGGCTGCCTAGAGTGTTTTTCTGGCTAAGATTAGAAATAGGGTTAGTCAATTTAAGTTGTTAAGAGTGCCACGGCCTAGTAAGTTGCTTGAGCAGCAGATACCAAGCTAAGAATTTACTGGATTAAAGAATCAACGGCGTAGCAGCAACGTAGAGTAGCCAGAGCCTTATATATGGTAGGTTTTCAAATCTTCTATTTAACATAATATACATTATGCGAACAGTTATGTAATTCACTATTAAGTCCTTGATTCTGTTGCTGTACGTTTAGCTATACTTAAAGAAACATTAATTATTTTAGAGGCACATTATGAAGTTTATAAAAAAGACCTTTGTTAAGGTCTTTTGGCACAGCTAAATTAATTTAATCATTTTATTTTGATGAGTTCCAATAGTTGACGTAATTCAACTGTTGAATCCCTCGTTCTACAAACTCAGCATTTTGCCATTGTTTTACATCAACATCGCGTTTTATCAGTTTGGTCTTTAATGCAGTCTGTACACCTTCTTGTAGATGCCCTAGATAATATTCATCCAAAAGTGGTGAAAAAACTGTTTTTAAGGCTTTATCTTGTAGACTCAATGCATAGAGTTCTGTTGGTAATCCTGCATTTTTGGTGACAAGTTGAATGGCATTATCGCGGTTTTCAGGCTGTGAAACCCAATGTGCTGATTGTAAAACCGTATTGACCAATGTTTGGACAATTTCAGGATGTTGTTTAATAAACTCACTACGACCCACCAAACCTGATTGAATTGTTCCAGCACCATCTTGTCTCTGCCCAGTACCCAGTGGAACCTCTACAATTTTCTGTTGTTTGAGCGCCAGAATTGGCATTAAACCCCAGCTAGCATCAATTTGCTTAGCTGCAAGTGCTGCATTGGCCGCAGCAGGATCCAAATTAATAATGCGGAAATCTTTTTCAGTAAAGCCATATCGCTCGATATATTGATCAAACGACAATTGCATAGCAGTTCCTTGAAAAATTGCTATTCGTTTACCTTTTAACTGTTCGAGACTGGTATATCCTTTATTTGGCAAAACACCCAAATAAGCATCTATGTGCCGACCAGTTGCTACCAGTAATGTGGTATCGATTTGATTCGATTTACCAATAATGGCTGCTAAGTCACCTAAAAAAGCAAAATCTAATTGTTTATTAGCCAAAGCTTCATTAATTACAGGCCCTGCACCTTTAAAAAATTGCCATTCAATCTGAATATTTTTCTTTGCGAATTCTTTTTCAAGTAACTGATTTAAATATATATAATCAACTAAGGGTGTGCCGCTGCTGTGTCTTTCACTACTGCTTAGATCAGGTACTGCAATTCTAATTTTTACAATGTTTTCAGTCTGATTTGTTGTTTTTGATGGTGCTGATGAAGATGGTTTGAAAATAAACAGTAGCAAAGCGACAAAAATAAGTGCAGGAATAATCCAGATAAATCGATTACGTTTTGATAGTGTGGCCATATCGTTTTTCTCAACAACATATACAACGTCACTGCTTAACAACAGTGACGTTTTG
Organism: Acinetobacter sp. V89_4; assembly: GCF_029967875.1. Lineage (NCBI taxonomy): Bacteria > Pseudomonadati > Pseudomonadota > Gammaproteobacteria > Moraxellales > Moraxellaceae > Acinetobacter > Acinetobacter sp. V89_4. Next base: position 417,323 of record NZ_JASCAI010000028.1, read on the forward strand.
CATGTTTAAAATGGTGTTTAGTTGGCATTTAAAACAGCGTGGAGTTTGGCTTTTTCGAGTTGTTCTGCTGATAAATCTTTGGGTAATGTAGTTTTACCTTTTAAGCCATGTACACCAGTCGTTACTTCACCTGCAAGTGTGATTCGGCGTACAACGCGATGTTGATCGCCATAATCGTTAACCGCGTAGTGCTGTGTAGAGCGATTATCCCAAATCACCACATCTCCCTCCTGCCATTGCCAACGCACTGTATTTTCTGGACGCGTTACTTTTTCTTGTAAAATATTAAATAAAAGCTGCGAATCACTTTGACTAAATCCTACAATTCGTTTGAAAAAATGCCCCAGTAATAGGCTTTTCTTACCCGTTTCTGGATGTAATACGACTACAGGATGCTCTGTCTCATACTTGGTAGATACAAAAATTTTCTTCAGTCTTTCGAGTTGTTCTGGCTCGACATTTTGTTTTGGTCCACCATAGTCATATTCATTAGAATGTACAGCTACCAACTGTTCAGCAAATTGCTGTAAAAGCTCAGGAAGATCCTCATAAGCAGTTTCAGTATTTGCCCAAGTTGTATCACCACCTGTTTCAGGGATGATTAGGCTTCTCAAGATACTAATTTTAGGATAGGCATCCACAAAAGTTACATCAGTATGCCAAGAATTGGCTCGTGCACCTTTTTGTGAGTCAAGTTCAAAAATAAAATCTGTGCCATCCACCGCTGGTACTGTTGGGTGTTTAACGGGTGAACCAAATAATTCTGCAAATTTTTCTTGTTCCGTGTCCCCCAAATGTTGCTGGCCACGAAAGAAGAGTACTTTATGCTCTAGTAGCGCATCGTGTATAAACTGAACTGTGGATGAATCAAGCTCAGAGCTTAAATGAATGCCTGATATTTCAGCCCCAATTCGACCAGTTAATTTTCTAACTTGTAGTTGTTGTGCTGGTTTCTGAATAAATGTAGTCATGTTAATTTCCTGTCATAATATATGACTGAATTTTTATCAGAAACTGCGGCTTATTCTGTTATTTCAGAGACAATCCATCACGTAAAAAATTATTTTGATATTTAAATAATTAATAACACCCACATATGAAAATTAAATATGAAATTATATTTTTTTGAAATTTGAATAAATTTTAACTCTGATAAGCTGTTTAAAATCTTAGTTTATATCTCTGATTTATCATGAAAGCATCCTCAATTATCGAGTTTAGGAATCCTATCTCAAAATATCAGAATGATTTTGACGGCGGACAATCTTCTGATCATCAAATTATAACGAATGAATTTATTCATAAAAGTATTCGTATTTTAGAAAATTATCAGGTTATTCAATCTTTATCTAATACAGAGAAATCTACGCTTATTCAGCATTTAAAAATAAGAAAGTATTATCATAATCAAACGATATACAATCAAAATGATCCGTGTACTGATATCAATATTTTGCTTGAGGGCGCACTTAAACTTGGCTGGAGCACATCGCAAGGTAAATATCACACTGATATTTTTGTGCCCTCAGGTACATTAATCAATATTGTTCCGATTGTAACGGGTCAACCCCTACTTCACGACCACATTGCACAAGGTAGAACGGTCATTGCCAACCTTCCTGGCCAATTGTTTATGGATGTCATCAGAAATAACGCAGATGCTTTGTTTATGGTGTTGAAATTAATCTGTGTAAGAACACAACTAAATCGTGAACAAAACTTCATTTATTCAACTGAAACATTGCAAACGCGTCTTGCTAAAAAACTAGTTTTTCTAGTGGATTATCATTCCTATCAGGACAAAGATAAAATTTTACTAAATCTCAAATTGAGTCAGGAAAATCTAGCAGAACTTTTGCAGACTTCAAGACAAAGCATTAATAAAGAACTAGCAGCGCTTTCGAACCAAAATATCATTGAGGTTAAATATAACCAAATCTTTATTTTGGACTTTGAAAAGCTAAGCGATATTGCACAGACTCATCAGTTCAACAGTACCACTAAGTTCCTTTGATATATCTGCTTTTGTCATAATGATATGATTTTATTAGGAGATAACTGTCACAATAGAAACAGAATAAAAATTTGTCATATTTACACTAAGCATTTTAGTCGCTTTGTTGGATAAAACATGACAGATGTAAATATCAAAAAACAACCTAATATTTTATTGATTGTTGCAGATGATTTAGGCTTTTCAGATTTAGGTGCTTTTGGCGGAGAAATCAATACACCTCATTTGAATGAATTAGCATTAAACGGCTTAAGGCTGACTAATTTTCATACGGCGTCAACCTGCTCCCCCACTCGTGCGATGTTACTTTCAGGCACTGACCATCATTTAGCTGGTTTAGGAACCATGGCAGAGGCCCTTACCCCAGAACTAGAAGGTAAAGAAGGCTACGAAGGTGTATTAAATAACAAAGTTGCCGCATTACCAGAATTATTAAAAGATGCGGGATACTACACTCTTATGTCTGGGAAATGGCATTTGGGACTAAAACCAGAATATTTTCCAATTCAAAAAGGGTTTGAACGTTCTTTTGCACTATTACCAGGTGCAGCCAATCATTATCTATTTGAAGCGGATATTCCAGAAGAGCAAATTCCACGCTTACTTAAGTCCACAAAAGGACTCTATGCAGAGGATGAGGAGTTTTCGGAAGAACTGCCTCAAGGGTTTTATTCATCCGATTATTTTACCACTCGCCTTCTAGACTTTTTACAAGATGATGAAGCACGCCAAGGACGTCCTTTTTTTGCATATTTACCTTTTTCTGCACCGCACTGGCCCTTACAGGCACCTCAGGAAGATATTGATCGATATAAAGGACATTATGCGGATGGCCCTGTTAAACTGCGTGAACAACGCCTTGAGAAACTCAAACAACTTCAATTGGTAGATGCGGAAACAACGATTCACCCTGTCCTCGCTAGAACTCCATTCTGGGAAAATCTTACTCAAGAGCAACGTGATAAGTCTTCAAGAATTATGGAAGTGTATGCGGCCATGGTAGATCGTATGGACCAAAACGTTGGACGTGTTGTGGAATACCTCAAAGATCGAGGGGAATTGGACAATACGATTGTTATTTTTCTATCAGACAATGGTGCAGAAGGCGCTCAACTTGAAGCTTTACCCGTCTTTGGCGGCCAACTTAATGAAATTATCGAGCAATATTACGACAACAGTATTGATAATATTGGACGAGCAAACTCATATGTTTGGTACGGAGAACATTGGGCACAAGCAGCCACTGCTCCTGCTCGCTTATATAAAGCGCATACTAGCGAAGGTGGAATTAGAACAGTTTCGTTCATTCACTACGCAGGGTTTAAACGTCAAAATCAGATCAGTCACGAGTTTTTAACGGTCATGGATTTACTACCAACCCTATTAGATTATTTAAATATTCAGCACCCTGGTCAGGTGTATAAAGGTCGTCAATTGGTACCCCTACGAGGTCGTTCTATCTTGCCTTATTTACAAGTACAACAAGACCATATTCACAGTGAAGATCATGTCACAGGCTGGGAGTTATTTGGTCAAAAGGCTCTGCGCAAAGGAGAATGGAAAGCGCTCTTCATCCCTGCGCCAAATGGTCCAAATCGCTGGCAGCTATACAACCTTAAAGATGATAAAGGCGAAACTCAGGATTTGGCAAAACAATATCCAGAAAAGCTCGATGAATTACTCAAAGAATGGGCAACTTATGTCAAAGAAAATGGTGTCATCGAAAATGTGCAACAACGAAGATTATTACAGAATGATCAGCTAGAACCATTTGAAGCATAAAAATAACGAAGAGATTAGTCTTTAGATTGAACTAAGCCAGTACCTAATGCTGGCTTTTACATTTGCCGCCTGAACAGTATTTAAAAAGGCATATGTTTAAAAAATTACTATTAAATATAAAGATAAGATCATCAAAATATAAACTTAAGTTTGTACTGATAATGACAGTGTTCAATTACATAAAAATTAAAATCATCACAAAGAAAACACAAAATGGAGTCCATTAATGTCAGTTCAAAAGCACACCTTTCATTTCAAGAGAAAAAGATTAGTTTTAAATAAAATCACGCAAAGTCTGTTTATTTCACTTATAGGGTGTGCAGGATATTCATCTATCGTCTATGCCGAGGACACTTCCGCTACTTCAGGTACAGCGGTAACAGAAGCCAGTACGTCAAATTCACAGTCAAACAATAAAGCAGATGATGTTATTCAGCTTGCAGATGTCATCGTGACGACACGAAGACGTGAAGAAAAAGCGCAAAACGTTCCAACACCGATTAGTATTTTAAGTGCCAAAACACTGGAAACACAGAAACTCAGTAAACTTGAAGATCTACAACAAGCCCTACCTAGCCTTAATGTTGCTTTCTTGAACCCTCGTCAATCTAGTGTAGCGGTTCGAGGTTTGGGTAATAACCCAGCCAGTGATGGTTTGGAAGCTAGTGTTGGGGTCTATCTAGACAATGTTTACTTAGGTCGTCCCGGCATGGCTGTATTTGATTTATTAGATATTGCTCAACTCGAATTATTACGCGGGCCACAAGGGACATTATTTGGTAAAAATACCACGGCGGGCTTATTAAACATTAGCTCAAAACAACCTACCTTCGACCCAGACCATTCTGCTGAAATTTCTTTTGGCTCACGCAATTATTTGCAGGCTAAAGGAACGTTTTCAGATGCACTATCCGAAAATGTGGCAGGCCGACTCTCTTTTTATAAAACCACTCAGGATGGTTTTATTGATAATACCTATAATGGTAAAGATTATAACAATACAGATCGCGAAGGTGTACGCGGTCAAATTCTCTGGAAACCGCAAGAGAATTTTAATTTACGTCTAATTGCAGATTACAATAAACAAGATGATGATCAAGGCGCGATGGTGGTGTACTACGCTGGGCCAACGTTTAACAGTACCGTATATGGCAATAACTACAATCGTTACTTAGAAAATGCCACACAGTCAGGTGCTAAAAATCTTTATACCAACTGGAAAGATAAACAGATTCATTCAGATGCCCCACAACACATGTCTGTTGAGCAAGGTGGTGGATCGGCAGAAGCCAATTGGTCGCTAGATAGCGGTAAAAAAATTACGTCGATTAGTGCATACCGCTTTTGGAACTTCACTCCAACCAACAGTGATTTTATTAGTTCAAATGCATTGACGAATGCCGGTGTTTCGGTTCGAGATAAACAGTATTCTCAAGAGCTACGTCTAACCTCTGCTGGAAATCAAAAAGTGGATTGGGTAACTGGTCTATATTACTTTCAGCAACATTTAGACAATACGACGTTCTCTTTATATGGAGATACGGCGGACGCCTTCTATCTTTATAACGTACCGAGCGTGAGAACCTTAATTGCCAATGGTCAATCGAATATTTTGAATAATCGAGACTCATATTCATATGGAACAACTGAGACAAAAAGCTCAGCAGTATTTGGTCAAAGTACATGGCATGCGACACCGAAGCTAGACATTACCACAGGTGCACGAGTCACCTATGAAGATAAATCTGCCAGTATCTATAGAACCGACCCTATTGGGGGTACACCAGTTTCGGGTTTAAGTGCGGCAGAGCGTAATTTACTAAATGCCCAGCTCGGAGCATACGACTCGGGTGAACTGAAGCAACATGGTTTAAGCTACTCTGGCTTACTGACTGGCAGCTATCGGGTAAATCCGAGCACACTGGCCTATGCAACGTATTCACACGGCGAGAAGTCTGGTGGCTTTAACCTGAGCATTGGTTCTGCACCAGCAGCAGGTGCTAACTCGTTAAAGGTTGATCCTGAAAAAGCAGATAACTATGAAATTGGATTAAAACAAAATTTTCTTAATAATACCTTACAGCTCAATAGCAATATATTCTGGATTGATGTTTCTGACTATCAAACCACAAGCTATGAACAAGTCGGTAACTCTGTGGTGAGTGTATTGGCAAATGCAGGTAAAGTACGCAGCCGAGGGATTGAACTCGATGCAACCTATCAGCCTATTCGTCGTCTTACACTTAATTTTAATGGTTCGCTTAACGATACCACCTATACAGAATACAAAAACGCGCCTGCTCCATCCAATATCAGCATTCCAACAGGTGTAAATACACAAGATCTGTCTGGAGAGCGTGTATATGGCGTACCAAAGTGGATTGCAAATTTCAATTTCCGTTATGACTTAGCTGAGCACAATAACTGGCAGCCCTATGTTTCAGGAAGTTATGCTTGGCGAGATTGGTCATATGGCTCTTTAGATAATAATCCGTATAGTGTTATCAAAGCCTATGGATTAACAAATGCGAGTCTAGGTGCACGACATCGTATTGGTGAAAATGAACTGGATGTTGCGCTATGGGTAAAAAACCTCACCAATGAAACCTATGTGACTAATACATGGAACTCTTCTAATGGTATTGTTCTCGCTAGTTTAGGTCAGCCTCGTACCATTGGTGCAACCGTGAAACTTAGCTTTTAATAATTAAATGCACAATCATTGCAGCATTGGCTCCTTCAAAACCATGCTGCAAATTTTGTATAGAGTTTTATGGCGTATTTAGAATAGCGTCAATCTGCTTCAGCTCATTTGCACTAAACACCGTATTTTGCAATGCTTTTAAGTTTTCGATAATCTGCTCTGGTCGGCTAGCACCAATGATTGTCGATGTAATCCGTTCATCACGTAAAACCCATGATAATGACAATTGAGCCAGTGTTTGGTCTCTACGCTTTGCTATTTCATTTAACTGCTGTATTTGCTGTAGCTTCAATGCAACGAGATGCTCTGACTGTAAATAACGACTACCTCGCCCAATACGTGAGTCTTCAGGTACACCATTCAGATATCGTCCAGCCAATAGGCCTTGAGCCAGTGGTGAGAACGTAATTACACCAAAACCCTCTTGTTTAGCAGTCTCTGTTAAACCCTGCTCAATCTGACGTTCAAAAAAATTGTAAATCGGTTGATGCAAAGTAAGTGGAACGTGATAAGCCTTTAGTAATTCTATCAACTGTAAAGTTAATTCTGGCGTATACCCAGAAGAAATCCCCACATAGAGTGCTTTACCTTGCTGCACAATATCGGCAAGTGTCTTGGCTGTTTCTTCAAGCGGTGTTTCTGGGTCATAACGATGTGAGTAAAAAATATCGACATAATCAAGCCCTAGTCGCTGTAAGCTTTGATCAAGACTAGCCATTAGGTATTTTCGGCTGCTACCACCTTGTCCATAAGGTCCAGGCCACATGTCCCAGCCTGCCTTTGTCGAAATAATAAGTTCATCTCGATATGGCTTGAAGTCAGTTTTTAAAAAGTGCCCAATATTTTTCTCTGCACTTCCAAAGGGTGTTCCATAATTATTGGCCAGATCGAAATGATTAATTCCATGATCAAATGCCGTGTAAAGTACCGATTTTTGTTGCTGAATTGGAGTGTCATCTCCAAAGTTATGCCAGCAACCAAGTGACAATGGTGGTAATACCAAACCACTATTTTTAATTTTTCGATATTGGAATGATTCATATCTTTCTGAATTTGCGAGATACATACTTTGTCCTTTTATTCGGTAGCAGCCAAGAGGCCAAGGTTTTGTCTTAATGTTTGACCTTCGTATTCTTTGCGGAATAAATTGCGCTGTTGAAGAATGGGAATAACCAGATCGACAAAGTCTCTAATTCCATTTGATATGACGGCAGGCATAATGTTAAATCCATCTGCTGCACCACTAACGAACCACTCTTCAAGCTGGTCTGCGATATATTCTGGCGTTCCAACCAAGCAAAAATGCCCCCGTCCCGATGCAATACGTTGATAGAGCTGTTTAATGGTTAGACCCTGCTCTTGCCCGAGTGCCTGAATTAATTGCTGGCGACTTTGCTGCCCTGTTTGGGTTTCAGATAAATCTAACGAAGCTAAAGGCTGATTTACATCAACACCGCTTAAGTCAAAATTGCCCAACATTCTTCCTAAAAGCCCAAGGCCAATATCATCATCAACGAGTTCATCTAAAAGCTGTTGCTGTTTCTTCGCATCTTCATGCGTATGAGCAACAAGCACATAGACGCCAGGCATGACCACCAACTCATGTTCTTGGCGATCAAATCCTTCAAGACGTTGCTTTACATCGATATAAAATTGCTGTGCAGTGGCTAAGTTAGATTGCGCGGTAAAAATGACATCTGCGGTACGGGCTGCCAGATTTTTGCCTCGTTCTGAACTGCCTGCCTGAACCACCACTGGGTGAGTCTGTGGGCTTGGGCTAATATTGAGTGGACCTTTTACCTGAAAAATATCACCATAATGATTGAGCGTGTGTACCTTCTCTGGATTAAAGAAAATACCTCTGGCTTTATCATGAATAGCCGCATCTTCATCCCAGCTATTCCAAAGTCCTTTCACCACATCGTGAAATTCTTCAGCACGTGCATAGCGGTCTTGATGTTTGACATGTTCTTTTGTACTGAAATTTTTCGCTTCAAGTGCAAAATCAGTAGTGACGAGGTTCCAGCCTGCACGTCCAGCAGAAATTTGGTCTAAAGAGGCAAATTTTCTTGCGAGATGATATGGCTCATTATAGGTTGTTGTGGCTGTTCCAATGAGTCCAATATGACGGGTTTGTGTCGCGATTGCTGAAAGTAATGTGAGAGGTTCAATCTCGCTACCGCGAATTTTGCCTGATGTCGCAGTTGCTGGATCAACAGCTAAACTATCGGCAAAAAAAATGGCATCAAATTTCCCCTCTTCAGCTATTTTTGCTGCACTTAGGTAGCGCTCATAGGGACTCAAGTTTAATTGGCTCGCTGGATGTCTCCAACTGGCCAAATGATGGCCATAACCGTCTAAAAATAAATTAAGGTGAAGCTTTCTTGTAGACGAAGGATTACTCATTTTAATCAGTCCAATGGATGGGTGTACACCTCGAAAAAAACGAGGCGTACTAGACATACTTTTTAGAAATTTTTACGGAATGAAATGCCAAAATAGCGTTCATCATCTCTAGGGACTTGACGAGTAATACGGCTACCATTTGTGCTCAGTAAGGTCGCATATGATTTATCCGTTATATTTCGTACATTCAATGCCAATCGCCAGTCAGAAGCAGTATCAGCTAAAGCAATGTTCGCATTCAAAAGTCCATATGCACCCTGAATAGTGTTTTGGTTTTGGTCGAGACTGAACTGCACTTTGCTTTGCCATGCATATTGGGTTGAAAGTTCAATTTGCTTGTTATTTGCCAGAGTAAAATAGCGATCGATCTGGGTATTAAATTTCCAATCTGGAGAAAATGGCAGCGGCTTACCATTTACATTTGGGCATGACGTATCGGCAGCTGGACATTTGAAGTCATCAATTCGTGCATGTGTATAGGCACCTGAAAAGTTTAGTGCCCAATTTGGATTAATCTTATATACCGAATCAATTTCAGCCCCATAGGTAGAGACACTTCCTGCATTAACCAAGCGGGTTATTGGAAAACCATTTGGATCGAGGGTTCTAAAATTTGCCTGATAGTTATCATAATCAGTGTTAAATAACGCCACATTGACGCGCAGACGATTATTTAGCCATTGAGATTTGAGCCCAAGTTCGTAAGAGTTAGCCGTTTCAGGATCAATGACAGGTGTATCATTTTGCTGCATATTAAAATAAACGTTATATGCAGGACCTTTATAACCTCTCGAATAGGTAAAATAGCCCAATATATTCGGTGTAAAGTCATATTGAGGTCCAATGCGGCCTGAAACTCCGGTTTCACTGGTCGATCCATCACTGCTAAATGAAGAACGAATGGCATTTCGGACACCTACACTGCTTGGAACAGTTGAAACTCGGCTGTGATCATAAAACAACTCATCTCGAGTAACACGTAAGCCTGCAATCCATCTCAACCGATTTGTGAAATGAAAGGTACCTTCACCAAATGCAGCATAGTTGGTGCTGTCTGTGTTATAGATTGCCTTACCAAAATCTACGACATAGGCATTAGAGGCATTGTTGTACCAAGTTGACTCGCGTTGATAAGTCTCATCATTTTTGTTCTTTGAAAAATATAGACCCGCGACATAATCAAAAAAACCATGATCGAGCGGTTTAATTCTAATCTCTTGAGAAAATTGCTTACTGTTAACATGGCCTAAATCGGCAATTCCAGCAAAATTTGGTGTCGGAGCAGCAAGCTGATCACTGTCACCAATTTGTGTGTTTTTCCATTGGCGAAAGGCCGTTATGGATGATAATTGATGATTGGTTAATGTCCAGTCTGCGGTAAGCGCTACACCCTGATTGGTATCATCAGTCGACGCTTGAGTATTTTCAACTGTACTTCGATTGGTTGGAGATGCCACAACAGGCGATAATGCTGCTGCATAGTTGGCATCGGTATTTTTAACCACAATACCTGTTGGAGCACTTCCTTTTTTATGCAGATAATCGGCAGTAAAGCCCAACACTAAACTATCGGTAGGCGTATATTCAAATTTAGTTCTAAACCCATAGTTTTTATAGCCATTAACATCTTGATTGGTTGTAAGATTATCTACATTGCCATCAAAATTACCTAATAGCGCCGAGACATTGGCAGTTAATTTTTCAGGAATTAATGTACCAGATGCTCCTAGTTTAATTCGTTGTTCACTATCACTAGTGACATAGGCATCAATATAACCAGAGGTTTCACTGGTTGGATTTTTGGTCACAATATTGACTACACCTGCCGATGCATTTTTACCAAAAAGTGTTCCTTGCGGACCTCGAAGAACTTCAATACGATCCACATCTAACAAATCAAGTGTTGCTTGCCCCGGTCGGCTGTACACAACGCCATCTATCACTGTTGAGACTGAAGGCTCCACACCAGGTGAAGTGGTAACAGTTCCAATACCGCGAACAAATAAAGAAGTATCCTTATTGGAAGCTCCAGCCCGAAAGTTAACACTCGGTACTTGTGTTACCAATGTTTCAAGTGAGTTTCGCTGTTGCTTATCGAGTTCCTTTCCACTAATGACTGAAACAGCAACTGGTACTTTTTGAAGTGATTCTTCACGGCGTGTTGCTGTCACAACTACGGTCTCTAACTGAGCCACATCCTCTGAAGAACGTGCGGTATTTGAGACTGTTTCTGCATGAGCTTGTCCCCAAACTGACAAGATACTCAGAGAAAGCAGACTTAAATTTAAAATTTTTTGTTTAGTAGCTGACGTGAACGGATCACGCGCTACATTTTTCGAATGTATCGACATTATTTACCCCATAATTAAGTTTTAAAAGACGGCGCTTATTTCACTGATTTCAAATATTCGTACTGCTGAGTGGGTTTCCAGTAGGTCTTTAAATTTGATTGTTCAAGTGCTTGATTTACAAATGACGGATTGATCCAGCTTTTGACGTCAATATTTTTGCGTATCAACCCTTGTTGCGTAGCCAAAGTGATTTTTTGCTGCAATTGTTGGGTGTAATAGCCATCAAATAGCGGTGAATATAAAAACTTCAGATTTACACCATTAAGTTCCTGAGCATATATAGATGCCGGATAACCCGATTGGGTAAAAAAGAGTGCGACTTGTGGTACTCGATTTTGCTCATTTGAGAGCCAGTTCAGTCCTTTTACAACCTGTGTCACCACCTGTTGTGTTTCATTTGGATATTGTCGAATAAACGATTGACGACCTAAAAACACACCTTGAGTAGATCCTGCACCGTTTAATTGACGACTACTTATAGGCAAGTTAACGATGTGTTTGTCACGTAACGCAAAAAATCGAGAAGGTCCCCATGACGCATCAATTTTTTTTGCGGCCAAAGCGGCGTTGACGGCGTTAAAGTCTAAATTGACCACTCGCACATCGCTGAGCTTTAAACCTTGGCTGTTCAATGCACTCACAAATGACAATTCATCTGCTGTTCCTCTTAACAAACCAACGCGTTTTCCTTTTAATTCAGCAAAGTTTTTGATCGGAAGATCAGATCTTACCGCTAGATAATTGGTAATGCCGCGCGCCGTTGGAACAAGTAATTGGGTATCTAATCCATTGGCTTTACCAATGATCGGAGGTAAATCTCCTAAAAAGGCGAAATCCAGTTGATTGTTGGCCAATGCTTCATTAATGGCTGGCCCAGCACCTTTAAAGAAGTGCCACTCCACTTTGACATTGTTTTTTGCAAGTTCTTGCTCAAGCCATTTTTTATTGTAAAGCACATCAACAACTCCACCACCCGCGTGTTTTTGACCAGCTGTCAAATCAGGAGAACCAATTCGGATTGTTTTAAGGCTTTCAGCGTAACTGGCATGTCCAAAAGCCAATAAGCTCAGCAAGATCAATTTTTTAAAAATTGATGGTTTCATTATATCTTCCACATTTTTATTGATAAATCAGTGTTTTATTGCTTAGACGCTTAAGACGTAGATGGCTTAATTTGCTTACTCGCTTTGCCATCGATATCAACAGGAACATCGCCTGCCAACGTAACGCGTCGCATAATACGCAAGGCACTACCGTAATCATTGACGGCTAAATGCTGAGTGGCACGGTTGTCCCAAATAGCGACATCTCCGTCCTTCCACGTCCAGCGAATCGTGTTTTCTGGTTTGGTAATACGATCTTGAAAAATTTCAAACAGCTTGTTGGACTCTTTAGCAGTCAGACCTACAAAACGTTTAAAAAATTGGCCTAAAATTAAGGTTCGTTTACCTGTTTCAGGATGGACTCTGACCAATGGGTGTTCCGCCTCATAGACTGTTGAAGCAAAGATTTTTTGATGGCGTTTTACGACTTCATCACTTGCAGAAGGGCGAAAACCACCATAATCAAAATCATTGGTGTGAATCGCACGGAGCTGATTGGCAAGGAGCTTTAGCGGCTCAGGCAATTCATCATAGGCTGCTTCTGTATTTGCCCATGTGGTATCTCCCCCTCGATTGGGGGTAGTTACTGCTCTTAAAATGCTGATTTTTGGATAATTTGAAACAAAGGTGACATCGGTATGCCAAACGTCTGCACGACCGTCATGCCGGGAATCAAGTTCAAATATATAAGTCGAACCCTCTGCCACTGGAACAGTAGGATGTGAAATAGGTTGCCCAAGCAATTCGGCAAACTTTTCCTGTTCTTGATCGGTTAAATGTTCCTGATTACGGAAAAAAATAACTTTATGTTCAAGCAATGATTGCCTAATTTGATTCAAGACCTCCGGGTTGAGGTTTGAAGATAATTCAACACCATTAATTTGTGCACCGATACGACCTGCTAAAGGAATTACATCGATTAACTCATTCACTGGTTTTCTTATTAATAAATCTGCCATATCATCGTTCTCATCATTGATGATATGAGTTTAGAAATTACACCTTTTAAATTCTGCAACAAAAATTACATAGCATTTCTGCATTTATGAAAAATTATTCATAATTCGTCATAATCTCTTTAGCGCAGTAAGGCCTTTAATTTGTCGATGTCTTTGACAGAGATATGATTGTATTTTGTTTCTATAATGCCTTCTTCAACAAACCACTGAATTTCCTTTCTGATGCTTTGTCTCGATATTTTTAAAAGTTCAGCTAAATTTTCTTGTGAAAGTTTTAATAAAACCTCAATACCTTTTTGAGTTTGGGTCGAAAAAAATTCGATTAAATAGATGAGCTGCCGCGCAATTTGTACCTTTAAAGGTTGTGTAGAGGTGTGATAGATATCATTGTCTAAAAGCCGTGTTCTCTGACATACCAATTTTAAAACCTGATATAGCATGCGTGAATTGTGCTGTATGGTGTGCTTAAAGATATGTTCAGGAATGGTTGCTATCACAGTTGCTTCATGTGCAACATATTCATGCTCTAAGGCAGATTCAGAAATAAGATAGACAATATTTAATAGTGCGCCTGTAGGAATAAAACGATGAATAAGATATTTCCCATCGTATGAGTTCCAACCTAATTTGAGTACACCACTTAAAACAATGATGAGTTCACGACAGTTTTGATTTCTCGAATATAGCACTTGCCCTTGATATAGATGCTTTATCTTAATTTCATTAAATAATTTCTGCTTTTCTTCAAGTGAACACGCGTCCATAAATTCACATTCTGACAGCATTTGTTCAGCCAGTTTTTTATATTCAAAGGTAATGTTGAAATCTTGATAACGATTGATATGAGTTTGATCTAATAAATCTAAAAAATGATCATAGTTATTTCTTCTTTTATCGTTATAAACAAGTGTTGTCATTCGCCATCTCACCATCAAATTGAAGCTCTAAAATAGACCATACAACCTAATCGTGAAATTCAAGTTTAATATAAATTTAGATTAAACAATTATATAAAAATCAAGATCTCAAATTTGGATCTTGATTTTCTTTCATCTCATTTATTTTGATAGAACTTAAGACTTAGGCGACGTAATGACTGATAGTTTATCAACGCCTACCCGTTCTATGCTGGCCAGTAACTTGGCAACCGTACCATAAGGAACCGTCTCATCTGCATTCAGGTTCAGAGCCAGTTTAGGATTGGCCGCCTTACGGGTTTGAATGGCCTGTTCGAAGTGTTCAAGAGTGACTTTATCTTTATCCAGATAAATTTCCCCTTTTGGATTAACACTAATGACTACAGCCTTGGTCTGATCTGTCACCTGCGTTGGTGCAGCCTTGGGTAAGTTTACCTTAACAGTATTGGTTAGTAAGGGCGCCGTGACGATAAATACAATCAGAAGAACCAACATCACGTCTACTAAAGGGGTAATGTTGATCTCGCTAACGACATCATCTTGTTCCGATGTTGAGATTGCCATTATGCATATACCTTTTCTTTATTGTGGTTATGGCTTAACTCGCTGGCTGGAGTACTCGTATTTGTTGTTTTCGCCTTGACTGTCTTAAGCTGGAAACCTGATTTTTGGTTTAGGCTGACAAAATCGGTCGCAAAGTCATCTAGTTCTGCACCAATAGTTTTTACTTTACGCACGAAATAGTTATATGCCAGTACCGCTGGAACAGCCACTGCAATCCCGATGCCTGTTGCAACTAGTGCTTCACCAATCGGTCCTGCAACGACATCCATACTGGCATTACCCGAGTGTGCAATGGCCTGTAAAGCATGGATAATCCCAAAGACTGTACCAAATAGGCCAATGAAAGGTGCATTATTACCAATTGATGCGAGCAAGGCAGAGCCTTTTTCTAACTGGCGGCGTTCGGACAAAATTTGTTTGCGTAAATGACGCTCAAGTAAATCTTGGCGACTCCAGCTATGTTGTAAATCTTGATGAGTATCATCGTCTGCATCGGCAAGTGTTTTAAAACCAGTATTTGCAATGCGTGCCACTGGTCCTTGCCCTGCTTCCGATTTTTGAATCGCATCTTGCAGATTTTTGGCACTCCAGAATTCTTCTGCAAAGGCTTTGCTTTGGCGGTTGGCTTTTTGGGTTTGAACCAGTTTAATGACAATCAAACCCCATGTCACAATTGAAAAAGCAACCAATAACCAGATAGTCCCATCGTGGATCAGGGAGTTTATATCACTCATGTTAAAATTCCTTATAGATCAATATTAAGTTAAAAATTATTTTGGGAGCTGATAGTGAATAGGAACATCGACCCATCCTTCGACTGGTGTCTTCCCTTTTAAGGCTGGTGAGAATTTCCATTGTTTTACGGTTCTCACCGCTGCACTATCGAGTATTTTTTTGCCACTGCTCTGTTTGACTGTCACGCTATCGGGGCTGCCATTTGGCAAGACTTTTACCCTCAAGATGACTGAACCTTCCCAACCTCGATCGAGAGCCTGTTCAGGATATTCAGGCGCTGGATTACTCAAATAACCTGCATAACCCTTTGCTTCTGTAACAGGCAAGTTGTCATCAGCAGCTTTCGCAGGTGCTTCAGTGGGTTTTGAAACGGGTTGTTGAACAGGAGCAGCCACCACGTTTTTACTTAAGGTCTCTGCTACAGGTCGTGGTTGCTCTACGGCCTTATGCTGTTCAACAGGTTTAGGCTGCTCAACGTGTTTCTGTACGGGTTTCGGTGTCTCTATTTGCTTTTGTACAGGCTCAGGCTTTGGGCTAACAGGCGGTATCTTTGGCTTTTGCACCACTGGAGGGATTTTAGGTTCAATCACCTTAGGTTGTTCAGGCGGTTTGACAATCTCTATCACCACAGGGTCAGCTGTTTTGACATCAAGCTGAGGTGTAGGAAGTTGTTTGGCGATATACCAGATTCCCAAATGTGCCGCAGCAACGGCGACAATTGCAATTGCCAAAGCATTCTTTTTTGGCCCAGCAGGATCATTTCCAACATCTACGTTATGGCTAAAAGGATCATTAACCGTCGTTGTATGGGTGACCTGATTGGATAATTGCTCAAATAAAAATGCTTTTCTAATCGAGCCTTGACTAAATTCACTCATCAATAACTCCTATTAACCAATTTTATCTTCGGTCAAAATCCGAAAAATCTGTTCTTTTAATTGATGCAATTCAAAGCTTGAACGATTTCGAGGACGCGGCAAGTTGACGGGAATAATCTGTTCAACACGACCAGGTTTGGGTTTTAAAATCACCACACGATCTGCCAGAGTTACGGCCTCTTCCACATCATGTGTAATAAAAACAGTGGTCATTTTTTGTTGGGATTGAATACGTAGCAATTCATTTTGCATTTGATGCCGTGTTAACGCGTCCAAGGCACCAAACGGTTCGTCTAACAGAAAAATACGTGGTTGCACCACAAGACTACGAGCAATAGCTACACGTTGAGACATCCCGCCAGATAGTTGGTGTGGATAGGCCTTTTCAAAGCCATTTAAGCCAATCAACTCAATTGCTTTCTGGACCAGAATATCTTTATCACGTGAAGTTAACGCCTCATTTAATAAACCCAGCTCAATGTTTTGCTCAACGGTAAGCCAAGGAAATAAACGATGTTCTTGAAAAACTACTGCTCGATCGCCACCAATGCCGCTTACATCCGCACCATCAATTAAAATTCGACCATCAAAATCTTGATCAAGTCCAGCCAAAAGACGTAAGAGTGTAGATTTACCGCAGCCACTGCTACCTACAATCGCAATAAACTCCCCTTCTTTAATTTCTAGATTAAAGTCGTAAATGACTTTGACAGGTTGTTGATTGACGACAAAAGACTTATGAACATGGTGAAATGCCACACGTGTTTGAGCATGAGATTGAAAAGATTGGTGCTGTTTTTCAGTATTTGTATTAAGGGTAATTGTCATGGTCTGACCTCAATTTTTTCGCCAAGATGTTGCGTAGTTTTCAGTTATTTTGCCCAGCCATGCCAGAATCGCCCCTAAACCAGCGACCAAAACGGTTGCTGCTATCACACGCTCCATTTCAAAGTTTTGCTGTGCTGCCATCATGTAGCTACCTATACCAATTCCAGAGCCCATCAAGTATTCAGCTCCAAAAGATGCCATCCACGAATAGAGCAATGCCAATCGAAACCCAGCAAACATTGAAGGTGCAATGCTCGGTAAAATCAAAAGCGTTAAGCGTTGAAGCAATGTCATTCTTAAGGTACTTGAGACTTCAACAAGCTGCATTGGAATGCTCGACATGCCTTTCCATGTCGCAATAAACATCGGAAAAAATGTCGCTATTGAAATGAAAACAATTTTTGATAAATCTTCGAGCCCAAACCAAGCTGTCAGTAGCGGAATCCAAGCAAAAATGGCGATTAGACGTAATGTGTTGAGTGTAGGTGCCAACAGATTTTCAATAGGTTTAAATAACCCCACCACAATTCCTACAGATGCCCCAATTAGCCCGCCAATGATCAAACCCAAAATTGCACGATAAAGGCTGTAATACATGGCGGTAGTGAGTGAGAAATCTTGAATGCCTGACCAGAGTGCTTCCAATACTTTCCACGGCGCGGGCAAAATTTGACTCGAAATCAAGTTAAACCAACTGCTCACTGCCCAAAGCACGACTAAACTCAAGGGTAAAACCAATGACTTGAAAACATCGGATCTGTTTTTTTTGTGAAAAGTATGCGCACTCAAAGCAGCATGTGGCCAAAACACAAACTTACGTTCAATGCGAAGTAGGATAAAATCGAAAATAATTCCGACAGATGCGATCACAAAAATCGTGACAAAAACAATATCAAGCTGAAATAGCTGACGACCTGTCACCATTAAATATCCAATGCCTTCCGATGAAGCCAATAACTCAACAGCAATTAAGCTCGTCCAGCCTGCTGCAACAGCTAGTCTTAAACCAGTAAAGAAATATGGAAGTGTGGCTGGCAGGACAAGTTTTGTGAGCAAGGTTAGACGATTGAACTGTAAGATTGCTGCCATTTCTTTGAGTTTGGGTTGAATGTCACGTACCCCTGCCTGAGTATGTAAGGCAATTGGCACCATTGTGGCCTTAAAAATTATGAAAATTTTTAAACTATTTTCGATGCCGAGCCAGATCATGAGCAAAGGTAACCAAGCCAATGTTGGGATAATGACCAGCGCATAGAACGTTGCAGAAAGGTATTGTTCCGCAATGCGGCTATAACCCAGTAAAACACCTAGAAATACGCCGCCTAACACACCTGATAATAGGCCAAGACCAAAGCGCTCAAGACTGATCGCAAGCTGTGACCATAGATCTTGAGATGCGATTTCAACGAAAGAATGCCAAGTGTCTTTTGGGGTAGGTAAAATTTGGGCAGGCATCCATTGCTCGTTTGACGCTACCCACCACAGTAAGAATAAACAAAGAGGTACAATCCAATAGATCGCAAGCGAGTTAAAATACCCAACAGAAATGAACCATGGTTTCTTGGTACTTTTCCAGACAATGCCGGATGAGTTTTTTTGCGAAATTATTTCTTTCATATCTCGATATATATCCATACATTCTGCTGTTATAGATTTCTCAGAATGTTTAACTAAACCTATACCTGATGATCATTTATCCGTGTCATGCAGATCTAATATGAGACGTGTTGTGATCATCTTTGGTGTTATGCTCTGGATGAGTGTAAAGAGAGATGTTTTGTTTAACTGTCTACACAGGTACAAAGATCAGAAAATATTTATATTTATAAATAAGAGATAAAGATAAGAATTCTTGTATAAACCTTTCATAAAAGATCAAACGCGTAAAAGGAACAAAAAGTAAATAAGCCTAACTAGCTTACTAATCAGGCTTATTTAAAGAACATTTAAACTTTAAAGCGCAATATCAAACTCTGGGCTAGCTACCGTAGGCTGTAATCGAGCACGTTGTTTTTTAAAGTGCGGAAGAACGTGTTCACCAAGACGGTATGACTCTTCAAGATGTGGATAGCCTGCAAGAAAAAATAACTCTATGCCAATGCTATTGTATTCTTCAATACGCTCAATAATCTGCTGGTAACTCCCCACTAAAGCAACACCAGGTGGCACACCAATATATCCAAATCCAGACCAAACATTTGGATGAATGAAAAAGTCGCTAACATTTTTACTGCCATCTTTTTCGGCATACTCTTTTTCAAAGCTTAATACCCGCGCTGAGCGTAAACCCGCATGGGCTGCCGCCGCGTGTAAACGTTGCTTTTCAGCAGCTTCATCGAGAAAGCGCTGTGCCTCTGCCAACGCTTCTTGTTCAGTACGGCGAGCAATGGTATCGATCGATAGACCAAATTTTATATTTTCACGACCATACTTTTTTGCACGAGCACGTACGTCTGCAATCAATGCGGCAATTTCTTCTGGTTTTTCAGCTCGCATTAAATAATAGTCGGCATGTTTTGCTCCAAACTCGCGAGCAGCTTCCGAAGAACCTGCTGTGCAAATAATTGGAAGGCTTGCTTTATTCAGTGGATATTTTAGACCACCGCCTTCTGCCGAATAGTACTTTCCTTTATAGTGAAATGAAGGATTATTCCAATATCCTTTTACAACATCTAGAAATTCTGTAGCACGTGCATAACGTTCATCGTGAGGTAAGTTATCGCCTACTTGACGTTGAATGACTTCCGAGCCGCCATTAATAATATTCCAAACCAGTCGATTGCCCGTTGCACGCTGATAAGTTGCCGCAGTTTGTACAGCATTATATGGACTAAAATGATAAGCCTGAAATGCAGTCACAAAGTTAAGTTTTTTGGTTTCTCTTGCCAGCAATGAACATACTGTCCAAGGCTCTTCACCCGTTGGTGCGTTCACCATGAGTGCACCAGCAAAACCATTAATTTCTGCTGCCCGCGCTACCTGACTTAAGTAATCAATATAGGTAAAGTCATCACCTACTTCATAGTTCGAAACAGCTCCGGTATTTTCAACATTTTCAATATTGGCCCAATCACCGCGATTACGTGGGTCACCGGGTAAAAATTCTGTTTCGCCATGAAGTGGTAAACGTGTAAAAAATTCAATTCCCATTATTTTCTCCGTAAAGCAAAGCTTAGAATTTTGCAGTGAGAGAAACACCAACTTGACGTGGGTTTCCATAGGTTAAGACATATTGTCCAGCAGGACCATTTGGTCGCCCATGAACTTGATATTCTTCGTCTAGCAAGTTTTTAACGTAAGCATTAACTTGGTATTTATTATTTGCGCTGATATACCCAACGTTCGCGTTCCATAAGGTGTACCCTTTTTGACTCAAGATTGGGTCAACAGAATAATCTTGACGATTGACTAAGAAAAATTCACGGTCACGATATTTTGCATCTGTGCCCACGATGACTCGTGCTCCACTATCAAGATTAAAGGTATATTCACCCCCTAAACCGATGGTGTACTTTGGAGAACGAACCAAGCTGTTACCTGTATTGTCAGCATTTACGACATTGGTTACTGGGTTTTTATCAACAAAGTCGGTGTATTCACTGTCTAAATAAGCACCTGCAAAACGTAGGCGTAAGTTATCGGTAGCTAAATAATCTAGTTCTAATTCTGCACCTTTTACTTCTGCCTTAGGTCCATTTGCTAGAACTGAGGTTACTCCTCCACCTTGTCCTTCTGTCGCAACCAATAAATTTGTTTGAATATCTTTGTAGTCATAATAGAAAATATTGGCATTGGCGGTTAAATTGCCTTGTAACAAGCTAGACTTCAAACCTAGCTCATAGCTATTTAAATATTCAGGGTTAACATCTGCAAGTTGCGTCAGGCTACTAGAAAGTCCAGTGTTAAAACCACCTGAACGGAAACCTCGAGCAAAAC
This sequence comes from Acinetobacter sp. V89_4, assembly GCF_029967875.1. NCBI lineage: Bacteria > Pseudomonadati > Pseudomonadota > Gammaproteobacteria > Moraxellales > Moraxellaceae > Acinetobacter > Acinetobacter sp. V89_4. The sequence goes on from NZ_JASCAI010000028.1 coordinate 438,500, forward strand.
GGAAGTATGTGTTGATATCAGGAGTGATTTCATATTCTGGCGTAATATCGTAAGTCAGCTCATTCCATCTCTTTTTACGACTTGTTGAACCATTTGCATTCGGCGCTGGGTTATAAACCGCATTACTGTACCCGTCCTTTTGCCACCAACTGCCTTTGGTGTAATCGCCCGAGGTAATTTGAACAAGATCTAGATCAATATCTTTTTCTTCACTTGTCCAGCGTAGACCACCTGTTACTTTAAATTTATCGGTAAATTTATAGGTACTGTTACCAAACAAGGCAAAACTTTGTGTGGTCTGGTTATAGGTAATATCTCTAAAAGCTGGAGTTCCTGCTGTTTGAGCTGGAGCGCCATTCGGTAATGTTTTATTTACTCGCGCACTTACGCCTGTTGAGTCTAAATCTTCATTAAAGAAGTGAAAACCTGCGATCCAACTAAGTCTTTTTTCAGCATCAGAAGAAACACGAAACTCTTGGCTATATTGGCGCCACTCATTATCGCTATAGCTTCTTGCTACATCGTAAGGCGTATAGTCACCATCAGAAATAGATTTTTGAGTGGTTTTATCAAACGCTGTAATGGATGTAAAAGTATGACCGCCGCCTAAATCTCCTGTTAAGGTGAGTGAAGCGCCGTCATGTTGGATTTTATTACTTTCAGGTAAGTCTAAATTTGTATCTCGGCCTTGTGGTCTTTCATAAACACCCCAGTATTTTCCAATACTTAAAGAGCCATTATTACCAAGACCATTATAAGTTTGGCTATGTAGATTGACTAAAGCATTCCAATCATCATTAATTTTTCCTAATATCTGGAATCGGAATGATTTTTTATCTACATCCCCGTAATTTTCACCATTGGCTAAATTTTTTGCATAGCCATCGCGGTCTTCTGAATAAAATGCTCCTCGTACGGCAACGTTATCTGATATAGCCCCGTTCACGGCGCCTTCAAAAGTACGAAGATTATGGTCACCTATTCCTATTGTTCCATAACCGGTCGGTTTATCTGTAAAAACAGGTTTTCGTGAAATGTAATTCACCGCACCAGCCGTGGTGTTTTTACCGTAAAGCGTGCCTTGTGGACCACGTAGAACCTCAATACGTTCTAAATCGAATAAATCTCCAGCACCAGCAACAGGTGCATTTAAATAAACCCCATCTGCATAAATACCGACTGGAAAAACTGTAGAGGCGGCTACGTCGCCAGTTCCTAGACCACGAATATACCAACGTGGACGGCTATCGCCATCTGGGTTTTCAGCTGCTGCATTGGGCGTATAAGTTAAAACATCGCCAATAAATGTTGAGCCTTTCGCGGCCAAATCTTTGCCTGAAATCGCTGTAATTGCAGTCGGAACTTTTTGTATGTTTTGTGCGCGATATTGTGCAGTAACGATGACATCGCCTAGTTTTTTTACATCTTTAGCATTTACCACTTGAGCTTGTTGCTCAGCAGGAATTGCATCAGCATCATCGTTCGCTAAAGCTAATGTCGAAACACTCGCCGTTACTCCCCACATAGCAGTTAAAATACTCTGCCTAATTTTTGTAACCTTAAACATGGTGACTCCATTTAAATAAATCTATTCTTATATTGGCAACTTCTATGCCATTTAATTTATTTGAATAATTTCAAATATTTAATGAAAAATTAAAAATAAAAATGATTCAATGCTGCTGATAGATAGACAGTCTGAAAGGTATTATTGTTGTTATTTCAACATTCACGATTTAACGTGTTTTATATCCCGTATTAATAATAAAGCCATACAGATGTATGGCTTTTTAAGATTCTTGGAAATGATTGATTGGGTTTAAAATTTATAACTAAATTGACCTTGTACAGTCAGAGGACGCATGGGTTGTAAAAACTCGCTATTTGATCCTGCCAAACCATTCACAAAATTTCGTTCATTGGTTAGGTTAAGAATGTTAAGGCCCACCGTCCACTGTGGCTGGCGATAATAAAGACCTAAGTCCAGATTATAGTTATTTGGTACTTTCACGGTTTGACTTAAGTTTGTGTACCAGTAGCTTGTCCACCATCCCGAAAGGTTAACTCCAAAACCAGACTGATGCTGGTAATCTACATAAGCACTTGCAGAGTACTTGGGAATTCCTGCTGCATCATAACGTCCGGCTTTACGTTGGTTTAAAGCGTTATTGTCTCCCCAAACCGTAGCATTGTCCGCATGAAAGCCAAATGGTGAAAAACCAGCAGGTATAATAGAGCTGTATTCAGCATCTAAATAAGTGAAATTTCCCCCAATTGCTATATTTTTTTGAAGTTGCCATCTTAATGATGACTCAATACCTTTTATTTCAAAGCGAGCCATATTTCCGTTGGTATCAGGCGATAGATCTCGTTTTTGTTCAAATCCACTTAGGGTTAAAAATAACTGGTCAGTAATAGGTTCATATTTAAATCCTACTTCTTTTAGCTCACTTTGACTGTCAAAAGCTAAAGGATTAAGTTGATTTCCTGCACCCCAAATCAAGAAAGGCCCAAATACTCCCGTATTTAATGCAGTGCTTTTGTCATAGGTAAAATAGAGTGTGCTTTTCGCAGTAGGCTTAATAAACGTACTCAGTTGATAGCTCAATAGACTATATTTATCACTCGAAGAACGGACATCTGTTGGGGTTAAAACAAGTGGGTTTTCAAGTTTTGCTCTTACAGAACTATGGTTAATGCCTAAATTAATACCGAATACATCGTTAAAGGTAAAGTTTTGTTGTGTGAACACACTCAACGTATCCCAGAAACCAGAGCCCGTATAGACAGCGCCTCCTCCATTCGGTGGAAAGCCACCTTTTTCAGCATATAAACCATTTCCAATTGGGTACATGCGCGGCAAATTTAAATAGCCAAAATATTGAGAATATTGAGGCACTCCGGCTTGTCCAATCCAACCCCCTGTTGAACCGCTATTATTAATCAACCCCAGTAAATCACCAGGGTTCTTCTGCGATGGATCATTGGTTAAATCATAAGGATTAATATTAAAACTATTATTTGCAGCTAAAGAGGTAAACTTCTCATGACGATATGTTCCTCCGGTACTGCTTTTATTATTAATTTTTACGCCAGCTATTTCAAAATCATAGTCACCTAAAAATTCTAGTCGGTTATCAATTAACTCATGATCTAAATCTGTAAAAAAGCTTCCAACAGAGTCGCCTAAATCTTTGTTATTTTGATAGAGCGTACTGTTTGCAATAGACCAATGGTCATTTAAATCTTTAATTACTTTTAATTGAGTGCTAAATCGCTTGGCACTATTTTTATCTTCACTACGTCCTGAAACATTATCATCTAGCTTGACCAATTCATTACCGGGGATTGATGGATCATAGACCCAACCTTTAATGGTTCCTGCTTGATCCGCAGTTGAGTTCGGTAACGGCGTGGTCTGAACTCCACCAACGGCAACATATTGGTTTTTATCGTTCTTCTGACGAGTTTGCCAACCAATGACTTTAGAATTTGCCGCACCCGATTCAAATACAGGAGACCAAAAAGTCGAACCGTTTTGAATAATAGGCGTAGCTCTACCTTTGTAATAAAGGCCATTATCAACCGATTGTTGCGATGCTCTATTCCAGCCATGCGTCACATTAAAATCGTAATAGTCATCGTAACTGATATTCCAATCTACCCTTAAACGATCATTTGGGCGCCAAGCAAGTGCTCCATAAAATGCATTAAAGTTATTTTTCACATTGTCATAATAGTCATCTGTCTTTTGTGCTGTTGCACTCACGCGAAATGCTAATTCTTTTGAAATCGGGGCCGTATGATCAATACTGACAGAGAAATTAGGCTCTGCTCCTTTACCTGAGTAAATGGAACCTACCATCCCAGAGATATTGGTTTCGGCTTTATTAAAATTAGGCTTTTTTGTCAGGTAGTTAATATATCCGCCAGAACCTGAAGTAGGTGCAAAAATTACACCTGTTGGCCCTGCCACAATATCGGCTCCTTCATAAGCATTGAGATTGGTTGGATGGCGAGTACTGTAAATGCGTTGACTATCTTGAAAAACTTCCGAGTTCTGTCCACGAATTTGTGGAGCAAAGTTAGCATTTTGTCCCCCGCCTCGCGTAATACTCGGTGCATATTTGACGAGATCATCCGCACTGCGAATAACATCTTCTCTAAATTGTTGTTCTGACACTTGCGATACTACACGCGGGGTATCCAATACAGAGCTATCCGTTCCATAAATTGAGGTAACTTTGCGTTTGGGAACTACGGTGGTTTTCTTAGCTGCTCCAGTAACGACTACATCGGACAAAGTAATTACATCACTTTCAGAATCACCTGCTTGCTGTGGCGTTTCTTCGGCAAAAACATATAACGGTAAAGTCGCCCCTAATACGCTAAGCGCAATAACTAAAGGTTTTAATTGAAAAGGCTGTCTCATATCACACTCAGTAAAGTAAATTTACAATGCGTTACGCAAAGCCTATGCCAACCATTGAATCGCCAAATAACTCAATCTAACAATTTGATTTATTTATTTTTAATTTCTCATTGTTTACTTATCAATTCTATTCATGTTTATTTTTTCAACAAAGCTGTTGAAATAGAGACACTCACCAAAAACAATAATTATATAAGCATTTGATAAATATATTAAAATTATATAAAAATATTGGCATTTATTCTGCAATACCTTAGAGGATGAAGATCTAATCAGGTATTTATAATGACAAATCAAACATTTCAGTTATCACGTCGAAAATTTTTAACACAAAGTCTCACGGCGCTAGGTGGCGTCTCTTTGTTGGGCAGTTTATCAGGTTGTGGCCCCTCTCCAGATAATAGTAACGAATCAAAAACTACCTCTTCAGCAACGCCAAAGCATGGAGGTGTTATACGCTTGGGTCTAATTGGAGGACAACAATCAGGCAGTCTAGATCCTCATCTGTCAGCATCGGGAAGTGGTATTACACGAGGTTTCGCTATTTATAATAAGTTATGGGAATGGGATGAAAATATGCTTCCCCGACTTGCTTTAGCGGAGTTTGCAGAACCTAATCACAATGCAAGCGAATGGACCATCCGTTTACGCAAAGGCTTAGAATTTCATCACGGTAAAACCATTACTGCTGATGATGTGATCTTTTCAGTGAAACGCCTAACAGACCCTAAACTCGCTTCACCATTTCGTAATCTGGTGCAGTGGATTGACCGAGATCGTATTCAAAAACTAGATGAATATACTGTTCGTATTCCTTTTATTAGTACGATTCCCGGTTTTGTTGCACTGCCTGAAACTTGGGTAAACTTTGGAGGAATTGTACCGACTGACTTCGACCCTATTCATAATCCAGTCGGAGCTGGTCCATATAAAGTCAAAGAGTTTATTCCGGGGCAGCGTTCTGTTTTTACCCGTTTTAATAACTACTTTAAAGCAGACAAACCTTATGCAGATAGTTTTGAAGTGATTGATTTTAAAGATCAGGTCTCTCGATTAAATGCTTTATTGGCTGGACAAATTGATGTAGCAAATGCGATTTCGCCCGAATATATTAAAATTTTGGAGCAAGCAAAACACATTCAAACCATACGCTCTGCGACCAATACGCATAATAGTTTTGACTTTAATACTCAACAAGCGCCGTTTAATGACCCTAGAGTGCGTCAGGCATTTCGTTTGATTGCAAACCGAGAGGAGTTGGTACAGCGAGGCTTAAATGGACAAGGTCGAATCGCCAACGATCTTTATTCGCCGCAAGACCCTGCTTTTCTCAATTTGCCGCAGCGCCAACAAAATATTGCCGAGGCAAAAAATCTATTAGCCCAAGCAGGTTTTAAAGATGGTTTGAGTGTAGAACTTGTTACCCCAGTAAGTAGTGCTCAACCTGCATTAATTTTTGCCGAGCAAGCGAAACAAGCCAATGTGAATATTCGAGTTAAACAAGTGGATTTTGCAACGTTTAATGGCCCTGACCGCAGTAAGTGGCAGCTATCGAGTAATGCAACCAATGTCGGCACACCATATTTATCGACTGCCGTTGTTAATGATGCACCCATTTCTACAACGAATCGTGTGAACTTTAAAGACCCTGAATATAGTGAGTTATTTTTTAAAGCACTGGCAGAGCCTGATTTAGCCAAACGCAAAATCCATTTGGCGCAAGCACAAAAAATTCAACATGAACGTGGTGGAATGCTCATTTGGGGATTTAGCCATACGATTGACGCAGCAGCTAAAAATATTGGTGGTTTAGCTCCTGAACATACAATTTTTCCGACATGGCGCTTTGAAAAACTCTGGAAAGCTTAATACTCATCTGTAACCGCACCATAAAAAAAGCTGCCGAAGCAGCTTTTTTTATGGAGGCCTAATTATTTAGGCACTGTAATCACAGAGAGCTTATCTACACCTACACGTTCAATACTTGCCAATAATTTTGCAACTGTTCCATAAGGTACAGTCTCATCAGCATTTAAATTTAATGCTAATTTAGGGTTACTGCTTTTGCGTGACTTTATTTCTTGTTCAAAGTTCGCAAGTGTCACCTTATCTTTATCAAGGAATATTTCACCTTGCGGATTTACACTAATCACCACAGCTTTGTTTTGATCTGTAGATTGAGTTGGAGCTGCTTTTGGTAAGTTCACTTTCACCGTATTTGTTAACAAAGGAGCTGTCACAATGAAGACGATGAGTAAGACCAACATGACATCGACTAGCGGCGTAATATTAATTTCACTGACGACATCGTCTTCTTGAGAGGTAGAAATTGCCATTATGCAAACACTCCTTTCTCTTTCACTTCTTTAGCAGAAGTATCTTTAAGCGCCGTATTACCAGTCGTACCCTTTTTTGCAGTTGGTAGTTGGAATCCTGCTTTTTGATTCAGGCTCACGAAGTCCGTTGCAAAATCATCAAGATCTGCGCCAATTGTTTTTACTTTACGCACAAAGTAGTTATAGGCAAGTACCGCAGGTACAGCAACTGCAATACCAATACCTGTTGCAACTAACGCCTCTCCAATTGGTCCTGCAACGACATCCATGCTGGCATTACCTGAATGAGCAATCGCTTGTAATGCATGAATAATCCCAAATACTGTACCGAACAGACCAATGAACGGTGCGTTATTTCCAATAGAAGCCAGTAAAGCTGAACCTTTTTCTAATTGGCGGCGCTCAGTTAGAACTTGTTTACTTAAATGGCGCTCTAATAAGTCCTGACGGCTCCAACTGTTTTGTAAGTCTTGATGCGTCTTTTCATCTGCTTCAATTAAAGTCTGAAAACCAGTGTTAGCTACTCGAGCTGCTGGGCCTTCACCAAGTTCAGACTTAGTTACTGCATCTGATAAGTTTTTTGCCTTCCAAAACTCTTCTACAAAAAGCTTACTTTGTTTTGTTGCTCGCTGCGTCTGGACCACTTTAACCACAATCAACACCCAAGTCACAATTGAGAAAGCAACTAATAACCAGATCGTGCCGTCATGGATCAATGAATTAATATCTGACATGAAAATATCCTCTTAATTTAAATTTTATTTCGGTAATTGATAATGAATTGGAACATCGACCCAGCCTTCTACAGGGGTTTTCCCTTTTAGCGCAGGTGAAAATTTCCATTGCTTTACTGTTCTTACGGCAGCACTGTCTAGAAGCTTTTTGCCACTACTTTGCTTGACACTGACTGTATCCGGGCTGCCATTTGCTAATACTTTGACCCGTAAAATGACAGAGCCTTCCCAACCACGTTCTAAAGCTTGTTCAGGGTATTCAGGTGCAGGGTTACTGAGATATCCGGCATAACCTTTGGCTTCAGTCACAGGTAAATTGTCATCTGACGCTTTTACAGGCTCAGCCACTTTTTTAACCGGTTCTGCGACTACTTCTTTTGTGACCACAGGTTCTGCAACTTTTTGTGGAGTTGGTTCAGCCACTGCTTTTGCAGCTGGCTTAGGTTGCTCCACACTTTTTTGGACAGGTTTTGGCTGTTCCACTTGTTTGGGAATTGGCTTGGGTTTTTCCACCACAGGTGGAACTTTTGGCTTTTCAGTAATCGGTGGAATTTTAGGTTCAATTACTTTAGGTGGTTCAACCGGTTTTACGATTTCAATCACCACAGGTTCGGGTTTATGAATATCTAAAGCTGGTGTCGGCAATTGTTTTGCGACATACCAAATTCCAAGATGTGCTGAAGCAACCGCAATAATTGCGATTAAGACTTTATTCAACTTCACTGGAGCAGGTTGAATAACGTCTTGATCATGCTTTGCAAATGGATCTGCAATTTCAGTTGTGGCTGCAACTGTCGCAAATTGCTCAAAGAGCAAAGCCCGCTTATGGGGATTAAAGATTTGATCACGCATAAAAATTTAAACTAAAAATAAAAGATTTAGTCGTAAATTGCACAAGCCATGCCAAAACTATAAGTTATTATTTTTTATTAATTTAATTTGTATTTTTTAAATGATTGATACAAAAGATGTTGGTTTTCAGACAGTGTTATGCTGTTCAAACAACAAGATCCCTTTGATATCGCAAAGGGATCTAAGTTTATTATTTTAATTTATATCCTACTAAGGGTACGACTTCTTCAGCCACTCGATATGCTTCTTCTAAATGCGGGTTACTTGCTAGAATAAAATGTCCCACTCCAATATCAATATATTCTTGCAAACGTTCTGCGACTTGCTCATAGCTCCCGACTAAAATACAGTTTGGGCCACCTCGTACATTTGACATTCCCGCCCACACATTCGGACTCACAAATAGGTCTTCAAAACGGTTGCCTTGTGCTAAGGCTTGCTGGCGCTTTGCTCCTACAGATTCAGTGTCTTTGCGTTCAAAAGCATTACTATCGACAGCAATGGTTTCATACATTTGTTTAAGCTCTTGAAAGGCTTGTTCTTGAGTAGGTCGCGCTAAAATATCGATACGCATGCCAAATTTAACTTTTCGTTCTGGCGAATTCTGCTCAAAGAAATTTTGAGCCTGTTCAATCACTTTCTTTTGTTGGTCTACAGGCTCCCCCCAAGTTAAATGAATATCGGCATGACGTCCTGCCACTTGTAACGCAGCGTCACTCGCACCTGCTAACCACAAACGCGGAACGTCATATTGATTCATTGGGTATTTCAGGCCGCCCTGTTCAACATGGAAAAACTTTCCATCATAATTAAAAGGTGCATGGTGCGAATAACCTTTCACAAATTCTAAAAATTCGTTGGTCCGTGCATAGCGTTGATCATGTTCAATAAAGTCCCCATACGCACGTTGTTGTGCACCACCTCCACCTGAAATCACATTCCACTCTACTCGTCCCTGACTTAAGCGTTGCAAACTTGCAGCCATTTGGCTTGCATAAGCAGGATGAATAAACCAAGGCTGAATTGCGATGAGCAAACGAAGTCTTTTTGTCTCTCTTGCAAGTGCAGACGCTAACACCCATGGTTCTTCAGTATGTGGAAAAGCAGGAATGAGTGCGCCATGAAAACCAACAATATCGGCTGCTTTCGCCACTTGCTCGACATAGTCATAGTAAGCAAATAACTGATCTTCATGTTGCGGCGCAACACGTTGCGGAGATTGAACTGCTGGAGTTAATTGATTCCATTCACCGCGTGTGTGTAATTGATGTGCTCGACGACCATCCCCATGAACAGGGATTCTCCATAAAAACTCAACTGACATAATGAATCTCGATAATTTAAAGATTTGACGATATTTAATTCGTTATAAGTCTTATGAGCAGGAATCATGCCGTTATTTTTTTAAATTAATTTTTAGCTATACTACTGTTTTATATAAATATTAAAAAATCGAGTTTAAAAGCTGTGTTGATATTTCAACACTTAAACGCTAAAGAGTGTCCCAATCACAACACAACGGCGGCATTTAACCTCAATAATAATTATAAAAAATTATAATTTATTGATTTATTTAAGATAATTTTGTTGGCGTGGTTCTTGCTCAATACTCATATATTTTTTAATTCTTATGATGATATGCGTATTTTTCCACGTCTAGTTTTAGGTTTTAGTTTTTTGGGTCTTGTTGCTTGTGGCGCACAAAAAACAGAAGAGACCACCCCAAAACAGTCTGAACAGCAACAACTCCGAATTGCTGTCGTTGCTAATGGCACTTCGGGTAGTTTGGACTTTATTGGTGTGCCACAACTCATTTCACAAGATCAAATTTTTCTAAAAGCATTAAAGCAAAATCACATTGAATTGAAATGGGAACCTGTGACCACTGCTGCTGTAGCAACTCTGGTTAATGAAAGTTTTCTAAATAATAAAATCGATTTTGCTTTTTATGGAAACCTTCCTGCTGTAGTCCTTAATGCCACAGGCGTTAAAACACAAATTGTTGTACCCGGAGGTATTGGTAATAACGTCTACCTTATCGTTCCAGAAAATTCACCTATTAAATCTATTGAAGAATTAAAAGGTAAAAAAATTGCATTACATCGTGGCCGTCCGTGGGAAATTAACTTTGGGCAACTCATACAAAGTAAAGGATTAAGCCTAAAAGACTTTCAAATTGTGAATTTAAACCCGCAAGCTGGGGCTGCTGCTTTATCTGCCAAAAGTGTAGATGCCTTTTTTACCTTAAGCGATGCGCTTACTTTACAAGATCGCCATTTGGGTAAAATTATTTGGTCGTCACAATCTTTGCCAGCGGACTGGAAAATGCGTGCCGAACTCTGGGGTAGCAAAAGTTATATTGAGCAACATCCAGATACCACGCAATTACTTGCTGATGCGACAGTACGTGCAATGGACTGGATTGCGCACCATCAAGATGAGTTTCAGCAAAGTCAAACTAAGTTTGGCCAACCTCTTAGTGTGATTCAACGTGAAAGCCAGAATACGGCAAGCACATGGCAACAAGACTGGTCTCCAGACTATCAAGTCGACTTTTTGAAACAGCATTATTCAAAAGTCATTGATCACGCAGTGAAAAATCAGCTTATTCAAACACCAATCAAAGCAGATGAACTGTTGAATCCGAAGTTTACCCGTCAAGCGATTCAAAATTTACAGGCCAATCATGCTTCAAATAAGCAGGGAAACTAGACAATGAAAATACTAGTAAAGCCACTTATTGAGCAAAATAATGTTTTATTTAAAACCCCACTCCGTAAGAAATTTTCTTCTAAAAAGGTGTATGGGCTGCTCTCTGTGATTTCACCCTTATTAGTATTACTCATTTGGCATTTGATTAGTTCTTTACAGATTTTCCCAACCCAAATTTTGGTGCCGCCTAAAACTGTCTGGAATACTTTTATTGCGTTGTTACAAAGCGGTGAGCTTCAAATGCATCTCAAAGATAGTCTTTCTCGTCTGTTTTTGGGATTTTCTATCGCAGCAATCAGCGCAATTGCTTTTGGTATTGCCTACGGGGCAAATACTCTCTTTCGCAATTACACCTATATTTTATTTAACGTTTTTTATCAAATTCCAATCTTTGTCCTTATTCCTATTTTTATTTTAGTTTTTGGAATTGGTGAATTATTTAAAATTTTACTGATTATAAAGGCCTGCTTTTTTCCAATAGCGTTAGCAACGGCCGATGCAGTCAAAAATATTCCCAAAAAATATATTGAATTAGGACAAATCTACCAGCTTAAAACACGTGCTTGGCTCAGGCTTATTATTCTTCCATCCATACTCCCGCCGTTAATTGGTGGGCTACGAATTGCACTTGGTCGTGCATGGTTGATTTTAGTTGCCGTTGAACTACTGGCTGCTGGAACGGGTATTGGGCAAATGATGGAACTAGGACGTCAAATGTTGCGCTTAGATGTTGTGATGGTTGGGGTGTTTATCACAGGCGTGGTCGGGTTTGGTTTGGATAAAGTTTTACGTTTAGTGGAACAACGCTTTATCTCACCTGCGCTTAGTTCGGGGGGAAAATAATGTCTCAGCGTTCATTTACTTTAAAACAGACATGGCAACGGCCAATTATTTTAGTACAAGGCTTAGTACTGCCATTATTGTTATTAAGCTTATGGCAATACAACTCAAGCTTAGGTGCTAGTCATGCCTATGCATTTGTTCCTTTGCAAAACATTTATTTCGCATTTATCAAATTGCTTGAAACAGGTGAATTGTGGCTAAACACATGGGGAAGTCTTAAAAAAGCTGGAATAGGATTCATCTTAGGTTCGATAAGCGGATTAATTTTAGGTACTTTGCTTGCCTATTCAAAAGTTTTAAACGCTTTAGTTTCTCCACTATTTAACAGTATTCGACAAGTTCCGTTACTGGGTTTAACACCTTTAATTGCCTTATGGTTTGGTAATGGAGAAGAAGCAAAAATCTTTATTATTGCGCTTGCCTCTTTTTTTCCATTAGTGATTAATGTATTTCAGGGTCTTAGCCACAATGATGCAAAATACGATGAAATTGCACGTATTTATCAATTTTCATTCTGGCGCAAATTTAAAAAAATACGCCTTCCTCAAGCCCTACCCCATATTTTAACTGGACTAAATTTAGCGGTGCCCTTTACTTGGATCACCACTACAGCAAGTGAGTTGCTATTTAATGCAGGTGCAGGACTCGGCAACTTAATGATGAAAGCCGAGATTAATGCCGAAATGGATATTCTGTTGGTTTGCGCCATAACGGTTACCCTTTGTGGGGCCTTTATGACAGCAAGTATTCATCTTATTTCAAAACGCCTGCTGCAATGGCGTACCTAATTTGTCTTTTTAAAAATATTGTTAGGAATTTATATGTCTTTCTCACTACTTTCTATTAAAAAACTCAATAAATCTTTTCAACGTGATCAAAATACTTTGACCGTTTTAGATGGGATTAACCTCAACATTGAGCAAGGCGAATTTATCTCGATTGTTGGCAGTAGTGGCTGTGGAAAATCAACACTATTACGTCTTATTGCTGGATTAGATCAAGACTATGATGGTGAAATTTTATTGAATCAAACCCAGATAAAAGGTACAGGTTTAAAACGCGGTCTTATCTTTCAAGAACACCGATTACTTCCATGGCTTACTGTTTTTGAAAATATCCATTTAGCACTTGAAGAGACTCCACTCACCCGTGAAGAGCGAAATTTACGGGTAAATGAGCATATAGAAATTGTCGGGCTGAAAGGTTTTGAAAAGGCGTATCCACATGAGCTGTCTGGTGGCATGGCACAACGTGTTGCAATTGCCCGTGGACTCGTCAATAAACCCGATATTTTACTTTTGGATGAGCCTTTTGGCGCTTTAGATGCCATCACACGGAGTCACTTACAAGCTGAACTTCAGCGTATCTGGCAACACGAAAAAATCACTATGATTTTAGTCACTCATGATATTGAAGAAGCTGTCTATCTTGGAGACCGTGTCATTGTCATGTCAGCCCGACCAGGAAAAATTAAAGAAATTATTCATGTTCCGCTGACACATCCTCGTCATAAAGAAAGTGAACTTTTATTTGGTTTTCGCAATCAGGCACTTAATATGCTAGATCACACAGCATAATTAATTTGAATATTGATCGATATTAATATGATTTAGAAAACAGATAATGTCGTGATATTAATATTATTTACATTTAATTAATATAGGATAGAGAAAATGGGTTTATCTATTTGGCATATTTTACTGTTTGCAGTGATTGTTATTTTATTATTTGGAACTTCAAAATTAAAAAATCTAGGTAAGGACCTAGGTGGTGCAATTAAAGATTTTAAAGATTCCGTTAATTCTGACGATCAAAAATTATTGCAAAACCAACAATACAAAGATATTAGTCCAGTTGAATCACATAATGAAAAACAAAATAAAATATGAGTGATTTATTATTATGTTTAATATCAGCTTTGGAGAGTTATTAGCTTTTGTAATTATTGCGCTTATTATTTTAGGACCTGAAAAACTTCCTCACACGTTAAGATCAGTCCTCCTCAAATACAGAGCAGTTAAAAACCAAATTAGTAAAATTCAAAATGATATCGAAAACGAACTTGACCTGATCGAACTTAAGAGAGTTATGCAAGAAGAGCTGCAAAAAATAAAACAAAATGAAGAGCAGCTCAAACAGCAACTCGCTCTCATGCAACAAGAAATTGAAAATGTACAAACATCTGTTTCTATTGAACAAAAAACCAAAGCACAGCGCATCAACGACTATATCTATACCCACTCACAAGATGAGTTAAAGACACCATTTTTAGCTCATTTTAAAATAGCCAATAAATTCAGTGAGGATCAAGCCGCATGACGGAACATATTGTCAGTGAAAGCCTCACTGAAATGAAATATAGCGAACATTTAAAAGAATTAAGAAAACGGCTGATCTATAGCATTGGTGCAGTTTTAGCGATTTTTTTACTGTTATTGCCGCTTGCTCAGAAGAACTACCATTTTCTTGCTCATCCCTTAATTTCATTGCTTCCTAGCAACTCCACCATGATTGCAACAGATGTGATGAGTACATTTTTAGCACCATTTAAACTCAATATTTATTTTGCGATTTTATTAAGCATTCCCTTTATTCTTTATCAATTTTGGCAATTTGTCGCTCCCGCACTTTATCAAAAAGAAAAAAGGTTCGGTATAGCACTTGTGCTTTCGAGTAACCTTTTATTTTATTTAGGAATTGTGTTTGCCTATACTTTAATTTTGCCACTTGCTTTAAAGTTCTTCGTATTGGCATCGCCCGATAATGTGTTACCTATGACGGATATCAATAGCTATCTGGATTTTTGTTTAAAGCTTTTTCTAGCTTTTGGTCTGGCATTTCAAATTCCAGTTTTAACTTATATTCTTATTTTTATTGGCCTTATTTCTATTCAACAGCTAGAAGCACATCGTAAGCACATCATTGTATTCTTCTTTTTTATTGCAATGTTTATTACCCCTCCTGATGTTTTTAGCATGCTTGCTCTTGCAGTCCCAATGTGGTTGTTATTTGAATTGGGTTTATGGGTCACAAAATTCACAACGCAAAAAAACATCCATTAAAAAATGGATGTTTTTTCTATGTAAAACCCTTAAGCAATTTCATTTTCATTCTTATTAGGTAGTAAGTTATATCTTGATAGAAGATTACGTAAAACATTACGCGATAGGCCTAACATTTTTGCTGTCTTGACCTGATTATTCCAGCAACTTGAAAATGCAGTATTTACTATTTTATCTTCAATAATATGCCATGCTTCCCCATCATATTCTTGAAACAGACGTTTCAAGATACTCTCAAACTCTTGAATAAGATCATTGTCTGGTAAAACCGCTGAACCCGTTTCCTCAGAAAATCTTAAATGCTCAAGATCAATTGTTTTACCGCCACTCACCAGCAAAGCATAATGAATATTGTTTTCTAGCTCACGAATGTTACCTGGCCAGCTATAGTTCAGCAGTGCATTTCTTGCTCTATCACTGATGTTTGGCTTAGTGGTGATAAGCTTCTGAGAGTATGAACTTAAGAAGAAATCAACCAGAGGTAAAATATCTCCTTTACGTTCACGCAGTGGCAAAATATTAAGCACAACTACATTCAAGCGATAATATAAATCTAGACGAAACTTGTTTTCTGCTACAGCTTTACGTAGATCGACGTGCGTCCCCGACAGAATACGGACATTAATTGGAATTGGTTTTCGACCACCCACACGTACGACTTCTTTTTCTTGCAATACCCTTAACAGCTTAACTTGTAAGGATAGAGGTAACTCACCCACCTCATCTAAAAATAAAGTACCACCATCGGCTGTTTCAAAAATACCAGCTCGAGTTTTGTTTGCACCCGTAAAAGCGCCAGCTTCATAGCCAAACAGTTCAGACTCAGCAAGAGTCTCGACCAAAGCACCACAATTGACCGCAAGAAAAGGCTTATTTTTACGATCACTTTTCAAATGAATTTCGCGTGCAATTAACTCTTTACCTGTTCCAGACTCTCCTTGAATGATGACACTAGCAGAGCTTGGAGCAATCGTTTCAACTTGATTTAATAATTTACGGGAGTTCTGATCTGAAAAGATAATTGCTTTTGCTCTTATTGGTTTTACAGGAACACCATTATCAGGCAAAGTAATTACTTTATAATCATTATCTAAAAAGGTCTTCATAATTACCCCATAAAACTTATGATATAAGCATTCTAAAAGGCTATATTACATTTCAGTTCGTTTTTTAATAAATAACAAATAAATATATTTAATCCAAAATTCACCTATTTTATTCTGAAAATATTTTCTCTTATAAATTAAAAATAAACACAATTCTTTTTTTATGATATGTTGCTTCTCAAACACAATGTTTATTTTTTGATTAAATCCAAACACTCTAAAAAATTATAATCCATTTCTATATTTGATTTATATAGGTATAAAGCTTGGCATTTATTTTGCTCATCTATTTAAAATCCACAAAATAGGTTTAATAATGAGCATCGAATTTGTAGGTATGGTTTTCCCTAACCAATGGTCTGAAACCAAAGGAACGCGAATTGGCCATAAAATTGACCTCGAATATCTACGTTACCACGCACGGGCACATGAATATGCGGATTTTGATAAAGTCTTAATTGCTAGCGGACCAACCAGTCCAGACAGCGCACAAATCGCGGCATACCTTGCCCAACATACAGAACGTCTTGGATTTATGATTGCCCATCGTCCTGCACTTCTCACTCCAAATCTTGCTGCACGTTCTTTTGCTACGCTTGACCATACTACAGGTGGTGGAAGAATCCGTTTACATGCAATTACCGGAATTACAGCGGAGCCTCAAGAAGGCGATTATATTGTTGATAAAGTTCAGCGCTATGAACGGACGGGTGAATATCTAGATATCATCCAGAAACTCTGGAAAAGTGATCAACCGATTAGCTATGAAGGTAAATACTTTAAGTTAGATAATGCTTTTTGCCCGTTAAAGCCTGTCAACGGTACAATCCCGATTTCATTCGGTGGTTCATCAGACATCGCTTATGATATTGCAATTCGCCATGCAGATCTCTATTCACTATGGGGTGAACCACTGGCTGGAGTAAAAGAGCAAATTACTAAATTGAAGCTCGCAGCAGAAAAAGCCAATAAACCGCAGCCTCCTGTTAGTTTATCTGTACGTCTTATTATTGGTGCAACCGAAGAACTTGCTTGGCAACGAGCAGAACAGATTCTTGCAGATATTCAAAATAATCCAACTTTTCAAAATAATGGCACATTATCGGGACATAAAATCAAAGGCATCGGTTCACAGCGCTTATTAGCAGCAGCCCAGCAAGGTGATCGACATGACCGCGCATTATGGATGCCAACCGCAACTGCTGTAGGGGCGTATGGCGATACGACTGCCCTAGTTGGCACGCCAGACACCATTATTGCCTCATTACTTGATTATGTAGATTTAGGGGTGACGACTTTCTTAAATCGGGGCTACGATCCGATCTATGATACGGTCGATTATAGTCGTTATATTATCCCCGCTGTACGTGAAGAGGCAGCCAAAAGATTAAAACAAATCGCTTAAACATTTAAAGTAAAAAGCCGCTTATTCAATATCTTTGAAGAGCGGCTTTTTTTAATAAAGATTTTCTTCAGTGAGAAAATCTTTAGTCCATCTTTTATTGCAAGTCAGGTTTACAAATAGCCTGAATTTTCTCTCCCGCAATCACCTTTTTAGCAAACGGAATTGAATCTTTTAAGGAGGCATTCACAGTTTCGCTATGTCCTAAGCCATGATACAAATGACCTTCGACTACTGTACCTGCTTTACAAGCATCTGCCACTAGCTTCATTTGAGAACGAGCATCTGGAGTTCGGTCATTTGCCCCTGTCCCAATAAATAATGGATGATTGATTTTTAATGTAGGGTAATAACCATAATCATTTGACTGTTTCTCTTGCAGCTTTTTATAGCTTGCTGGCGGATTAGGTTTATATGCTTGTGCTGGCGAAAGCCCTGCGGTTTGAATATCTCCCATAAAACTTGTTAAGCAGGCATTTCTTGCTTGTTCAACTAAAGGAGCAGCTTCAGGAGTGAAAATATCCTCTGTTTTAATTTCTGGATATAAACTTTGTGTCACTAAAAAACTATAGATGCCATACGCAAGCGATGGGCTGACTTCGTAAGGATTTAACTTTAACTGATTTTTTTCAGGCGTCGCTTCAGGATCTTGATAAATCACGCCTGTACCAATTGAACCTTTAATATTTAAATCAGGTGCGTACGTTGCCGAGTAGGAAGAAGCCGCAACAGCCCCAGCGCCTCCTTGTGATTGCCCAACAATCACAAACTTATTAGCGAGTGGTAACTTGGTTTTTAAAGCAGCTCTACCACTATCTAAAATACTATAAGCCAGCATTGGGTTATTAATTAACAAGTGCGGTCCTGCAACACCTAACCCTTCATAATCTGTGGCAACAACAGCAAATCCTTCTTTAAGCCAACGATTTAAATATTGTACATCTCGGTATGATCTTCCACTCCAAGACGGCGCACAAGCATCGGCCAAACCGACCGTACCATGTGCCCATAGCACCACTGGCCAACCTTCTTTTGGTGGCGTTCCTTTTGGTAAGTGAATACTTCCTGAAACCACAATAGGTGTTTTACTATCTTTACCACTCGTAGAGCTGTAGAGAATCCGAATAGCCTGACTGTCATTTGCCAAACGAATATAAGGATTATGAATCGCTTCTGTTTTTAATAGCTTTCCAGCCTGTTCTGGAATAGCCGATTTCCATGTGTAAAACTCGGAAACTCGACCATCTCCATATTTATCTTCAGGCGCTGGAGCTTGTTGAGCAGTCGCCAAACAACTTGAAGTTAACATCGTTGTAATTAAAGAAAACTTGCATAAAGTTGATAAAAAAGTATGTTGCATTGTTATTTACCTTAAAAACTGTCTCATCATTTTTGATTTAAAATTCGTAACTTACGCGGCCATATAAATACGTTCCAAATGCTCCTTCAGGCGCATTAAAACTATATTTGACAATGTTGCCAACCGAGGAATCTTTGGCTTGATCAGGATGGCTATTAAATAAGTTGATCGCCCCTAAATTAAATTTCAGGCCTTTCACGAATGCATCCGCTTTGTAGCCAATATCCAAATCTGCAATCCATTGAGGGTCAAAGGTTTGGTCTAGTGCAGTATTGGTATTATTTAAAGTGGTCCATTTATCGTAGCGACGGACAGCCGTATTCACGCTCCATGCTTGATTTGACCAAAGTGCGCCAAGCGTTAGCTTTGTTTTCGGTGCAGCAGACTCAATGAGGCTTTGTGTATTTCGTCCTGCAATGCTTGAAACAGGAATTCGTTCACCTTTTGCAGTAATAGAATCTCGAGTTTCGGTAATTTCATTTTTGTTATATGCCAGACCTAGGTTTAGATTTAACTTGCCATATTGTTCAAGGTTTAAATCATGCTTAAGCGCGAGCTCTAAGCCTTGAGTACGTGTATCTAATAAATTATTAAAGAACGCCACATTGGCAATATTCGAATACGGTGTATTGGCAAAAGCATTGGTAATTACACTTCCAGTAATATTGTCTGAAAGCAAAATACGATTTTTAATATCGATTTGATAAAGATCTAAAGTTGCTGATGTATTAACAAATGGCTTCCAAACAAAACCTAAAGAATAATTCGTCGATTTCTCAGGTTTAAGAGCAGTTCCGCCAATGAGTAAAGCCGCCTCACTTCCTGCAACTAAAGTTCTTTGTTGAACATCTTGCCAACCTGAAGGAGTCTGCACTGTTTGTACGCTATAAGCCGAATAGCCCTGCTGTGCCAATGACGGTGCTCTATAGCCTGTATTGACTGAACCACGTACCGAAAATTTAGGTGATACATCATACTTAGCAAATAATTTTCCATTTGTGGTCGAACCAAAGTCTGAATATTTTTCACTCCGGACTGCTGCTCCGACATTCAAGTCTTTAATAATATCTGCTTCTAAATCTAGATAGACACCGTAGACATCACGACTGATTTTTCGTTCATCCTGGTCTGTAATTCCTGCATATATTCCCGGAACACCAACGCCTAAAGTTGTGCTTGGATTGAAATATGGGCCGCGGGTATAGGCAATTGGATCACCTGCATTTTGCTTATATTGCTCCCAACGATATAAAACCCCTGTAGACAACGTGAGTGGGCTTGCGAACCAGTCAATAGCAATATCACGGCTATAATCTAGCCCTGTATTTAATTGCGAAAAAATATTTTCGCCCAAGTCATAGTTTGAAGGAGAATTTGAGCCGTAACTTGGGTTAATGCCGTTGCCTTGCTCTGTGCTGACTTTATTTTGTCCATAGGTCGCATAAAGATCATATTTACCTGACTTCTGCTCTCCTTTTTTAACTCCAACTGTCGTTGCAAAATCATCTACAGTGACCAAGCTCAATGGCGAGCGTCCATCTGGATAACGTTCTTTAAAATAGCTAGATTGATTCAGTACTGTTTTGGTTGTTGGAGGCTCATAAAAGTTTTCCCCTATTGTTTTACGGTGTCCATAGCTACTAAAACCATACAGTGCAACGTCATCTGTCAAAGGCAAATCTAGATTGGCAGTCACATTGATTTGATCTTTTTGTTCGGGGGAGCCAAATTTCCACGTTCTATAAGGTGTATTTTGTTCTGTATATTGAGCCTTGGTTGAACCATCATAAAAAGTTCGCGTATCAGGTGCCGTGTTACTTGCCGCTTCACGTTTGCCTAAATCTAATGCAACCGTCAATGCACCATCGTTAGGGAGTGCAAAACCTTTCCAAAGATTAACTTTATGTTGTTCACCATCTCCTTGAGTATAGCCACCCGTTTGATAGCTTACACCACCGCCGTGATCTCGTGATTTCAAAATAATATTAACGACGCCGGCAATTGCATCTGAGCCATATTGTGCCGCAGCTCCATCCCGCAAGATTTCTATACGCTCAATCGCACTCACTGGAATTAAACTTAAGTCAGTTACCGCCGCGCCTCTTCCACCTGCATAGGCTTGGCGGGTGAAATAAGCGGATGTATGACGACGTTTTCCATTAATTAAAATTAGAGTTTGATCAGCAGATAATCCTCTAAGTGCAATACTTGGCGGAACCGATGCCCCAAACCCACCTGCAGGAGAGCTCGGTAAAGTCACCGAAGGAGACAATCGTGTTAATGCTGCTGCAAGATCAGTTGCACCAGTCTCTTGTAACTCTTTAGCAGTTAAAATATCAACGGGTGCAGGTGCATCAAGTGAGCTACTAATTGCTCGTCTAGAGCCTGTAACAACCACAGATTGTAATGTGATGGCATCCTCTTTCTCTGGCAAATTCTTTTGATCATTTGCCAAAGTAATTGAGGCAGTGAGTGTACTCAGTGCAAAAATTGAGGAGTGAAGAATGAATTGAGAAAAATATGTATGCATATTAGCTTCCTTAACGATCTAGACCGATATAGCAAAGCCGATGCCAAATCTTTTATTATTTATTATCAATATATTAAGAAGATTAAATAAAAGAATCATTGTTTAAATTTAAACAATGATTCAAAAAAATGTTTATAAAACTACAGTTGTTAAATTTGCAAATCGCTTAAACAAGTTGGTTTTGTAAATATGACTGATATAACTGAAAGTAAGCCGACTGTTGCTGTATTAACTGCTCATGCGAACCTTCTTCTACGACATGGCCATTTTCAATCACAACAATTTTGTCGGCCTCACGAATGGTACTCAGCCGATGTGCAATGACAATACAGGTTCTATTTTGGCATAAGCGTCTGAGCGCATATTGTATTTTTTGCTCGGTATAAATATCGATTGCAGAGGTGGCTTCATCTAGAATTAATATTTTGGGGTTTGCCAAATAAGCACGAACTAAACAAACAAGTTGCCTTTGTCCATGACTAAGATTTTTACCAAGCGCTCCCACTTCGGTGAAATAGCCTTGCGGCAGTTGTTGCAATATCTCATCTGCCCCTAAGTCCTCAATAACTTGGATAAGTTTCTGGTCTGTAGCATCAGGTTGAACTAGACGTAAGTTATCTAAAATAGATCCACTAAATAAAACATTATCTTGTAAAACGATACTCACATGCTGTCTTAAACTTGCGAGATGAATACTCTGTATTGGATAACGGTCTAGAAAAATTCCACCTTGCTGAGGTTCATAAAATCGCGTTAGCAACTGAACCATGGTGCTTTTGCCATGTCCGGTTGGGCCTACAATCGCAATTATTTTTCCAGCCTCAATGTCCAAATTAAAGTTTTGTAAAACAGGTTTGTGAGTATAGGCAAAATCTACCGACTGAAATCGAATATGACCGTTCAAGTGTTCAAGCTTCACAGCATTCGGTTGTTCTTGAATCGTAGATTGAGTGTCTAAAAGTAGAAATATACGTTGTGCACATGCTGCTCCATTAGCATAACGTTCAAATAAATCAGTCAGTTCCTGTAACGGCGCTAAGAATAAAAACACATAGAAAATACTTTCTGCAAACTGTCCTATACTAATCATGCCATCACTATAAGCATAACTACCAATCACAATGAATCCGGCAGTAGCTAGAGTCGAAAGCAAACCTGTAAAAGGGGCAAACCAACTGGTCCGCTTGCTGCCATAAATAATAGAGTTATTAAAGTCTTTTAATAAATATTGATAACGAGATTGATTGGTTTCAGTGTAATTTAACTGCTGAATGATTTTTGCTCCATTTACTGTTTCAACCAAATGAGCAGTAAATCGACTGCGTTCCTCCGCAACTCGTCCCCAATGTTTTTGTGATGACTTTTTAAAAATTGCAGTCATCCCAAATAAAATGGGTAGCGTCGCAAATAAGCACCAAAAAAATGGTGGATAGATATGCCAAAGCAGTACTGAAGCTAATCCACAACGCAAAATTGCCGAAAGTAACTCTGGTGGCCCCTGTATTAAAACAGGCTCTAGCGTTTCGACATCACGATCGGCCCGTGAAATAATCCTGCCAGCCTTGGTACGATCAAAATAGCCAATATTTAAACTTTGGATATGCTGAAATAACGAACGTCTTAAACCATTAATTACTTTCAAAGCTGCTCGGCCTGAGAGATATTTTGATACGCCCGCTAAAGCAAAACGACAAATCCAACTTAGGGTTAAAATGCTAATCGCAATGAATAAAACAGGCTGATTCAATACCATTTTTCCAGCAATGTGTTGAAAGCCCGAATCTAAAATATATTTCACCACCCAAGGCCGAACAAAAACGCTCATCACTTGTAAAATTTCTACTGCAATTAAAGCAAGCAGCAAGTAACGGATGGGATAAATTAAAGGAATAAGTTTTTTTAGCATTCCTCTATGAATTGAGGCATTTGCCAAATTTTCTTCAATTTGTAGATCAGCTGATTTTGTAAATGGGCGGAAATTTTTAACACTGGTATTCATGCATCAATCTCCTGCTGCTCTAACTGAAAACCCATCAACTCTCGATAAAACAAACAATCTTGAACCAATTCAGCATGTGTGCCTTGGGCAATAATATGACCCTGGTCAAGCACAATAACGCGATCAGATAAAGCAATCGTGGTTTGTTTATTAGAGTTAATAATGATTGTTTTCTTAAAATGGTTTCCATCATCAGAAAGTCCTGATAGACGCTGTAAAACTTGTTTTTCTGTAGTCGCATCTAAGGCACTTGTAGAATCATCTAACGCTAAAATTGGCGAATTTTTTAAAATAGAACGGGCCAAGGCAAGTCGTTGTTTTTGTCCTCCAGACAAAGTAACGCCCTTGTCTCCAATCAATGTGTCTAAGCCATGATCAAGTCTTTGTAATAGTTCAGATGCAGAAGCTAAATGTAAAGCCTCTTTCATCTCTTGCTCCGTTGCATCTTGCTTAGCAACTCTTAAGTTATCTGCCAATGTGCCACTAAAAAAGAAATTTTCTTGAGGAATGATCTGAACCAAATGTCGTAATTCAAATAGGCTCAAATCTTTAACATTCGTCCATCCCATTTGCTCAGAACCAATCAAAACTTGCCCTTCCGTTGGGTCAATAAACCGGTTGAGTAAATTCATCAAAGTTGTTTTACCTGAGCCTGTCTTACCGACAACAGTAACGATTTCACTTGCTCGAAATTCAACACTGCATTGCTTTAAAATAAAATTTTTTGTTGTTTTATCCTGAAAGCTGACATTTTCTAATTTAATGCTTAACTCATCACGCCATTGCAATGTTAGAGGATATTGTTGATCTTCAATTGCAGACTTCTCATCTAGCATTTGCCAGATTCTTGTTGCAGACGAACGCGCATCAGCAAAAATATGTAAGACCTGACCAATGCTTTCAATACGAAACACCAATAAATTTGCCATGAGAATGGCAGCAACAAATTGCCCTACTTGTAACTGATTTTGACCAATTAAATAAGCACCAAAAGCAATGACCCATAAATAAGAACCTGCAATAATCACTTGTGGAATAGGCAACCTTTTCGCACTTGTCTTGATGGTCTGAATAGAATGATGAATAAATAGATCTACAGCATGGTTAAAACGTTGTAAAAGTTTCTCTTCGAGTTGAAAAGCTTTAACTACCCGAATTCCATTCACGCTCTCTGCCAAGGTATCGCTGACTTTTTCATATGCAGATGCAACTTGATGGTCCAGAACCACCAATTGATTGGTGAGTTTAAATAAAACCCATAATCCTAAAAAAATAAATAATAAAGGAACTAGGCCGAGCCAAGGATGATACCAACACAAGAGCCCAACGGTTACGGTAACAACTAAGCTTGACTCAAACACTTGACGCCAAAAATTGATGAGCGCTTCTTTTAATTTATCTGAATCACGTGTTGTACGAGATAATACTTCTCCTAGCCCATGTTTCCAGTGCCATGAAACATCTAAATGCTGTACTTGGCTAAAGATTCTTTCTCTTAAAATACTTAGCAGTTGCTGGCCAATGGTTAAAGCACTTAACCCTGCCAGATACTGAATAACAGCTCTAATACTGGCAATACTCGTAAGTAAAATGAACCAAAACCAAGGATTTAAGGGATCAGTGATAGCATGCTGAAATAGGGTTTCTCGTTCACTATGTTTTAAGGTATCAATCGCATGACCGATGGAATACTGTTGGAGTGCTAACCCTATATTTGCAATAACAAATAAGGTCGCCGTCAATAAGAAACGAAATGGCATAAAACTATATAAAGCCAAACTTCGTAATAATGGATAATTTTTAAGCATAAAAGATAGTAAAAATTTAAGATTCCGTTTTATTGCGAGATTCATGCCAAATTAATGGCCTAAAAAAATATTTTAAATTATTGTTTTATATTGTTTTTATATGGCGCTATTTATGGGGGTGTTGTTTTTAAAACACCAGCGTAATTCTTGTGTTGTAATCGCAACAAAATTTGATATATCAACATCACAAAAAAAGATATTAAAAATAATTTATAAATATCAATAAATTAATGAATGGCATCAATTTTGCTTTAAAGCATGAAAACCACAAAAGGATGTCATGATGACAACACTTCAAACTCAACCATTAAACACACTTTGGTATACACGCTGCCCTGTACCAACTGGTCTAGGCATTTCAATTCAAAAAGGTTGGCTCAAAGAAAAGTTTAATGAGCAGCAGATTGAAATAAAATCAATTCGAGAATCAAACTCCAAAGATATTCGTAACTCTCATTTTAATCATACCCTTGCCAACTCTGTTCGACACGGCGGTAGTATTCCAGCTATCTGGGCATATTCATCGGGTCAAAAAACCAAAGTGATTGGCTTATCTTGGGCGGATGAAGTTCAATTGTTATTAACACGCTACGATTCAAACATCAAAACTGTTGCAGACTTAAAAGGCAAACGTTTTGGTATTCCACTGAATCAAGATGCAATTATTGACTTCTCACGTGCACAGGCCATCCGTGGTTTAGAGAATGCCTTAAAAACAGTGAATTTGAAAGTAAGCGATCTTGAGTTGGTCGATTGTTTACGAGCAGATATTTTAGCCGCACAGCAACAACAACCTGAAGAAAATGATTCTAGTTTTTATGGTAATCGCAACAAAATTAATGCAAGTGCAGAGATCGTGGCATTAATTAAAGGTGATGTTGATGCTATTTTTCTAAAAGGTGCACACGCTGCGCAAATTGCTCATGATTTCGCCCTGCATACCATTATTGATATTGGCTCACATCCAGACCCTATTCTACGCTCGAATAATGGAACACCAAGAACACTCACTGTCGATGAAGATTTTCTAACACAATATCCAGAGCAAGCCCAATCAATTGTCGATGCTGTTTTACAAGCAGAACAATGGGCACATGCCCATGCCGATGAAACCCATCGTTATTTGGCAAAAGAATGTAATAGTAGTGAGCAATGGGTTCATGCTGCTTACGGTGCAGATGCACATCTGAAACTGAACACTAACTTTGATGAAATCTCTATTATTGCTTTACAAGACTTGAGTGATTTTCTCTATCGCTGGAACTTTATTCCTGCACAGATTAATGTTCGTGAATGGCTGGCGCAGGATATTTCTATTCAAGCTCAAGTAGCGTAACAATACAAAAAGCAAAAAGGTTGTCTTGATGACAACCTTTTTTATTTTTAACATCCAAATTCAAGTAACCGTAAACTATCGTAGTAGTTGGCATCGGTAATGTTAATCTCTTTAATAACAATTATTTTAACGGAGTCTTATCGAGTTTCATCCAATTTTAGGATTAGCTTTCAGCTGGAGTTACTTTGGTTTCGCCCAAAGTAACCAAAGGCATTGTCATCTGCAAAACCTGTTCTTTTCTTGGATTTATTAAAACCTCTCGTAGAAACAGTCTCTTGTTTAAACCATGCAGGTTGCAGATGACGTTTCCGAGTATCATATTTACTTTCGAACTCGGGTTATTTACTAAATTTAGTCACATTTTCTGCCTGTTTCTTCAGGAGTACTGAGTTGTATTCTCCTGGCGGAATATTATTTAAATAATAATTTCCAACATGATATAGCCTCCAACGAATTGGATCATGCGTGGTGTGGGTTCGTGCGTTACGCCAAAAACGGTCTAGATTCCATTTCGATAAGGTTGAACTTGCGCCGAGTAATCCAAAAATTTCACTCGAAATTTTTAAAGATGCATGATCAGACTGACTTCGTGTAGCAGCAACCGATAAAATCAGTTCAGTTTGTAATTCTTCATCTTCTACATTGGCCAAATGCTGTTCAAAAATCTGTGCTGAACGATCTAACAATGCCTCAGCCGAACGGACCAAAACAGCAAACTCACCAATTTGTTTAATGATATGAGGTTCATGTGTAGGTGAATCGACGCCACTTTCTACCCATGGACGAGCATGATGTTGTAAATAATCAATCCCGCCTTGTAATGCCCCTTTGGCAATTCCTGTGTCCATTGCAGCGTGTAGAATTTGAGGCCAAGTGAGACCCGTACGTAAAACCGTGCCTAAACCACCTGTATTTCGCTTGGCAACATAACGTTCATCAACAACCACATCTTTAAAATTAACAGTGCCACTGACACTATTATTTTGTCCCATTGCATCCCAGTCATCGAGCAACTCTACTCCCTGTGTATCTCGATGAATTAAAATCGAGACTGGTCCATCATCACTACCCGCAAATAAAGAAATCCATTCTGCGAGTAAAGAGCCTGTAGAATAAAACTTACTGCCGTTTAGAATTAATTGTCCTTCCGCATTTCGTTCTACGCGCGTTTTATGCTGGAACTTATCTTTGCCTCCCACTTCTGCAAGTGCATTGCCCAAACGTTTTCCACTTAATACATCGGCAAGTAACTGATCACGAATTTCATCATCATAGCCCGTTAAAACGCCTCGGAACATGGTGAAGTGAATCTGTAATAACTGCCCGACACCACCATCTGCGGATGAAATAATTTTCACCACATTGACCAAGGTTGAAATACTGGCGCCTAAGCCCCCAAATTGCTTAGGCACAATAATCGCGGTTAAACCAGCTTCTGAAATTAAACGCGCCTGATCATAAGGGACTGTCTTGTTATAACTTGGATCTCGAGCAAATTGATTCAGTTGATTTGCCACCTCTTTTGCAATCTCAAGTGCTTCTTGCTCACTTTGAATATGTCTTACACTACCTAATTCTAAAAAATTACGTTGGTTAATATCGTTCATTTTTAACTCCGGAAAATCTGTTCTTTTTTATGCGCTAACTTCAAGCACGTTGTTTTTAAACAAGCTTGGCGCATGGGTAAGCAAAGTTTTGGTATATATATGTTGAGGATGACTAAGCACTTGATCTGTTTCACCGTATTCAACAATATGTCCATTTTTTAATACGGCGACTCGATCTGCGATTGCGCGAACAACCCCTAGGTTATGGGTCACAAATAGTAAGGTCACACCTTGCTGCTGAAGGTCTTGTAGCAGTTTTAAAATAGATGCCTGAACTGAAACATCCAAAGCAGAGGTAATCTCATCACAAATCAAAACATCAGGTTGGCACAGCAAAGCTCGCGCGATCGCTACGCGTTGTCTCTCCCCACCCGATAAATCTCTAGGATAGAGTTCTTGAACTTGTAGAGGCAGAGAGACTTGTTTAAGGACCTGTGTGACTTTTTCTATGGCTTCTTGTCGAGATGCTCCAAAGAAATGCTGCACGACTTTAATTAAGGTCTGACCAATCGTATGCGCTGGATTCAAGGCTTTATAAGGGTTTTGAAAGATATATTGCAGTTTATGTCGTTGCTGCAAATGACGTTGTTGCCCACGCAACGACAAGACTTCATCTGCTAAGGTAATTTGTCCATCTGCATTTTCATTCAAGCCAGCAATGACACGCGATAATGTTGTTTTTCCTGAACCCGATTCACCAACCAATGCTAAACATTCGCCTTTTTTGAGTTGAAATGAGATATCAAAAAGAGCCTGTTGCTGCCCATACCATGCATTAATATGTTCAACTTTTAGCAGTGCTTCTCGATCAGTTCCTCGTTCAATAACCTGATGATCAATCTCTTTAAAATTAATCACGCCAACATGATCCGAATGGTGACAAGCAACAAAATGCGGGTCAAACTCATCTTTTAATTGAGTTAATTCAGGTTGTTTTTGACGGCATATGTCTGTGGCGAAAGTACAACGTACTGCAAAAGCACATCCCTCTGGACGCTCATTTGGTGAAGGTGCATGTCCTTCAATTGGAGATAAATATTTACGAATGGCCACATCGGGAATGGCGTTAAGTAAACCTTGCGTATAAGGGTGTTTAGGGGTTTCAAATAGTTGGGTTAATACCGCATCTTCAGCAATTCGCCCTGAATATAAAACAATCACCCGATCTGCAATGTCTTTTACAACCGTTAAGTCATGCGATACATAAATAGCAGCAACATTATATTCGCGGCATAATTTACGAATGATGTTCAATACTAAAGTCTGCGTCGTCACATCTAAGGCGGTAGTTGGCTCATCTAAAACAATTAAACGTGGCTGTAGCAAAAACGCCAAGGCCAATAAAATTCGTTGTTGCTGTCCACCTGAAAGTTGATGGGGATAACGCTTGAGAAATAGCTCATCATGAGGTAACCCCACTTCATCTAAAATTTTGGCTACTTTTTGGTATTTTTCAGCGTTCGATAGCTGTGCCTGATGGACTTCTAATAATTCAAATAAATGTTGACCAATACTTAATGCTGGGTTGAGTGCCGTTCCAGGATCTTGAGCGACATGACTAATTTTATAGCCACGAACCTGACGTAAAGCATGATCATCTAAACTGAGAATATCTTCATCATCCAGTTCAATTGTGCCTTGAATAATCTTGGCACCATGTCGTGCATAGCCCAATAAGGCACTCGATAATGTCGTTTTACCAGAACCACTCTCTCCGACCAGCCCTAAAACTTCACCTTCTCGCAAGCTAAATGAAATATTAGAAACGATATGATTGCCGGTGTTTACCAATGCCACGGTTAAGTCTGTTACGGTCAATACTGTATTTTTAAATGTATTTGCCATGTTTATTTTTCCTCAATCCGAGCTGCTGCACGTCCAACGCCCTCTGCCAATACATTCGTTCCAAGTGCAAACAAAGCAATTAAAATGACAGGAGCAAACACGGCCCATGGTTGAACTAATAAACCAGCGCGATTTTCATTAATCATGAGTCCCCAATCTGCTGCTGGAGGTGCCACACCATAACCCAGAAAAGCCAAACCTGATAACATGCCCACCGCCCATGTCAGCATCACACCCAGATGAATGAGTAAAGGCGTCAACATGTTGGGTAAAATTTCACGAAATAAAATATAAGTTTTTGAATAACCAAGAATTCGGGCGGCTTCGATATATTCCTGTTCCACTAAATTAAGTGCAACGCTTCGCGCAAGACGTATGACTCCAGGAATAAAAGCAATTGAAACCGTTAAAACAATGAGCCAAGGCTGTCGACCTAACATCGAAACAATAAGTAAGACCAAAATAAGATCGGGAAAGGCCATAAAAACATCAGTCAGCCAAGTCACGAACTGATCAATCTTATTTCGGGCAAAAGCAGCTAATATGCCTAAACTAGAACCAATAATTAATGCGACCAAACTGGCAGCCAGCGTCATCCAGATAATTGAAGCACCGCCAGCAAGTACACGTGACCAAACATCATGCCCAATATAGTCATAACCTAAAAATGATTTTCCTTCAGGTGGTCCATAAGTCATGCCGACCAATGCCGTAGGTTCAAATGCAACAAATAACGGTCCAACCAGTGCGAAAATCAAAACTAGGGCTGTGACTACAAATCCAAAACGTACTTGTCTTTCACGAATTAGTGTTTGAAAAAAGTTTCTTTGGTACCAATGAAGTGAGCTCATTTCCCACCTCCTTGCTGAATATTCTTTAAAGCATTGCGACGATCGACAGGTTTTACAGTAATTGGTCGGCCAGATTTCCATAAACGTAATGCCTGACGTCGGCCTGGCGAACGTGCTTTATGTCTTTTTGCAGTTCGTATTTTTGGTGTGAGTAAAGTCGTGATTAAATCTGCAATTAAATTAACAACCACCACACAAATGGTGAGCAATAAAACGATTGCTTGAATAGTCGGGATATCCCTCATTTCGATTGCTGCATTAAGTGCATTACCAATACCGGGGTAACTGAAAACCACCTCAATAATGAGAGCACCACTCAGCAAAACTCGTATGGTCAATGCTGTACCCTGCACCACAGGAACCAATGCATTTGGTAAAACATGTTTCCAAATAATCCGGCGCTCAGGAATACCTCGCAGTCGCGCAGAGGTTACATATTCCGACTCTAGAGCATCAATCATGGAACCACGTACTAAACGCATCAGATATGGAATGAGTGATAAAGCTAAAGTTAAAATTGGTAAAATTAAAAACTCTAGTTGGCTATAAGGCGACTCATTAGGAATCAGCAACGATGCGGCTGGCAATATGTGTAAAACCGATGTTGAGAAAAACATCATTAACCAAATTGCAATAACAAACCCTGGCACCGCTTTAAACACAATAGAGCTAGAGACAATAATACGGTCGAGTTTGCTATCGCGATGAAGCGAGAGCCACACACCTAACACGACTGAAAGCGGTACAGTAACGACAATCACGAGGCTCGTGAGTGCAACTGTGTTACCAAAATAATTCTGAATAATTTCTAAAACAGGCACATTGGAATCAATCGAGCGTCCAAAATTACCTTGTAATAATTGACTCAACCAATGCCAGTATTGAAGCAATATCGGATCATTTAATCCCAATTGTTCACGAAGTATTTGTACCGTTGCTTCAGGTGCTTCTGGTCCTAAAATGACACGAGCCGGGTCAGATGGAAGTGCTTGTGTCGCAATAAAAACAATGAGACTAATAACAAATACAACCAATACCCCTGACACTAAACGTGTCAAAAACCAAGGTAACCATGCAGGAAACTCAAATGACTTGGCAATTGCTGGTTGTTGAATGGATGCTTCTATTTTGCTGGATTGAATTGTCATATTGGTTACCCTCTACGCCAGAATTCATCTGTACGCCACGCAGCAAAGCCTGTGCGATCGGGCGTTACACCACCAATTTGGTTCGAATGTGCATCCAGGACATTATTAAAGCCCCAAATGAGTAAACCACCTTGCTCATGTTGAATATGCTGTGCTTCATGTACAAGAACTTTTCGTTTTTCCAAATCGGGTTGTTGCAATGCTGCATGCACTAGTTCGGTAAAACGCTCATTTTTAAAACGAGTTTTATTATTTGCCGCACCCGGTCCATCAATTTGCAAGACTGTTAATAAGAAAGGACGCGAAACATTCGAGCCTGTACTAAATGCCCAATCTTGTTTTACAGCATCCGCAAAAGTAGCAGCTTCAACCTGTTTAACATTAACAATGACACCAGCCTGAGCAGCATGTTGAGCAAAAACTAATGCGGCATTGCTATCTGGGCCTGTATATAAATCGACTGTTAAACTGTTATTAAAACCAGCTTCTTTGAGTAGCGATTTTGCTTTATTTAAATCTTGCTTGCGCTGAGCAATACTGTGGTCATATACAGGATCGCTAAAAGAATAAAGGTCATTTGCAACTCGTCCTTGCCCAGCTAAAGCCCGTTTAACTAAATCATCTCTATTAGCAATCAATCTAAAAGCTTGTCGTACCCGAGGATCATTGAACGGTGCTTTAGACGTATTCATATCAAATGATTGCCAAGCATCGGTTTCCGATGAAACTAGATTTAGCCGTTTATTAGATTGAATTAAAGCAATATGCTCAGCACTTACCCCTGAAGCAATGTCAATTTGACCAGATTGCAAAGCAGCAAGACGCCCTGTCTGATCCTTAAAATCAATAATTTCAATTGCATCAGCATAAGGTTGATTTTCTTTCCAGTAATTTTCAAAACGTACGAAACGTGAACGCTGACCAGGTGTAAAACTTTCAAGCTTAAAGGGGCCAGCGCCGACTACATTTTTAACTGGGTCATAATCTGTAGGAACAATGCCACCCCAGCTCATCCATGCTTCTGGTAAAGCAACCAATCCCTTTCCTTGAGAAAAAGGAATTTCAACGGTGTATTCATCGCGCTTTTTAATTGCATCTCTTTGTAAAGAATAAAGATAAGCTGCAAATGGTGAGGCAAGTTTGGGGTCGGTTAAGCGCCGTAAAGAGAAAATAACATCATCGGCTGTAATGGTTTTACCGTGGTGAAATTCGAGTCCTTTTTTTAGGCGAATGGTCCATTTCGTTCCGTCATTATTGGGTTCAGCAAATTCAGCAAGGGCAAGTTTTGGCTGAATATCTCTGCCCCATTCCCATAACTTTGCATATAAAGGCCAGCCTCTAAACGCACTGGACATACCAATAGGTTTATGTGCATCTAAATTGCCTGCTTGGTTCCCATTGATCACTCCAATTTTGATAACACCACCTTTTTTCGGCGTATCATTTTGGGGGGTAGCGGCAGTAGCGCTTTCAGACGATGAAGAGTCGGGTTTAGAACATCCTATAAGGCTAATTGCAGCAAAAGCGCCAACGCCTAATCCCGTCTGTTTAATGAGTTCTCTACGTGTAATTTTATTCATGCCTTCTCCCTTAAACCACGACTTCTTGATTCAAGAGGGAATCAATGGATGAATTTTTATTTAGCTTAGGTAACTCAAAACCATGATCTAGCTCTAATAATGGGAACAATAAATCTGCTACCCGATAGGCTTCTCCAATTAACGGAAAACCAGACAAGATAAAGGCTGATACACCATAGCTTTCGTATTCTTTAATCCTTTTGGCAATATTTTCAGCACTACCAACTAATGCAGTCCCCGCAGCTGGGTTTAAAATATCGAAACCAAATAAAGATGGGCCAGTCCAAACATTAGGATAAATTTCAAAATCTTTAGCTTGAGGCAAAACACCTCGACGTAATTGTTCTAAGTTCTTTTGAATAGATGGGTTGTTGCTTTGATAACTCTCAAAACTTTCATTTGGAGGAAGCTGTCGTTTAACAGCTTCGATTGCATAATTTACATCAATCTTGTCAAGTAACGACTGAGCATATTGCCAAGCCTCTTCTTCTGTTTCCCGAACAATAATTTGTAATCGAGTCCCAAATTCTAAAGTTCGGCCAATTTTTGCTGCCTCAGCCGCAACCTTGTTAAACTTTTCTCCAAGTAGCGGCGGTGTATTCGCAAAACTTAAATATACATCTAATAATTCAATAGAATGCTGAACGCCTTTGGCAGAAGTTCCTGCTCCCCACAACGGAACACCTTGTTTTTGAGTTGGACCACGCCATTTGGACATTGGAGATCCGCCCTCTAATCGTGGAGCAATTTGAATAAACTCGCCTTCAAATCCAGAGGTATCACCTAAGTAGTTTTGTTGAAATGCATTCCAGTATTCTTTACTAAAGTCATAACGTTCATCATGAGTATAGTGAATGCCTAAAGCTGCCAAACCCTTATCATTTCCATTAACGACATTAAATAACAAACGCCCTTTAGAAAATGCATCAAAAGTTTGCGCATATTTTGCCAAAACTGCTGGCTGGACTTCTCCGGGATGTTGAGCAACCAGAAACTTTAAACGTTCAGTAAATGGAATTAAACTTGCAGCAACAGCAAGTGTTTCATACTCACTTGTACCCATGAGTGAACCGTAAAAACCAAGTCGATCTGCGGTAATCGCAATCTGTTGCAAGTGTTCATAATCGGTATCCCATCGCCCAGATTCCAACCATGGGTATGGTCCATCTGGAGAAGTGAGATACCATAAAAGTTTTACAGCCATAGTATTCTCGATCTTTATTTTTTAAATCTTTATCTAATTCTGAGGAAGTAAGCCCAGCGATTTTGCTTTTTCAGTCAATCCGCTCATTTTCCATTGCTGATGTAAAACCCCTTGCCCGTATTCTCTGCTGCCACCGACTAATTCAGCGAGCAGTTGAATTTGAGCACCTTCTTCAAGCAATAAAATAAATTCAGCAGTTTCCTGTAGTCCTTGGCGTCCCCATACAGTTGCTCCGCCATTGGCTTCTAAGATGGCCCGATGTTCAATATCAACTTTGAGCTGATCTAAAATAAAATCCACTTCAGCTTGACGGCGATCAATGTAAATCGGCAACTCTTTAAACAAATGAAAGCGCTGAACAGGCACATAACGGATCGGTAAAGTACGATGGGTCTGAGCCCAAGCACCTAAATTCGGCGCGTGTACATGAGATATTGTGGTGACATCTGCATGTTCTTTAAAAAGCTTGTTATAGCGCCCACCTGCACTTTTTCTTCCCAGTAAAACTTCACCATCAATTGTCTCCACCAATACTTTGCTTTTTTTATCTTTAGACCACGGTCCTGCATAGTTAAAAGTGACTAAGGTATTTTCAGGTCCACGTTCAACAAAATTAACGGTTCCATTTGCAGTAATTGTTCTTGTTTCACGGAATACTTCAAAAGCAAATTCAGCTTTTTCACGGTTCAATTCGATAAAGTCATTGAGTTCACGAGACAATGGCGTTTGAATAAGTGTTGTCATGGTCAAATCCTCTTTAAAAATTTTTATTTTGACGGCGTTTTAAAACTTCGAGTAAAGGACGATGATCAACCCATGTTTCAATATCGACATCGCGCTCTAAGAAGCCATGCAACCACAGAAAATCTTTTTGTTGTTTTAAGAGCTCTAAACGCTCTTCACTTAATGACGGATGTAAAGACTTATGAAAATTATTTCGATAGGCTGTAGCAACACTCTCTGCTCCTGCAATCGTTTCATCTTCTAAAATGACCAAGACCTCATCTAAGTGATCTTGTGCCCAATCTGCGGTATCAAACAATTCTTCAAGAAAATCGACGACCACATCAAAATGATCTTCTAATAGATCTTCATGGACGGTAATTGGGCGAGGTGTGCCGTTATTAACACGAGAAGTCACATCTTCAAATTTATCTAAATCAATTCCAACTTTAAGACCGCGTTTAGTTGCAGCTTCAACAGCAGATGCTCCTTTTACATACACAGCATCAACTTCACCTGTAATTAATGCGTCTAGACCTGACCAATACGTGCTCGCATCACGATTCTCTTTAGATCCTGCACGCTCAGGTACTTCAATAAAATTCACATCTCTGAAAGTCAGACTGGCAAGTTGTAAAGCACCACGAATACCTTGCAATGACATGGCTCTAAAAATACTACCAGCACGTTTGTCAGCATATTCCGGTAAAGCAACTTTCGCATTTTTTAAATGCTCTGGCTGGCTAATATCAGAATCAGGTCGCACAATAATAACTTGCCACTCATCAATCCAGGTCAATCCAATGAGTCGGCTGGGTGCTCCTTCAGACCGTGCAGCTAATGCAGGTACATTTCCGCCTTCTCGGAACAGAGCTGGCAATTGATGATCAAAATGATGAACCGATAAACCTTTACGCGCATCTTGCAAGACGGCAACATCAATGCCGTGCTTTTCAAACTTTTTAACTAAAGTACCGCGTTTTAATGAAATACCTGTTGCTGTAGGTACTGGACATCGAGTGACCCAAATTTCAGACAGGATGTTTTTTACAAATTCTTTAGAATTTTCTTTTTTATCTACTACAAGTGACATACGGATTCCTTAGGATAATTCCACTTTCATCACTTACATTGAGCAGCTTTTGTGCCAATTTAATTTATTATTTATTTTCAATTATTTATTCAAATATAGTGGGATTGGAAATGTTTATATTTCATCATTTTTCAATCCCACTGTTGTTTTATCAACATTTACTTCAGGCAAACATAACTTCCAAAATGCAAAAATATACGATCAGCTATCTTAGTACTCGCTGGAATCCAGCTTAAAGCTTTAGTACATGACAGAAATAAGCTTGATGACGATGTCGCTAAAATAAATATTTCTTTATTCAGATAGTACTTATAGAACTTAACTAAATATTATCTGCCTGCAAATAAGTCTACGACCAAACTTCTTTAACTCTAAAGCTAGATGTATATTCATTATGCTTCTATCTCAAATAGTGCACTTCTTTTAAATAATTTTTAAAGATGTCGCGTTTAAACATTGCTACTCTTTTCTCTAGTTCATATTTCTAATAGATATTGTTCAGTCTTAAAAAATCGTGCATATTTAAATTGTAGTTAGAAAAATATATTTTACGCCTCAATATATTGAAAAAGTGTGACGGATTTCAATATATTTGCGTTGCGTAATAATTTTTAATAAATAAAGCGTAATTAATTTTTAATTTATTTCTGATAAAGTTAAATTAGTCACATTTTAAATAAAATTGGTATCTTATTCCTCTGTAGTAATTTTGCAATATAAATATTAGAGGTAAAATAATAAATTACATATTTATTAAATATTTAATCATATATCATGTTATGTTTTTATATTGCTCTGTTTATTTGTTAATCTTTAATTTTTAAAATTATATAAATATCAATAATTTAAATTAATTGTTTTATCTTTAGATAATTACATGGATTAATATAATTTAAGAATTTTAACTATTACATTATTTAAAATAGTTAATGTGATTCATATCACATGAAAATTAATAATTTTTCTTGATTTAAAATTAATGATTGTTTTTAAATTAAAAATATTGTATCAAATATATATAAACTATTTTATAAATAGGTATATAAAATGAAAAATAATATTTTTAAACTTCTTATTCTGATGGTGCTTTCCACTTCCCCATTATTTTGTTATGCAAATAATACAATAATGATAAGAGGAAATATTGTTGAAGATACATGCTCAACACAACATAGCGAGATAGAATGTGTTGAGGTAAACAATTTAAATATTAAGCTTGATAGTGAATATTTAAATAAAAATAGTCTTTCTAATTTAGCTCAACATACTGAGAAAATGGACACTAGCATTGAAAGTATAGGTTCTAATCGCAAAGTGGTGGTTATCAACTATCACTAACTTACTAAGGCGTAACTTTCGAGGCTACTCATACAATAAGTATGATTTAAGAGTGATTTGTCGAATTCATCGCACATTTTGATGAATTAAATGATGAGTCGCTCTTTTTTCATAAAAAATGACTATTTGTATGTTTTTTCTATATACATATGCATAAATTATTCTATATAATTGTATTGTAAGAATTTAAGCTTATTTTTCACATAATTTGTTCAATTCTTTCTTATTTACATAGTGTTCTTATGTAACTTGCTTATCTCTGTATCTTTTCTTTTTTCGAAAAAACAAAAATTATTTATAAACAGCTATATAGCCTGTAAAAGGCAGTCTTGAAGTATTTATTTTTAGTGTGATTTAATTTTTATTATGAAAAAATAATGTGATCTAGTTTGCATTTTGTTTAAGAAGTGTTAATATCGCCGCATTACTTTTCAAGATGTCAAACACTGGAAAAGTAAGGAAATAAACTTTTATCCAGACTTTTGAGAAAACACTATGAAAAAACTTGCTTTGATCGCTGCTCTTTCGGTTGTAGGGATTGCGAATGCTCAAGCTGCTGATGGTACAATTACAATTAATGGTTTAGTTACAGACAAAACTTGTGACATCGTTACTCCAGCTGGTAAAGACTTCACAGTTACTCTTCCAACTGTTTCTAAGCAAACTTTAGCTGTTGCTGGGGATGTTGCTGGTCGTACTCCTTTCCAAATTAAATTAGCTAACTGTTCTGAAGGTAAAGTAGCTACTTACTTCGAACCAGGTGCTAACGTTGACTTTAATACTGGTCGTTTACTTAACAAAGACGCTACTGGTGCTAAAAACGTTAACGTTCAACTTTTAGGTAGCAACAACAACTTCATCCCAGTTCTTGCTGCTGGTGCAAACGGTGCTCAAGCTAACTCTCAATGGGTTGACGTAGCTGCAGCTGGTAGCGCAGACCTTAACTACTATGCTGAATACTATGCAACTGGCGCTTCTACTGCTGGTAAAGTAAACACTTCTGTTCAATACACAATTATCTATCAATAATTGATGGATGAGAGGGTTTCTATGTTTACATGGAAACCCTCTTTTTGTGACGCTTTCCCGAATCTTTGTTGGTTGAGAACTCGAAAAATGAAATTGAACAGTTATAATTTTTTGTTAGGTTTGGCATTTGCTTCAGCAGTTGTTGCACCTGCTACTCAAGCAGAAATTGTAATTCATGGCACTCGTGTGATTTATCCTTCGGATGCTCGCGAAGTTACACTACAAGTTAGTAATAACGGTTCAAAACCAGCACTTGTTCAAGCATGGCTTGATGAAGGCGACTCAAAAAGCACTCCGGACCAATCAAAAGTACCTTTTATGATTGCTCCTCCTATTTCTCGTGTTGAGGCTACAAAAAGTCAGACCCTTCGTATTACTGCTCTGCCAACAGCTTCTCAGCTAAATCAGAAGCAAGAAACAGTTTTGTGGTTAAACGTTTTGGATATTCCTCCAAGACCAACTTCAAAAACTGAAAATACGACGCCTGATAATTTCCTGCAATTAGCAATTCGCTCACGTATTAAATTCTTTTATCGACCAGCTTCGATTAAAGACGATGCGAATTTAGCAGCTGATAAGCTTCAATGGGTTAAATCTGGTCAAAATTTAACGGTAAAAAATCCAACTCCTTTTCATATCACGATGACTTCTGTTTACCAAAAGGCAGGTGATAAAAAAGTTGATTTATTACCTCAAGGTTTAATGATTAAACCTTTTTCTGAAGAGTCTGTTCAGCTTAAGAATGGCAATCTTCAAGATATGAGTTTTATGAATGTCAATGACTATGGTGGTCGAGTCGAACACCAAATAAAACTTCAGTAATCAGATTTATCTTTTTAATAAATTTAAGCACCTATTATGTGAGTAGGCGGACTTAGCTATGCCAAAAAAAAGGCAAGAATCTTATAAATTATTAAAACGCCATATTTGTTACTACTTGGCTTCTGGTGTTGTCACAATGACAATGCCTGTATTCGTGCACGCTGAAGAAACAGTCGCGAGTGCTCCTGTAGAAGCTGAATTTGATTCTGCTTTTTTAATTGGCGATGCTCAAAAAGTTGATATTTCTCGTTTTAAATACGGGAACCCTGTTTTACCAGGCGAATATAATGTTGACGTTTATGTAAATGGCCAATGGTTTGGCAAACGTCGTATGTTCTTTAAAGCATTAGAATCAAATAAAAATGCTGTAACCTGCTTTACAGGAAATACTCTTGCTGAATATGGTGTAAAACAAGAGATTTTAGCGCAACACGCTTCTCTTCAAAAAGAAAATAGTAGTTGTTACAAAATTGAAGAGTGGGTTGAAAATGCATTTTATGAGTTTGATAACTCTCGCTTACGTGTAGATATCTCGATTCCACAAGTTGCTTTGCAAAAAAATGCGCAAGGCTATGTCGACCCAAGTCTATGGGATCGAGGGATTAATGCTGCCTTTTTATCTTATAACGGCAGTGCTTACAAAACATTTACTCAGTCTAATGACCAAAGCGAAACAACAAACGCGTTTATGGGCGTGACTGCTGGACTAAATTTAGGCGGTTGGCAATTACGTCATAATGGCCAATGGCAATGGCAAGACACCCCTGCCGAAAATCAATCTAAATCAAGTTACGAAGAAACAAGTACTTACTTACAGCGCGCATTCCCTAAATACCGTGGTGTTTTAACCTTAGGTGATAGCTTTACAAACGGCGAAATATTTGACTCATATGGTTATCGTGGTATCGATTTCTCAAGTGATGATCGAATGTTACCAAATAGTATGCTTGGTTATGCTCCGCGTATTCGTGGTAATGCCAAAACCAATGCAAAAATTGAAGTTCGTCAACAAGGTCAACTTATTTATCAAACAACTGTAGCACCAGGTAACTTTGAAATTAATGACCTTTACCCTACTGGTTTTGGTGGCGAAATTGAAGTTACTGTTATTGAAGCAAATGGTGAAATACAAAAGTTTGCTGTGCCTTACGCATCTGTTGTGCAGATGCTACGTCCTGGCATGAATCGTTATTCATTAACTGTAGGTCAGTTCCGCGATCAGGATATTGATCTCGATCCTTGGGTAGTTCAAGGTAAATACCAGCAAGGTATTAACAACTACCTAACAGGTTATACGGGCATACAAGCTACAGAAAATTATGCCGCTGTATTGTTGGGTGCTGCTTTTGCTACGCCAATTGGTGCGATTGCACTTGATGTTACACATTCTGAAGCTGACTTTGAAAAGCAGTCTTCACAATCGGGGCAAAGTTTCCGTTTAAGTTATAGCAAGCTAATTACTCCGACCAACACAAACTTAACATTAGCAGCCTATCGTTACTCAACAGAAAACTTCTACAAATTACGTGATGCTCTACTTATCCGTGATTTTGAAGAAAAAGGTATTAATACCTACTCTGCTGGTCGTCAACGTAGCGAATTCCAAATTACCTTGAACCAAGGTTTACCTGAAGGTTGGGGTAACTTCTATGTAGTGGGTTCGTGGGTTGACTATTGGAACCGTAGCGAAAGTACTAAACAATATCAGCTTGGTTATAGTAATAATTTCCATGGCTTAACTTATGGTTTATCTGCAATTAACCGTAAAGTTGAATATGGCTCAACGAATCAAACACACGATACTGAATATTTAATGACATTATCGTTCCCGATTGATTTCAAAAAGAATTCAGTTAACGTCAACGTTACTGCTTCTGAAGACAGCCGCACTGTTGGTGCAAGTGGAATGGTTGGAGATCGCTTTAGTTATGGCGCTTCAATGTCACATCAGGACTATGCGAATCCATCATTTAACGTAAATGGTCGTTATCGTACTAACTATACAACTGTGGGTGGTTCTTATAGTGTGGCTGACTCTTACCAACAAGCGATGGTAAGCTTAACTGGTAGTGTGGTTGCGCACTCGGAAGGTATTTTATTTGGACCTGAACAAGGCCAAACGATGGTACTTGTGCATGCGCCAGAAGCTACTGGAGCAAAAGTTAATAATGCTGTTGGTTTAAGCGTGAACAAGGCTGGTTATGCGGTAGTTCCTTATGTTACTCCGTACCGTCTTAATGACATTACCCTTGACCCACAAGAAATGTCGAGCGAAGTAGAACTTGAAGAAACAAGTCAACGTATTGCACCTTTTGCTGGCGCAATTGCTAAAGTAGATTTTGCAACTAAAACTGGTTATGCAGTTTACATTAATAGTAAAACTGTAGATGGCAACAGCTTACCGTTTGCAGCTCAAGTCTTTAACCAAAAAGATGAAGCTGTTGGTATTGTTGCACAAGGTAGTATGATTTACTTACGTACTCCACTTGCTCAAGACCGTCTCTATGTGAAATGGGGTGACGAAAGCAATGAACGTTGTTCAGTTGAGTACAATATTAGTAATCAGTTGCAAAATAAGCAACAAAGCATGGTAATGACTGAGGCTGTCTGCAAATGAAAAGAATATTATTAACAGGTTTCTTATTTACGGCTGGCCTTGGTGTGTATGGTGAGGCTAATGCTGCATGTCGTATATATAATTATGAGGCAAATGATGTCCTTATGTCTGTAGGGCGTGTTGTTGTACGCCCTAGTGACCAAGTCGGGGCAGTTTTAAGAAAAGCGACTTTTCCTATTAACCGTACTTCCACTGAAGCGCGCCTATGCGATAATTACGATACAGTAATTGCTGAATTAACCCAATCTTACCCTTTAAGTTCTTTAGGCAATAGCATCTATACCACGAACATTCCGGGTATTGGTATTCGCCTCTATCGTGAAGCAGACAATAATACGAATTTCTCGGGCTATTATCCTTATGTACGTGGTGGAATATCTGGTACTCGTTATTTAGGATCTGGTTATTTTGTGGTGGAAATTATTAAAATTGCTCCACAAACTGGCTCTGGAACGTTAGTACCGGGTAGATATAGTAGCTATTATGTCCGCGGTTTTCCAAATCAACCATTCTTAACAAGTACTGTTAATGCTAATGCGATTACCATTGCATCCTCTTCATGTGAAATTCAAGGGAATATTAACAAGGTAGTACAGCTTCCTACAGTTACAAAGGCTGGATTCAAAGGCGTTGGTTCTACTCAAGGCGAACAAACTTTTGATATGAACATTCTTTGTAATGGTGGTATTAACCCAACGGGTTATGAAGAGAAAAACCTCATTAGTTTAACTTACGACTTTACCCAAGACGGCACAAACAATCAGGTTTTAACAAATACAGCTGCTGCATCTGAAAAAGCCAATGGTGTGGGTGTACAGCTATTGTGGAATTATCAAAATAAGAATCAGGTCATCAAAAAAGGCGATAAGCTCGCTTTAGGTACATTGTCTTCTAACCAGACACTTCAATATAACATACCGATGACTGCTCGCTACTATCAAACAGCAGCAAATGTGACTGCTGGTAAAGTACGTGCAATGGCTACTGTAACTATTGA
Organism: Acinetobacter sp. V89_4; assembly: GCF_029967875.1. Classification (NCBI taxonomy): domain Bacteria; kingdom Pseudomonadati; phylum Pseudomonadota; class Gammaproteobacteria; order Moraxellales; family Moraxellaceae; genus Acinetobacter; species Acinetobacter sp. V89_4. The sequence continues at coordinate 481,866 of NZ_JASCAI010000028.1, forward strand.
ATATGATTAATCATATTCAATAGTTTATAAACCTAATAATTTCAAATATTTAAAAATTAATAATAAATTTTACTTTATCGCTACTTTCTAAAAATTTAATACTTAACTCGATAGGAATATTTTATGAAAAAAATAGGTTTAGTGGCTGTTAGTACAATTACATTATGTTGGGCCATGTATGAGGTATCTTCTGACAATACGAGTACCAGACCGCGTAATGAAGCTAACCGAAAAGTCGGATCTAAAAGCAGTTCATCATCTGTAAAGAATGAAAAATTAGCACCACAGATGCTATTAGCTCAAACGAATTCCCTTAATTCTGCCCCTGTCTGTCAATACAATTTTGATGCCACACAACAAGACTATGATGTTTGGAGTAATGAAAATCCTGGATATGTTCCTCTGAGTATATTTCCATCGATAACAGGTCAAAAATTTAGTCTAAAAGTAGAGCCTAGGCCGGAAAGTGAGTATGGCTACATAGATTATGTAGCTAAAAGTAAAGCGAGTCTTAATTCGTCTAATGACATTGGAGATTTAACGATACCTCACACAGGTATTATTGCATTTGAAATGGAGTTTAAAATTCCAACAATAACGCTTGTTAACTCAGGTTTTGAAAACAATGCTTATATGTCTAGTATTTATTTTACTGGCGTAACAAATAACGGTTATTCAGTTAGATCAAGCTATGGGTTTGAAATGGGAACTTATGATCCAGATTTTGGTGAAAACCCTCCTAGATTAAGTTATTCAGTGGCTTATCGAGTTAGCGATAATAGTGGACCTGATCACTCCTACTACAAGAGTCAAAACATGACAAATAATACACAGGAATACCAACGTTTAGGAATATATATTAATCAGAATACTAGACAAGTCGGTTTCATTTTTAATGGTGTTGATCAAGGTTATCAATCTTCTTTACCTGCGCCTCTTGAAAATATAAGTTTTTCTGTAGCAAGCAGTATATCAGTATATTCTAATCAATTATTTGGACAAGAATTGTTTAATGAGCTTATCACTGACCGTAATGCGCTACAGTTTAACTATCCTCAGGGTACAACTGACATGTGCGGTAATGCTATTTAAGATATAAAACTATAAGTCGTAAAAAAGGGCTGAATCACAGCCCTTTTTTTATTTCATTTAGAAATGAATGACTGTACGGATTGATTTGCCTTCGTGCATTAAATCAAAAGCAGTATTAATGTCTTGTAAAGGCATAGTATGCGTTACAAATGGTTCAAGTTGAATCTCACCTTTCATTGCATCTTCGACCATTTTTGGAAGTTGTGAGCGGCCTTTTACCCCACCAAACGCAGTACCTAACCATTTACGGCCAGTAACTAGCTGAAATGGACGAGTCGAAATTTCTTGGCCGGCACCCGCAACACCAATAATGACGGATTGTCCCCAACCACGATGTGCACACTCTAGAGCCGAGCGCATAACATTGACGTTACCAATACATTCAAATGAGTGGTCAACACCCCAGCCTGTCATTTCTACAATAACTTGCTGAATAGGTTTATCGTAATCTTTAGGATTTAAGAAATCTGTAGCGCCAAATTGCTTAGCAAGTTCAAATTTATCTGGGTTTGTGTCTACCACAATAATTTGCCCAGCTTTCGCTTGACGTGCACCTTGTACAACAGCTAAACCAATACCACCTAAGCCAAATACAGCAACAGAATCACCTTCTTGTACTTTCGCTGTGTTATGCACGGCGCCAATACCAGTCGTCACACCACATCCAAGTAAACATACTTGTTCGTGATTCGCTTCAGGATTGATTTTAGCTAAAGATACTTCTGCAACTACCGTATATTCACTAAATGTTGAACAACCCATGTAATGATAAATCGGTTCACCATTATAAGAAAAACGCGTGGTTCCATCTGGCATTACACCTTTACCTTGAGTCGCACGTACTGCAACACACAAGTTGGTTTTTCCAGATTTACAGAATAAGCATTCTTTACATTCAGCTGTATAAAGTGGAATCACGTGGTCACCAGGTTTAACGCTTGTTACGCCCTCACCTACTTCAACCACAACACCTGCACCTTCATGACCTAAAATGGCAGGAAAAACACCTTCTGGATCATCGCCAGATAATGTAAAAGCATCGGTATGACATACCCCTGTATGGGTAATTTTTATTAAAACTTCACCTGCTTGAGGTGGTGCAACATCAACTTCAACAATCTCTAAAGGTTTTCCTGGGGCAAAGGCGACAGCTGCACGAGATTTCATCTTTGGGTTTCCTTTAAATCATTCGGTATTTATAGTCGAGCAAAATAGATTATGTAAACAGTAATACAAGAGATTAATTTTGCTTAAATTAAAATTGGCTTTCATGACAATCCATCACAGCATAGCCAGTCAGGTAAGTCTAAGCAAGCCTATGTTTCAAAAAGAAGAAAACCTCTTACTTGAAGAGGTTTTCTATCAAATCACTTATCTTATAAACGGTTTATGTTTACTTATAGGTAAATATCTGGTGGATATGGTGTGTTATCACTAATTGGCGAATAAAGCGTATTTTCAACAAAGAAGCCATTTGGGGCTTGAGTGGTATCGATCGTAATTGAATCAAACATGACTTGTGGATATGCCCAGATAAATTGTTTCATTAAACCTAAAGAAACATTGTTTTTCATATCACCAAAAATTCGTTGCCAAATGGGCGTCCGATATGGTTTGGTTTTATCAAACCCATAAATGTAAGCAATAGATGCATCAGGAACGAATCCTGATAAATAAATGACTTTATTTGCAGGATAGCCTAGCCCTTGTATAGGTATTTGCGAAACGGCCTGATGTGCTAAGTCTAAGCGGGCTTCTAATAGCCAGTCATAAGCTTCTGTCATCATGTAATCAAAATTAGGATATGAATAGTGCGTGCTTGGATAGTTAATATAAGTTGCTAGTGTCTGAATTGGCGATTGAATCGAAGGAAAGAAAATAAGTGGGCTAACTTTGGCAGTTGAATATTTTGCTTTGATAACGGTACGAATGTCTTGACAGGTTTGACCTAATTTATTTCTGAGCCATGTTTTAAACTCATCATATGGCGTTCCTGTCTTATTCATTGCTTCATAAATTGTACCCAAATCTGGTGCATATAAACCTGTATCTGCATTAAAGGCTAGTTTTGTTGGATAGTCATATACACAAGGTAGATTCGTATCGGTGTTATACCACCACCAAGGTTCACCAATCTGCATGTTTACATCACATCCCCCTACTACCATTGCATCTGCAAATTCAATAAAGACTTTACGTAGATATGCCAAAGCATTCTGATGACTTAAACTAAAAAAATAGCTCGGTGGTTGATAGCCTGTTTTACCCAAATTACTGTTCCAGTCACGTTGAGCCCAATATTCATTAGCCCCCAAGGAATACATTTCAAAGCTTATCCCAAAGATGGGTTGCAGACTGGCGCTATGTAAAGCCTGCGCATATTTCTCATGCCATTTACGCGTACATGAGTTAACGACCGCTTCACCTGTTACCAGCGTATCTGGTATTTGCCATTTATTAATATCACTTTTCCATGTCATTTCAGGATAATGTGACATTCCACAATAGTGGTTAACCAAACCCTTATATCCCAAAGTCACCATATTGTTGACTAAGCGCTGCGGGTTTAAATCATAGTGGTCGTCATAGCTCGTACAGATACCATAATTGTGCTGAGGAACAACCACACGGCTCAAATTTAACTTTGCATTTGTACCAGTTACGACTGAATTGGTCAGACGAATGTAGCCATCTTCAGGCTGGCTTAAAGGTAAGGCTGATTGGCTATTATAATGGCTCGTGAAACCTGAAAATGAAATCTGTCGAATGTTAGTTACCGGGAAGCTATCTGTAGCAGAAAAGCCAGCTTTTACTGTATCCCAGTTAATATGAATATGTGCCGTTCGCGATGAAGGATTATTTGCATAGTTAAATAAGACCACATAGGCAACTTTATCTACGCCATTTTCATTATAGTACACCGTTAAAGTGGGCGTTAAACTTGGATTATTAAGCACAGGCATCGTGGCAGATAACTCAATATCAAAGTCCCAAACCACCCCTGCATAGCTATATTTGGTTTGATACGCTAAAAATTTATGATCTTTAGTATCATTAGAATCCCACGTAATTCCTACTAGATCATTTGCCATTCGCGCTCTAAAAGATGCTTCAAAACCATTTCCATAATTAGTAATGGCAAAAGACATTGTTTGTGGACCGTCTATTCTCCAATAGATAGGACTAAACCGATCAATAAGTGTATTTTGAGTGATTGGATGTGGTGATGAATTAGAATTATTTTGTACATTTTGTGAGTTAGTTATCATGTCTACATTCTCTTAATGTATTAAGAGGTTTTATATTAAATAATAATTTTTATTTTATTGTTCAGATAAGTAACAATGACGTTTAAATTATTTACAGTTAATATTTTTTATAAAGCTCAAAATATAGTTAAACAATTAAACTTAACATTATCCTAAAATATTTTTGCACCGAGGAGATAATAAATGTCAAATTTTATGCAGCCTACTCATTTTAGGATATTGTTTGTATTTACTCCTCTTGTTTTTGCACTAACAGGTTGTAGTGACGCTTTATATTCTCAAAGAACCACACCAGTAAAGACTCCTTCCGAAAATGTTATTTATCCGAAGATCGATCCATTTTTAGGAGAAAAGTTACAGCCTAATGAGGAAGTGCTAGCTCAAAACATAGCTCAAGTCATTGAAAAGTCAATTCGTGAACAATACACGGTGGGAAATGCTTTGCGTGATGCACATCCAAAAGCGCATGGTTGTGTTCGAGCCGAGTTTAATGTCTCAAAAAATATACCTGCTCAGTTTGCTAAAGGGGTTTTTATCCCAGATCAAAGTTATCAAGCATGGATTCGTTTTTCGAATGCATCTAATGACGCCACGAGTGCCGACATTGACAAAGATGCGCGAGGGATAGCCATAAAACTTTTAGGTGTATCTGGAGACAAAATTTTAGAAAGTGAAAAACAAGCGACCACTCAAGATTTTATTATGATTAATCACCCTGTCTTTTTTGCCAATGATGCAAAAAGATATCTTTCTTTTATGAACGATGTGAATAGCCATAATATGATCAGAAAACTTCATATTCCTTTTGTCTTAGGTTTTAAGGGAACCATGAATGCACTGGGAGCACGTAACTCACAAATTGCAAATCCACTCTATGCACGTTACTGGTCTATGGTTCCCTATCAGTTGGGACTTGGCAAAGATCGGCAAGCAGTTAAATATTCAGTACGTGCTTGTTCGGTAACACCAGATAATTTACCTAAAAACCCTAGTCATGATTTTTTAAGAGAAGCTTTAAAAAATACTTTGCAAAATAATGATGCCTGTATGGAGTTCCTTATTCAGCCGAGAACTTCAAGTAAAATGTTAGTAGAAGATGCGATGACAGAATGGGATGAAAAAGCAGCTCCCTTTTATCAAGTAGCAACTATTCACATTCCAAAGCAAAACTTTGATACACCTGAACAAAACCAGTTCTGTGAAAATCTTTCTTTTACGCCGTGGCATGCTTTACCTGAACATAAGCCATTAGGTGCAGTAAACAGAATGCGTAAGGTCATTTATGAAAATATAAGCAGAGTTCGACATGATATGAATTCAGCCCCTAGACAGGAACCTTAAATATTTTATCCCTGATGGTTTGTCTAAGCTAACTATCTTTAGTCAATTCCTTTGCTTGTATCTATGGTGATACGATCAATAAAATCTGCTAACCATAAAACAAAGTCATCTTCATTTTTATGCTTTGGAATCAAACTCATATCTAATGTAATAGGTACTTCATTTTGACAGCTAATAACTGCACCCTCGAAATTCACAAAGTTATATAAAAATTTTAATTCGGTACCTGCAATGGCTTTTTTGATTTCTATGATGAGATTATTTAAATTTTTAAAATGATTGTTAGAGCATTTATATTTAATATTTTTATTAATTTTTTCTGCTAATAGTAAGTATTTTGGCATTTCTATCTCCTTATTAATTATTTATAAAATATAAGTATAATTTCAAAGTTATAAAAATAAGTTTTTAATTTTTATTAAATTGTTTCTGCATTTTTAATTTTAATTGATCAGTTGTGCCGATAATAACAACATATTGTTTAAAAATGTGATTTATTTTTGACTTTTTATTCTGATTAAATTAGTAGGTATTAATATCGACTAAAACACTCGGCTTTAAAATTTATACTAAATAGGCTTAATATATTTAAAAAACACCATTAAAAAACCGCCCCAGAAGGCGGTTGCTGAATTTACAGCGACATATAGAAGTGTAGTGGACGATCACTTCTATATTTTTTGAACTTATTTTTCTTCTTTTATAATTTTAGTAAAGGCATCTGATTTGAAATAATTAATAATCATCTCCCCATCATCACTTGTCGATGATGACATTTTAGGAGGTTCGTCATAGTTAAACTTAAAGTCTGGAGGAATAAATTTCGAGATTGGTGGAAGCTTGGCCTCTCCTCCCGTTGTAATTCTTTCAATAAAACCCGCGAGCCAAAGTATATATTCATCTTTATTTTTATGGTTGGGCATGAGGCTCATATCCAACTTAATTGAACACTCTTCTAATGGCTTGGTTAAGCACTCTTCAAAATCTATAAAATTATATTTAAGTTTAAACTTGGTTCCTTTAATTTCTTTGCGGATTACACCAACCAACTGATTTAAGTTCTCTGCTGAGCTTTCAGAAAATAAATTTTTGTCCTCAATTTTTTTATACACATTCTCAGCAATGATTAAATATTGTGGCATTTTATTTTCTCCCTTTTATTGTCAGGCTACTCACTCAGCCCTTTAAGGAAGTATGATAGATATCATGTTTTCTAATGTAATTGTTGTGCTTCCAATTGTAATTAGTGTGTTTTTGTGAAACCTGCAAGCATAGCCATCCGAAAAAAACAAAGTTAATGTAAACTGAGTCTCGTTTTTAGATAAAAATTTATTCTAATCAAAAAATATTTTTAGCTCATCTAAAGTTGGAAGCTGATTATAAGATTGATCTGCAATTATGGTATTTGCCCAGTTTGTCTTTGAAACTATACAAAAATTAAGCTTCTTTAGAACCTGAATGTCTTTTTCTAATAGACCTAATGGAATCCACATAAAATGAGTAGTTCCTACCAAATTAGGTACAGGCGATCCACATTTACTACAAAATGAAGATGTGAAGCCTGTTTCTTTTTTATAAGTATGGATAAGCTCAAAACCTGAGAGCCATTCAAATTTATCCTTACTCACTAAAGTTGCTGCATTCGCTCCTGTTCCAGTTTGTTTACGACAGAGACTACAGTGACAATGGTACACAGTCTTGATTTCGTTAGTGACAGAAAATTTGACTTCATTGCATAGACAAGAACCTACATGACTCATCTCGAGCATCCTTAGAAAATAATATTGAATATAGCATTAGCCTTAAAAAGGTTAAATTTAACTTTATATGTTTAAATGGATATGCTCTCTTAGAAGTGCCTATAAATATAAGGAATTGCTAGAGTTGAGGCTTGGCAGAATGCATTTATACCGTTTAATATGAATTTTGACATATAAATTGAATATAAAAATGCTGTGATGTGCTTATCTTGGATGCGACTTAAAAGCTTACATGATTAATCAGTTCTATCAGCAGTACAGTAATATGGCATTAAATGCCTGGGGCTTTACACATACACCTTCGTATGACAGTACATACGACCCTGATGAGAATGGTACAGTGACAAATAGCTTTAATTGGTTGAATGATGAACAAGCTACAGAAAAAACTAAACAAGGATTAACTGCTTTTGTTGCATTGGATGATGCTTTTATCAGTATCGCCTCTCGTATGTATCTGATTAGAAATGCAAAAGAAAAAATCGATTTACAATACTATATTTGGACAAATGATTTTGTTGGAAACTTGATGCTGCACGAGTTATTAACGGCGGCAGATCGTGGTGTAAAAGTTCGGTTACTCATTGACGATCAAAATGGAGTAAAACTTGATGGTATTCTAAGAAGCCTTCTACACCATCCTAACTTTGAAATTCGTTTATTTAATCCATACAAATTTAGATATATAAGAATCTTGGACTATATTTTTCGGTTCAAGAAAGTAAATCATCGTATGCATAATAAATTAATTATTGCAGATAGCGTGATTGCTGTAACAGGCGGTCGTAACATCAGTAGTGAGTATTTTGATGCAAGCAGTAAGTTTCAGTTTACAGATCTAGATATCCTATTTTATGGGCATACAGTACAGCATGCCCAAGCAGTTTTTAATGATTTTTGGCAAAGTGAGTTAAGCCAAGATGCGACCAAGCTGGTCGGAACTTGCGCTGTCCACCACTTGCAATCTTTACGACAGCATTATCATGATTTGCTTCATGAAAGTGAAAATCATACCCAAACCGAAGATAAGCTTTATGATGCTCAAACTTATTTAAAAGAGCTTCTAGAGCACTATCCAATTCAATGGTCAAAAGCATATTTTGTTGCAGATTCACCGAAAAAGATCTTAGGAACAGCCTCTAAAGAAGAGATGCTTTATGAGCAAGTTATGGCCATTATGGGCGAACCAAAACAGCACATCGAATTGGCTTCAGCTTATTTTGTTCCTACACAACAAGGCGCTTACTATTTAAAACAGTTAAAAGTTCAAGGTGTTAAAGTTAGGGTTTTAACGAACTCTTTTGCTGCAAATGATGTAGCAATTGTGCATGCTTTTTATAGTCAATATCGGGTCGAAATGCTTAAAAGCGGTGTAGAACTATTTGAGTTTAAGCCATTTTTAGAACGCAGACGTAGAACTTGGTATGAAGTGGTAACTGGAAGTGTGATTCCAGCAAAAGGTAAAAATAAATCGAGCTTGCATGCCAAATTTTTTGATGTGGACGGTAAAGTATTTATTGGTTCTTTTAACTTTGATCCACGTTCGACTTACTTAAATACTGAGGTTGGTCTTGTTATTGAGTCAAGTCAATTACAAGCACAAATTTCGGTCATGCTAGATCAGCATTTACCTCAAGTCGCTTATCAGCTTAAGTTAAACAGTGAAGGTAAAATTATTTGGTTAGATTATCAGTCAAATGGACAAGTTGTTGAATATGAAAAAGACCCAGATACGAGCCTTTTCCAACGTACAATGATTAAAGCCGTTTCATATTTACCCGTTGAATGGATGATGTAATAACACTTCAACTTGACTTATAAAATCCCAATTTCTTTAAAAAATTTCTGATAAGCCTCAGCTTTTTTCTCTAGCGCTAATGGATAAGCTCGAGACGAAGATGGTAAGCGATATAAATTAATATCTCTTCCTGCAAAGTAAGTCGATGTAGATGTCCCTATAAGCGGTTTTTCAGTGTTCTCGGGTAAAACTGAAATTAAGGTATCAGTTGCTTTATCACCAGTGGTCATGATGGTCTGACATAGAGGAATCTGCTGAAGCAAAACAGTAAGATCTGTTGGCGTTACGATTTCAAGAAATTTATCTGCGGCATTCCCCTTCAACCGCTTAATTTGATAAGCCGTGTCAAAGATTGCAATACCTGTTTCAATTAAGAAATTTCGGATACGTTCTTCATTAAAATTTTTTTGGTTTTCACTTAAAAAGTAAGTTTTGTCTTGGAAAAAAATTAAACCAAAAATTCGCCACATATCATTTTGGAAATTTGGATAGTAAAAATCCATCTTCCATTTATTACGCGGTGGTGGAAAGCTACCTAACATGAGTAAACGCGCATTTTCAGGTAAAAAGGGTTCTAGTGGATGTGTTTCTATCTCAATTATCATAAAAAATCAGTGTTTACTTAAAAACTTTATAAACAAATTAACCTATTTTTTAGTTAATCACGAGTCATGAAATGCAATTTCTCTTAATTAAAGCGTTAATGGGAAGAATCAGCTCTTACTGAAAAACATTCAGGTGATACCTCTGTAGGAATCACCTCAATCATTTAACGTGTAGTGTGCTGGTGGACTCAAATTTATTAAGAGTTCAAGACTTTAAAAACTTTACCTGTTCTTGGATGAGCAAAACTGTTATCTGGATCTAAATTAATGACTTTATCCGAAATCACAATTTTAGAGAGTGGCAACCAGCTTTGCTCTTGCTCAGCTTGGACAAAATTTTTTTCATAAATATTTTCATAAATTTGTTCAACTACAATTTCCATACCACACATACTTTTGGCATTTACTTCTTTTAAAATATGGCGCTTTGACATTCTAGTCTCCTTTTTTATTATCCGCATCGCTAATAATAAAGACTCCACTGATACAATATGTAATTTTTAATAATGAAAGTGTTTTTTTTGTTTTAATCATACTTTTGTAATAATTAAATGAATAGTTGAGTAATTATTAATTTAATTATTATCTTTAAGTTAATCTATTTAAAATAATTATGAGTTTTAATAAAATTAAAGGGTTCATTATTTGAACCCCTTTTTATTTAATTTTAAACTTGTACAGCGTTATCAATTGAGCCGTCATCTTGATTTTGGACTCTATCTTTACTGGTCACTGAGTCGCTATCGTGATCTGTGTTAAAACTCTTACTGTTCTTTTGCTTCTTCTTGTAGACACACATCCCAATCGCAATACCTGTTCCTATCACTAAAATTGACTTTAACATTTTGCACCTCTTCGATTGATGGAGTAACTTTTGAAAAATCAGCTTTAATTAATAGCACATAATTTGTTATTTAGCGGCTTTCATTTGCTCCGCTTTTGTAAGGTATTTAATTTTTATGTTAATTGAATAGTGTAATAGTTAAAAAATAAATTTTGATACAAAGCAAAAAGCCTATTCTATATTTTGAATAGGCTTCTTACTGTATTTCAGGATTAAGCAGTATTATGAATTGCTTTAAGCAATCTTATTATCTTTGAATACACTACAAATGTATTTAATGCTGAAGTTTTAGTCAAGATGGAGTTGAGTGGTTATACCAATAATCAGTAGTTATTGTGATGGATATCACGTTTATTTGCTTGAGATAAGAAAAACCCATTTCTACTTCTCATGAAGAAATGGGTAATGTGAAAACCACAAAAAACCTGAAATACCAAATGTTCTTACATTCAGTAAGGTTGAGTGTAGTGAATATACCGAATGGTTGACAATTAAACTATTTGTATTTTTTTTAGTCATTTCGGCCAATAAAAAAACTGTTATGATTCTGTAGATTAACTCTGTTTAGTCATTCATTGTTAACCCAAAATTCTATCAAACATCCTCACCCAATTATTAAGGCATATATTTTCAATCAGTGTTTTAGAATAACCACGCTGTTGCATACGCTCAATTAAGCGATGTAGCCCTGTCACATCTTCAAGTTCAGTACCAATAAGTGCACCGTCAAAATCAGAGCCAAAGCCCACATGTTCCTCGCCCAAATGATCCATTAAATATTCTAAATGTTCTAAAATTACATCGATGGGTGTATCCGCATTGCGCTGCCCATCCGATCGTAAAAACGCGACATCAAAATTTACGCCTACCATACCTTTACTTTCTCGGATTGCTTTAAGCTGCGAGTCAGTTAAGTTGCGTGCTTGAGCACATAAAGCGTGTGCATTTGAGTGCGTTGCTACAATAGGCTGTTGCAATATATCTACCGTATTCCAAAAAGCTTGTTCATTCATGTGTGAAACATCAATCACCATCTTTTTATCAGCACAGCGTTTTATAAAGTCTTTGCCATCGCTGGTAAGACCTGCTCCAGTGTCAGGCGAATGAGGAAATTTTGCGTTTAAACCATGTCCAAAGCGGCTCGGTCTATTCCAAAGTGGGCCAATACTACGCAGGCCTCTTTCATAAAATACATCGAGTAAATCAGGGTTATGTTGTAAAGCTTCGGCACCTTCCATATGCAACATAATTGCTAGCTTTTGCTCTGCTAAGCAATCTTGAATATTTTGAACTGATGTGCAAATTTTAATATTTTCAGAGCGCTGAGCAAGTTGATGAGCTAAATCGAGTTGTTCCAAGCAAATTTGTTCAATTTGCTGTTGGGTAAAATCAAAAGCATTTTGATCAAATAGCTTATTAGGATGGTTTTGTTGAACATAGCCATACGGAGGTAAAAAAATCGCAAACATTCCTCCAGTAAAACCAGCTTGTTGACAGCGGTTTAGGTCAAGATGGCCTGCTAAACATTCATGAATAAAAGCATGTACAGGATCTGGATGATCACTTAGCCATAAGCGTGTTAAAGCATCATTATGCCCATCAAAAACTGGAATATGGCTACACTTCATGAGCATTCCTACTTGCTATATGTCTGTAATTGTGTGGACTGGAATATTTTGTGTGGGGCTTAAAGATTTAGAGTTTCTACTATTACGGAATACTAAGTTTTGCAGTGGTGCAGCCAACTGACTTTCTGTACGTGCTTGTTCAATCATTTGATGATACGGCGATTTCCCACATACAGGATCGGCATTAGCTGCATCTCCAGTCAACATATAGGCCTGACAACGACATCCGCCAAAATCTCGATCTTTATCTGGGCAACTACGGCAACCTTCTGGCATCCATGCATCACCACGGAAATGATTAAATCCAGTTGATTTATACCAAATATCTGACAATTTATGTTCGCGGACGTTTGGAAATGAAATTGGCAATTGTCGTGCTGCATGGCAAGGTAGCGCCATACCATCTGGAGCAACTGTAAAGAAGATTTTACCCCAGCCATTCATACAGGCTTTTGGTCGCTCTTCATAATAATCAGGCACTACAAAAATGAGTTTGCAAGGATGATTTTGCGCTTTTAATTTTTCTCGATATTCATTGGTAATCCGTTCTGCACGTATCAGTTGCTCTTGTGTGGGTAATAAACCTTGGCGGTTTAAAAAAGCCCAACCATAAAACTGACAAATTGCTAGCTCAACTGTGTCTGCATTCAGCTCTAGGCAAAGTTCAATGATTTGTTCAATCTGGTCAATGTTATGTCGATGAATAACAAAGTTAAGCACCATCGGATAATCGTATTTCTTAACCAGTCGGCACATTTCATACTTTTGTTCAAAAGCATGCTTTGAACCTGCCAAGGCATCATTTACCACAGGATCACTCGCTTGAAAGCTCACTTGAATGTGGTCTAAACCCGCTTGTTTTAGATCAGCAATACGTTGTTCGGTAAGCCCCATACCCGATGTAATTAAGTTGGTATAAAACCCTTGTTGATGAGCATGTGCAACGAGTTGTTCTAAATCTTGACGTACCAGTGGTTCACCACCAGAGAAACCGAGTTGAACAGCACCCATCTGACGTGCTTGATCAAAAACATCAAACCACTCTTGAGTGGTCAGCTCATTTTTATGCTGAGCATAGTCCAAGGGGTTTGAGCAATATGGGCATTGTAGCGGACATCGATAAGTGAGTTCCGCTAATAACCATAAAGGTAGGCCAACACCTTCTGTCATACTAAATCAATCCAGTGTTGCTGCTTTGCGACCAGCATGTAATCCACTACATCCTGATCAATCTCAGCAATATCACCAAACTTTTGCTTTAACTGAGCAATAATTGCAGAAACATTTTGCTGCCCATCAATATATTGCCCAATTGCCCCTGCACTTTCATTTAACTTGATCATGCCTTCAGGATATAAAATCACAAAACCATTTTGAGCTGGCTCGAACTGAAAACGGTAACCTTGTCGCCATGTCGGCACAAGGTTTAAATCAAACTGTTCTTTATTCATTTAAATAGTCCTTTGTGCCAAACTCGTTTGCTCGTCACAGTGTGATATGGCGCTTCATTGTGAACATGTGCAAGTGTTAAAGCATCTAAAATGCTCCATAAAATATCCAGCTTAAACTGCAATATTTCAAGCATTCGCTCTTGTTGCTCATGAGTTGTAAATGAATCAAGTGTGATTGTTAAACCATGTTCAACGTCACGGCGTGCTTGACTTAAACGAGAACGGAAATACTCATAACCTTTATCATCAATCCATGGATAGTGCTGCGGCCATGAATCAAGTCGCGACTGATGAATTTGTGGGGCAAAAAGTTCAGTTAAAGAGCTGCTTGCTGCTTCACGCCATGAAGCACGGCGTGCAAAGTTTACATAGGCATCTACGGCAAAGCGCACACCCGGTAATACCAGCTCTTCAGAAATAACTTGTTCACGACTCAAGCCCACAGCTTCGGCTAAGCGTAGCCATGCTTCTCGACCACCGCCATCTGGATATTCACCATCTTGATCGATCATGCGTTGAATCCATTCTTGACGGACTCGTTGGTCGGGGCAATTTGCCATAATGGCCGCATCTTTAAGCGGAATATTAATTTGATAGTAATAGCGGTTTGCAACCCAAGCCTGAATTTGTTGCTGGGTGGCTTTACCTTCATACATCATCACATGAAATGGATGATAGATATGATAATACTGGCCTTTATCAATAATGGCTTGTTTGAATTGTTCAGTCGTTAAAGCTTCAGGTGTTTGAGTCATGTTTCACCTTAGAGTTCAATCTGCATGCCGTCATAGGCAACTTCTACACCATTTGCTTTAAGCTCAGCAAACTGGCTAGAGTTTTCATTTAAAATTGGATTGGTATTGTTAATATGAATCAGCACTTTTTTAGGCGTACTTAGCTGATTTAAATAAGACAGTGAACCACCTTCGCCACTAATATATAAATGCCCCATTTCACGGCCAGTTTTAGTTCCAACCCCTGTTTGTTGCATTTCATCGTCTGTCCAAAGCGTACCATCAATCATGACGCAGTCTGAACTCTGCATAATCTGCATGATTTGATCGTCAATTTTTCCAAGACCCGGTGCATAGAACAACTGTTTTTGTGTCTTATGATCATTGATAATTAAAGCGATATTGTCACCGTCATGTGGGTCATTTCGATGCGGTGAATATGGTGGCGCAGCACTTTTAATAATTAAAGGTAAAAATTCTAAATTTTCGAAACCATCAATTTTAAAGGCTTGTTTAGGATTAATTTCATTGTATTGAAGACCACCATTCCAGTGTTTGAGCATATTAAATACTGGAAAGCCGCTTGTTAAATCTTGGTGGACCATTTCTGTACACCATACATTCATTGGACAACCTTCACGTAAGGTTAAAAGCCCAGTCGTATGATCTAACTGACTGTCCATTAAAATAACGCTTGTTATTCCGGTATCACGCAATTTACGCGCTGGTTGAGCTGCTTTAAATTCGAAAAGTTGCTGGCGGATATCAGGTGATGCATTTAATAAAACCCAGTCTGTTCCATTTTCAGAAACAGCAATTGATGATTGAGTACGAGCTTTGGCTTGGATTGAACCCGTGCGCACACCATGACAGTTCGGGCAATTACAATTCCACTGCGGGAACCCGCCTCCGGCAGCTGAACCTAAAACATAAATATACATAAAATTAATATCTTATTAGAAAGAGATAAGCCCTAGAACAAGACTAGGGCTTATGACATATTTGGATGAAACTGAATTAACGTGCTTCGAAGTACATAGTAACTTCAAAACCAATGCGTAAATCAGTAAAAGCTGGTTTAGTCCATTGCATAAATTATCTCCGGTTCATATTAATCTTGTGAAATGAATCACTTGATTAAATCTTATAAGGTCATTAAAAATTTATTCTAAATAAAAAATTTGGGTTTGTAGACCACCCCTAGCCAAGATATTGTTCGATAATTGTGTTTTTTGTCCAAATTTTAATATTTCGAACATATTTGCTCATTGAAGGTTTCATCAAACATTCATACTAAAAGCGTATTTTTTATCCGTCTTAATTGATCAAATGATAAAAAAATGAAAAATTTAACAACACTTTTTAGAGTAACAACACTTTCTCTGGCAGTAACGTTATTGGCTGGATGTAATGACGATGATGATAATGACACCGCGCCACCTGCTCAAAGAAGCAATCAAACCGTAAATATTTTAGCTTTTAATGACTTTCACGGAAATCTTGAGCCACCGAAGCGTTACGTCGAAGCACCAAATCCAAATGATGCTGCTCAATCTGTTCGTATTCCTGTGGGTGGAGTGAGTTACTTCGCCGATGCAATTAAAAAACTTAAAGCAGAAAATCCAAATAATGCTGTGGTTTCGGCGGGCGACTTAATTAGCGCTTCTCCTCTAACCTCTTCTTTATTTTTAGATGAACCGACCATTGAAGTCATGAATGATATTCAAATTGACTTTAATGCTGTCGGTAACCATGAATTTGACCGTGGTACAGATGAATTACGCCGTTTAAAGAACGGTGGATGTCAGCAATATACAAGCACTGCGCCTTGCCAAATTAATAAAAACTTTAGTGGTGCAAAATTTGATTTCCTTGCGGCTAACGTAGCAATGAAAAATGATGCCAGTAAAACGATCTTTCCTGCATATAAAGTCAAAACTTATGGTGGAATTCCGGTTGCATTTATTGGTTTAACCCTTAAAGCAACGCCAAGTATTGTTTCTGCTGCTGGCATTAAAGACGTTGAGTTTCGTGATGAAGCCGATACGGTAAATGCATTGATTCCTGAGTTACAAAAACAAGGAATTGAAGCAATTGTAGTGGTGGTACATGAAGGTGCAGCGCCAAGTACTAAGTTTAATGAGAAAACATGTGATGGTTTAAGCGGCCCAATTTTAGGAATTTTGGATAAGCTTAATCCGGCAGTTGATATTGTTGTTTCAGGCCACACGCATCAATCTTATATTTGTGACTATGCAACCAAAAATCCTGCAAAACCGTTCTTACTTACTTCAGCTGGACAATATGGCACGCTCATTACTGACATCAAGGTTGAGCTAGATGGTAAAACTGGTGATGTGATTAAGAAGGATGCTAAACAAGTTCCTATACAAAGTGAGGCCTATACGTCTGGTACAACCACGGTAAGCCTTACCGATCTCTATCAAAAATTTAGTAAAACCCCAAGCATTGAAGCCATTTTAGATAAATACCGCCAAGCGGTGACCACCATTTCAAGTCGTGTGGTTGGAACTGCAACAGCTGTAGTCAGTCGTACTCAAGTTGAAAGTGGTGAAAGCCCATTGGGTATTATGATTGCAGATGCTCAGCAAGCGGCTGCGTTAAAGGCAAGTAACCAAGGCTCTGACTTTACGTTAATGAACCCAGGTGGTGTTCGTGCCGATCTACTCATTAATAGTAATAACCAGATTACCTTCGGTGATGTTTTTGCGGTGCAACCTTTTGGTAACTCTATTGTGACTCTAAGCTTAACTGGCAAACAAATTAGAGATGTAATTGAGCAGCAGTGGTCTGGTGCAAATGCAAACTCAGCTAGAATTTTACAGCCGTCTAAAGAATTAACTTATCAATATGCGGCAAATACATCTGTTTCGCCAAGAGCAAGTAACATCATGGTTGCTGGTTCACCATTGGTTGACACCAAGGTATACCGCGTGACAGTAAATAGCTTCTTGGCAGATGGTGGTGACAACTTTACGGTATTAAAAGAAGGCCAAAACCGTGTAGGTGGTGGTCAAGATATTGATGCCCTTGAAAGCTATGTCGCTAAGAATTCACCGTTAATTATTCCAGCGACTACTCGAATTAAAGTCATCAAATAGCAAATTTAATAAAAAAAGGACAGTTTAGGCTGTCCTTTTTTCTATCTGAACTTTTTATTCTGTATAGAGATTAAGTTCAATACTACTGATATTAGTTCCTGTATTCGCAAAAATAACATCTATGACTTCATGCAGTAGTTCTTTTACTTTTTCATGTTCATAGCTAGTTGCTTCTGCGGTTTTTAGACAAATCAAGTTACAGCTCATTTTATCTTTTCTGATCTTATAAATACTTTTACTTTTTCCTAAGAACACCCTTTTGATGAGCTTCCGATTTTCAAATTCAGATAAGATTCGATAAATTGTTCCGAGCGTAATTTTATGTTCATTTTTAATTTGTGCATAAATGCTCACCGCGCTTAAGCCTTGTGGATTTTGATTTAAAATTTCAAAAACCTGTATTCTCGATTTTTTTATTGGTAGTCCATTTAATAATGATTTTGAAGTTGCCGTCATGATTAATTAGCCTTAATGTTGAAAAGTATAGAAATTCTTAAAATTATTTTGTCTATACTGGTTTGAAAATTATGGATATTTGTTTAATAAAAAACAAAGCCTATTCCCCTACGAATAGGCTTTGTGCTTAGTTTTAACTTAGAAACTATAAGTCGCTTTTACAAAGTAGTTACGTCCATAAAGTTTGGTATTAAATGATGCATCTTCATTCTCGAGATCAACATCGGTCAGGTTTTTTACGCCATAGTCCAATGTTAAACGTGGTGAAAGTGGTGACGTAAATGTCACATCATAAGTGGTATAGGCCGGTAACTCTTTAGTTGCGGAGTACATTTGCTTACCCACGTAGCTTACACCTGCATTTACACGGAAGTCTTCAACGGGTGCCCAAGAAACTGAACCATTAGCCAGCCATTCTGGTCGTTCAGTTAAGTCTTTACCTGTAGTTTTATTTTTTGCATCAAGGTAAGTGGCATTTGCTTTAACACCTAAATTATCCGTAAAGTCATAACCACCTGTAAGCTCAACTCCTTTGAGTTCTGCACGGCTTACATTGGTCCAGATTTTTCTAAAATCACCCACTAAACGTGGGTCACCATCACTTAAGGTAATGGCTTCAATCAAGTTCTTCACGTCATTTTGGAAAACGGTAACACCGGCATTCCAGTTTGGACGGGTTACAATTAAAGATGCTTCATAGTTGGTGCTTTCTTCTGGTTCTAAGTTTGGATTGCCTCGAATGTGGCAACTACCACCACATGAAATCATTGAGTAGTTAATGTCTAACTGAGCAGGAGCTGGAACTTTATAAGCTTGGCCTACACCACCTTTTAAAACAACACCTTCAGCGAGCTGATAAGCTAAATAAGCTTTACCAGTCGATTTGCCATCAAAATCATCAAAGTCGTCGTAACGGCCACCTAGAGTTAAGGTCAGTGCATCATTAATATGGGTATCGTTTTGAACAAATACACCGTAACTTTTTTGCTGGTTTTTCCCAGTACCGATATAACTCACAACGTCTGTAATTTTTTGATCTTTATAATCAAAACCAGCTGTAGTGTTATTCATCATCCAGTCAAAATTCGCGAAAGCACGGCCAATTAAATTTTCTTGCTTATAATTACGACTTTGTGGTGCATCATATTCGCTGTCGTAGTCATAAATTTTAGCGGTTTCTTTTCCAATATAAGCTTCTGTTTTCCCCCAAGCCCATTTCCCGCGGTGAGCAATTCCTACATTGGTACGCTTCATTTCCGATTCTTGAATTGAGGTCGCAGCGTCTTGAGTAAGTGGGCGCTTATCATTGTTATAGCCTAAATCTAGGTCTAAAGTTTGTTGGTCATTAATATTCCAACTTAATGTACCATTTACATTTTTGGTATCTTTTTCTACAAAGTAAGCGCCATCTGGATCTGGTTTGCCATTTCGATACCATGCATCGCGATTATAAGCATCTCCAGCCAAAGTAAAACTTACATTGTCGGTTAAACCGCCGTATAGGTTAAATCCGTAACGGAATTGATCTTTACCATTCCCACGATCTGCTCGGTTATATTGCCCAAAGACCGAACCATGAAGCTGCCCGTCTTCGGCTTTTTTAGTAATAATATTGATTACACCACCCATGGCATCTGCTCCATAGAGAGATGACATAGGTCCTCGAATAACTTCAACACGTTCAATACTATTTAAAGGAATTGCACTCCAGTCAAAGTCATTACCTCGCCACATGGCACCATTAGATGACATGCGTTTGCCATTAAGTAGAATGAGAGTGTAGTTACCTGATGTATTTAGCATTCCCCGTATAACGATTTTATCTTGACCGCTGTTATAGTTATAAACCCCAGCCTGTTTTTGTAAAACATCTGCGAGGCTCAGCGCCGCACTGCGTTCAATCTCTTCACTCGTGATCACACTAATGGATGCGGGTGCTTTATCTACGTCTTGTTCTTTTAATGCAGCAGAAACCACAATAGTTTTAAGTTTTTGAACTGGTTCACTATTACCCTGCTGTTCACTATCTGTATTTGCTTGAACGGCGAAAGGAAGCAGTGTTGAGATGGCGACCACCAGCGCCTTTTTCGTTAACGTCATTTCTCGGCCCTTATTCTGGATAATGATTACCACATGATAATTATTATCATTTATGATGTGCCGAGCATCATATACGCATGACTTTTACTGATCAAGATAAAAATAATTATTAGTTATATAATGATAATCATTATTGTTTGTGCTGTAAAAAAGCGTTACCATTACACTTTCGTGTGCCTAAAAACCTATTTAAAACAATCTTAAAGTAGACATAACAATGCTCTCTCGATTTTTTATCTATCACCCTATCTTTGTTTCTGTCGTTGCAATCACTATTCTTATTTTTGGTTTTCTTGCCACTTTAGCAATGCCTGTCGAACGCTATCCTAACCTTGCTCCACCGGGTGTTACGGTTGTTGCTAACTATCGTGGTGCAGCTGCTGACACAGTCGAAGAAAGTGTGACCCAAATTTTAGAACAACAAATAAAAGGTCTGGATAATTTGCTTTACTTTACGTCCTATAGTGAATCGTCCGGAACGAGCAGCCTTGATATTCATTTTAAAATTGGCACAGATATTGATAAAGCACAGCTCCAAGTACAAAACCGAATTAATGGTGCATTAAACCGTTTACCTGAGGAAGTTCAAAGACAAGGTGTAAACATATGGAAAACCACGGGCGATATGCTACTTATTGTGGGGCTATATGATGAAACAGGTAAAACCAGCAATATTGATTTGTCTGATTATATGGTGAATCACTTTGAACAACCTTTAAGTCAGTTGCAAGGCATTGGTGAGGTGAATGTTTTTGGTTCAAGCTATGCCATGCGCATTTGGTTAAATCCAAATCAGCTTAGAAATTACCAACTTGTGCCGAGTGATATTGAAAAAGCCCTAGAAGATTATAATACCCAGATTGCTGCGGGTTCGATTGGTGCAATGCCCTCTGCTTCTGACCAAAATATTTATGCAAAAGTAAAAGCAGGTTCACGTTTAAAAACAATAGATGACTTTAAGTCGGTGGTGGTTAAAGCAAATGTTGACGGTAGCCTTGTTTATTTAAAAGATGTCGCGAGAGTCGAATTAGGGGCAGAAAATTACGAAAGTATTAACACACTTAATGGCTATCCATCGGCAGGTTTAGGGATTTCGCTAAGCCCTGATGCCAATGCAATCGAGACTTCCGCCCTTATTAAAGAAAAAATGGCTCAGCTTAGCCAGCATTTACCAGCTGGATATAAAGTCGTTTATCCTCGAGACAATACACCATTTATTGAAGAGTCAATTAAGCAGGTCATAATCACTTTGCTTGAAGCAATCGTGCTTGTTGTTATTGTGATGTATCTCTTTTTACAAAATTGGCGTGCAACTCTTATTCCAACTATTACGGTTCCCATCGTCATTAGTGGCACATTTGTGGTGTTGTATTTGTTTGGAATGAGCATTAACACACTTACGCTA
Source organism: Acinetobacter sp. V89_4 (assembly GCF_029967875.1). Classification (NCBI taxonomy): domain Bacteria; kingdom Pseudomonadati; phylum Pseudomonadota; class Gammaproteobacteria; order Moraxellales; family Moraxellaceae; genus Acinetobacter; species Acinetobacter sp. V89_4. Next base: position 503,471 of record NZ_JASCAI010000028.1, read on the forward strand.
TTTGCTCTAGTTTTAGCGATTGGGTTATTGGTTGATGATACGATTGTAGTCGTAGAAAATGTTGAACGGCTTATGCACGAACAACAGCTAAGTGTACGTGAAGCTTGTTTAATGTCGATGCAAGAGATTAGCGGTGCATTGGTGGGTATTACGCTGGTCTTAACCGCGGTATTTATTCCAATGGCTTTTTTTAGTGGTTCGACGGGTATGATTTACCGTCAGTTTTCTATTACATTAGCAGCAGCCATGTTGTTATCGCTATTTGTAGCCATGACCATTACACCTGCAATGTGCGCAGTTCTATTAAAAAAATATAATAAAAAACCAAAATGGGGACAAATGCTTGAGCTTGCTCTTCAAAAAGTCAGATCAGCTTTTAGTTTTTTATCAGTTCGTTTAATCCAGTTTAAAGTATTTTCCAGTCTATTGGTTGTGGGCATCGCGGTTATTCTATTTATGATTTACCGCAGTTTACCTACAAGCTTTATTCCAAATGAAGATCAAGGATTACTTGCTGTTCCCTATAGTTTGCATAACAGTGCTTCAATGAGCCAAACCGAAGAAATTGGAAGACTCGTCAATAATTATTTCTTTGAACATGAAGGTAAAAATATTAATACCGTACTGGTCGTGAATGGACAAAACTTTTCAGGGAGCGGTCCAAATTTAGGTATGGCCTTTGTTTCGCTTAAACATTGGAATGAGCGTAAAGGAGAAGCCAATACGGCGAGTGCTATTCGTGAACGTGCCCAAGCATATTTACAAAAAAACTTGCCAGCTAAAGTCATGGTAGGAATGCCACCAAGTGTATCTGGGTTAGGTCAATCTGATGCTTTAGAACTTTGGCTTAGAGATGTAAATGGTCAAGGGCGCGATGAATTAATTAAACAATATAAAGCCTTAGAAAAAGAATCTCGAAATTATTCAGCCTTTGAAAATCTAAGTCCTCTTGTGAGTGAAGATAAAGCTGAAGTATTTATTCAACTCGATCAAAATAAAGCCAAAATGTTAGGAATTGACCAACAAGCAATTCGTTCAACACTATCGACTGCTTGGGGTGGAAACTATATTGGTGATTTTGTTGAGCGAGGTCGAATTAAGAGAATCATTATGCAAGGTGATTCAGAGTTTCGTTCTAAACCCGAAGACTTAGCGTATTGGCATGTACGAAATAATACAGGTGGAATGCTTTCCCTCGCCCATTTTGCACAAAGTCAGTGGACTGGTGGCCCAGAAGCTCTTACCCGATTTATGGGGCTAGCTGCTATTCAACTTGAAGCAAATGTAAGTTCTGGCTTTAGCTCAGGTCAGGCAATGCAACAGTTAAGTGATATGGTCAGTAAACAGTCTGGTATAGATGTCGCATGGAGCGGTCTTTCTTTACAAGAGCAACAATCTAGCCGCCAAGCAATTTATTTATATCTCATTTCTATTTTGTTTATTTTCTTATGTTTGGCTGCCTTATATGAAAGCTGGAAAGTTCCTTTTATTATTTTATTAGGGCTTCCTCTAGGCATTACAGGCACTATTATTTTTGCTTGGATTTTTAAGTTACCTAACGATGTTTACTTTCAAATTGCCCTATTAACAGGTATTGGCTTATCTTGTAAAAATGCAATTCTAATTGTTGAGTTTGCGACTCAAGCACTCAAACAAGGAAAAAGTAAAATCGATGCAGCAAGTGAAGCATTAAAACTACGTTTACGTCCGATTTTAATGACATCTCTTGCCTTTGGTGCGGGTGTGGTTCCTTTAATTTTTGCAACTGGTGCAGGTGCTGCGAGCAGATATGAAATTGGAATGAGCGTATTTGGTAGTGTCGTGTTTGGTACTTTACTGGTACCGCTATTTACTGTGTTCTTCTTTGTTGTGGTTCATAGTTTACCGAGTTTTCAGTGGTCAATGAGCAAACCATGGTTGAGTCGAACTTTGAGATTTAACAGCCGTATCAAAAAGGATAATACATCCTTTTAAAAGTTAGAATAAAAAAATGGCAGATATTAAATCTGCCATTTTTTATTCTTTCAATTTAAGCGACTAGCTTATCAATCCAAACTTCTAGTGTTGGTTGTTCAGCTAAATCTTCAAAGCTTACCTGTGCGCCGTAAGCTTGCCATTTACCGACTAATGTCATGAGTCGTACAGAATCAAGTCCAAGCATGAGTAAATCATCATTTAACTGAATGTCTGAAGCTGGAATCTGAAGCTGTTCACTCACTGCCAAAACAATACCTTCTTCAGTGAGTGGTGAGACTGCTTGTTCAAGCGCCCAAGCTCGTGTGACTTGCTGAGTTGTCATGACTTGCCCACAACGAGTACTTGTATACTTTAAAGCCATATCATGTTCTTCACGGCTAAAGTCAGCAAGTGCATCTCCACATAAAAACGGCTGAATGTTTAGCATAAAGGCTTCTGCCGCACTCATGAGGCAACCAATATGGGCATAAACACCACAAATGATGAGTTGATCGCGGTTTGATTCACGCATAAGTTGTTCGAGTGGAGAAAATTTAAAAGCGCTATAACGCCATTTTGTTAAGACAGTATCATTTTTATCAGGCGTAATTTCCGGCAAAATTTGGGTAATATATGGGTCATCTTTTAGACCAGTTCCCCAAAAGTCCGTTAATAACTGGCGATGTTCAGGTGTCTGGTTACCGGGCTGTGCGGTATAGACGACAGGGATATTAAACTTACGCGCAGTTTCAATCAGTTCTTTGGTATTTTTAATAAGCTCTGGAATAGGCGCTTGAGTTTGATCATAAAAATCTAAAAAATATTGCTGCATATCATGTACCAATAAAACGGCGCGATCGGTATGCAACTGCCAATGTGTTTTATTCGCGGTAAATTCGTGCGCTTGTGGCATGTTGTAACTGGCAATTTTAGGAATACTCATCAAATTTTTCCTTTTATCTTTAAGCAAGAATATTGGGGTTGGTTTCAAATTGTTGACGTAGTTTTTTTTTGTCGATTTTTCCAAAGGCTGTATATGGAAACTGCTCGATAAATTTGACACTATCGGGAATTTTGTAGGTAGCAAGCCCATAGTCTTTCAGATGTTGACGAACTGACATCGCAAGGCGAATTGGACTTGGATCATCTGTTTGTGATTGCCATGCAATAAAGGCACAGCTTTTTTCACCCATAATCTCATCAGGCATAGCAACCAGCGCTGCAAGGCGAATTTGTGGATGAGTTAATAAAGCTTGCTCCACTTCTTCAGTCGCAATTTTTTCACCAGCACGATTGATTTGTTCTTTTGAACGCCCTTCCACAACAATGCAGCCATCTTCACGAATACGAACTAGGTCGCCTGTACGATAAAAACCATCTGGTGTAAAAGAACGAGCGTTGTGCTCTGGTGCTTGGTAATAGCCGCGAATAGTATAGGGACCGCGAGTCAGCAAATGCCCCACTTCTCCCGCTTCTACGGGCTGATCATTATCATCCAGTACTAAAATTTCATCATCTAGTGAGATTTTTAAACCTTGGGTATGGATAATTTGCTCTTTCGTCATGTCAAAATGGGTGTAATTTACCAGCCCTTCAGCCATGCCAAAAACTTGTTGTAAATTGACATGGAACTCATCAATCAAGCGTGTGGCAACTGCATCGGGTAAACGTGCTCCTCCGACTTGTAAGCAACGTAGAGTCGACAATATTGGATCTTGATCTTTGGCTGCTTTATCCATCCACGGTCGAACCAATGCAGGAACTAAACAAGCATCTGTCACACCATGTTTTTTGATCAATGAAAAAGCAGTTTCAGGGCTTGGGTCAGTGCCTAAAACCACAGCTCCACCGGAATAAAAAATACCTAAAGAACCTGCCGAGCTCATTGAAAAGTTATGTGCCGCAGGTAAAACCATGAGTAAACGTGATGACTGATTAAGACGGCAGATTTTCGCGCTCTCACGTACGCTATATAGATAGTCGTCATGGGTACGTGGAATCAGTTTAGGAACACCAGTACTTCCACCTGAAAGTTGTAAGAAAGCAACCTGATCTGCTGTAGTTGGCGAAATCGCCTCATCTGAAATATGGGTTTCTTTTAAGAGATTTTGAATCGCTACAAATTTGTCGGCATTTCCAAGTACAAATACATGCTCTAAGCAAGGAGCAGTTTGCTGAAGCTTTTCGGCAAGCTCTCGGTAATCAAATTTTTGTGCACCAAAATCAGCGCAGAAATAAGCTTTTGCTTGAGTTTGCTTGAAAAAACTACTGAGTTCTGCAAAGCGATGTGCAGGTAAAGACATAACAGGTAAAGCACCAAGCCGAATCAGTGCAAAAAATAAAACATAGAACTGATAGTGATTCGGCATTTGTACAACTGCTTTATCACCGGCTCTTAGTCCGTGTTGATATAAGTGGCTTGTACAGTAATCAACTAAATGATCAAACTCAGCGTAACTAACGGCTTTATCACCATCATATACTGCTATGTTTTGCGGGTATTTTTGAGCACTTTCACGCAAGAAATCACTCAAGTTTTGTCCAAGCCAATAACCTTTTTTACGGTAAATCTCTGCAAATTCTGCTGGATATGGCACGGCACCATCCAGATAAACCTGTGTTGTCATGTGTTTGGTCCTTGTATTGGCAATTGATTTGGTGAAATCTGGAATCCGTCCAGTACAGTACGAAATTTAGCGGCAGTTTCAGCGTGTTCAGCTTGTGGTCGAGAAGCTTCAACAATGCCTGCACCGGCAAATAAACGGGCAATGTTCTGATAAATTCGGGCACAGCGAACAGTCACCGACCATTCACCATTACCTTGTTCATCTGCCCAACCCATAGTTCCTGCAAATAATTCACGGTTAAATGGTTCAAGTTGCTGAATTAGTTCTTTCGCAATTGGACTAGGCTCCCCACAAATTGCAGGTGTTGGGTGCAAGCGTTCAATTAAGTCAAAAACATGTGTATCGGCTTTCTTAAGTTCGCCCGTAATATGTGATGCCAAGTGCCAAAGGCGTTTAGTACGAATCAGGGATGGTTGCTTAGGTACTTTTAATTCCTTACAAAAAGGTGTGAGCTCATCGGCAATCATTTCGATGACGAGTGCATGCTCATGTTGATCTTTTTGTGAAGCAAGTAATGCTCTGGCGTTGTTTTGGTCTAGGGTTGGATCGTCATCACGAGCCAATGTGCCAGCAACCGGTTTACTCCAGATTTTTGTATTTTGCTTTGCAATTAAAAGTTCGGGGCTTGCACCGACAAACCACCCTTCACTTTGAGGATGCCTCGCGACTGCATAGTTATAGCCTTCGGGATTATGCTTAGCTAAGTTATAAAATAGGTCCGAGACGGGAATATTTTTTTCAAATTCAAGTTGTAAAATACGAGCAAGTACGGCTTTATCGAGTTTTTTTGCTTGCATTTGCTGAACTAAATACTCAACTTGCTGTTGGTAATGTTCACCTAAAGGGAAATAATCAGCCTTTTTTAAAGATAAAGAACCAAAATCAATATCAGATTGTGCATAGAGTACTTTCTGATAGATTTTTGCATTTTGCATCAGCATTAAATTGACATCGGCTGCCGAACAAAATGGTAGTCCACCCATAATCTTGACGTCTTTATAACCGTCATTCATTGCAAGTTCTAATTGAGCTCGTGCTTCATCTAACCAATCTTTTAAAAGGCTATTTTTAGCAACTTGAATATCTCGTAATTTTTGATGACTATTGATGGTGTATTCTGGCGTGGTAAAAATAAAACCTGCGTCATTTCCACAATTTAAAATTTCTTGGGCTAATGCAACGCGGCTTTCAGTAAAATTTTCTCGTTGGATAAAATACGGATGCTGTGCCGACATCTCGCAACTCCTTATACAGTTATTTTGTTGTAATGAATGAATGTTTAAACGCCTAAAGTGGCTCCTCCATCAACCACAATTTCTTGCATGGTAATTTGTGCAGCTTGATCAGAAAGTAAAAAGCTGACCGTATTCGCAATATCTTCAGGCTGGGCTAATTTTCTTAAGGGAATGCCTGTACGGTATTGGCTTAAATCTCCATCGATTACCGCAGGCGGAGGTGAATTATCTGTCCAAAGCTGCTGCTGCATTTGAGTTAGCGTAGAGCCTGGTGAAACAATATTAAGCCTTACTTGGTGGGGTGCGATTTCAAGTGCAAGATTACGGCAGTAATGGCTCAGTGCAGCTTTACTCGTTGCATACATGCCAAGTTGTATACGTGGCATACGTGAACTGTTCGAGCTAATCGTGACAATACTTCCCTGCTTTTTTTCACAAAAGTGCTTGGCAAGTTGTTGACTTATTGCGATGGGTGCCATGACATTTACAGCGAAAAGTGTTTGCCAGTCTTCTGTTTTTGCCTCAAGCATAGAACGCATAATCAATACGCCCGCCGCATTCACTAAACCCGTTACGCTATGTTTGTTTAAAATATCTGTAATGAGCTTCGCTGTTGTTTCTTGATCAGTAATATCTTGCTGAAAGCCATGCCAACGCGATATTTCACTGCTTTCTATCTTTTGTGTGATTTCCCATTGTTCGGGATTTTCCTGTCGGTCGATGCCGATCACTTGATACCCTTGCTGCAATAATTTTTTTGTAATAGCAGCTCCAATACCTCTTGCAGCACCTGTGACTACGATGGTAGAGCTCATGTTTTACTCCAGTTTGACTCGAATAGTAAATTCCGCCACATAATTGCAAATAATTATCATTATTATCAAGTGCGATAAATATCAAACATAAGATTACAATCTAAATCAAGTTATTTATTAACCAAGAATTCGATCTATTTTATTGATTTTTAAAAATTTTAATAAAACGCTTCTTTTTTTATTGATTATAATGATAATTGTTTTCATTTACTAATGAGAATCATTTTGTTAATTTGACCGCGCTTTCTTGTCGAGATGGACTCAAAATGAAGCCATTTTCTCATCCCTTACATCCCCTATTTCAACAACTCAATGTTGGGAGTGAGGTCTGGTGGAATACCGTTAAAAAATTAGGTAGTCCGCTAGTTAACCTACAAAAAAATAAAGCGCTCTGTACCTTTGTATGGCGTAGTCCTGAGCCTAAAGAAAGTATCTTTGTCTATATTGATATTTATTCACAGAGTCCTTCTATCTATCAAAAGTGGAATCGTTTTAGCCATATAGCTGGAACAAATGTGTATTTCTTTGAAATAGAGCTGCCCCTAGCTTGGACTGGTAGTTATGTTGTAGTGACTGCTAGTGAAGAAGCGCCAGAAACAGATTGTGCGGCAACACGACGCTTATGGTGGCAAACACAGCTTAAACAAAATGCTCAAATTGACTCATTCAATCATCATGAGTTTTATACGGGACATCTGGCCCGATACATCAATCAAATTCAACTCGAAAACACAAAATCTTTCATAGACGATTGCCCAATTACAAAGACATTTCAATGGTCAAGTCGCTTATGCCAACAGGACTATTTAGTTGACATTTTTATTAGTCATCAATTGGTTCAAGAAGTCTTGCCACTCGTCATATTGCTTGATGGCCAAATATGGAGTCGAGAGCTTTCAATTCTGCCCGAAATTCAACATTTAACTATTTCAAACAAGATTCGCCCAGCAGTTTATGTTTTTGTTCATAGTTTAAATAGTCAACAACGCCAACAAGATTATGGTTGTCATGATTCGTTTAGTCAGGCATTGGTTAATGAACTCATTGAAATACTTATAAAAGAACATTCTTTTATTTCTAAAACAGACATTACGTTATGTGGTCAAAGTTTAGGTGGTGTATGTGCTTTACATAGTACTTTGTTGTTCCCGACCATTTTTACTTCCCTGATTTTGCAATCTGGATCTTATTGGTGGTCAGATTTTTCAAACAGTATTTTAGGGCAAAAACACAAAGGTAATCTTTTAGAACTGCTTCAAAACGTATCTCATCAATTATCAAAAACAACTCGAATTTATATCAGTGCTGGCACGTATGAAACCGATATGCGGGACGATGCCCTTCAGCTTTATCAACAATTGCAATCATTCAATCAAGTAAGTTTTCACAGTTTTTCAGGCGGACATGATGCTGTGAACTGGCGTACCGACTTGCTTAAGGCATTGCAACAAACTCTTTCACTATAACCATTTGTTTCATCAAGGATAACAATATCATGAGCAACTTACAGGAAAATTATATCAATCCTTTCGATAACGAAAGTTTGTCTTTTCAGGTTTTAAAAAATCAACAAGGTGAGTTCAGTTTATGGCCTGCTCAACATCAGGTGCCATCGGGGTGGGATATTCAGCATGGACCAGATACACGAGCTTCATGTATTGCATATGTAGAAAAGCACTGGCTTGCAATTAACCCCTTTCAACAAGCGTAAAGGAGTATTGTCATGAATCAAGCATTAAACAATGAATTTACTCCGGACCTTTCTCAACCAGCTCGTTTTGAATTGGCATCTACTCAGCTCGGTATTTTCCTTGCCGATCATTTAAGTTCAATTGAAGATTTATATACCATTGCGCATTGTTTGGAACTACCAAAAACTGTCGATATCCCAACGTTTAAAAAAGCGATTCAGATCGGCTTAAATGAAGCCGATACGGTCATTGCTACATATTCATCCGACCCGTCTCAACCGTTTATTGAGCTTAATAACCTAGTTCAGTTTCAAATTGAAGAATTTGATTTTTGTCATTTAACGCCTAAAAAAGCTCAGCAACGTTTATGGGACTGGATGCCATCAGATCGTCAATGTGCTAAATCACTTAAAGCTGGTGAATCTCAACTGTTTCGTCAGGTGTTATTTACGACGCATGATAAAGTGTATTGGTATCAACGTTATCACCACATCATGCTGGATGGCTTTAGCATGATTAACCTGACCAAACGTATTGTTGAACTCTATCAACAATTACAAGAAGAAAAAGACCTTTCGATTTCTCCGTTCATTGGCGTTAATGATGTTATTTCGGAACGTCAGGCTTATGAAAATAGCCATCAATTTAAAATAGACCAAGCTTTCTGGAAGGCATATTGTGAAGACTTACCTAGTCCAGTTAGTTTAAGTACTCATCATTTAGCGGCAAAAACTACAGCGACATTTATTAAGCATCAACTCCGTTTTTCGACAGGAATTTTAGAGCAAATTCAGGCTTTAGCTGCACAATCTAAATTAGCCTTGAATGACATGATGATGTCATTGTCATTACATTATATTTACAAAATGACAGATAAAGCCGATTTGGTTAACGGTATTCCATTTATGCGCCGTTTAGGTTCAAAAGCGATTCGCTCAACCTTACCGACGGTAAATGTGTTGCCTGTGAAGTTTAAAGTTGCTGAAAAAGACAGTTGGGTGAGCTTGGCTCAACATGTACAAGAGCAATTACGACAAATTCGTCCACATCAGAAATATGATGCCGAACAAATTTTAAGAGATTTAAATAGTATCGATATTCATGAACGAATGTACGGCCCTATTTTAAACTATAAAGCTTTTGATCAAGACTTGATGTTAGATGGTGAAAAGGTCAAAACACACCATATTTCTACAGGACCAATTGATGATTTTGAGTTTTCTTTTATTGTTCAAGATCATGAACTCATTATTGAACTACGTGCAGATTCGCAGCGTTATACACAAGATGAACTATTTAACCATGGTCAACGCTTAACTTTATTGCTTGAACAAGCTCTAATTCGTCCAGAACAGGCATGTAGCAATTTTAATGTTACGACACCACAAGAGCTTGCTGCCCTAACTCAAAGTGGTATTGGTCCACATGTTAGCCATCCTGAACAATATAATAATGTTCTAGATATTTTTTATGAGCAAATTAAGAAGTATCCCGAACGTACCGCAATTGTGAGTGGTGAACGTCCAAACCTTCAGCATCTTAGTTTTGCTGAGCTTGCAGTACAAGTAAATCAACTCACTCGTTTTTTACAAGAAAATGGGGCCAAAAAGCAAACGGTCATTGCTGGAGCTATTCCTCGTTCGATTGACTCAGTTGTGGTGATGTTATCTATACTCAATTCTGGTGCAAGTTTCTTACCTCTCGATTTAGATTATCCAATCGATCGTATGCAAATGATGTGTGAAGATGCAAATCCATTATTTGTATTAACCACACAAGCACTCGCACAGCAACTACCAGAAAATATTCAGCAGTTATATCTTGATCATGAAGATGTTCAAACACAAATTCGAAAGCAAGATGCGAGTGATATTCCCGCCGAAAATCGCAAATTTGATTTCCAAGATGTTGCTTATGTCATTTTTACCTCAGGTAGTACTGGCCGTCCTAAGGGAGTAATGAACACACATGGTTCTTTACTCAACCTCATTTTGTCACATAAACCAACCATTTACTGGCCTGTATTAGAAGCTGTAAAGGAGCGTTTCCCTGAACGTCCGTTACGTGCAGCGCATACACACTCTTTCTCGTTTGACTCATCTTGGTTGCAAGTTTTTTGGATGTTATGGGGCCAAGAGCTACATATTTTTGATGAAAACATGCGTCGTGATGCATTTGGTTTAGTGCAAGAAATTCAGCAACGACAAATCGATACACTTGATTTACCGCCATCTTTTTGTGCGCAAATGATGACGAATGGTTTATTTGCTGAAAATCAGCATCATCCAAGTCTTATTTTGATTGGTGGTGAAGCTGCACCGTTAGCTTTATGGCAACAGCTCAATGCTCAGCCAGCTCTTTTTGCTCATAATCTGTATGGCCCAACCGAATATACGGTTGATACTTTCCGAGCAGAATTAAAACAGACAGTTCGCCCTGTAATTGGTAACCCTATTGGTAATACACAGGCCTATGTACTAGATCGTCATTTACAACGATGCCCTACAGGCGTGATTGGTGAACTTTATATTTCTGGCTTTGGTATTGCCAATGGTTATTTAGGTCGAGCTGATTTAAGTGCTGCCCGTTTTGTAGCGAATCCATTTGAACATGGACAGCGCATGTACCGTACGGGTGATTTAGTCCGCTGGAATAGTTCGGGTAAACTTGAATTTATGGGGCGCTGTGATGACCAGATTAAAATTCGTGGTTATCGAGTTGAAATTGGTGAAGTTGAAAATGCACTTTCGATTTTAGCCAATGTTGAAAGCGCAGTCGTGATTGCAGAACCGATTAATAACAGTCATCGTTTACTCGGTTATTGTGTGGTCAAAGACATTGAACTTGATGAAAAAACCAGTGAGCAATTAAGTCAACAATATTTAAGTCAGTTACGTCAAAACCTGCCTGAATATATGGTGCCTTCTGCCCTGACTGTTATGTCCGAATTTCCACGAAATGTAAGTGGTAAAGTTGATAAAAAAGCACTACCAAAACCTCAAATTCGTACACATAGCCGAATGGCCGAAACGCCTGAACAACAGCTTTTATGTCAAATTACTGCATCTGTTCTTAAGCTTGACGCAATTGGAATTGATGACGACTTCTTTATGACAGGTGGCGATAGTATTTCGGCCATTATGGTTTGTACTCAATTACGCCAACGTGGTTACGGCTTAAGACCAAGTGATGTATTCCAATTTAAAACAGTCGCGGCTATGGCACCGCAACTCACTCGCTTAGATGAACAACAAGTAGCCGTTTCAAAACCTTTATTTTCAGCAGAGCTAGAACAAAAAGTTCAAGAAAAATATGGAAAAAACAGCACTATTTTACCTTTGCTTCCTTTGCAAAAAGGCATGCTGTTCTTATCTCAAGTAGAAAATCAATCGAACTATAATGCCTTTACTCGTCTTAGTTTAAATGGAGATATTGATCCAGTACGTTTGCAGCAAGCGTTGATTACCGTATTAAAACGTCACCCTCAATTAGGCGGACATTTCGATAGTGAATTAACTGAAGAACCTGTTTTTATCTATTCATTACATCCTACTCAAGCTTGGCCAGTTCAGTTTTCCTCAGTCACTCCCGATCTGCTTGAGCAAACCATTCAAGAAGCATTGCAGCAAACGATTCACTTCGACCAACCCTATGGTTTAATTCGGGCAACCTTAATTCAACATGCTCCAGAACATTCAGAATTATTGATTATGGTGCATCATCTGTTAACAGATGGTTGGTCAACTCCGCTGTTTTTACAAGACTTTATTAAGGCTTATCAGCAAACTAATCAACAATTGCCAGTGCTTGAATATAGTTATGAAACAGTAATTAAAGCTTTATCTGCACGTGACCATGAAACATCAAAAGTAATATGGCAACGTGATTTAGCAGATTTACAGCCACTTATTTTATTTAATCAAGCACAGCAAGCTGTACAGGAAACTTCATATCGTTTAAGTGCTGAGTTGGGCGCGAAACTTCAACACAAATTACGCCAGCAAGGCATCACGCTCAATGTCTTCATGCAAATGATTTGGGCAATGACTTTAAATATTTATGCTCACCGTGAAGATATTGTGTTTGGCACACCTGTTTCTGGACGTTCAGCACCTATCAATGGCTTAGAGCAACAGATTGGATTGTTTTTAAATACGATTCCAGTACGTGTAAAGCTCAACATGCAGCAAACATTTTGGGAGCAATTGACTCAATTACAGCAATTACATGTTGAACATTTAGAACATGATGGTTTGGGTCTGGGCGCAATTCAGCAATTAGTGGGGCAAGGCAATCTTTTCGATAGTTTGTTAGTCGTAGAAAACTACCCTGATAACCAGTATTTACAGCAAAAACTTGGTGATGCTGCGATTTCAAAACTCACAAATCGTGGTTATAGCCATTACCCGCTTGCTTTGCTGGTTATTCCTGATCATCAAATTGAGCTATTACTCGAACAGCGTGGTGTAATTGATCAGCCTGAACACTTCCTTGAGCGAATGGTTCAATTGATTGAAATTGCATTAAATGAACCAGAGACGTCTCTAGCTCACTATCGCTTGCAGCTGGCTGAAGAGCGCGATTTAATCCAGAAAACGAATCAAACCCAATACTATGTTCGCCAGAGCACATTACAGCAATTACTCAGAGAACAAGCTCGAATTACGCCTGAACAAACGGCGTTATCAGATGAAAATCATCAGCTCAGTTTCAGTGAAGTGCGTTTGCAAGTTTGTGCTTTAGCACAGCAATTACAAAGCGCCGGTGTACAGGCTGGAGATATTGTTGCGGTTGCTCTACCAAGATCAATCAAACTGAGTATTGCTATTTTAGCGGTGATTGAAGCAGGTGCAGCTTATTTACCTATTGATTTACAACATCCATCTGAACGCATCAAATTTATGTTGCAGGATGCCAAATCTAAACTTGTGATTGGCGAACAAAAAGATCTAGCTGCTATTGCTTTTCCATCTATAGCCACCTTTGCTTTTAATGAATTGTTTCATGAAACAAAGGTTGATTTAAGCAGCTATAAAACAACAGTCATTACGCCACAGCATCCGGCATATTTAATCTATACATCGGGTACAACAGGCCAGCCAAAAGGTGTTATGGTTTCTCACCAAGCCATTGTGAACCGTATTTTATGGATGCAATCAAAGTATCCACTATCAGCAACCGATACAATTTTACAAAAAACGCCATGTACTTTTGATGTTTCTGTATGGGAGTTTTTCTGGTCATATTTAGTGGGTGCACGATTGGTTATGGCACCTGTAGATGCACACCGTGATCCATTGGCATTATTAAGCCTCATTCAAAAATATCAGGTAACAACATTACATTTTGTACCGTCAATGTTGGCTGTTTTTGAAAATGCTGCTACCGAAATTTTATCTCTTGCTCAGCGTCAAAGTTTGCCAATCCGCCAAGTGTTCTGTAGTGGTGAGGCGTTACCAACGGCTTTAGCAAAATCATTTACCGAGCACTTTAGCTGTGAGCTACATAACTTATATGGCCCAACGGAAGCTGCGGTAGATGTGAGTTATATGGATGCAACACTGGGATTACACCCAGAAGAAAGTAGCGTTGCAATTGGATATCCAGTCTGGAATACCCAGCTTTATATCTTAGATCAATACTTACGCCCTGTTCCTGTTGGAGTGGACGGTGAGCTTTATTTAGCAGGCCACCAACTCGCCATGGGTTATTTGCATCGAGCAGACTTAACGGCAACTCGTTTTGTGGCAAATCCATTCGCAGCAGGTCAACGCATGTACCGTACTGGTGATATTGCCCGATGGCATGCAGACGGCAGTATTCAATATGTAGGCCGTGCTGATGACCAGTTAAAGATACGTGGACAACGTATTGAACTAGGTGAAATTGAACAGCAATTACGCTTAATTAGTAGTCTTGATGTGGTTGTACACCCTATTTCTTCTGAACAAAATAAAGCTGATGTTCAATTGGTCGCTTACTTACAAACAACAGCACCTGTGGACATTGAGCAATTAAAGAAACAATTGGCGAAACAGCTTCCTGTATATATGGTGCCGACACACTATATGTTGGTCGAGCAATTCCCATTAAGTCATAATGGTAAGCTGGACCGTAAAGCACTGCCGCAACCACAACTTAACTCTTCAAATACAGAAAAACAGTACGCCACCACTGCTTTTGAACATGAACTGACACGTATTTTCCAGCAAATTTTAAATACAGATCAGAATATTGGTGTTAACGAAGATTTCTTTGCCATTGGTGGGCATTCCATTTTGGTGATGAAGCTTGCAATTGAAATCCGAAAAGTATTTAAACGGACCATTCCAATTGGCCAGTTAATGAGTCATGTCACGATTCAACGTTTAGCAGCTTTATTGCTTACACAAGAACGTTTAGCAGAAGTTGAACAAACTGGTATGCAACCTATTTTACCAATCCGTTCTGGCTCAGGGCATCCATTGTTCTGTTTCTTCCCTGGTTCTGGTTCGGCATGGCAATATACGGTTCTGAATCGTTATCTGCATTCTGATTTACCCATTATTGGATTGCAGTCACCTCGACCAGATGGCCTATTGGCAAATAGTACTGATATGGACGAACTGGTTGAAAAACAACTTGAGATTATGCGTAAGCAACAACCAACCGGACCTTATACTTTATTAGGTTATTCACTTGGCGGCACTGTGGCTTATGCAGTTGCAGCGAAGTTAACTGAACAAGGTGAAAAAGTTGATTATCTCGGCTTATTAGACACTTACCCTGCTGAAATTCATCAGTGGTTAGATTTATCCGTAGAGGAAATGAATGCTGAAGCTGAACAAGAACAGCTTCAATTCTTCAATAATATTTTAGCCGATGCAGATACGGCTTTAAGTGAAGAAACCCGCCGTTTACAAGAGGATATTTTCGCAAACTATCGCGATGCGGTACGTTTATTAAAACCTTATAAGATGCCGCACTTTGATGGTGAACTACACTTAGTTGTCGCTGAAAAAGACTTGCTACCGTATATCCAACCAGAACAACAATGGTCACCTTTAGTTAAAAAACTTAATATTGTTCGACTAAGCGAAGCGGACCATACCGATATATTGTCTCCGCAGCAGCTTGAAACACTGGGTCCAATTTTAAACCGCATGATTTGTCAGGCGCGCGCTTTAGAGGAGCACACGCCATGAGTTTCAAATCTATATTGACCGATTTTAGTCTTTTAAAACGTAATGCACATTTCCGACATGTATTTATTGCCCGCACATTGTCATTATTAACAATTGGCATGTTGGTCGTGGCTATTCCAAAACAAGTCTATGACATTACGGGTAACTCGCTTAACGTTGCTGTCGCAATGGCTTTTGAAGGCATTGCTATGTTTATTGGCTTGTTACTTGGTGGTTTGCTGTCAGATCGCAAAGATCGGAAATGGCTGATTTTATTGGCACGTGGTGTGTGTGGCTTAGGCTTTGCTGGCCTCGCCATCAATGCCATGTTTGAGCACCCTTCGCTCTATGCGATTTATTTTTTATCGGCATGGGATGGTTTCTTTGGTGCACTGGGTGTAACGGCAATGATGGCGATCATGCCTGTGATTGTAGGGCGCGAAAATATTGTACAAGCCCGTGCCATTAGTATGGTATCCGTACGGCTTGCAACCGTTATTTCACCAGCAATCGGCGGTATTTTAATTGCTGCTAGTGGTGTTGCAACCGTATATTGGGTCTCAACGGTGGGTACTTTACTCACTGTGTTTTTATTGATGGGGCTACCTGCGCTTAAACCGCAACATGCATCAAATGGTGAGAGTCCTCTTCGCCAATTAGTTCAAGGGTTTAAGTTTGTTTTTAAAAATAAAGTGGTCGGTAGCACCATTTTAATTGGAACGCTGCTCAGTTTTAGCAGCGCTATTCGTATTATTTTTCCGCAAATGGCAGATGAAATTTTTCACGGCGGCGCATTTGAACTCGGACTTATGTATTCGGCCGTGCCTTTAGGCTCAACTTTAGGTGCATTATTGAGTGGATGGACAACAAAGTTACTCAAACCCGGCTTAGTCATGCTCTATACGTGCTTAGGTGTTTTTAGTTGCATGATTATGATTGGACTTTCACCGTGGCTCATCGTGACTTTACCAATTTTATGTGTGTTTGGATATTTGATGTCGATTGCCAACTTGCTTCAATACAGCATTGTGCAAGGACATACACCTGACGAATATCTAGGGCGTATTAATGCAATCTGGCTCGCACAAGATGCGTTAGGCGACTCGATTGCAACCACAACTTTGGGTCTCTTAACTCGTTTTTTACCAATCTCAGGAAGTATCCTCTTCTTTGGCATATTAAGCTTTGCAGTAGGATTTATGTTCTTATTCAACTCTCAAGATATACGTGAAACAGGATTCCAAGATCCCAAATTACAAGAAAATTAAACTCTAAATAAAAAAGAAGGCAATTATTTGCCTTCTTTTGTTTTAAGCAGAATGACGTGCCTGAAAAACCCAAGTCATAATATCGTCTTGTTCTATGGTCCAGCCACCTTGATATTGTTCTAAGAGTTGATAGCGCTGCTGAATTTCTGGCAGAAAAGTTAGCGTTAATGTTTGATTTTCAAAATTAATATCAACGATAGATGCTTCTAAGAAATCGATATATTGCTTTGCAGTAGGATAAACCGCTTTATAAAGGCTTTCCTTTACAGAGAAAATTAAACTTACATAGTGGGCAAAATCAAAAAACTCGCAGGCTTTAGTTTTCCATAAATCAAACTCAGATGGTGTTAAAACAAGATGTGCACTCTCTTGAGCAAATTCAGAGGTCACCCAGTGCTCAATATCAATTCCCAAACAAACCGCATTGTTAGATAACGCAACAATTAACTTATTTTGTGAATGACTAATACTCCCCAAAACATGATTTGGCCAGATGGGCAAAGGTTCGTGCATAGAGGTTATTGGCTGATCTAAACCAAAATGATGATTTAAAACAGCTTGAGCTAAGACCCTGCCACATAAGTACTCATTTTTACGTTCGACACGCGCTTGAGCAATTTTTAGGGGATGCTCTAATCTTTGGTCTATATGCAAATGCTTTGTTTGCGATAAATCCAGCCCATAACAAAATAGCTCTGATGCAAGAAAAATAGGACTCGAAATTTCATAAATTGATTTACTGATTTGTTCAGGAATATATAGATAATGACTCACTGGATTCGACTTCAAAATAAATATTTTTAATGACTTATCTCCTATCTTAACTTACTTACTGTAAATTCATAAATAATTATACTTATCATTTGATAATAATTATTATTTACTTATACTATTGGGTAAATTTTGACTTTAATTTACTTATAAACATCGATTATGAAACTTATAGGACTTTTTTTGACCCTGTTGGGAGCCGTCAGTATCTATTGTAGTCATAGCAACCAAAATCTGTTGTCTCAACATCTTCCTACTTTCTTTAAGTATTTGGGTCTAGTGCTATTAGGCATTGGATTTATTACGCTCTTTGCAAGCTTACCGAAAGTGGTTGCCGCTTTTTGCTGGTTCATGCTCATCATTTTTGCGTGGTCCTTCCTCCCTTTTATGGCGCTTTTTAAACGGAAACTGGTTTCATGAAAGCTAAAATTCAGTCTCCGATCCAGCCAGACTGGTGGAGTAAAACTTTTGCAGGTGGTGTTTTAGGTCTAAGTTTTTCTATCGCGATTGGTAATTTAATTGTTTTATTAGGCCAGCCTTATGTTGCCATGGATTTATTGGTGCAAGTTGGTATGTGGAGTGTTCCTTGGGTTTGGATGCCTATTATGTTTGGCAGTTATTTTTTTACGACTGGACGAAAAGCGCTTATCTATTTATCCATTGCTAATGCCCTAGCGTATAGCTGTATTTTTGTATTACGGGGTTCAACATGAAAGTACGTTCAGACATCATGAAATTAGCAAAAAGCATGCATACTTGGGTGGGTGTATGTGCTGGGATTTTGCTTTTTATCTGTTTCTTTGCTGGTGGGCTCAGCATGTTTCAGCACCATATTAGTAAGTGGGCTACGCCAACACAGCAAGTTTTACCGAAAGTCTCACCCGATCAATATAATGAGCTTATTCAAAAAGTACAGACTGCCTATCCTGCTGTGCAAAAGAACTTCACACTCAATTTATCGTCCAATGAATTTCACTATGCACCCATTACTTGGAGTGAACATGAACGTGGAGATGGCTTTAATGCGGCTCAGTCTACGTGGATGGCAAGCTTAGATGATAAAGGTCAGTTAATTGTTGCTCAAGAAAACTTATCTAAAGCTGGCTGGCTAATCGAACAGTTACATGAAACAGCAGGCATACCAGGCATGTCAGGTCATCACGGATTAGGTCTCTATGTGATGGGCGTGGTTTCAATTTTATATTTTCTTGCCTTGCTTTCAGGAGTCATTATTCTTTTACCAACCTTGGTAAAGGACTACTTTGTCATTCGGCCTGGTAAAAATAAAAAGCGCTTTTGGTTAGATGCGCATAATGTAATTGGAATTACCAGTTTACCGTTTCACATCATTATTAGTATTAGCGTTATTGTCTTTGCTTTTCATGACTTTTTTTATGATGCGATTGGACAACTTGCACTCAAAGGCCAGCCTGTTTTTCAGCGTTCCCCCCCAGCTCTTATTCAGCCTAAACAAACACAGATTGATGTGCAGCAAATACTAGCTCAAGCTAAAAAAGTAGCACCTGAATATTCAGTTGACTACATCCAGTTCAGTGGCCTAGATAAACCTGAAAAAGCCAATGCACGTATTGCTCTCTATAGCTCAGATCAGATGTTGCGTGGTGCAAATCATGACTTTATGCGTATGAATCCATATGCAGTTGAGCACTTTAATCATAAAGGCATTAACACACAGACTGATGCTGGGAATAAGTTAATCAACGCCATGTTTAGTCTACATTTTGGAAGTTTTGGTGGTACGGGCGTACGTTGGATTTATTTTGTGTTAGGTGTCGGTGGCGCTTTCTTATTTTATACAGGTAACATCCTTTGGGTTGAAACTCGAGCACGTAAGCAAAAGCGTGCTGAAGATCCTGTTCCTGTTCAACGTAAAGATGTAGTGTTCCTTGCGAACTTAACGATAGGTGCATGTTTAGGGTGTGTTTTAGCTGTCGTAGGTACAATGTTGGCCAGTCGTTGGCTTTTCGCAGCGCTTAACATTGAAAGCATGAATAACCTCTTTATGTATGGTTATTATGCGATTTTCCTACTGAGTTTGATTTATACCTTTGTGATTGGCTATGCAAAAGCTCTCCCACAACTCCTGTTAACCTTGGTTTTGGTGTTATTTGCAATTCCGCTTACATCCCTTTTAGCCTACTTTATTCCTCAAAGTGGCTTATGGGTACATGGTGGAGAAATCTTAGTAGTTGATTTCTTAGCTATCATTTTTGCTTTCGCTTTCTGGCGTTTTTATCAACAAGCCCAAGATCGCCTAAAATCGGCTCCAGCTGGCAGTTTATGGGCTAGCTAACAACCATGAACAAACTAGACTGAAATAATGTGCGAAATATGAAAAATTATAAAATCCACATTGTTTCGGTCAGTTGTTTAATTTCTTGAATATCATGACTCACATAAATCATCGGAATTTTTATTTCCTCTTTTACCTTCTGAAAAAAAGGAATAATTTCAGCTTTATGATTCGCATCTAGTGCTGATAATGGCTCATCAAGTAGTAACAGCTTAGGTGAATATAACAATGCTCGACCAAGTGCTACGCGTTGTTTTTCACCACCTGAGAGTTTGATGGGCATACGTTCTAATAAATGCCTTAACTTTAATAATTCAATAATATAATCTGCTTCAAAGTGACGTTCTTGTTGGGACAAGTGCTTAAGACCAAATAATAAGTTTTGCTTTACCGTTTTATGCGGAAAAAGCTGAGCATCTTGAAAAACCAATCCAACATGCCGCTTTTGAGTACTTAAGTTAATGTTTTGATCTGAATCAAACCATGTTTGATTCTGTATTTTAATGAGTCCACTATGCGGAGTGTTCAGCCCTGCAATGGCATGTAAAATTGATGTTTTACCTGACCCAGAGGCACCAAATAGCCCAATAACAGAAGCATCTGACTGGAAACTAGGCTCAATATGAAATTGACCCATCTGTAGCTGAAAACGGCAATCAATCAACATAACCTTACCGTCCTAAACGCTTCTTTTGATAACGATGAAACCACTGTGCAAACCATAAGGCTAAAAAAGCCACACTTAATGATAAAACAATAAGCCTTTGAATAGCTGCTTCTGTATCGGGCTGTTGCATTAAGCTATACATAGCCAAAGGCAAAGTACGCGTTTCATTTGAAATATTACCCACAAAGGTAATGGTCGCACCAAACTCACCTAAACTACGGCAAAAACATAAAATAGCACCAATTAAAATACCACTGCTGGCAAGTGGCAACGTGACATGAAAAAAGGCACCTAAAGATGAGGCACCTAATGTCTTGGCTGCCATTTCTAAACGCTGATCGACCAGTTCAATTGCTAATCGAATAGATTGAACCAATAGCGGGAAACCCATCACTGCCGAGGCAAGAACGGCGCCTTTCCAGTTAAATGCAAAATCAATTCCGAGCGGTGCCAAATATTGCCCAATAATGCCGCGACTCCCAAAAACTTGTAATAACAAATAACCTGGAACAACTGGCGGTAACACCAAAGGTAAGAACACCAATGTTTCAATGAATGACTTCCCCCAGAACTCTTTACGTGCCAAAAACCATCCCACACAAATTGCAGGAATAATGCTGACCACAAGACAACTTGCCGCTACCTTACAAGAAAGTTGTAGCACGCTGAGTTCTTCTGGGGTTAAAGAGAACATCATGGTTTTGCTGGAGCCAATACGCTAAAGCCATATTTTTTAAAAACAGCTTTGGCTTGGTTGCTTTGTAAAAATTGATATAACTTTGTTGAGTTTGGATTCTTTTTAACTATCCCTACAGGGTAAGTAATTGGCGAATGGGTATTTTCTGGAAATACACCAACTACTGTTACATCTTTACTAATCGCTGCATCAGTTGCATAGACAATGCCAACCTGACATTCACCTCGCGCAACAAAGTTTAATGCCGCTCTAACATCTTCTGTTTCAACTAACTTTGGCTCAATACGGCTCCACCAACCTAAATTATTAAAAGCTTGTTTAGCATATTTGCCGACAGGCACACTTTTGGTATCCCCTGTACAAATCTTGCCTGTAAATACTTTATTGGGATCGGTCGTTTTATCTAGTTTTATATTTAGTAACTGCCCTTTAGGGGTAATTAGAACCAGACGGTTGCCTAATAGATTTATACGGTCATTTGTTGCAACTAATTTTTTATTTTGCAGATAATCCATCCACTGGGTATCTGCTGAAATAAATACATCAGCTGGCGCCCCAGCTTCAATTTGTTTGGCTAATGTCGATGAGCCTGCATATGAAGTTTTAACTTCTACTTTATTTTGTTTTTCATAAATTTTTTCTAAATCGTTAATCGCATTGGTTAAGCTCGCTGCTGCATAAACGGTAACCGATTCAGCTTTGGCTGCAACATTAAAGACCAATCCTATGCTGAGGACTGAACAGACTAAAACCAACTTTTTTATCTTCGTATCACTTACCATTATATTTTACCTTTTTGTCGTTTTTTGCAGCGATATATACCCAAGAATATAGCGATAACCATAGACGATGAAAAGTAGAAATTATTTATAAAGATGGATATTTTTTCTGAGCAACTAAAAACCTATAGTTAAGCAAAACTGATTCTCGCTTAAATTCTTTGATTTATAAAATAATTCTCATCTTATTTCTTTAAATAGCTACTCATAATTTGATAATCATGTTCTAAGGCTTGTCGAGCATTGATTTCCATTTGGCGATAATGCTGTAAGACTTTCTCGCCTAAAGCTGTAACAGCTGCCCCACCACCATGTGTTCCGCCTGTTTGAGTTTCAACTAAAGCTGTTTCAAAGCACTGGTTCATAGTGTCTACCAGCTGCCATGCACGGCGGTAACTCATATTCATAGATTTTGCAGCTTGTGAGATCGAACCAGTTTTCTCAATTGCTTCAAGTAAGTCTGCCTTACCCGGACCAAACGCAATGTTCTGCTCTAAAAGAATTCTAATCTGTAATTTTAAGTTTTGTTCTTTCATAGACTTAGTTCACAAAAGTTTATTTTATGCTCGCTAACATTATAGGGAAGTTTAACAAGCTAAGACATATACAAATTTAAATCTCGATTAACTCTTAAAAATAGTCTTATTAAAAATCAAAACTGCACAAAGTGGATAAAGATCTGGAAAAAACGGATAGAGGCCAAAGCCTAATCGCGGTTCAATCAGGTAAAAGCTGAATGAATAGGATTGAGCAAATGACCTCATCTAATTTAAAACAATGGAATGATTTTGTAGATGGATGTATCGACTTCCGTCCTAACGATGGCGTGTTTCGTATTGCACGTAATATGTTTACTGAGCCTGAACTATTTGACTTGGAAATGGAACTTATTTTTGAAAAGGTTTGGATTTATGCATGTCACGAAAGTGAGATTCCAAACAATCATGATTTCCTAACAGTTCAAATTGGTCGTCAACCGATTATTGTGAGCCGTGATGGTAAAGGCGAACTACATGCCATGGTCAATGCTTGCGAGCATCGTGGAGCGACCTTAACACGGGTTGCTAAAGGCAACCAATCTACATTTACTTGTCCATTCCACGCATGGTGCTATAAGTCAGATGGCCGTTTGGTGAAAGTCAAAGCACCTGGTGAATATTGTGAAGATTTTGATAAATCAAGCCGTGGCTTAAAACAAGGCCGTATTGCCAGCTACCGTGGATTTGTATTTGTAAGCCTTGATACTCAAGCAACAGATTCTCTAGAAGACTTTTTAGGTGATGCAAAACTGTTCCTTGATTTAATGGTTAATCAGTCGCCAACAGGTGAACTGGAAGTACTTCAAGGCAAGTCGTCTTATACCTTTGCAGGTAACTGGAAGCTACAAAATGAAAATGGCCTAGATGGTTACCATGTAAGTACTGTTCACTATAACTATGTTTCTACAGTCCAACACCGCCAACAAGTCAATGCATCAAAAGGTGAAGAACTCGATACGCTTGACTATAGCAAGTTAGGTGCTGGTGATTCAGAAACTGACGATGGCTGGTTTAGTTTCAAAAATGGTCATAGCGTGCTGTTTAGTGACATGCCGAACCCAACTGTTCGTCCGGGCTACAGCACAGTTATGCCGTATATGGTCGAAAAATATGGCGACAAATATGCTGAGTGGGCAATGCACCGTTTAAGAAACTTGAACTTGTACCCTAGCCTATTTTTTATGGACCAAATTAGTTCTCAGCTTCGTATTGTTCGCCCTGTGGCATGGAATAAAACCGAAGTCATTAGTCAGTGTATTGGCGTTAAAGGTGAATCTGCAGAAGCACGCCGTAACCGTATTCGCCAGTTTGAAGATTTCTTTAATGTGTCGGGCCTTGGTACACCAGATGATTTAGTTGAATTCCGTGAGCAGCAAAAAGGTTTTCAGGCACGTCTTGAACGTTGGAGCGATATTTCTCGTGGTTGTCAGTCTTGGGAATACGGCGCAACTAAAAACTCACAAGATTTAGGTATTCAACCCGTTATTACTGGCCGAGAGTTTACCCATGAAGGACTCTATGTAAACCAACATGGACACTGGCAACGTCTAATGCTCGATGGCTTAAATAAGAAAGCCTTGAAAATGCAGGATATTACTTTTGAAAACAATGCCGTAATGGATGAGGTGTAACCATGTCACAAGAACTATATTTTGCTGTATCTCAGTTTTTGTACAAAAAAGCAGAACTTTGTGACGCTTATGACTGGGATGCCTACCTAGAGCTTTACGATGAAGATAGTGAATATCATATTCCACAGTGGATTGATGACCATAACTATGTTCAAGATCCAAATCAGGGCTTGTCTTATATTTATTATGCGGACCGTACGGGACTTGAAGATCGTGTATTCCGTATTCGTACCGGAAAAGCGGCGTCTGCAACACCGTTACCACGTACTTTGCACAGCATAAACAACATTCGAGTTAAAACACTGGATGATGGATTAATTGAAGCAAAAGTTGCATGGCAAACGCTTTATAACCGTCAAGGTTTAGAAGGATGTTTTTACGGACATGCCACTTATCTTTTACGCCAAACTGCAGATGGTTTCCGTATTCGTCTTCAGCACAGCATTTTGCTTAATGACAAAATTGATTCCGTTTTAGACTTCTATCACGTTTAAGGGGAATGAAAATGGGACATTCAGTTGCACTTAACTTTGCCGATGGCAAAACCTTTTTCATTTCAGTAAATAACGACGAATTGTTGCTTGATGCAGCAGTTCGCCAAGGAATTAACCTACCGCTAGACTGCCGTGAAGGTGTTTGTGGTACCTGTCAGGGTCAGTGTGAAACTGGTATTTATGAACAAGAATATGTTGATGAAGATGCATTAAGTGAGCGTGATTTGGCTGAGCGTAAAATGTTAGCTTGCCAGACACGTGTGAAATCCGATGCAGCTTTTTATTTCGATCATGATTCTGCTATCTGTAATGCTGGTGATACCTTAAAAATTGAAACCAAAGTGACTGCGGTTGAGCTGGTTTCTGAAACAACAGCAATTTTACATCTTGATGCGAGCAGTCATACCGCACAACTTCAGTTTTTGCCGGGTCAATATGCTCGTTTGCAAATTCCAGATACTGAAGACTGGCGCTCTTATTCTTTTGCAAATAGACCAAACGCAACCAATCAATTACAGTTTTTAATTCGTCTCTTGCCTGATGGTGTGATGAGTAATTATTTGCGTGATCGTTGTCAGGTTGGACAGCCCCTATTCATCGAAGCGCCGCTTGGTAGTTTCTACTTACGTGAAGTAGAACGACCACTAGTTTTTGTGGCGGGTGGAACAGGTTTATCCGCATTTTTAGGAATGCTTGATAACTTGGTCGAGCAGCCTAACTCACCTGCCGTTCAGTTGTATTACGGCGTAAATAATGAAACTGACTTGTGTGAACAACAACGTTTACATGCCTACGCGGAGCAGCTACCAAACTTTAGTTATCACCCGATTGTGACTAAAGCAACTGAAACATGGCAAGGCAAAGCAGGCTATATTCATGAGCACTTAAATAAAGATCAATTGGCCGAGCAGGCTTTTGATATGTATTTATGTGGTCCACCACCAATGATTGAAGCTGTTAAAAATTGGTTAGATGAACAATCTTTGCAAAACTACCGTATTTACAGCGAGAAGTTTTTACAGAGTAATACCTCACGTTGAAGTATAAATAATTTAAAAACCACTAAAACCTGAAATGATTCAATATACTCTGTAGGGGGTATATTGAATTTTTGCATTTAAATTAAAAGTTTTTATATATCAACAACATAAAATAACAAATTCCGACAAAATAAATTGACCAGCTCACTCGGATTTGCTATAAATTTTGATAGATCTTAAGGAATAAGATCATGATGAGATTAACTTATAGCACCTTTTGTATCCCTCTATTCTATTTCTCAAATGTATTAAATTGATGGACAAAATCCGATGTAAAAATTTGAGAAAATCACATTAACTAGCGGTTAAATTGGTCTGTATTTTGCTTATATCTCATTGTAATTTGCGAGTAACTTAATTTTTTAAGTGCCGTATTTACTTGCTGTGCAGCGAAGTTTTAAAGCTCTTGCAATACAAGTAAATACAGGAGTGAGCCAAAAGGGATAAATATGAACCAAGCCAACTCCCCAGAACTCAGTGGGCGTCATTTTCAAAATGAGTCTATCTTTACCAATCATAATCTGGTGTTCGATCACCACGATTTAAGCGAAACTTGCCGAAATGTAGGCCAAATTTTTAAACCGCATGATCTTAAAATCTCTCAGCAGAAGCGAGATTTCAGTGCAACCATGCACCATGTTAAAACAGGCGCACTATCTATTAGTCGCTTGGAATATGGTGCGGATGTCATTATTGAACCAGATCACCTTGATAGCTTTTACTTAATTCAAATTCCAACTCAAGGCTACGCAGAAATCGAATTCGGTTCACAAAAGTTTATTTCTTATTCTCAAGTTGCTTCTCTTATTTCTCCTCAGCAATCTTTACGTATGTGCTGGCATGCGAACTCACCACAGCTTATTCTAAAAGTTTCAAAGGATGATTTTACCTACCATTGCCGTCAACACATTGCTGATTCAGAAAATAACTTACTTGTTTTCGACCCAAAATTAGACTTTGCTACACAAAGTGGAAGCTACTTTTTACAGCTCGTTAGAACACTGATGGATGCTTTAGCATGTGATCAACATCCACTCCATCATCCTTTAGCCTTTAAACAATTTGAGTCAAATTTGTTTAATGCTCTCATTTATGGTCAACCCAATAATGCATTACATAAAATAGATCAGCATAAAGAAAAAACAGTCTCTCCTTATTTCGTGAAGCGCACAGAAGCCTATATTAAAGAACATTTACATGAGCCACTTAATGTCGAAATTTTAGCTGAACATGCGGGCGTGAGTGTGAGAACACTATTTACTGGCTTTAAAAATTATTTGGGGACTACCCCAATGTCTTATCTTAAAGAATTACGTTTTGAACAAGCTCATTTAGAGCTCATGCACAATGAAAATCTATCAGTCACAGACGTTGCATTTAAGTGGGGATTTACCCATTTAGGCCGTTTTTCTCAAGAGTACAAACGCCGTTATGGTGAGTTACCCTCTTCTACACGCCGTTCAGGGCAAGTCGACGGCTCGGGTTTAATTACTTCAATTTTTTCTTAAAACAAATAGATAAAAGCCTTTTATATTTTAGATATAAAAGGCTTTTTTTATGACTTAAAAATGATGAACATAACGAACTTGTAGTCGCGTACCTTCTGGGCGGTTTTCAGCATCTTGCTCAAAATAAGCATTTGCAACCAAGTGATCATTTTTAGAAAAACTATACATTGCGCCTGGGCCAATAGCCCAAACTTGTTCACGTCGGCCTTTAACTTTTTCACCATCGACTTCGGTATCAGTGACTTGTTTTAGCCAATAGCCATTTAGTCCTAAACGGAACTGTTCAGTAATGGCATAGTCTGTTGCAAAGTTTGCATGAATTGCTTGCCCAGCTTGCATATCATTTGCTCCAGCAAAAGCATAGCTTGGGTCATTATTCTTAAAGTTATAGAGATAATGAATACGTGTGGATGCAGTCCATTTAGGATTAAACCAATACGTTGCAGCCCAATAAGGGTCAAATGAAACAGCATTATTACTGGGGTTAATATCTTTTTGTTGATCGTATTCGCCAGTAGGTAAATTCACCTGAAACTCAAAACGATGTACAAACTTCGGTCCTTGCGCGCCCATGACTGGATCGAACTGAATAAAAGGTCCAATCATAATGTCCCCAAAGCCACTTTGGGCCTTAATTGCAGCATTATTCAAGCCATCATCCACATCCATTTTGCTGACAAAAGGAATTAAAAAATTCATGCCTAGGCTAGCTTTATCTTTTACTCGGACATTCGATAAATAACTAATCTGTTCAACCAGTACTTGATAATTTAAATCTGTTTTAGGTAAACCTAATTTTTGTCCATTGGCATCGACCAGTTTATTACTATCGTAATTTTGAAAGTAAGTTTGAGCATACCAGCCAGGCCCTGCGGGTAAACCTCCATCGAGAAAGCTGGTCATACCTAAGTTTACGGTCGGTAAATCGTAGGCATGAGAAACTAATGGCAAACCCAACAATGTCCCTGCTAAAAAGCCATGTTTAATTAAAGTGCTTTTCATCTTCTTATTTCCTATAAAAAAATCACGACCGGATTGATCGTGATTGTGGTGAATTAATGTGCTAATTCTGGATGCTCTGCGGCAATCCGATACTTTCCTGCATGGAATACCAAAGGTTCACCTTGGCGTTGTTGGTATTGTTCAATCTGACCAATGAAAATCAGGTGATCGCCGCCTTCATACTGATTTACATTGCGGCAAACCAAGGTTGCGAGTGCATCGGATAAAATTGGAATGCCTGCATTGCATTGCTGATGGGCAATGCCTGCAAATTTATCTTCAGCACCTCGAGCAAAATGTCCTGAAAGCTGATGATGCTCTTGTGCCAACATGTGAATGGCAAAATATTCAGCTTCAACAAAATCAGACAAACTTGGCGCTGTTTTTGAAAGACTCCACAAAATTAATGGCGGATCTAAAGACAGTGATGAAAAGGAATTGGCTGTCATTCCTATTTTTCGACCATTTTTACCACGAGTTGTAATCACGGTAACGCCAGTTGCAAACTGTCCAAGCAAATTACGGATTTCTCTTGTGTTTTCTGCATTAATTGCTTGTAAAGCTAAAGTTTCAATTGTGTCCATTTTCATATCTCCCTTTGCTGTTTTGCTATTAAGCCACTTTTGCTGCGGTTTTTGAGGCCATGAATGCTTGAGCCTGATTTGCATCAAACCACCAAGGAGCAAAGGCACGAGGGTCATCAAAGTTATTGGCCATAATGGAAGCAATGCTCTGGTTTTGGCTTGCGGCTGCTAATAGCTCAACAACATGGGGTTGCGGCGGTACTAACAGGCTATTGGTCCAAGCCACCACTTTTTCTGCATAAGCCCAATAACGTTCAAAAGTTTGAACCATCCATTGTTCGCTAAAGTTTTGATTATCATTGGCTAAAATGGCATCGAAATAGATTTTGCTACACTTAGCAGCGTTGTTTGAGCCTTGACCAGTAATCGGGTCATTCACCACCAAGGCATCTGCCATACCAAAAATTTTCTTGCCAGACGGTAAGGTTAAAACGGGTTTGCGTACTGTCGGTGGGAAACGCCCTGCTAAATATCCACCAGCATCGGTTAACTCAACATTTGCGCAGCGTTCATATTCCCAAGGTACAAATTTCTTGAGTAAGTCCAAACTACATTGCAGATGCTGTTCAGGTGTTTTCACATCTTGCCAGCAATCCATTGGTCCATTTGGAATTCCTTCAAACACCATAATGTCGCAAGGACCATTCACGGTAAGTGCTGGAAATGAAAAGTACTCACCGACTTCAGGAATAATGTTAAAAGTCACACGAGAGTATGGGGAAATTGGCTTCATGTTTTTGACATAGGTCAAAGCCAAAGCGCGCTGAGGTTTATCAAAGACACTGCGTGCATCATCACGCTCAAACTGTTTAACGACTTCACCTTTACCAGCCGCGAGTAATACAAGCTCGTAGTCATTTGCGAGTTGTTCTAACTCTTCTATACCCACATCCTGAATTACTAATCGACCGCCACGGCGTTCAAATTCTTCCATCCAATATGGCATTTTGACACGTTGATCGACCGATTGAGCGTAGCGCTCAAGACGAGCACTCCATTCAAATGCTTTACCACCATTTTCAGGAGTAACTAAAGCCAGCCCAATACCTTCTACCGCTGGACATTGCTCTTCCCAAAAATTCAGTCCCAAGTCACGTTCAGTTTGTAAAGCGGTATGAAACATACACTGGCTTGACATGACTTTGCCTTGGCGGATTTCATCGGCAGTTCGGTTGGTGATCATTGTCACGTCATAGCCTATATCTAATAAGCCTAAACCAAGCTGTAAACCAGACTGTCCTGCTCCAACAATTGCAATACGGCGCATAATATTCTCCATAATTTTCTAAATGTGCTTTTAAAACGCTGTGCTATTCGGCTAAACGTGGAATAGCGGGCTGTGATCCTTCAGGGCCCATTACTGAATAGCCACCGTCGACTGCGTAATCTGCTCCGGTCACAAAGCTCGCAGCGGGTGACAATAAAAACAAAACAACATTGGCAACTTCTTCGGGATGACCCAATCGACCTAACAAGTGATAATCGGCTGCCACGCTATCGGCCTTTTCGCGGTTATTACCGCTGACTTCTGCAATAACACGAGACCATGTCCAACCCGGTGAAACTGAGTTGACGCGAATACCATCGGCAGCAAAATCCATTGCCATGCTTTGTGTGAGTTGACATATCGCGGCTTTAGACACTGGATATAACCAGCGCCCTGTTTGTGCCACTTTGGCCGAGATTGAAGTAAAATTAACGATTGAACCTTGCTGCTTTTTTAGGTCATTGTAAAAAGCACGGCTCAGCTCAACGGTAGAGACCAAATTAATA
Organism: Acinetobacter sp. V89_4; assembly: GCF_029967875.1. NCBI lineage: Bacteria > Pseudomonadati > Pseudomonadota > Gammaproteobacteria > Moraxellales > Moraxellaceae > Acinetobacter > Acinetobacter sp. V89_4. Next base: position 534,025 of record NZ_JASCAI010000028.1, read on the forward strand.
TCGAGTGCTTGTAACCAATCCTGACGTGAGGATTTAAAACCGTCATCTAAATATGTACATGCCAGATTGACTAAGTAACTCACTTCACCTAAATGTTGGTGAATATCTGCCACAGCTTGTTGAATAGCTGCATCACTGGTTAAATCGGTTTGGATAAACATCACGTCATGGTTAAAGCTTTCTGCAATCACTTTGCCTTTGGCATCAATATCTAAAATAGCGACATGAGCACCTGCACTTACCAAAGCTTGTACAACAGCTTTACCAATCAGTGTTGCACCGCCACTTACCACAGCGACTTTTCCTTTTAAATCTATATTCATTGTAGATACTCCTTAATTGACTGGTTTGCCTTCACTACTTGACCAAGATGGCATCAACGTATTTGAAGGAAGATCTTCATCAAGAAGTTTTCGCGCGGTCTCTACACCTGCAACGGGTAAACCTGCCGGGTCTAATAAACCAATTTGAACAAGCACCGATGCTTGATCCCAGTAAATATGCTCATGACACAGCTTTGAACCTCTGAACTGAATTACACCCAACATTGGAATCTCGACATATTTACCAGTCGGTTTTACACCCGGTAATAACCAGTCAATTTCAGCGTCGTGGGTAAAGCTCATAATGAACTCATCGACCACTTGTGTTGAGCCAACCGTACGAGAGATCGAAGTAATCTTCATATCTTTCGGGTTTTGGTGAACAAAATGATATTGATAAAAACGAGCAAGCTGGCTTTGGCCTACACCACCAGTTAAAGTTGGAATATGGTTGACATAAGGTTCTGCGACCATCGTTGCCATGGTTGCTGGCACATCACGCGTATCAAACTCATGACGAATATGCTCTTCCCATAGCGCAACTAAGTCATATTTTGGTCCAATCGTGTCATGTAGAGCGGTTACTGTACGCTCGTGGGCAAAACGTGCTGACGGTTTGTGATAATGATTGCTTTTAGGGCGTGCAAAAGCATGATCAACACCTTCATAAACATAAGTTTGTACATTTGAATATTGGTTGACCGCATCAACAATCGCTTGTCTCGCATCTGGCGGTGTAAATTGGTCCAGTTCTGCAATATGTAAAACCAAACGACCCTTTACGTTAGCTAACTCATCTAACTCTTTTTCAATGCCTACACCGTAATAACCTACAGCACATGCCACTTCCGAAAGTCGACAACCTGCCAAGTAAGCTAGCTTTCCACCCAAACAGTACCCCACCACACCGAGGCCTGTAGAGGAGTCACATTCTGGTCGAGTCTTTAAAAAAGCTAAGCTATCCTGAATATCTTCAACCCCAAGATTTTCATCATATTGCTGATAAAGCTCGAAAGCTTTTTGAAAATCTTCTGGTGTGTAACCCAGTTCTATATTAGGTGCTACACGCCAAAATAAATCAGGAACTAAAACGGTATAGCCTTCTTCTGCAAGAAATTCTGCTTTTTCTCGCATGGCTGCATTCACCCCAAAGATTTCCTGACAAAGCACAACTCCAGGTCCTTTTCCTGTTTCTGGTGTTGCTAGATATGCACTGAACTGCTTTCCAGATGCTGTTTTAATTTGAACGATTTGACCAGCCATAGTGTCAACTCCTGACATTGTTATGGCTTTATCTTCTATCCGAATATTTTTTTAGGCTGTCCAAAAGCTGCAAGCACTATCCAATCTCTGCGCAATTATCAAAATCAATAAAAATGGATAAAACACTAAAAATAAGAAAACTAATAAATTTCATAACTTTAAATTAAAAAATTAAATTAATACTTTTTATCTAATTTGGAAAAAATGGATGAAGATTAGGACTTATTGGATAGTGACGATTGGCTAAAAATAGTTCAATCAAGTCATGTAATTAATTTGATTACATAAAAAAGCCCAGTCATTTTCTAAATTAAGGCGTTTATTTATGCATCGACCATGGCCAATTTATGGACAACAAAAAACGTTAATGCTCATCAATATTTTATGTTGTAGTGCATTTTCTACTCAGGCTTATTCAGCGGATGAAGAATGGAAATTTACATCAAAAAATGCATATATAGACAGAAACTATGACAATCCAGATGTAAAAGATACAGGTAGCTGGTCACAATCAGTTTCTCTATTTTTCAACTCAAATATGCATGATACGCCGTTAGAAATTGGAGGAACCCCGATTCAAATTGGCGCAAATGCTTCAGCACAATATGCGGTTCGTTTAAGCCAAGATAAACATGTTGCAGATACGGTATTACCTTTTGATAAAGCCACGCAGTCCCAAGCACCTGATTATCTAAAATATGGCGCGACTTTAAAGTTAGGCTATAACAAGACACTACTAAGCATTGGTGAATTATGGCTGGATTTACCCGTAACAACTGTAGATGCAAGCCGACAACTTCTGACGTCTTATTTGGGAACTAATCTTAAGAGTCAGCTAAACGATAAGCTTTTTGCAGAAATTGGTCGTATTGAAAAAGTATCGCCGCGAAATGAAGAAGATTTTCATCGATTTTCTTTTACTTCAAAAGGTGTGACTGGCTACTCCGATGGACTTAACTACATAGATCTTCGCTATCAATTTACGCCTACGTTGAAGGGTGAATATTACTTTGGAAATATGGAGGATTTATATAACAAACATTATGTCGGCGTTGACCACCTATGGAAAAAATCTAATTTTTCAGTTAATTCAAAATTCAAATATTTCAATGCCAAAGATAATGGAAATCTTTTTGACATCGATGCACAAAATGTAGGGTTACTAGAAACGCTTAAAGTAAAAAATCATAGCTTTGGTTTGGGTTATCAGCAAATTATTGGTGAGTCTGCTTACCCGTTACCAGATGGTTTCTTGCCTGAAACTTATTTCATTAACTGGAACACCACTGGTTTCTTCAAACAAGATGAAAAGTCTTATCACTTCATCTATGGCTATGACTTTAAAGATTATGTGCCTGGTTTAAATACCACTTTCAAATATGTATATGGCGATCACTTCAAAACAGCAGATGGCTTAAAAAATAAAGAAAGTGAAGCAAACGTTATTGTGAATTATGCCCTTCAACAGCCATTCCTCAAAGGCTTAGCTCTTCAGTACATCTTCATCAATTACGACGTTAAGCATGGAAACGATTTCTCTGAAAACCGTTTCTTCGTCAATTACAGCAAAAAATTTTAATGAATAAGGAATACGTATGAAAACGATAGATGCAAACACGATTATCAACCGCGAAAAACTGTCTCCACTCCAGTGGATAGTTTTTATCCTAGGCTTTTTCGTCTTTTTCTGTGATGGTCTAGACACGGGAATTATTGGTTTTATTGCTCCAGCCTTACTGGATGATTGGGGTATTACCAAGCCTCAACTTGCTCCTGTTTTAAGTGCTGCGTTAGTCGGCATGTCGATCGGTGCAATCATTTCTGGGCCTTTGTCCGATAAGTTTGGACGTAAAGGTGTCATTGTTTTTACAAGCCTTTTATTTTCAATATTTACAATTTTGTGTGGCTTTGCCAATTCAACCCAAGACTTAATGATTTATCGCTTTATTACAGGTGTTGGTTTAGGCGCAGCCATGCCAAACATCAGTACCATTGTCTCTGAATATATGCCTGTAAAACGTAAAGCATTCCTAACTGGTCTTGCTGGCTGTGGTTTTATGTTGGGTATTTCTTGCGGCGGTGTGCTATCAGCTTATCTATTAGAAAGTTATGGCTGGGCGAAAGTGATTATTATTGGCGGAAGTATTCCCCTAATTTTAGTGGTTGTTTTATTACTTAAATTGCCTGAATCAACACAATACTTAATTACACGTCATCAACAAGATAAAGCTCAGCGTATTTTAGAAAACATTCAAGGCCATTCGTTCCAAGAACCGGTAAAACTTGTTTTAACTCAAGCAGAAAATGCCTCAGATGAAAATCCGGTTAAAGTGGTTTTAGGAAAATACCTTTGGGGTTCAAGCATGCTTTGGCTCTGCTGCTTTACCAGTCTATTGGTGTTTTATCTTTTAACAAGCTGGATGCCAACGATTTTAAAAACAGCAGGTTTTAGTACTCAACAGTTTAGTTTAATTGCAGCGATTTTCCCTTTTGGTGGTGTGATTGGTGCAACCATTATGGGATGGTACATGGATAAACTTAATCCAACTACAGTGATTAAATATTCATATCTCATCGCTTTCGGCCTATTCATTGTTGCTGGTCTGGTGAGCTCAAATATTTTCTTGTTAGGTCTTACTATTTTCTTAATTGGTGCATTACTCGCTGGCGCTCAGTCTTCATTACTACCACTTGCAGCTATGTTCTATCCAGCAGTGTGCCGCGCGGTTGGTGTTTCATGGATGCATGGTATTGGTCGTATCGGTGCAATTTTAGGTGCTTTCTTTGGCTCGCTTATTTTTACTTTCAACCTAAGCTTAAGCGGTATTTTCTTTATTCTCGCACTACCAACCTTCGTCTCATTTATTGCACTTAGCCTCAAAGTGATCTATGAAAAATCTAAAAGCAAACAAGTGTTAAAGCTAGAAGAAAGTCTATAAATATTAAGCGATAAATAAAAGCTGATTTAGTTGCCTAAATCAGTTTTTTATTGCGAAAGTTAAATATCAGAAAATTTTGCCTTTGGTCTCACTTGGATTTTCTCCAAACTCTTCACGATATTCTTGAGAAAAACGACTTAAATGGTTAAAGCCCCAGTCATAAGCAAGCTTTGAAATAGAAACTTTTCTATCTGCTCCTGTGGTGCTCAGGATTTTATAAATTTGTTGGAGACGATATTTCTTCAAGTACGACATTGGGCTGGTGCCGTAGTACTGTTGAAATTCATCATACAATTTTGATTTTGAAACCCCAGCCAGACGTTGTAGGTCTTCTGCACAGATTTCTTCGTGCGCATGTTCAATAATAAAATTACGAACCTTACGAATATACGCTGGCTCATCCTGATGTGAGAGTAACTTTAAGGCTTCAGAGTAGTTATTTTCTTGAGACAACAATAACGCTTTAATTACAAAATTTTCATAGTCTTCAGACAACATCTGCAAACCATAAAAATTGCTATATTGCGATTTTAACTGTACAAAATTTTGAATGTTCTTCCACCATGCACCAATAAGTTGCTCAGAGTCTAAATGCATTTCAGGATTAAAAATAATGGGAGCTTCTATAGGTTTATTCAGTAGATCCGCAAGGACAATCTGCATACTTCGTTCAGGAATAACCACCTGAAATTTTCTGCAATCTTTATCGATAATCAAATCTTGCTGATCGTTGTTTGAAACAATAAGGCCCCTGTTTTCATCAGATTGATAATGAGCACCACGAATGTTGAGGGCTTGTCGCCCTTGTATAGGTAAGCTAATGCTATACGCTTTTAAATTTGAGATGTTAATGGCAACGTTTGCACCATAACTGATTGTACCGATTGCCATTTTTTTATTAGGCAAACGCATTCCGTCATAGTGAAAATCGAGAGTATCTTTGTAAATGGTGTCTAGACGGTGTTCCCCACAAATTGTGGACATCAAATTCTGCGCAAATTCAGCTTTGCGTGAATAATGATTGAGTTCCGTCTGTTGGCTGAGTGATTTCATATCCTTTTCACCTAGCTAAATAACTTATTGCTTAAAAAGCAACTTGTATGCCAATTAATATCCTTTAATTGACGAGTTTTCCTGAAAAATATCGAATCAAGAAAGAGAGTAAAGATTACTTTCTCATACTCTATTAGATTTTAAAAATGGAAATAAGTTAAATACCTTTAAAGTATAATTTCATACTTTAACAAACTTATTTTATTAGATTTTTTATAAGCAACTAGAGTAGAGATAAATCATTATTTCGAATAGTAGACTATCGTAAATTTTAACGAATAAAAAACCGCCCATTTAAAATAAGCGGCTTTTATAAAATACTTAAATTATTGAGCGGTGTAACCACCATCCATCACGACAGCTTGGCCTGTTACCCCACCTGCTTTGCTACTCGCAAGGAAAATTGCATAGTCAGCAATTTCTTCAACAGAGAGCAACCGTTTTTGAGGAACCATTGCCAAAATTACATCTTCAAGCGCACTGTCTAAACTTACATTACGGGTTTTAGCCAAATCTGCAATTTGCCCACGAACCAATGGTGTATCTACATAACCCGGACATAGAGCATTTACCGTAATACCATCACGTGCACATTCTAATGCCGCAACTTTTGTTAGGCCAATCACGCCATGTTTAGCACTGTTATAACCTGCCTTTCCAGCGAAACCAATTAGGCCATTAATTGAAGCCATATTAATAATACGACCATATTTTTTAGCTTTCATAATTGGAAAAACATGCTTAATACCAATAAATGCCCCTGTTAACATAACCTGAACTAGCTTTTGAAAAACTGCCGTTGGAAACTCTTCAATAGGTGCAACATGTTGGAAACCAGCATTATTAATTAATATATCAACGGTTCCAAAGGTCTTTTGAGTCAGCTCAATGGCTTGTTTATAAGCATCTTCATCAGTTACATCACATGGTGCAGATAGCGCATCAAAACCTTGCTCTTTAAGTGAGTTCGCCGTTTCTTGGCACTTTTCAGCATTCATGTCAGAAATAACAACTTTGGCACCTTCTTGAGCAAATTTCTTAGCAATCTCTAGACCGATACCGCTTGCAGAACCTGTAATAAAAGCAACTTTACCGTCTAAAAGTTTAGTCATCTATTTACTCCTTAATACTTATAACGTGCTGATTTAAACAATACCCGTTACGGTAAAGACCGTAATCACCACAAATACCGCTAATGTTTTAATTACCGTAACTGCAAAAATATCTTTATACGATTGTTTATGGGTTAACCCTGTAACAGCGAGTAAAGTGATAACAGCACCATTATGCGGTAAGGTATCCATACCACCCGACGCCATCGCAACCACACGGTGCATGACTTCTGGTGGAATACCAGCAGCTAAAATCGCGGCATTATAGTGTTCAGCCATCGCACTTAAAGCGATACTCATACCACCAGAAGCCGAACCGGTAATACCTGCTAATACTGTTGTGGTCACAGCCCCATTCACTAAAGGGTTTGTAAAAGTACTGCTCATTGCATGACTAATCATGGCAAAGCCTGGTAATGACGCAATAATTGCACCAAAGCCATACTCAGAAGCCGTATTCATCACTGCTAAAAGTGAGCCACCAATACTGGCATTAATACCTTCTTTAAAATTCGTCACGACACGTTGATAATCAAATAAAATTGCAGAAATAATCCCGACAATGAGCGCAAGACCAACCGCCCAGATCGCACCAGTTTTTGCTACATCTACGGTGTAGTCAGCTAAACCAACAGTGGCAAAATCAAAGCCATTTGGGTACCACTCTTTGATTGCTTTAGACAAATATTTGTTCATTACTGCAACAAGAATAAGAGGTACAAACGCTAAAAACTGACGAGCCGTACTTCCATTGGTTTGCAAGTTCATATCGGCTTCAATTTCTTGAGATGGTGTATCGTTTACACCAAACCCAGAGAACCCTTCTCCAGCTTTTGCAGCAGCACGACGACGCCATTCTAAGTAGCTCAAACCCATGCATAGAACAAAAATAGCACCAATAATTCCTAGAAATGGTGCGGCATAAATATTGGTGCCAAAGAATGTAGTTGGAATTACGTTTTGAATTTGTGGCGTACCCGGCAATGCATCCATGGTAAATGTAAATGCGCCTAGCGCGATGGTTCCCGGAATTAAACGTTTTGGAATATTGGCTTGTCTAAATAGCTGGTTTGCAAAAGGATAAATTGCGAATACAGCAACAAATAAACTTACTCCACTGTAGGTCAAAATTGCACCTAAAAGTACAACGGTTAAAATTGCCTTTTTCGCCCCAATCCATCTCACAATGGTTCGAGCAATAGACTCAGCAATTCCTGACATTTCAACGACTTTACCGAAAATTGCGCCAAGCAAGAATACAAGAAAGTAATCTTTAATAAAGTTCACCATTTTCGGCATAAAGACACCCGAATAAAATGGTAAAACATTAGCTGGGTTAATAAGTAGAACAGCAAGTAAGGCACAAATTGGTGCCATAAGAATGACAGAAAAGCCCTTGTAAGCTGTATACATTAACAGCCCAAGTGAAAGTAGAATTACAAATAATTCCCACATATATTCCTTCTCCCTAAAGAATAAATATTAGGTTCAATAAAATTACCAAAAGATATTTAGGTTATCCCAAACCTAAAATGATAAAAATCACAGTATCTATGCGTGATAATAGGTAAATGAGCTTAAAAATAAAATATCACTAAAATATTTAAAAACAATGTAATTTATTTAAATTTTAAAATATCATTAAAATACAATTACTTATTTTATTTAGATGGTAAAACACTATCATTTAAAAGCTTTTATTTTTTAATAAAACTTATTAATTATTGAATAAATTAAATTAATATTTCTATATTATTTAATAAATACAATTAAATAATATATTTTTTAAAATATTCTTTATCAAATAAAAAACAAAAGCCCCCTAATAAGGGCTTTTATCAAAATATTAGTTTTATTAATTGTAAAGTATTTCACTTAAGAGCTTTACAGTAGCAAAGTCAGCTAGCATTGAACGTTCAGATTTACACTTATCAGTCTATATTATTAACAATTGGGTTATTTTGATTCTGCATAAATGTAATCCAATAAAATTCAATACTTATATCTGATTTATAATGGTAACAATCTAGGTCTACGATATGGACCAGAACTTATGCGAAAAATATTTTTAACATTTGGTTTGATATTTTGTTTCTCAAAGGCAGGGTTAAAGCTTGATCCAGCACACAGTCCTTTTCCTTCAGGATCAGGTGCCACTGCCATACTCCATTGCCCTACTGGTAAATAAAATGTTGCTTTCTCACCTGTATCAAAACGTCCAATAGTTTCATTACGAAAGAGAACACTTAAATAACAAGCGCTACCTAGAAAGCCAGTATCTCTAGTGATTTCAACTTCAGCATAACCATCTTTATTTTCTTGATAAGCTAATAAACGTTCTTTGGGTGATTGCTTTGCCATAGTTGTCGAAATAGGCGTTGTGGCACACCCAACCAAAGAAACGACAAAACCCAATAAAAGTATTTTTTTCATGATATTACCCACTTTAATAATGAGTTAAATTTAACAGTTCAGAAAACGGAAAACCACCCAAAGGTGGCTTAAATCTTAATGATATTTTAGTAGTGAGAGTAAAAACTTAGTTAGTGTTAAATTAAAGTTAAATACAGTACAGTAGATCCAACAGAAAAAATATGGGAAGCTCGTAAGTTCTTATATCAGTTAGCCTTGAATACATCAAAGACTGCTCGAACTTCATGGTAATTTTTTATCTTATCCCCTGTTGTTCTATCTGCATCAAAACTAAAATCAGTCAGTTTTTTTATTTCCATCTCATAGATTTCTCAAATTAAAAACCACTCAAATGAGTGGTTTTTAATCAAATAAAGTTCTTAAATAGTACTTCCACAAATATCAGTGGAACCAGTTGGATATGTGAACTGCATATTTGACTTATCAGTTACTAACTGAACTGAAACAGTTTTACCTAAAAATTTAGAATTAGGATTTGGTGATTGTATAGCCACACCATTAAAGCCAATATTTTTAAGGGCATTTTCAGCAACTAAATTAAGATATCCATAATTTGTGCCGTTGATGATATACCCGATTTGTTTACTGACCTGATTAAAGTAAAGCCCAACTCTAAATTTGCCATCTGTTGGCATAGAAACAGGGATTACTTTTCGATCAACTTCTTTGGCAACAACCACCCCTGAAGTATCTCTTTTTGTTGTAACTCCAGTTAGTGTCACATAGTTTCCATCAGCAAGACTAGTATCTTTATTTATTAATCCATAACCCAGATCTAAACTAATTTCATTTTTTAAATTAGAAGCTCCTAATATTTGAAAAGCCATTTGCTGAACTTCGTAACTGTTACCAAGTACAATATTTTTTAGATTTGAAGCATCAAAAATAAATTCTGCAGCAACTATGTTATTTCCTACAACCGATTTATCAATTAGAGGAGTTTGTATAGACGGTGAACTGATCATTTTGTTAGATGTTGCTACCTGATCTACAGGAATATTTCCAATATAAGTAACTGTTGCAGTTCCTTTTTGCTCAGCAATATTAATTGGAGACATTAATTTAATCTGTCTTCCAGCTGCAGCATTTTTTGCATCGACTTGAGCCTGAGTTACATCAAAATTATAAGTACAGGCAGCATAAGTATTTACTGAAATTCCACTACTAATTAATAAACCCAAAATAATTTTATTCATGTAATCTTCCTTTTTATTTGAGCAAACAGTATAGCTAAGCATATAAAAAAATTAATCAAAAACTGATAAGCGGTAACTTTTAATTCTTTAAAAAATTTCTCTTATGTAATGTCAATATTTAATTTCTACTACAATAATATGAACGATATAAATTAATATATAGATTAGCACTGCTAATACACCGCCGATTACTAGAGCTATCTCCATGGAATTAGAAGGATTGTTTTCTGGTTTTCTAGCAAAAATCGCAGGATATTTTGCATTCTTAATTTTCTCTTCAGCAATTCGATAATGCTTTTTACCCATTCTTATAAATATAAGAATACAAATAATAGGCAAAATAAATGATGAGTAATAAATCACTGAATCTACTGAAAATTTGTTATTGATCGCATCATCACATTTATAAAAATACGTCTGTTTTTCTTTACTTAATTTAGTAATTTTTTCAGAAGTAATTTGACTAAAATCAAAATCATTACGACAACCAGATATAAAGACATCTTTAGCATCTCTAGAACTACTGGACCCACTACTCGTATGCCGCATATGTACTGTTGTATAAGACATAATATTATTAGAAAATAAAAAACCAGATTTTATTAGATTAATAATAATTGGCAACCTAAACCTTCCTCAACTGACATTTCCAGATTGTACTTACTAGGTCGTGTTGAAGATGAATAATTCGAAATGAACCTGTAATAGTTACCCATTCATCATCAAGTTTTGGAATTATAGTCAATTCATTCTGCATCACAGTTGCTTTTTTATCTGTAGCCAAGTTCAAAAGGGTTTAGATTTTATATTGATTGTATGAGCAAAATAGAATTACACATTTGAGTAATTTTCGTTAACTTCATTTTTAGAGTCCCCATTTGTTGTTTTTTTAGCTATTTTTTTCATCCAGCGCTTTAAAAAGCCCTCTAAAGAGGGCTTTTTAAGTAGAAAAACTACTCTAATCCATATCCTATCGTTGATTAAATTTGATATTGATCAGCTTTAAGATTTGGTTGATCTACAAGCAATTCAATAAAAGAAGGAATTGATGTAGTGTTAAGCAAATACGGGTTAAATTCATCGACATGATGATGAAAAAAGAAATCTTTTATTTTCGTATTTATAGGAGCAAATTTCATACTCCAATGCTTAAATAACCGCTGTTCGGAAGGTTCTGAAAAGATTATTTCACAGTTCTGATGCCGCGAATCTTTCAAAATTGAATTATAAAACAGTGATTCAACCTGTTCTTTCTCACCCTCTAAATACTGTAAGAAATACCCATTACCATAGTAAAGTACTCCCGTAATATCATTATAAGAGTTGAATTTGACTGCTTCTGTGAGGATATCAATTAAATCTTGTTTTACTTGACTATGTTCACTATTGGTTTTACTTGCATACATAAAGCCTATTAAACTCATAGCGATAACTCGAAGATATATGTCAGTTGGGCATTCTGACAGCTACACACCACGCTTACAACCTGACCTATTTAAAACCTTGTATTTCAAGAGTAAAGATTATTATCGTTTTGAAAATGACAAACTTTAACAACCAGAAATCTTTTGTAAATGAATACCAACCTAATCAACTCATCAGAAACTTTTAATATTAGTAAAATCAAGAATTGTCTTTAATTTGTGGATGTCTAATGGAGAACCATGAAATTATTCTTCAAAACGAACATCATAAACAACTTAAGATTGTCAAAGTTCAGGATGTACGTTTTGATGTAAATACCCTTAACAATAGTTATCAATGGTTATGGGTATTTGATCATAGTTCAGAGTTTTTCCCATTTGAGTTGTGGGATCAGCTCGACAATGCAACTGTTCATCAAAAGATAAAGCTAGATAATCAAGTTTTTAAAATTATCAAGATTTTGACAAAGAAAACTAAAGTCAGGCCGTCATAACATATAGCTGTACGAATAAGATAAAAGCTTAGGAAATAGTCATTCCTTAAAGTTTTTAAATCACTACTGGATTAGCAAGCCAATCATATAGAAATTGTTTTTGGTAATGAGTTTGTTGAATTTTTTTCAGTTATGGAAAAACCACTCATTGAGTGGTTTTTTTCAATTAAATTTTGAGACTAAATAGCCTCTATGACAATATATTTTCCTTCATAAAAGACACCATCTGTACTTGTTTCTTTTAATTTGCAATAAATCGCAATCGGATGTATCAGCTTTTTATTTTCTTCACTAGGCACATGAGTAATCCCAGATAAAAAATTTGAATTATCATTTTCTAAACTCCAAGACGTGCCTCCATCTTTATGCCATTTACTATTTGGATATTTAGAATCTAACCATTCAATACACTGCTTCATAGTTGAGAATTTTTTTGTTTCCTCTTTTTCAATTTTTGATGCTGCACCTACCGAGGCTCCAAACGTCAAGAATAAAGCTCCAATTAAAGTTTTTCTCATAAAATTACCCTTTATTATTAATAATTAAAATTTAAGAGCTTAAGATATAAAAAAAACATCATTAGGTAGATTAGTTTTTAGGAAGAGTTTTGTTAATTTCACTACTGGCAGTTTCATGAAGTTTTAATAAGTTGAAACTTTCATAGTTAGCTAAAATACAAAAAAGAAGAGCTGCTAGCAAAACTAGGGTTATCTTATTCATTTCATTTTACCTTTGAGATTTTATTTTTTTAATGTCGCAATGGTACATGAAAATACTATCAAAACCTTAACTGTTAAGAATCTACCACAATTTATTACAAAAGCTGTTTGTAAGACTTAATAACCTTTCTTAGATCTTTTAATGGCAATATAACTTAAGGATCAACAACAATGGCCGGACAGGATCCTTATGCCAACTTTATTTTTCTCAAGGCAATAAAAAACCATTTCAGGTTTACGAAGGTCATTATCTATATTTCTTTAGCGCACTTTAATGAAGCTACCTTTAAGTCATTATCAGCTTTGTAGATCATATTTGAACTAGAGGCGCTTAAAATTGTTCTAGCTTCAATTATATCTTTGTTAAGAGTCTTAACGTCTAGAATCATACCATTTTCAATGTAAATCATATTATTTGCATACTTAACTTTGTTGAATACAACATGTCCTTTAGTATCGTCACAAAGTACTCCATTGCCATCTGAATCAAGTTTTATGGTTGATATGCTTGGGCCAATTGAAATCGTCCATATACCTGATATTGAAGGTGTTGAAGGCTGCTCTTCGTTAAATTTATTATTAACCATTTGAGCAGTTGGGCTTACACACCCACTTAATAAAAAAACTAAGCTTAATGCAATGATCTTTTGCATGATAATTATCCATTTTAATTATGAATAAAATTTAACAGTTCAGAAAATGAAAAACCACACGAAGGTAGTTTAAGTAATGTATTTAATATTTATTAATCTTACATTTCAGTTTTTAATGTAGGTACTAGCGGTGAAAGTTCGGTTTTATGTTTTATGAGTTAATCTGTATCATTGTTCTCTACATCTTTTTCATAATTTTTGTCAAAAAACATCATATTAGATAAATTTTCGTATAAATTACCCTTCTAGATGAGCTGAGCAATCTAAAGGAATGAAATGACGCTTAAACAATTAAAAGCTTTTTTAGCACTTGCGCGTACACTCAACTATGCTAATGCATCTTTAGAGCTACATCTAAGCCAGTCTGCTTTAAGTCTCACCATCAAGAGTTTAGAAGAAGAGTTAGGCGGTAAATTGTTTAACCGTAATACACGTCGTGTTGAGCTTACCCAAGAAGGTAAATCTCTCATTCCCTATGCTAAAAAATTACTCGCCAATTGGGATGAAATGGAAAATGATGTCAAACAACGTTTTAAGCTTAATCGTGGAACCTTAAGTATCGCCTCAATGCCCTTTGTGACTCATGCAATTTTACCTGAGGTAATTCATCAATTTTTAGAACTTCATCCCAACCTGAACTTTTCAATTCAAGATATTCCAAATGAAACCATTATAGAAAAAGTACAAGACGGTATTTTTGAACTTGGTATTTGCTTTGAACCTGATCTCACCGAGGGCTTAGAATTCAAGCCTCTGTTTGAAGAGGATTTCTTAGCTTTATTACCTAAGACTCATCCACTTGCTCAATCGTCCTCTATTACATGGCATGAGCTTTGTTCAAATCCATTCGTGACCTTACAAAAACCTTCAATTGTCCGATATTTAGTTGAGCAAAATTGTTTGCGAAATAATATAACGCTCGATTTGAAAGTTGAATGTCATCAAATTTCATCACTTTCAAGTTTCGTTGCTTACGGAATTGGAGTAAGTGCGATTCCAAGGCACTTCGCTAAACATATTGATAAAGAACATAATGTGTTGATTGAATTAAAGGATGAATCTATTCATAAGACTGTAGGAATTGTTTATAAAAAGAACTTTGAAATTTCAAATATTTCGACTCAATTTATTGAGGCTTTAGTTCAATATAAATTTTAAAAAATTAAAGACTGCATTTTAGGATGAGCTAAGCAGATGCTTAAGCTAAATTTACTAATTATTATAATTTTCAATGCTATGAGATGATTTTTTAAAGTATTTTGCTTTATGTTCGTCTGATCTTTTGTAGGTAATTTGATAGTATTCATTGATTATACTTATTAATCATTTAAAAAAATTAACTTCTATAACACGAATTGAGATGCTAAAACTAAGATCACTAAGGGATATAGGATAACAATAGAATGAATAAAGTTTATGCCAATGCAGAGGCAGCACTGAAAGACGTTATTGCAGATAATCAAACACTTGCCGTTGGCGGTTTTGGTTTATGCGGAATTCCTGAAAAACTGATTGTTGCAGTTAAACAAAGTGGTGTGAGTGGTCTTACTTGTATTTCGAATAATGCAGGCGTAGATGATTTTGGTTTAGGTATTTTACTTCAAACCAAACAGATCAAAAAAATGATTTCTTCATATGTTGGTGAAAACAAAGAGTTTGAGCGCCAATATTTAAATGGTGAACTTGATGTAGAACTTACACCACAAGGTACTTTAGCTGAAAAGTTACGTGCTGGCGGTGCAGGAATTCCAGCATTTTATACTCAGACTGGCGTCGGTACACTCATTGCCGAAGGTAAAGAAGAACGTACTTTTCATGGCAAAAACTACATTTTAGAAGAATCTTTAACAGCAGATGTTGCTCTTGTTAAGGCCTATAAAGCAGATAAAGCGGGTAATTTAGTATTTCGTAAAACTGCTCAAAATTTTAATCCTGAATGTGCGATGGCTGGAAAAATTACAATCGCAGAAGTTGAACAGGTTGTTGAAATTGGTGAATTGGATCCAGATGAAATCCATTTAGCGGGAATTTATGTAAACCGTATTGTACTGAATGCATCACCTGAAAAACGCATTGAGCATAAAACTTTAAGCACGGAGGCAGTATAAAATGGCTTGGTCACGTAATGAAATGGCACAACGTGCTGCAAAAGAACTTGAAGACGGTTTTTATGTCAATTTAGGTATTGGCTTACCTACTCTAGTTGCCAACTATATCCCTGAAAATATTAATGTTTGGCTTCAATCTGAAAACGGTTTATTAGGTATTGGCGAGTTTCCAACTGAAGAAACTGTAGATGCTGATTTGATTAATGCTGGTAAACAAACAGTTACTGCTCGCCCTGGTGCTGCTTTTTTCTCAAGCTCAGAATCTTTTGCCATGATCCGTGGTGGCCATGTCAACATTGCCATTTTAGGTGCAATGGAAGTTTCTAAAAATGGTGACTTGGCTAACTGGATGATTCCAGGTAAGAAAGTTAAAGGTATGGGCGGCGCAATGGACTTGGTTGTTGGTGTCCAAAAAGTTGTAGTGCTTATGGAACACTGCGCAAAAGATGGTACGCCAAAAATTGTGAAAAATTGTAGTTTGCCTTTAACAGGTAAAGGTGTGGTTCATCGCGTAATTACTGACCTAGGTGTAATGGACATTACTCCACAAGGCTTAGAGCTGATTGAACTTGCTAAAGATGTCACGCTTGAACAGATTCAAGCTGTTACAGGCGTCGAATTTTATAAAACCTTAGTCGCATAAAATTAAATTTTTAGTAAGAAATAAAGACTTAAGTTAGAAAGTGAGCTTGAGTCTTAACCCTTTTAAGCACCGGATGTGCTGTCTATAAATAAGAATGAGAAGGATTTTTCAGCTATGGAAAAACAGCAAGGAATTTTTGAAAGATTTGCTCTTCGGATTAGTGACTGGTCTGAAAAATGGTTTCCTGATTCATATATTTTTGCATTACTCGGCGTCATTATCGTGTCAGTTGCCGCTTTAGGTATCGGTGCGCCAATTCACGATGTCGCGACTTCTTTTGGGAATGGTTTCTGGAGTCTTATTCCCTTTACCCTGCAAATGACGATGCTCATTATTGTAGGTTATGTCGTTTCTGTTTCTAAGCCCGTAAAATTTCTGATTCAAAAAATGGCACGTATTCCAAATTCTGGACGTGGTGCTATTGTTTTAGTTGCAACGGTTAGTTTGTTAATTTCACTGGTCAATTGGGCAGTAAGCACGATTCTTACTGCTCTTTTAGTGATCGCATTAGCGAAACGTAAAGAGCTGAACATGGATTACCGCGCTGCTGCGGCAGCGGCCATTATTGGTATGGGTGCAACTTGGGCACTAGGAATCAGTTCTTCAGCAGCCCAGCTTCAAGCTAATAAAAGTAGCTTACCTGAATCGATTTACAATCTGACAGGTGTTATTCCATTTACCGAAACGATTTTCCTTTGGCAATCAATTGCGATGACCATTATTTTGGTGATTGTTTCAATCGCGATTGCATATTTTTCAGCTCCAAAAGGCAATAATGTTAAAACGATTGATAGTTTTGATGTGCAATTTGAAGAAGACAAACCACATGAGGAGAAATCAACGCGTCCGGGCGATTGGTTAGAAAACTCGCCTATTTTAACGATTATTGTGGTGGCCTTAGGTGTAATTTGGATGTTTTTTGAATTTTCAAAAAGTAATCCAATCATTGCTATTTCAAGCTTAAACACATACAACTTTGTGTTCTTAATGCTTGGTCTAGCATTGCATGGAACACCACGAAACTTCTTAAATGCCGTTGCAAAAGCAGTTCCAGCCGTATCAGGAATCTTGATTCAGTTCCCACTTTACGGAAGCATCGCTTTCATTATGACGCAAGCTTTAAACAGTCAGGATTTATCTCTGTCGCACTATGTTGCCGAGTTTTTCGTTTCAATTGCATCAAAAGAAACCTTTGCAATTGTGATGGGAATTTACTCTGCCATCCTTGGGTTCTTTGTACCTTCAGGTGGTGGAAAATGGATTATCGAAGCACCATATGTCATGCAAGCAGCAAATGATTTAAAAGTTCATTTAGGCTGGTCTGTACAAATTTATAATGCAGCCGAAGCTTTACCAAATTTAATCAATCCATTCTTTATGCTACCAATGTTAGGTATTTTAAAACTAAAAGCAAAAGATGTGATTGGTTTTACAGTCACTCAGCTTGTTGTGCATTTTCCATTAGTTTTATTTTTATTGTGGTTCTTTGGAAGAACGCTTAGCTACACCCCACCCACTTTTTAATTTACTGGAGTCTTTAGTTTCAGCTAAAGGCAAATTTAACAAATACATCAATAAGAGATATTAAGATGAGTTCAATTGTTATAGTTTCAGGTAGCCGTACTGCAATGGGCGGTTTTCAAGGCAGCCTATCCGTTTTAACTGCACCAGAACTTGGCGCGGCTGTAATTCGTGAATCTATCCAACGTGCAGGTGTTGCACCTGACCAAGTAGATGAAGTTATTTTTGGTTGCGTATTGAGTGCAGGCATAGGTCAAGGCCCCGCTCGTCAGGCGATGCGTAAAGCTGGTGTACCAGATCATGTGGGTGCAGTCACCATTAATAAACTGTGTGGTTCTGCTATGAAAGCGGTGTTAATGGCTTCAGACACCTTAAAAGCAGGTAGTGCCAATATTATTGTTGCAGGTGGTATGGAATCTATGACCAATGCACCTTATATTTTGCCGAAAGCTCGCGGTGGTTACCGTATGGGCCACGGCGAAATTAAGGACCATATGTTTTTAGATGGCCTTGAAGATGCAGAAACAGGCCGTTTAATGGGTTCATTTGCTCAAGACATGGCAAATACCAAAGGTTTTACACGTGAGCAAATGGATAACTTTGCGATTTCGTCTTTGAAAAAAGCGCAAACTGCCATTACAAAAGGTTACTTCAAAGAAGAAATTGTTCCTGTTGAAGTCAAAACACGTAAAGGTGTTGAAGTTATTGATCAAGATGAGCAGCCATTAAAAGCTAATCTTGAGAAGATTCCAACATTACGCCCAGCTTTTAGTAAAGACGGAACAATTACAGCTGCAAACTCAAGCTCAATTTCTGACGGCGCTGCTGCGTTAGTACTTACCACTGAAGAATATGCTCAAAGCCATGGCTTAAATACTTTGGCGAAAATAGTTGCAACCTCTACTCACTCACAGCACCCAAGCGAATTTACCATTGCTCCCATTAGTGCAATTCAAAAAGTGCTTGAGCGCGCTGGCTGGTCTGTTGACGAGGTAGATGCTTGGGAAATTAATGAAGCTTTTGCAATGGTGGCAATGGCACCAATTCATGATTTAGGTATCGATGAAGCAAAAGTCAACGTACATGGCGGCGCTTGTGCTTTAGGACATCCAATTGGCGCAACTGGCTCAAGAATTATTCTTTCTCTTATCTATGCTTTAAAACGCCTTGGTAAAAAGAAAGGTGTTGCTGCGTTATGTATTGGTGGTGGTGAAGCTACAGCTGTTGCAATTGAAATCTAAGAATCAAACAGCGCAGAAGGTGTAAGAGTTTTTCTTACACCTTCTTTTTTTAGACTTTAAAAAGTTCATAACAGGTTTGGCGGAACCATTTATGGCTACTTTTATGATGGCAAGACATATGCCAATGCTGTTTAACATCATACGTTGGGAAGTCTAGAGGTGCTGGTAAAATCTGTAAATTTTCTCTCACCAATAAGACTTGGCTTAAATAATACGGCACCGTTGCGATTGCATCTGTTTCTTGAACGACTAACCCCACTCCAAGATAGCTCGGTAAGCGAATTAAAATATTTCTATCTAATCCTTTGTTCTGTAATTCATTCTTAATATGGTAATGTCCGATTCCCGCATCAATATCGATATGATATTCACGCATATAATCATCTAAAGTGAAATTATTTGGGTCTAAACGAGGGTGGCTCTTAGAGCTAATTACAACATAATGCTGTTTAAAAAACTTTTGTTGATAAAAGCCTTCTTCTAATTGAGGTAAAAAGCCAATTGCAAGGTCAATTTCACCATTTGCCATTTGATAGCTAGTTTCTGGTGTAATCGGCCGAATATTCAAGCGAATTAAAGGAGCTTTCTCCTTTAAATAGTTGGTTAGTTGCGGTAATAAGACCAGATGAGACACATCTGTCATCGCAATTGTAAAAAGCTGATCAGAAGTTAGCGGATCAAAGTTCACACTAAAGTTATTAATGCTTTCAACTTTATCAATCACTTCACTAATAAGAGGAAAGATTTCTTTAGCCAATTCGGTTGGAATCATTTCATTTCCAACACGAATAAAAAGTGGATCATTAAAATGCTGACGGATTTTGTTCAGTCCATTACTAACGCTCGGTTGTGTAAGGCCAATAGCATCGGCAGCCATTGAAACGCTTTTAAACCGATAAATATGATAAAAAATATTTAGTAATCTACTATCTAGATCAAACAAAATTGTCTCCGTCTGGATCAAATAACCCATTCAAAAAAGGACTGAAAACAGATATAACTTAAATAAAAATGCTAAACCTGTTTTTAGATTATTGATATATCGCCTAAATTAACAAAGAATCTAGACCATGGGCAATGCTTTTAAAGCCATTCATCATAAAGACAAAAGCATTGCCTCTTTATTTGGTTACTTTGTATATAAATCTAGTGAATACAGCTCATACTGTTATAAATTTTTTAAAATTTAGTCATGCTGAATTTGAAAACCTTTCCAGATTTGCTGGACTGATTTGTTATCACTCAAATTATTTTTAAAAATATAAATATCTTGAGGAAGGCAATACTCTTGATGATCTAACATGACCAGTTTTCCGTTCGCAAGATCTTCCTCAACATTAATTTTTGGAATCCATGCCACACCTAGACCTTGTAATACAAGCTCTTTCAAATTCGTTGCATTATCAGTCTCGTATAAGGTTTTATAATTCAACTTGCCTTCGATCAGTTGATCTACCAATTTTCGTAAATAAGCGTGTTTACTATAGGCAAGCAATGAAAAATTATTCTGAATCGTATGCTTAGGCGTATGGTCGGCCTCCGTAGCCGACACAGGAACAATCTCTGTTTCAGCAATCTTGATCCCGCTTAAAATATCATCACCAACACGATTAATATTAGATCGATCTGCATAACAAATCATAAAATCGCAGGCACCTTCTTTTAAAAGAGATAAGCCCTCACCACTGTTCGTTGCGACAATTTCGATTTTTAAATCACGCATAAACGTTGGGAATTTTTTTAAAAAAGTCGTTAAAAAACCAGATGCTAATGAGTGAACAACACAGAAACGCATCGTAGATTCGGTTTCATTTTTGATGTTTTTAATCAGCTTGGCTGTTTCTTCTACCTGCTTCTCAATATTTTTAGACATGACCAGCATAATTCGGCCGATGTCTGTAAACTCAATATTATTTTTATTATTTCTAATAATAACTTCAGCTCCAATCATCTCTTCTATTTGCTGAATTCTACGCGTAAAAGCAGATTGGCTAATAAATCGTTTTTCGGCTGCTTTTGAAATAGAACGCTCTCGTTCAAGTGTCAAAAGGTCTTCTACCCAACGTACTTCTAAGTTCATTTTTGCATTCCCTTTTTATAGTTATGTCCTTAATTTGTCTGCTTGGGAAGCTGAATAAATAGCTGAATAGATGAATGAAAAATATAAAACATGGGAGTACCTGCAAAAATGCGATGGAAGGATGGCAAAGCCAAACGATAAAAGTAAGTATTTAATAATTCTGACATAGAAAAGAGTGTAAGAGAATAAAAGACTTTCATTTAGCGCAACAACTCATACAAATATAAAATTATTATTCTAAAAATTATTTTAAATCAAAAAGTAAGGTTGATATAAATCAAGTAAATAACCATTTAAGCTTTAATAAAAACCAAAAATACCCTCATCGTTTTATCATGTCTTAATTTTAATAAAAAAAAGTCCGCACCTTGGGGAAGAATACGGACTGTAAAACTAAAATTTTGCTAATTTGATTATTTCAGGATTTAAGCTTTCTGACCTAATCAACTAGTTCAAATCAGAAGATATATTTGCAGTATAGTTCAACTAAATAAACCTGACTATTCTACTAAAGTATCTATCCGAGATTGACCTGAAATAAATTTTTAATATTCACCAATCAGATAATATAGCTTTCTTGAAATTTCAACCATCATATTCGCTGTATATTGAGTAATTTCAAAAACTTGCTTTTTCTGCGGATTGAATACCATATTATCTTTTTCATCACTAAAAAAGATATAAGTGGTGTATTTATCCATGTGATGGATATGCTCTTTTAAGCTTACTTTTTCCCCAGAATTGGGATCATAGGCGATAAACTTCATTCTCATGAATTTTGTCTCTATACATACAGTCTTTTATCAAAATTTTAAGAAAATTTAGATAAAACAATATTTTGATGGTTAATATAAAATAGTTAGGCTGAATAACCGTGGCTATTTATAAGATATTGGTACAATACTATTGGCTTTGTTTACTGAACTTTCAGCAGAAGCAATCGATTGCTCCGCATCTTTAAGTAAACGGGAAGTTTTAGACTCACTTTTCTCTTCACCATGAAAAAGTACATAGTATGTAAAACTACCCAAAATGATTAATGCGGCTGTGACTTTTAACATAAACTTAAAAACTAAGATTTTTTCGTATTATAGTGTCTTTTATGTGAAATGCATCACATTTTTATATAAATTTGTTAGACAAGCTACACTTCTGATTTAATTACCCTGATTAAATTGGTTGATATTTCACTTAAATTAACAAGTCTAAAATTTTGCATGCCACTCTTTTTCAAATTACATCTTCATTTAGTTCATCATCGAACTTTTTATTTTTAATTTATCTAAAAAGTAAACCATTAATTTATAAAATAAAATTTCGATATAATTTGTGAAGAAAAAAGTTTTTTTATTTTTAGGTTTAGAAAAGGAAAAAACTGATATGCAAAAAATGCATAATTAACTTGATAAATGCATTAGAAGTGAAGCATTTCGAAATCTAATATGAATTATCTACTCTACTAATTCGAAGTTTAATGATGAACGCTGAAATTACCACCCGTATTGAGAAGGATCTTATTGGTTATAGAGAAATCAATAATAATGATTATTACGGAGTTCAAACATTACGTGCTCTAGAAAACTTTAACTTAACACAAAGCAAAGTTGGAAATTTCCCACATTTAATTAAAGCATTAGCAATGGTAAAACTTGCTTGTGCTGAAGCGAACTATAATCTTAAAAGCTTAGATCAAACTAAATTTGAAGCGATTGAATACAGTTGTAATCAACTTATTCGCGGTAATTTTCACGACCAGTTCCCGATTGATATGATGCAAGGCGGTGCTGGTACTTCAACCAATATGAATGCAAATGAAGTATTGGCGAATGTTGCTTTAGAATATATGGGACATTCTAAAGGTCAATATCAATATCTACATCCAAATAACGACATTAACATGTCACAGTCAACAAATGACGTGTACCCTACTGCGATTCGCTTAGGTTTGTTATTAAGCTTAGATGAACTAAATCTTCCTTTTAATAACTTAATTTTAAGTTTCCGTAATAAATCTCAAGAGTTTGCTCACATCTTAAAAATGGGTCGTACTCAGTTACAAGATGCTGTGCCTATGACATTAGGTCAAGAGTTTGGTGCTTTTGCAGTAACTCTACAAAAAGATCTTGAACAAATTAATACGCTTATTCCAAATGTCCTAGCTTATATGAACCTTGGTGGTACGGCGATTGGTACGGGAATTACCACTGAATATAGTTACCGTGAACTTGCGATTCAAGCGCTTGGAAAAATTTCTGGTAAGAAAATTAAGTCTGCTCCTGATCTAATCGAAGCAACTTCAGATATGGGTGACTTTGTTCTTTTATCTGGTTTATTAAAGCGTACCGCAACTAAACTTTCAAAAATTGCCAATGACTTGCGTTTACTTTCAAGTGGTCCACGTACTGGTATTAATGAAATTAACTTAGAAGCACGTCAACCAGGTAGTTCGATCATGCCGGGTAAAGTAAACCCAGTTATTCCTGAAGCAATGAACCTTGCTTGCTTCCAGATTATTGCAAATGATTTGGCTGTAACTTTAGCTGCTGAAGCTGGTCAATTACAGTTAAATGCAATGGAACCACTTATTGCATTCAAACTATTTGAATCTATGGATTTGCTTGGTAACGCGATGGCAATGTTCCAAAGTAAATGTATTGATACGATTACGGCGAACCCTGAGCACTGTAAAGCTTTAGTTGAAAACTCAATTGGTATTGTGACCGCACTTAACCCATATTTGGGTTATGAAACTACAACTCGTATTGCTAAAACTGCAAATGAAACTGGACAAAGTGTACTAGCACTCGTTCAGAACGAAGGCTTATTATCAGCACAAGTGCTTGATGATATCTTGTCGATTAATAATATGGTTAAACCAAAAATGTCGGCTTAATTCCTGAAAATAAAAAAGGAGCTTTTATAAGCTCCTTTTTTATTTGTTCTATATTTTAAAAACTGAAAGTTGTAGAGAACTGGGCTGTACGTGGATTACCTAAGAATAGGTAGTCATCCCCCATAAATGCCCCCACATCACGCCAATACTTCTTATTAAATAAGTTATCAATATTGAATCTGAATGTCGTGTCATGCCCAGCAAAATTTGTTTTATAGGCAGCCCCAATATTAAAGACGCTATAGCCACCTACTTTTGCCGTTCCCTCTTTATTTGCATATTTACTGCTACTGTATTGCATACCACTGAGTAATCTTAACCCCTCAACTGAAGGTACTTTATAAGATAACTGCGCAGTTGCACGGACTTTTGGTACATTTTGAGTTTGATGACCTTTATAGCTGTCACTATCAATATCAACTAGACGAGATTTGGTGTAGGTAATGCCAGAGCTTACGTCAACTGTATCTGTTAAAGCGCCAGTTAAACCTAACTCAATACCTTGATTGTGTTGTTCACCTTGTGAAACAAAATCGAAAGTTCCTTCTGCATTTACTTTGCTATATTGATTGTCTTGTTTTAAATCAAAAATAGCTGCTGTTACTAAGAAGTTCCGAATTTGTTGCTTAACACCAATTTCATATTGTTCAGAATTTCTAGGTGATAAAACTTCTAGAGCATTATTAGCAAACCAAGGTGCTTCACCACCATCCGATAAACCTTTTGCATATGAAGCATAAAGATTAGTCTTAGCAGTTGGGCTATATAGGAGCGCTAATTGCGGTAAAAACTTATTTAAATCTGTGTCTCGGCTTTGCTGACCATCTGGCTTATAAGCTTGCTCATCAAGATGAATAAGTTTTCCACCCAATAAAGTTGACCATTGATCGTTAAATTGAACTCGGTCAGATACAGTAAATGCAGTTTGATCACTCTCTAGAGCTTTGTAACGATCACCTGGACTTTCTGATGATGGACTGTAGTCAATCGTATCTTCATAGATATTGCCTGTTCCTACCGCTACATTCAGTGGTGTATGGTGTTTTAAGGTTTTATAAGTACGTTGTAATTCGAAAGCTACTTGATGCTGAATGTTGCCAGTGTTGAATTGTCCATTTAACCCAGCGGCAAACTGGTTGGTAATACGCGTATCATCTGGGCTACGGAAATCGTAAATATCATAATTACCGTGTTTATCAAAAGTATTACCTAAACCAGTAACTTCACAATTATCGTTATAACATCCCCATGGGAAAGCACTATTATCATCAATCACAACACGGCTTTGTGATGCACTTAAGCTACCATTCCATTGATCGTTAAATGCGTATTGATATTTTAAACTCGTATTTACATTGTTATTTACAACCGGTTTACTCCAAGACTGATAACCCAATAAACGGTCTTGATCTACATTTGTTGGTACTTCTTGCCCATCAAGTAGTTGATAACCTGGTACTGAACGTTGGCTTTGATGCTGTGCTTCAATATCAAACAGTAATTTAGAGCGATCATTAATTTTCCAGTCTAAAGCAACAGAACCAAACTCACGCTTACCATTTGCATGATCGACATTTGGATGAATACTTTCATGCGCTAAATTTATTCGATAACCAAAATTATCATTTAAAAAGCCGCCTACATCCGTTGCAAGTGTATAACCACCTTCTGAATTTGCATCGACCGTAATAGTTTTAACATCGGCAGGTCTTTTGGTTACATAGTTAACCACACCACCTGGTGTCGACATTCCACTTTGAATCGCAGAAATGCCTTTTAAAATCTCAACTTGCTCTTTATTTTCTAAAGCTACATTTTGCTCGCCACGTATGGTATGGCCGTTAATGAGATAACTAGAGCCTAAATCGAGGGCAAAACCACGCGCTACAAAGTTTGGATAGTAGCCAATAGCAGCGTAGCCATCTCCTAACGATGAATCATTTTTAATAACATCAGTTAGCGTTTTTGCATGTTGATCTGCTATGCGCTCAGAGGTAATGGTGGTAATAGATGCAGGAACTTTCTTTACATCGCCTGTTTGAAAACCAGATAAATTAACTTTCTTTGATGTATATAGCGCATCACTATTTTGTGTAGCGTTCACAGTAATGGTTGGGAGCTGCGAAACCTCCGCTTCATTTGCATAGACGACCGATGTCATCAGTGCAATAGATGAAGCCAATGCTGTTTTAGAGCATGTCATGAAGTGAAGATTTAGCGTGTGTCTGTCCATTGAATAACTACCTGCCCATACCGTGCATAATATAAGTGTGTTAAAAATCGGAAAGTTTCCATATTTTTAGCCACGCAAGAATACAGCTACAAATAGCCATAAACAACAAATTATATAGTTTTTAGATTAAGTAAATTTTGTGTAATAAAGCATCATCATTATATAAATTTCATTTATTTTCTTTGAAATTGAGACTATAACTTTTTAAGTATTACCAAATAGTCAAAATAAAACTAAGCTCAGAAATAGGTCTAGACTAAGGAGGAATACAATAATCAATATGCTTGATAAATTAGATGTTTGATTTTAAATAAAGTTTATGGTGGATTGATCAACTCACTAAATTAAGGAATTGTTCGATAATCGGTAAAAATATCTTTAAATCGAACAAAAGATCATAGAATCACTAGAATGGAAGTTTAAAATTATAAAAAATAAATGGAGAGGAATTCTAAGAAAGTACTCAGGATTGAGTGATATCTAAAGATTCATTCTATTTCCTGTTCAGTACATCTGAAAATTTCTATTTTTTTCTGCTAACTGACGGAATATCTATGACATATACTAAGGAAGAAAAGAGCAGCAGAATACGAGGGATTGTAGGCGCAGCTTCAGGTAATTTGGTCGAATGGTTCGACTTTTATATCTATGCAGTATTTGCTGCTTATTTTACTCAGGCTCTAACTGCACCAGACATGGATAGTACGACCAAATCGATTTATGTTTGGGGTGTATTTGCAGCAAGCTTTTTTATGCGTCCTATTGGTAGCTGGATATTTGGACGCATTGCAGACCGCCATGGTCGAAAAAAATCAATGATTGTCTCAATTTGCTTAATGGCTTTGAGCTCTTTTCTATTTGCAGCCCTACCCACTTATGAACAAGTTGGTTTATTTGCCCCTTTCCTTTTACTGGTAGTACGTTTACTTCAAGGTCTATCGGTGGGTGGTGAATATGGTGCAGTAGCAACATATATGAGTGAATTAGGCTTAAAGGGTCAACGTGGTTTTTATTCATCTTTCCAATATGTCACCCTTTCTGGTGGCCAGTTACTTGCCAGCCTACTTGGTGTAATCTTATTAACGTTTTTAAGTGAACAACAATTACTTGATGGCGGTTGGCGTATTCCGTTCATTATTGGTGGTATTGCTGCCATTCTATCTTTGCTTGCACGTAGTCGTTTAGAAGAAACGCTTTCTCATCAAGATAGTGAACGTAAAGAGTCTGGTAGCTTAAGAGAGCTCTTTAAAAAGCATTGGAAAACCTTTTTATTGGTGGTCGGATACACTTCTGCTGGTTCATTAACGTTTTATGTAGAAACTGTTTATTCAAAAACCTATTTAACTAATTTAGGTATGGATGGCAAAACCGTTGGTTATATCATGACCTTCGCACTATTTGTCTATATGTGTGCTCAACCTGTATTTGGTTCCATTTCAGATCGTATTGGGCGACGTTCTTCAATGCTGGCATTTAGCTTATTATCTGCAATTTTTATCTATCCAGTAATGGCAATTGGCATGCCTAATTATATAGATTCACCGATCATCATTACCTTGCTACTCATTTTTATGATGATGATTTTGAGTTTCTATACATCTATTAGTGGTTTAGTAAAAGCTGAGATGTTCCCACCTCACGTACGTGCACTCGGGGTAGGATTTTCATATGCGGTAGGTAATGCTATTTTTGGTGGTTCTGCACCTTCGGTTGCTTTGCAATTCAAAGCTGCTGGAATTGAAAATACCTTCTTTATTTATGTCATTGTCATGCTGATTATCTGTTTCTTGTGTAGCCTTGCGCTTCCGAAAAAACCAGATTATTTAGAACATGATCATTAAATAAATGAAATGCCTTCTGTCCCAAGCAGAAGGCATTTTTTAGCACTTAGCAAATTCTTTTAAAAAAGCCCACGGAAAAATCCCTTTATCATGCCCATCGTTAAAACAAATTTGGGCACCGTAACCTTGATCGAACATAGCTGTTACTTCAACATTTTGTTCTTCAATTTTAATTTGCTTAATTCGCTTCGCTCGGCAAAAGCCACATGGGCAAATTTCTCTTAAATTTTGATAGCTCAGAGATACACTTAAATCATCAGTCCATATAAAGTGAACCCGTTTATTTGTAGTATCAACACGAATATCAGGTCTGGCTTGCATATTTCACCTCACCAATTTGATTTAATCCAATACGAATCGCTTTTCGTACTTCTGGGTCGGAGTCATTTTGATGTTGTTCTAATAGATTCTGAGCTTCTGATGTGCCAATTTCACCGAGTGCTAAAGCGACCTCTTTACGTAAATTGCTAATTTCATGATTAAAGTTATCAAATAGATGACTAACTGCTAGACGCGACTTGAGTAACCCTAAGCTTCGAACTGTGGCAATACGTACTTGCCAATATAAGTCAGATAAAGCATGAATTAAGGGAGTTTCGAGCTGAACGATATGTAATTTTCCAATCGTAAGTGCAGCTTCGACTCTTAATTGCCAACTTTCCGAGGTTAAAGAGTGTTGAAGTGCTTGGATCACCTCAACTGATATGCTCTGACTATAAGCCAAACCACCTGTTGCAATGCGGCGAACCTCATCATCCAAATCTGTTTCAGCAGTTTTTGCCAATATCGTAATCGCTTGGTCTTGCTGTAACCAACTTAATGCACTGACTGCCTCACGGCGTACTAGAGCATCTTCATGGTGTACCAAAGCAGATATCTCTGTGAATAATTGCTTTGGTCGTAAAGGTTTTAAAGCACGTAAAATTGCACTAAGAGCAAAAGTATCCGTATGCTTTAAATAAGGCGCAAGAATCTGGGCTGATGCCGCATTTTTTATTTCACTTAAACTTTGACTGGCAGCTTGTTTCACATTCAGATCAGTATCAAATAAAGCTTGAGCTAATACTTGTAAACTGGTTGGATCTTCCCAGCTTTCTAACTTTTTTGCCGCCTCTTGACGAACTAAAGCTGAAGAGTCGTGTTGCAGTGCCGCATGCAACCAAGGAAGTAAATCCGGATTTTCTTCATCGCCAATATTCATTAAAGCAACAAAGCGAATCTTTTCATCTTCGTGATTAAGCTGTGCAAGAAATTCCTGATTATATTCATCGAGGTCATCTAAAGCTTGATAATAAAAACTCATTCGTATTCCTTAATTTGTGATTTCTTTCCAAGCCCTAATGGATTTAAGCGGCTTAACTCTTCTTGTTGAGTAGCTTCTTTTAAAGTCTGGATGCAATGTTTTTTAATGGCTGTAAATTCACTACTTGTTACAAGCTCAACGTCTCGTGGACGTTCAAACTTAAGCGGAATTTCCTCAATAATTCGCCCCGGTCGATGGCTCATAATCAATACTCGATCAGCTAAAAAAAGTGCCTCATCAATATCGTGGGTAATAAATAAAACCGACGTTTGGATTTCTTGCCAAATTTCGAGTAATAGCATTTGCATTTTTAAACGAGTTTGCGCATCTAACGCACCAAAAGGCTCATCCATTAATAAAATGCGCGGTTGATTAATCAGTACTCTCGCAATTTCAACTCGTTGCTGCATGCCACCAGAAAGTTCGGCTGGAAATTTATGCTCAAAACCTTTAAGCCCGACCAGATCAATCATTTTCTGAGCTTGTTCAATACGCTTTTGTTTGGCGATGCCTTTCATTTTTAAACCAAAGGCAATATTTTCAAGCACGCTTTTCCATGGAAATAAGGTATGTTGCTGGAACACCAAACCTCTGTCTGGATGCGGTTCAAGTATAGATTCATTATCGACCGTTAAAGTCCCAGAACTAATGGGTAAGTGCCCTGCCAAAGCACCTAATAATGTTGATTTACCGCAACCAGATGGGCCAAGTAGACATATAAACTCGCCCGGTTGTATTTCAAAATTAACCCGATCTAATGCCTGAAAACGATTTTTAGCTTGCCCTAAATGTAGCGATAGATTTTGTATACGCACATGGCCTTGTGTAATTGACATTTTATGATTTCCTCAGTTGATACCATGGGGTAAATCGGTTTCCAATCACACGTACCAATGTACTGCTAAACATACCTAACGCTCCTATCAGCACCATACCAACCACGATATTGCTATAGTTTTGCAAGGTGAACGATTCCCATGTGAAGTATCCAATTCCATGTTGGCCTGAAATCATTTCGGCAGTCACTAAACAGAACCAACAAGTACCCATTCCAATAGATAAACCCGTAGTAATGTTCGGTAATGCACCCGGAATAATGACTTCATAAATGATAGCTAGATCAGAAGCACCTAGACTTTTCGCTGACGCAACGAGTCTTGGATCAACTGCACCAACGCCATGTACCGTGTTTAATAAAATTGGAAATAAAGCCCCAATAAAGGTAATAAAAATCATAGAAGCTTCTGAGGATGGAAAAATCAGAATCGCTAAAGGAATCCATGCAACTGCTGGAATTGGACGTAATACTTCTAATGGCGGCATCAGAAATGCAGCAAGTTTTTGATAACGTCCTGCCAACAAACCAATACCTACACCAATTAAAGCCGCGAGCACAAAACCAACCACTACGCGAAAGACACTAGATTCAACATGTTCAAATGCAGTGCTGAGTTGAAAGAAAGCCCATAGCGCATGAATGACATCTAAAGGTGTCGGGACATTTCTAAAGTTCACAATGCCTAAATTTATTTTAAACTGAGCAAGTCCTTGCCAAATGACTATCCAGAAAGCTATAGATGTAAAAGCAATGGCATAGTTTTTTAAATGCGCCGGATATAACCTCAATTGTTGGAAAAATTTAACCAAAAATGTACTTTGGTTTTTAGGTTTTGTTTGGACTAAACTACTCATTCGTCACCTCCTGCTCATTAGGTAAGACAACACATCAGCTCTGTGTTACAAGCTGAATAGCTTTAAAGTCATATACTTTTCCGCCCTGTTGTTTAGCCCATTTTTCAGCATCATCTTTTAATAAAAAGGCCTGAATTTGTCCTGCTTTATCTGTGGCATACCATGCCAGATTGGCAAGTAACTTAATATCGGACTGATGATCTTGGCTATAAACCACACGCACCGTTTTTCCATCGGCTTGAATTTTCTTTAAATCAGAAAAAGCATGCTCAGGCGTTTCATAGCTACGCACTTTTTCTTCACCCTTTACCCAAATTTGAGTCACCCGATCAAATGTTTTGATGGGTTGGCCCGTTAAAGCGTCATTGGCAACCAAAGGTGATTTTGCATAGTCGGCTAGTTGCTGGCTGTAATTAAGTCCAGATGCCTGAAATGCATCCTTAATATATTGATCATCAATAAATTTATTTACATCAAGCGTACCGTCGTTTTTACCTAAAACTTTTAAGGTGTCTATCGCAATTTGAGTCGCTTTTCGATATTCAGGTTTCCACGTTAAGTCACGAGTTTGCAGACCTAATGGACCATGAAACAGATAGACCACTTCGGCAGGAATACCTGTTTTTTCAGCAATAAATTCACTATATTTTTCAGGTTGTTCTCGAATCAGGCGATTCGCTTCAATGGTTGCCTGTAAATAAGCTTTTATGACTTCTGGATGCTGCTGTGCATAATCCTTGCTGGCAAGTGAACCATGAAATGTAGGTGATTTTGCTTGTGAACCATCATAGATTTTTTTAGCAAACCCTTGGTAAGCAAATAACTCTCCAAATGGTACGAAATCAGCATGCGCAGCAATCTTATGACTTTTTAATGCAGGTCCCGCCACTTCTGGCGCCTGAGCAATCACTTTAATATCTTTATCAAGTTGCCAGCCTTCAGCTTGAATTGCTCGCAATAATAGTCCGTGAGCAGTTGAGGCAAAAGGTACAGAAATGGTTTGTCCTTTTAGTTCTTTGAGTGATGTTACTTTTGAGTCAATTGGAACAACAATCGCATTACCGCTGCCATTGATACTGCCTGACAATGGCGCTAAAAATATGCTTTCTTTTCCAGCTTTTTTAAAAGCCGCTAAATTATTAACAGCAGGAAAGTCAGCCATTGCTCCCAAATCTAGACGCCCAGCCACCATCTCACTGGTCAGTGGTGCACCAGAGGTAAAGTTTTTCCATTGAATGTCATATTTAACATTCTTGTATTCACCATCTTTAGGTAAATATTTTGGTAATAAATTCAATTCACGAATGAGCAACCCACCTGTTGCACAGTTAATGGTGGTATCTTGTGTACCAATAGCTACACGAACAGTTTCTGTTTTACTGCCGCACCCCAAAGTGCCAAGTACAATGGCACCAATTAAGCTACTGAGTAATAGTTTTTTATTGATCAATTTATTTTGTCTCATATTGAGTATTCCAAATTAATTATTTGAGTAGGTATGGGATATTTACTTTGACCGCATCCGTTGGGCAGTCCTTTTCACAAGGCATGCAATACCAACATTCATCAAACTGCATGAAAGCTTTTTGAGTTATTGGATCGATTGCCAATAAGTCCATTGGACAAACATCGACACAGACTGTGCATCCTTTATCAGCAATACATTTATCTTCATCGATAATGACGGGTGCGACAGTACGGTGCTGTACTTCTTTAAAAATAAAAGCCATGATTTGAGTTCCTGATTTATTTAGTCTGCAAGAGCAACGTCTTTTTGAATGCGTAAACGGTCATAAGACACAGCTTCATCTTGATTAATCGGAACCACATAAGGCTCGATTTGTTTTTTGAAACTGACCATGTTGCCTTGTTCATCTTTTTTCAAATGCGCGTGGCAGAACCAATCCGAGTTATTTTTTTGAGGGAAATCTGCTCTATAGTGGTACAGTCCCCAACGGCTTTCTTCCCTAAACAATGAGGCTCTGGCTGCCATTTCCGCACAGTCTCGAATAAAAGAAACTTCAGCAGCACGCATCAGTTCATGCGGGTTTCTTGCAGAGATTCGCTTAATATCCTGTTTGATTTCTTCAAAACGTTTGAGCCCAATTTCCATTTTTTGCCGCGTTTTAGGAGGCTGCAAATAGTCATTTACAAAACGGCGCAGCTTATATTCCACTTGTTCGGCTGGTAAACCTTCAGAACAATCCAGTGGTGCAAATATTCGAGCTTTTTCTGCTTCTATTTCGCTTTGGTTTAATTCGCTATCTTCAATTGCATTCACGTATTGCGCAGCATTTACACCCGCAAACCATCCGTAGGTAAATGCACCAAGCATATAGTTATGAGGTACAGCCGCCATATCGCCAGCGCTATATAATCCCTTAACCGAAGTCTCAGCTTTTTCATTGACCCATACACCAGAAGCACTATGTCCGCTACAAAAACCAATTTCTGAAATATGCATTTCCACCATATCTTGACGGTAATTGGTTCCTCGCCCCTCATGAAAACGTCCACGGCTTGGGCGCTCATTGGTATGCAAGATCTCTTCGATGGTTTGAATCGTTTCTTCGGCCAGATGATCTACTTTTAAATAAACAGGGCCATTACCACTTTCCAGCTCTTGGTAAAACTCCCACATCATTTGACCACTCCAGTAGTCACATTCAATGAAACGTTCACCTTTACTGTTGGCCGTATAACCTCCTAAAGGTCCGGTCACATAGGCACAAGCTGGGCCGTTATAATCTTTAATCAACGGATTAATCTGGAAACATTCTAAGTTGGCAAGTTCAGCACCTGCATGGTATGCCATTGCATAGCCATCACCTGCATTGGTTGGGTTTTCATAAGTGCCCATCAAATAGCCAGAAGCTGGCAAACCTAAACGCCCTGCGGCACCACAACATAAAATGGCAGCTTTCGTTTTAATGACATAAAAGTCACCACTACGACAGTCAAAACCAAGTACACCATTGATTGCACCTTGCTCATTTTTTAAAAGCTTTGTGGTGACAATCC
Source organism: Acinetobacter sp. V89_4 (assembly GCF_029967875.1). NCBI lineage: Bacteria > Pseudomonadati > Pseudomonadota > Gammaproteobacteria > Moraxellales > Moraxellaceae > Acinetobacter > Acinetobacter sp. V89_4. Next base: position 568,210 of record NZ_JASCAI010000028.1, read on the forward strand.
GATTATTAATTTTGACTTGAGCACGCTTTAACTGACGATATAAAACTTTTTTAACGTCATGGCCTTCGGGCATTGGTAAAACATATGCCCCCATGTGATGTACTTTTTTTACTGCAAATTCACCTGTCTCATCTTTTTCAAACTTAATGCCCCATTGGTCGAGCTGTTGAATGGTTGTGAAACTATGCTTCGCATATGCATATACAGTGGTTTGGTTAACCACTCCATCATTGGCAATCGTAATTTCTTTGGTGTATTGCTCGGGTGTTGCGTAGCCCGGAATGACAGCATTATTCAGCCCATCCATTCCCATTGAAATCGCCCCACTGCGTTTTACATTCGCTTTTTCAATGAGCAAGACTTTTAAATTCGGGTTTTCTTGTTTTGCTTTAATCGCAGCCATTGGTCCAGCAGTTCCACCACCAATCACCACAATATCGAACTCAAGATATTTAGTTTCCATTGTAAAATCCTTATTTTTATCTGAGTTATTAACGATGAATACGTAAACGGTACTGGAAGGTATCGCCTGAAAAATAGAGATATTCATAGTCAATCGGTTGACCATTTGCGTCATGAGTCAAACGTTCGACCCGTAATACAGGAGTTCCGATTTCAACTTGCAGCAAAGCCGCTAATTCTTCATCCGCAACAGTGGCATCAATGCTTAAATCCGCATGTCCCAAAGGGATGTCACACTCTTGTTCTAATGCCTTGAAAATATCGGTTGTACGTAAATCAATCGCTTTCTCTTTGAGTCTCAAACCAATATGTTCTGGCAAATAAGTCAACTCATAAGACACTGGTTGACGGTTGAGCAAACGAACACGTTGAATTTCATATACATTGGCTTTAACAGGTAACTTTAATTTGGGCACAACGTGCATCGGGATCTGTTTAAGCTCGGCCGAGATGACACGGTTTAAAATTTCGTGACCAGCAGATGACATTGCTTCTGCAAAACCCTGCAAATTTGAAATGTTCTGGAACGTTTTTGGCTTACTTACAAAGGTCCCTTTACCTGGCACCTTAAAAATATAGCCTTCCAACTGTAATTGGTTGAGTGCTTGGCGAACTGTGATTCGGCTTACACCGAACTGTTCAGCAAACTCGTTTTCAGATGGAATTTGACTCAACACGGCATATTCACCATTTACAATTTTGTTAAGGATGAGTTCCCTTAACTGATCATAAAGAGGCTTGTGATTTTTGGGATCGTGGGGTAGCTGGCTCACGGCTTACAACCTGTTATAACAACTTGAGCAAATAATGTTTAAAATGTTTCAGCTTTGGAAATAATTTAAAGCGATAACTTTAGTTAAAAAAATAATTTCAATGAATATCAATAAATTAGTAAATGGTTATCTATAAAATTTGAATTATTATCATAAAAAATACATTTGTATTTGTTATGCTATAAAACATACTCCGTTATGCCATAAACGTAAAAATTACTATTATTTTTTTAGGGGATAATATGCAACAAAAACAACAAAATACCCCTGATGATTCAGTGGGAAAGGTCACCTTCTGGCAAGCCTTTTTATTTTGGCTGAAGCTCGGCTTTATTAGCTTTGGGGGGCCAGCTGGACAAATCGCTGTAATGCATCAGGAACTCGTTGAACAAAAGCGCTGGATATCTGAAAAAAGATTTTTGCATGCCCTGAACTACTGCATGTTGTTACCCGGCCCTGAAGCACAGCAATTAGCAACCTACATTGGTTGGCTTATGCATAGAACTGCGGGAGGATTGGTTGCAGGTATTCTATTTGTATTACCCTCCTTATTTATTTTAATTGGGCTGTCTTGGGTTTACATAAAATTTGGAGATGTTCCCGTAATTGCAGGTATTTTTTACGGGATTAAACCAGCGGTTACAGCAATTGTCTTTCATGCAACGTACCGTATAGGAAGCCGCTCACTTAAAAATAAATTTTTATGGTTCGTCGCAATTGCAGCATTTCTTGCCATTTTTGTCTTAAAGCTTCCTTTCCCTCTTATTGTGCTATCAGCTGGTATTGCTGGCTATTTAGCCAGTAAAAGGTACCCTCAACTATTTTCCTCAGCAGCTGGTCATAAAGCCAGTCAAAAGGATTATGGTCCGGCATTTATTGATGATGATACACCGCCCCCAGAGCATGCTAAATTCCATTGGTCGCGGTTAGCTAAACTTATTTTTGTGGCAATCGTTCTATGGTTATTGCCAATTTTAGCTTTAGGCGCATATTTTGGATGGCATCATTCTTATACCCAAATGGCGTGGTTTTTTACTAAAGCTGCATTGCTGACTTTTGGGGGTGCATATGCAGTTTTACCTTATGTCTATCAAGGCGCTGTAAATCATTTTGGATGGCTTTCACCTACGCAAATGATTGATGGTTTAGCTTTAGGTGAAACTACACCCGGTCCACTGATTATGGTGGTTGCCTTTGTTGGTTTTTTAGGAGGTGTTAATCATTCATTACTTGGGCCTGAACATCTATTTTTTGCTGGAGCGCTCGGTGCTGTCATTGTGACTTGGTTTACCTTTCTCTTTTCATTTGTATTTATTTTTGCAGGTGGTCCTTTTATTGAATCTACACACAATGAAATTAAGTTTACAGCACCACTCACTGCGATTACCGCGGCTGTGGTCGGTGTCATTTTAAATCTAGCATTATTTTTTAGTTATCACGTGCTATGGCCGCACGGTTTTTCCGGTCACTTTGATGTTATCTCGGCGATCATTACTGTGGCTGCATTTATTGCCTTATTCCACTTTAACATTAATGTACTCTATGTCATTTTTGCATCAGCACTAATTGGTTTAGGTATTTATCTTTTATAAAAATGAGCCATGAGTCCTTTAACGTAACTGCGAAGGGCTCATTCCATAAAACTGTTTAAAACGATGGCTTAAATGGCTTGCTGAACTAAAACCACATACCAAAGAGATATCTTGTAAAGAAAGATGAGATGACTGAATTAAACCCTTTGCCTTAGTTAAACGTCTTTGCATAACATATTGATGAGGCGCCATATTCATGGATTGCTTAAACATATGAGCAAAATGGTATTCACTTAAATTCACAACATTTGCCAAGTCTGACAAAGTGAGTGCTTGGTCTAAATGCCCTTCAATCCAGTCTTGAATATATTTGAGTTTATGAGGAGCAAGGCCACCTTTAATGACAGGCTGCTGCCACTTAACATTGCTATATCTTCGAATTAAATGATTCAACAATAAACTGGCAGTTGTACTCATTTGTAAATGGTTTGATGAATCATTCCAATCACAATCAAGTAGGAAAAACTGATATAGCGCACGAATCTTTTCGTCATCATTAAAGACAACTTCGTTTAGTTCAATTTGATTGGGCTCTTTGTCCCATATTTTTTCGGCGACATCACGCAAATGTTGGTCGGTATAATACAAGTGAACAAATTTAAGTCCGCCTCGTATATCCCAAGTCGACTCCTGATGTTCAGGCAATAAGCAAAAACGACCTGGCCCACCGCCATTTTTCCAGCCAGCAGGTGTTTTTTGATAGCTTTCATAGCCATCTTGAATATAAAGACTTAAAGTATGGTGATCGCTACAGACACTTACACGATCTTGCTCATTAGACCAAAATGCAAGTTGCATATTTTCATCAAGCACCACAGTTTCGTGAAGCTTGGCTTTAGATTGCTGTAGCTGTTCTAAAGTTTGATAGGCCATGCAAAATTAAAACGAATATCATTGAGCTTAAGTTAACCATATTCAGCAAAATTCAGCTAGTTCAGTTATATAAAAAGCGCAAGATCTTGCATGTATAACACAAGAATATATACGTGAAAAATGAAGCATTCCTAGATACTTAAGTTTGGTAATCGAGGATGAACTTATGAATATTTTTCTCTATGTTGCGGTGGTGTTGATTTGGGGAACAACATGGATTGGAATTGCCGTTCAGAGCCATTATGCAACACCCGTCGTCGCAATTTTATGGCGTTTTGCTATTTCAGCCTTATTACTTTGGGTTGTTCTACTATTTTCAGGAAAATTACAGCGAATTGCTTTAAAAGATCACTTGTTTTGTATGCTGCAAGGCCTTTGTGTTTTCGGCCTAAACTTTATTTGTTTTTATACCGCCGTTAAATATGTAAATAGCGGTTTAGAGTCCGTTATTTTTTCGATGGCTGTTTTCTTTAATGCCATTAATGCGCTTATCTTTTTTAAGCAAAAACCTTCCCCAAACTTTGCTCCAGCTGCACTTTTAGGACTAGGTGGTATTGTTTTACTGTTTTGGCATGACCTCATTAATAGCCAGTTTAATACACAGTTATTGATGGGAATTGGGTTATGTGCAATAGGTACTTACGGTTTTTCTTTAGGGAATATGATTAGTGTTAGACACCAAAAACGTGGCCTAAATATCTTTTCAACAAATTGTTATGCCATGACTTATGGTGCATTGGTAATGTTAAGTCTAGCTTTATTTACAGGCCAGGATCTAATGCCTCCAATGAATTTCCCATTTTTAAGTTCGGTACTTTACTTAGCTGTATTTGGTACGGTTATTGGGTTCTCAGCTTATTTTTCTTTGGTTGGGCGAATTGGTGCAGCCAAAGCAGCCTATAGCACATTACTCTTCCCTTTAGTTGCTCTAACAGTTTCTACTTTCTTTGAGGGATATGAGTGGACTTTAAATGCTGTATTTGGAATTTTACTAATCTTACTTGGTAACTACTTAATGTTTAGTAAATTTGAAATTGGAAAGAAGTTATTTAATAGTCAAAAAAATTGTGAGAAGCAGGCTTAATAGCCTGCTTTTTTATAAATCATAATTAATTTCAGCAGTACGTTTTTAGCATCAGCTCAAAATCTTTTAAAGCCGCGGCTGCTGTAGCCAAAGGTGCAGATGCTCCTCCACTAACTACAAATTCACCCATTTCTTGAGTTAACACCCGAATGCATTTATTAGAACCTTGCAGATGAGCAAAAGAATGATTTGCTGGAACTAATCTTAATTCAACACCTGTTTGAATTTGCTGATTTTTCAGATGAATAAAACCGACCAGACGAGGAATTAGATCTTCTTTTTTCCAATCACGTATATCATCGGCAGTAACATGACTGATTCCTTGTTTTGGAATATCCTGAATTTTTACATCAGCTCCTAAAACAGTATTTGCCAGTATGGTAATTTTAGCAGCAGTATCCCATCCATCTACATCGAAAGAACTGTCAGGTTCCGCAATACCTTTTGCTTGAGCTTTTTCAAGAGATTCTGCAAACACACATTCATGTTGCAACATATCATTCAAAATAAAATTCGTGGTGCCTGTAAACACACCTTCTATTTCTAAAATTTGGCAGCCAGCCAAGTTATATTCAAACAAATCAACAGTCGGTAAGGCCGCAGCCGTTGCACCGCTAAAAAATAGTTTTTTATTATGTTGATGTGCCAAGTTAATTAATTTTTTGCCTTCGACGACTAACGCACCTTTAGACACTGCAATCGCATTCATGCTATGTGTTAACGCATAATTTAAATAAAATAAACCCTTTCCACCTGTCACATAGTCACTTGGTCCGGTCTCAATAATGACATCTGCTTGCACCTGTTCTAAAAACTTTTGCTCAGTTAAGCCTGCTTGATATTGTGTTTTATCTAACCACTTTGCAGCTTGTAAGCCTTCTTGATCAATTAAGCCTGATGATGATTTACAGACACCCACTAAATGGGCATCAATTTGATATTTTTGTTTATAGTATGTTGATCGATTTAAAAGAAGCTCTGCAATTTGTTGCCCAATCCGTCCAAAACCACAAATTGCCACGTTAACTCGCTTCATTTCGCTTTCTCAAAAATTTATATGATTTAAATCAAAAAGTTTCCATAGACAATGTCAATGCATCATCTCTGGAAACTTTGTATTTATATAGATAAGTTAAAATACTATATTTCTTAAATATTAGTTAGATTAACAATCTTAATGACCATATAAATTGCAACAGCAAAAACCATTAAAGCAAAGACTTTTTGTACAATCGCAGGTGGAATAAAGCGAATAGCTCGACGACCTAATAGCATGCCTGCTACACATGCAAGAGCAAACGCACTAGTAATGGCGACTGGATAATGGAAACCCTCTGCAATATGCATCACAATACTTATGCCACTAATGAGAAAAATAATCATAAGTGAGGTTGCAACAATACTATGCATATCCAAATTGGTGACTTTTCTAAGCGCTGGTACAATTACAAAGCCGCCACCCACCCCTAGCATGCCAGTTAAAAGCCCCGCAATAATTCCAATGCCGGCAAGTACACCACCAGTTTTAAAATTCCAGATAAAGCGCCCCGTACTTGGGTTGACCTGACACGGCGGGTTATGAAAGTCTGATACTCGGTTACTAATAAGTCGATAACCTACTGTAAACATGACCAAGCTAAACATTAACATGAGCCAAACAGGTGAAATCGCGTTGGCTATTAAAATGCCGATATGTGCCATAGGGGCACCAATTAAGGCAATCCAAATAGCAGCGCGATAACGAACTATCTTTTTAAATAAGCCTTCAATGGTTCCAATGAGTGTAGACAGCGCAACTGCCAATAACCCAATCGGCGCAGCTTGAGCCACGCTCCAGCCTTGACTGGTCATGAGAGCGGGTACAGCAAGAATACCGCCACCTGCACCGGTAAGACCAAGTAAAAAGCCAATCACGATGCCTTCAACGACAAGTAATAACATATCAAAAGCCTAAAATTGCATTTACATCATTTGCAGTAGACTGCTGGTTAATGAGGACATAAATTCTTGTCTTCTTGCGAAGCTTCAGCCGCTTCTCAGGACAAAGCTTTGCTTTGTTTATCTTCTTAACTCGAACATAGTTCTCGTCTTGCGCTCGTACAAAGCGTTGCTTTGCTTAACCTCGCTCAGGTTTGACCATCCACTCGCGGCCCTTGAGCATGCCTTGCCAGTAAATCGGCGGTAAAATCTGTTCTTTAAGTAACCAAGCCAAACGAGATGGCTTTTGCCCATCAATGACCCATTTCGGAAAACTAGGAAGTAATTTACCGCCATAACCAAACTCAGCTAGAACGATTTTTCCACGCTCTACCGTGAGTGGACATGAACCATAGCCGTTGTACTCGCAGAAGTTTTGCTCACCGTTCAGTTGTGCTAAAATATTCACAGCAACGATAGGAGCTTGTGCCCGTGCCGCAGCAGCAGTCTTGGCATTAGGTGCATTCATCACATCACCTAAAGCAAAAATATTGGCATGCTGTGTATGTTGTAGGGTTTGAGGATTCACGCTCACCCAGCCTGCTTCATCAGTGAGTGTGCTGGCACGAATAAAATCAGGCGCTTGTTGCGGTGGAACAACATGCAACATATCGAAATCAGTCTCGACCAATGCTGCATTTTCATCGTTCACTACCTTAAACCATGCTTTTTTTGCAGGGCCGTCTACTTTGACAAGTTGATGGTTAAAGTGCAGTTCAGAGCCATATTTTTCGACATATTGCATTAGTGCAGGTACATATTCCTTCACACCAAATAAAACAGCACCAGTGTTATAAAAATGGATAGAGATATCTTTAAGTTTGCCTTGCTTTAACCAGTAGTCGGCTGAAAGGTACATCGCTTTTTGAGGAGCACCAGCACATTTAATCGGCATAGGCGGCTGGGTAAAGATTGCCGTTCCACTATTTAACTGTTGCACCAGTTCCCATGTATATGGCGCTAGATCATAACGATAGTTAGACGTCACCCCATTTTTTCCCAAGGTTTCGACTAAACCTTCAATTCCATGCCAATTCAGTTTTAAACCAGGACACACGACCAAAGCTTTATATTGAATAGGTTGGCATCCTTCCAAAATAACCTGATTATGATCAGGGTCGAATCCAGCAACCGCAGCTTTCATCCATTTTACTTTTGAAGGTATCACACTTGTCATTGAGCGTGCGGTTACTTGTGGTTTGAAAATACCGCCACCAACCATGGTCCAGCCCGGTTGATAATAATGTGTATCTGCGGGATCAATAATGACAATATCTAAATGAGGTTCACGACATAAAAGACTCGACGCTACAGAAATTCCTGCTGCCCCAGCGCCAACAATCACAACGCTATAACAAGGAATTGCGGCTGGTTCATGATCACGTTTTAAAATACGTGGCACCAAGCCTTTTAAGTTAAACCCAAGCTTATTACCCGACTCAACTAACAGTGCTGCATCTTGTGGAGCAACTTCAGCCAAAGCCCACAAACTGATTGCACGCATACCAGAGCGACAATATGCTAAAACGGGCTTCTGAGCATTCTGATAAAGCTGCTTAAACTCGGTAACTTGTTGATCGGTAATTTTACCACTGATAACAGGCTGATAAATTACGTTTAGACCATATTGTTGAGCTGCTTCTTCAATTTCAATCACATTGGGTTGGTCTGCACCTTCTCCATCTGGACGGTTACATATCAGAGTTTTTACCCCTTGATCAGCAATTTTCGCAATATCGTCGGCAGTAATCTGGTCAGCAACATAAAATTCTTGATTAACTCGTTTAAGTTCCATATCGCCACCTTATGATTGTGAAGTTGAGCCACAGGCCTGATTGGCAGGTAGCGCTTTATCGATTTGTTTTGGATATGGCAGATTTAAATTATTCATCAATTTAATAAAATCTTCTCGTGAGCGATTCTGACCTAAACGTGAATTTTTTAAACGTTCATAACCAATCGTTGAAGACAAACGACCCTTATAGTCGTGTCCCGGATACACAATAGTCTCATCAGGTAGGCTGAAAAGTTGTCTATAAATACTGTCATAAAGTGTCCCTGCATTACCTTGCTGGAAGTCAGTTCGACCGCATCCATCAATTAATAATGCATCACCCGTGAAAACCATGTTTTCAACCAAATAACTCGTACAAGCATTGGTATGACCTGGTGTATAACGTGCTTCAATACTGAGATTGCCGACTTTAAGCATGCAACCATCTGTAATTAAAATATCTCCGCAACTCACATCTGAGTTTCGATGTAAAACTGATTTGCAATGAAAACGTTCACGAAGCAAATTCGCAGCAGTAATATGGTCTGCATGGACATGGGTATCTAAGGTATAGATGAGCGTAAATTGATGCTGCTCTAATTCTTTTGCATAAATCTCAATATCTGATGCGACTGGATCAATTAAAACAGCCTCTCGTGTTTCTTCACATCCAAGCATATATGTATAAGTCGAACTTTCTTTTTCAAAAAACTGCTTAAAGAACATGATTTATACCCTAATAATTTATTTCTTTCCTATATTTTGCAAATAAGATGCCAATTATTTAAAATTAAATAATAAATATAAAAATCAAATATTTATAATAATAAGTAAATTCTAAGCTAGAAAACAAACTCAGCTTGATGTTCCTATGAAACTCAAGTATGTTTCAATGAAACGATTATGAAACACATGAAATGGCAAAGTTAAATTTTGAGTCAGAACAAGATTTTTTTACTTTATTTGAGCAATTAAAAGCTTTACTCCCAAATGCGAGTCTGTTTCTCGCTGACACAACGACTCAAGCAATTCACTATAAATTTAATACAGATGACATTTCTGTTGAGAGTATGGCAGCGCTTACTCAAGACCATCACAATCAATATCTCGAAATCAATACTCCTAAAATGAGAAAGCGATTTATCTATCAAGAACATGATATTTATATTGCCGAGCATCGCATTATCGGGAAATTGCATATTCTACAGCCCATTAGCATAGAGAATGATATCGCTGATCAACTAGAGCTCACAGAACAATTACAAGACTTGGCTAAAGTTTTCAATAGTTGTTCACCAGAAATGGCCCGTATGTTTTCAATCATTCAAAGAGTGGCAATTACTGAGTTTCCAGTGCTTGTTCGCGGTGAATCTGGTAGTGGTAAAGAGCTTGTGGCAAAAGCAATTCATGATTATAGCCAACGTAAAAATAAAATTTTTGTGGCGATTAACTGTGCCGCTCTTAATGCTAATATTTTAGAAAGTGAACTCTTTGGGCATGTGAAAGGTGCTTTTACGGGAGCAATTCGCGACCATAAAGGTGTGTTTGAACGTGCCGCAGGCGGAACACTGTTTCTGGATGAAATTGCCGAGATTCCTTTAGAGCTTCAGGCTAAATTATTACGGGTATTAGAAACAGGTGAATTTACTCCTGTAGGTGGTGAAAAACCTATTCAAGCCAATGTCCGCATTATTACAGCAACACACAAAGCTTTACGAGAAGAAGCTAAGGCTGGGCGTTTCCGTCACGATTTGCTTTACCGTTTGCGTGTGATTCCAATTTTTATACCACCGCTCAGAGAGCGAAAAGTCGATATACCTCTCATTGTCGATCAGATTTTAAAAGAAAGCTCAACCCAACTCGACACAATGCCTCGCCATGTTAATCAAAAGGCCATGCAAGTTCTTTTAAATTATGACTGGCCCGGAAATGTTCGTGAGCTTAAAAACACCCTACTTTATGCGTTAACGATGGCAAATGGTAAGGATGAGATTGAAGTTGAAGACTTACCAAATGAGCTCTTAAATGCTGACGATTACGTTAAATTGCCTGAGACAAATACCGAGCTTAGTCCAGAAAATGTGCAAGCTGCTTTAGAAAAATATAACAATAACCTGAATATGGTCGCGAATATTTTTGGAATTAGCCGCACTACTCTTTGGCGATATAGACAAAAGCACAAGCTTTAGCTAGGTATTTAACTCATCTAAGGCGTATCATATTGCAGTTGGTTAGGTCCGTTAGTTCAAAGGCTTTCTATGATTGTTCGCGATAAAAGCAGCGTTTTTAAACTCTTATTTGCATGGAAAGGAACTGTTTTACCCAAGGTTTTGCCAGCACTAAGTTTTGTTGTACTTATTTCAGCATGTGTGGTCTGGCTCTCTTATTATCATTGGATTCAAATACCTACAGTACCTGCGATCGGATTTACCATCTTTGGTGTGATTCTTTCGATTTGTACTGGCTTTAGAAATAATGCGTGTTATGACCGTTGGTGGGAAGGTCGTAAACTTTGGGGAGCTTTAATTGCAAATGCCAGACATATTGTTAGAGATAGTTACGTTCTTACCAATGAACAACGTGAACATTTAATTCATCAGGTCTTAATTTTTAGTAATTTACTACGTGATCGACTGCGCCAGCAAACTGCTGAACCAACCAAATTTCTTGAACATGCGTATTTAAATAACTCTTCACTCGATTATTTAAATGATCATATTAATGCACCACAGTTTGTACTCGAAAATATTCAAAAAGATTTAGTCAAATCTCTAAAAGACGGCGAAATTAGTGACATTATCTATAGTACCTTAAATCGACATATTATTGAGCTAGGCAATATCCAAGCAGGTTGTGACCGGATTGCTGGAACACCTTTACCCTACTCATATTCAGTACTTTTACATCGTGCTGTTTATTGTTTTTGTTTCATCTTACCGTTTAGCCTTGAAGCTGCTTTAGGTATTTGGACACCGCTTATTGTGGGCTTAATCGCTTATATGTTTTTAGGTTTAGATGCCTTAAGTGCTCAAATTGAAGAACCTTTTGGTTTGCAAGAAAATGATTTACCGCTCGATTCAATTGTACGTTTAATTGAACGGGAGTCTTTAAGCTCTTTAGGACAACCATTACCCCCTATTATTGAAGCTCAAAACAACAACTTACTTTAATAAAAAAAGAGCGATGATTCGCTCTTTTTTTATAGGTTTAAGTGTCTATTTATGGATGTACGATAATCTTAACGGCTGACTCATTGTTATGAATTAAGGTTTCAAAACCTTGTGAAATCAAATCATCAAGTTGAATGCGCTGGGTAATAAAAGGTTCCAGATTTATTTTACCTTCTTCGACCAGTTTAATGGTTTCTTGATGGTCATTTACGTAGGCAATTGTGCCTCGTACATCAAGTTCTTTCATTACCACACTGTGCACATTAATTGATGCTGGGTGGCTCCAAATCGAAACAATAACAATAACACCTGTTGGTTTGACTGACGCGACCAAAGTATCTAACACCTTGTTAATGCTACTACATTCAAACGCGACATCGACGCCATTACCATTAGTAATTTTCATGACCTCAGAAACAACATCAACTTCTGACGGGTCTAAAATATAATCTGCGACTCCCGACTCTTTGGCTTTTTCTTTACGTTTGGCACTTAACTCGGTAATGATAACCTTAAGACCTTTCGCTTTTAAAATTGCCGAAAGCAATAAACCAATTGGGCCCGCACCTCCAACCAGTGCAATATCTCCAGCTTTTGCGCCACTACGTACGAAAGCATGATGACCCACCGATAAAGGTTCAATTAAGGCTGCCTGATCTAGCGGGATTTTATTGGAAATTGGATGCACCCAACGGCGTTTAACTGCTATTTTCTCCGACAAACCACCGCCACGACCGCCTAAACCAATAAAGTTCATATTTTTGGAAAGATGATAATTATCGCCCGGTCCAGTCGGCACATCATCGGCCACAATATAAGGCTCTACGACGACATGTTGACCAATTTCAATATCATCAACACCTTCACCTACGGCATAAACCACACCTGAAAACTCATGTCCCATAGTAATCGGCGCAGATTCGCCTGAAATAGGATGCGGATGTCCACACGGTGGAATAAAAATCGGCCCTTCCATAAACTCATGCAAATCTGTACCACATATTCCACACCAAGCTACCTTAATACCTACAGTACCGGGAGTGACTTCTGGTTCAGGGATATCTTCAATACGAATATCGCCTCTGTCATAAAAACGCGCTGCTTTCATTATTATCTCCCTCAAATCAGGATGTTGTTTTAGCGATAGACAATGCCGCCGTCCGTTAAAATGGATTGACCCGTAATATAGTCCGAATCTTCACTTGCCAGAAAAGCAACTAATGCAGCTACATCATCTGGTGTTTGAGCTCTACCTAAAGCAATGCCTTCCACATACTTTTTATAAGTTTCACCGATTGCTGCACCGGTAATTTCAGCAAAACGTTTATCGATTTCAACCCACATGTCTGTTCCGACAATTCCGGGGCAATATCCATTTACCGTAATACCATGACTGGCATATTCTTTTGCCGCAGCTTGGGTAAGTGCTCGTACCGCAAATTTGGTTGCTGAGTAAATACCGAGTAAAGCAAACCCATCGTGGCCTGCAATTGAGCAAGCATTAATGATTTTTCCTTTATGTTGACGTTGCTTAAATTTTGCAGCAGCAGCCTGTATGCCCCACAGCACTCCACCAATATTGATATCAACAATTTTTTGAAATTCATCCGGTGTGATATCAGCAATCGCTTGAACTTGTGCAATTCCAGCATTATTAATCATGACATCAAACCCGCCAAGTGTCTGCTCAGCATGATTTATAGCGGAATACACTTGCTCGCGGTCACTTACGTCGGCAATAAATGTGCTCGCATTTACACCTAAAGCCTGAATTTCCTGCTGCACATCGTTCAATCGATCTTGTTTCATATCAACTAATGCAATATGTGCTCCTTCTTGCGCCAAGCGCAGGGCAATCCCACGGCCAATGCCTTGAGCTGCCCCAGTCACTAAAACGACTTTATTTTTTAATCCCTTAACCATGTTCAACTCCTGTAAATGTAGAATTTCTACATATGAATCGCTCGTTGCATTGAGGCCAAAATGGATTCATGCATGGCTTCTGATAAGGTTGGATGCGGGAAAATCACTTGAGCTAAACTTTCATCAGTTGCTTCTAAATATTTAGCAATGGCAAAGCCTTGAATATGTTCAGTCACTTCATGGCCGACCATATGTGCACCAAGTAATTCACCCGTCTCTGCATGTATCACCGTTTTCACAAAACCTGATGCATCACCAATTGCCAAAGCTTTGCCATTTGCTGTTAAAGAAAACTTGCCGATTCGTATAGGTAAATTCTTAGCTTTTGCTGCATTTTCCGTTAAACCGATACTCGCCACTTGTGGATGAGTAAAAATACAACCCGGAATCTGGCTACGATCGAGTGAATGGACGTTTGCTACACCAGCAATTTTCTCAACACATATCATGGCTTCATGGCTTGCTTTATGAGCGAGACACGGCGCTCCAGCAACATCACCAATTGCATAAAGCCCTGCTACGTTGGTTTTACAATAGTCATCAATTGCCACAAAACCTTGTGGATTGAGTTCTACACCTAAACGTTCTAGTCCTAGCCCCGTGGTATTAGGCTGTACACCAATTGCCGAAAGCACGCGGTCAAAAACAAGCGTTTGAACGTCACTTGCTGTTTCAACCACACAGTGGACTTGCTCATTTTCAATCTGAATACTTTGAACGACAGCATCGGTTAAGACTTTCATACCTTTTTGTTCAAATTGTTTTCTGACAAATTGGGCAACTTCCGCATCTTCAGTTGGTAAAATCTGCTTGGCTAAATCAATAAGCGTGACCTGACAACCCAAATCTTGATAAAGGCTAGCAAACTCACTACCAATTGCACCTGAACCTACAACCAGTAAACTTTTCGGTAACTGCTCTGGAACAAGCGCTTCTTTATAGCTCCAGACATATGTTCCATCGACAGGAAGTTGAGAAACATGTCGGGCTTTAGCTCCAGTTGCCAAAATGATATGTGGTGCACTCAAATCCTGACTGTTACCTTGAGCATCGGTCACTGCAATTTTTTCTTTTGCCGTAAGCTGAGCACGACCATTAAACACGGTCACCTGATTCTTTTTAAGTAAATAATCGATGCCTTGTACTAACTGAGCTGACACTTGGCGACTATGTTGCACAAGCTTTTGTATATCAAAATCGAGTTGAGATACCTGAAAACCAAACTGTCCTGCATGTTTAAACTGAGTTGCAAGCTCTGCCCCTGCAAGCAAAGCTTTAGTTGGAATACAGCCCCAATTTAGACAAATTCCGCCTAAATGTTGCTCTTCTACAATTGCGGTTTTTAAGCCGAGCTGGGCTGCACGAATTGCAGCCACATACCCACCCGGTCCCGCGCCAATCACAATTAAATCAAATTGAGCTTCTGACATGCGGGTTCTCCTACACCAAAATTAAAGCAGGATTTTCAACAAACTGCTTAAAGCTGGCCAAGAATTTCGCCCCAACTGCACCATCAATGACACGGTGATCGCATGACAACGTCGCTGTGACAATCTCACGAACCACTACATTGCCATTTTCAACAACAGCACGTGATTCAGAAGCACCTAATGCCATAATTGCACCTTGCGGTGGATTAATAATGGCATCGAACTGTTTAATGCCTAACATTCCTAAATTTGAAATGCTAAAGCTGCCGCCCTGAAACTCATCAGGTTGTAACTTGCCAGTCTTGGCACGCGTTGCCAAATCACGCATGTCGTCGGAAATCTGCGCTAAAGACTTCTGATTTGCTGCTTTTACAATGGGTGTAATTAAACCGTTTGGAATCGCTACGGCCACCGAAATATCCGCTTGAGAGAACTGTAAAATTGATTGAGTCGCCTCATCAAATTGAACGTTTACCTCAGGTACTTTAATCAGTGCCGCAGCAGCTGCTTTAATTAGCATGTCATTAATTGAAAGTTTCACTTGTGGAACGGTCTCATTAATCTGCTTACGTAGTTTTTGCAAAGCTTCAACGTTTAGATCGACCACTAAGCGGAAATGCGGTGCATTACGTTTTGCAGCCTGTAACCGTGAAGCAATCGCTTTACGTATACCATTCATCGCCATAGTAGTAACGGTCGATTGTGGTTGAGCAGCACATTGAGCAGATTGTTCATTTACCGAGGTTGGATTATTACGGTAATAAACCGCTTCAACATCTTCTTTACAGACACGGCCACGAGTACCTGAAACACGGCAGTCATTTAGGTTAATGCCCCATTGCTTTGCTAAACGGCGTGCTACAGGTGTTGCTGAAACTTGACTATCGTCGGCAGTAGATTTAACCACTTTAGCTTGAGTTTGCTGTTTAACATCAGGCCATTGACCTCCAGCAGCCTGCACAGCTTTCTGGATGTCTTGAACACTAATACGTCCTTCACGACCAGAACCTGTGACTTTTACCAAGTTTACATTGTGCTTTTCTGCAAGCTTTAACGCATGCGGTGTTGTAAACAACTCATCAGACGTTTGATAGCCTTGTAATGACTCAGGTACAGCATAGTCACCTTTAGCTACCTTTGCAGGAGCTGAAGCAGTCTGTGACTGTTCTGCTTTTTCAGCAACAGGTGCAAATGTTTCCGATTTACTTTGTTCCGAAGGTGCTTCAGGGGCCTTAGCTGCTGAACCACCTAATGATGCAATAAACGTTTCAATTTCTGCATCAGAAATTTCACTATCAGCACATACGGCAATAAGGCCACCAACAGGTAAAGTATCACCATCTTTTGCTAAAATTTTACGGAGCGTTCCTGCAAAAGGTGCTTCTAATACATTGACGATTTTTGTGGTTTCAATTTCACAAATTTCATCGCCTTTATTAAAGCTATCACCCTCTTTAATCAACCATTGGGCGATCGTGCCTTCTTCCATGGATAATCCCCATTTCGGGATCTCCAGCGTTTTAATTTCGCTCATCCTAAGCCTCCAATGTTTTTCGTACAGCTTGCTCAATACGCTCTACACTTGGAATCCATTCTTTTTCTAAAACTGGAGAGAATGGAACAGGCGTATGTGGTGGCGTTACGAGTTCAACAGGTGCTTTCAAATAGTGGAAACCTTTTTGCGCGACCAGTGCAGCAACATCATGCCCAAAACCACAGCGTGCCGCTGATTCATCCACAATGACCACTCGCCCAGTCGACGCAACAGACTCTAAAATTCCTTCTTCATCCAGAGGTGAAATGGTACGAGGGTCTACCACTTCAACCGAAATACCATCTTTTGCCAGTTTGTCTGCCACTTCATTGGCACGGTGTACCATCAGCCCTAACGCAATAATGGTCACGTCTGTCCCTTCACGGGTATAATTTGCTACACCAAAAGGAATGGTATAGGCATCATCTGGAACTTCGCCTTTAATGTCATAAAGCATTTTATGCTCGCAGAACACCACAGGGTCGTCATCACGAATAGCCTGAATTAACAGCCCTTTCACATCATATGGGCTAGATGGAACCACAACTTTTAAGCCCGGAACCGCGGCGAATACGTTATATGGTGACTGCGAATGCTGAGCTGCCGCAGAAAAACCAGCACCAATCATGCCACGTACAACCATTGGCGCTTTTGCTTTTCCGCCAAACATATAACGGAACTTAGCGGCTTGGTTATAGAGCATGTCATGACACACGCCATAGAAATCCATAAACATTAAGTCAGCAACAGGACGTAAACCGGTGGCCGCAGCACCGGCAGCCATACCGATAATTGCAGATTCGGTAATTGGTGTATCAATAACACGCTCTGAACCAAATTCTGTCCATAAACCTTTGGTCACACCAAGTACTCCACCAAAGCCTTCAAGCTCGTTATCTTCGGTATTTTTACCACCATGTCCACCGCGGACATCTTCACCAACTACAAAAACTGTTGGGTCGCGGCGCATTTCTGATTCAATGGCTTCTTTAATCGCATTACGAAAACTTTTATTTGGCATCTTTACTATTCCTTTAGTAAGAGACATAGACGTCGGTAAGGAGTTGTTCTGGTTGCGGGTAAGCTGCAGCACGAGCTTTTGCAACTGCATCATCAACATTTGCCTTAGAGGCTGCATCAATCTCGTCTAGCTTAGCTTCATCAATTTTGCCTTTAACTTTCTCTCGGAAAATTTTCAAAGGATCTTTATTTTCTTTAATGAACTCGACTTCTTCCTTAGAACGAATCAAGCCAGGGTCACCTTCAAAGTGGCCATAAAAACGGTTTGTAATGGTTTCAATAACACTCGGCCCTTCACCACGGCGCGCTCGATCAATGGCAGTTTGAGCAGCTTCATAAACTGCGAAGAAATCAGTACCATCAACTTTAACCGCTGGTAAACCAAAACCTGCTGCACGACCAGCAATGTCTTTGCTTCCTACTGCGTAATCATGACCAGTCCCTTCACCAAAACCGTTATTTTCGAAAACGAAAATGACTGGAAGTTTAAGAACAACCGCCATGTTCATTGCTTCAAAAGTAAGACCTTGGTTTGAACCACCATCACCTGTAAAAGATAGTCCGACACCACCTGTCTTTAAGGTTTTTGCTGTCAACGCTGCACCAATTGCTAAAGGAGGCCCACCACCCACAATTCCGTTGGCACCGAGCATACCTTTATCCAAATCGGCAATATGCATAGAACCGCCTTTTCCACGGCACAGCCCGTCATCTTTACCGAAAATTTCCAGCATCATGGCGTGAATGTCACAGCCTTTTGCAATACAGTGACCATGTCCACGATGGGTTGAAGTGATATAGTCTTTGTCTGTTAGGTTTTCACAAATCCCGACTGCTACAGCCTCTTCACCACTATATAAGTGAATAAAACCTGGAATATCACCATTGGTATTTTCTTCGTGAAGTCGATCCTCAAATTCACGAATATCACGCATACGTTTATATGCTGCGAGTAATTGCTCTTCCGTTAATTGCATATCCTTTTCCTTTATTATCTTGATTTTAAAAATTCAACCAAGTTTCAAGCGAAAATCTAATTCGCTATAAATAATTAAACTCAAAATTAATAATCAATCTATTAGACTAAAAAGTTTTTAATTAAAATATATGTAATTATTTTTTAAATTTCAAAAACTTAATTATCAAAAATAATTTTAAAAATTTTTATAATTTTCATTAAGTTATAAAACAAACCTTTAACCAACCTTTCTTATTTTATAATACTCGCCACACCCTGTGTTTTTAATTAATTGCGCTTTTCAATATGAT
Source organism: Acinetobacter sp. V89_4 (assembly GCF_029967875.1). Taxonomy (NCBI): domain Bacteria; kingdom Pseudomonadati; phylum Pseudomonadota; class Gammaproteobacteria; order Moraxellales; family Moraxellaceae; genus Acinetobacter; species Acinetobacter sp. V89_4. Next base: position 587,091 of record NZ_JASCAI010000028.1, read on the forward strand.
CTAATTAAATTAAAAATATAGGAGTTTAAGCGGGTTTTAAATAAAATGGAATTATGAATATGGATTTTAAAAGACAAGTAGAAACTGGTATAAAATTAAGAGGAGCAGATAAAGTCGCTCGCATTCCGATTAAAATTTTACCTACAGAAGAGTTACCGACTAAACCTGATTGGATTAGAGCCAAAATAACCGATTTTGAAGAAATCAAGCGCATAAAAAATTTACTGCGCCAACAGAAGTTACATAGTGTTTGCGAAGAAGCAGCATGCCCCAATTTACCTGAATGTTTTGGTGGAGGTACGGCAACATTTATGATTATGGGAGATATCTGTACTAGACGTTGCCCTTTCTGCGATGTAGCACATGGTCGCCCAAAACCGCTAGATGAAGATGAACCTAAGCATTTGGCAGAAACAGTCGCAAACCTAAACTTAAAGTATGTTGTGATTACCTCTGTAGACCGTGATGATCTACACGATGGCGGTGCTGCACATTTTGTAAAGTGCATTGAAGAAATAAGAAAACGCTGCCCAGAAACTTTGATTGAGATTTTAGTACCAGATTTTCGTGGTCGTTTAGAGACAGCGCTTTCGACTTTGAGCTTATCTCCTCCAGATGTGTTTAATCATAATATTGAGACAGTTCCGCGTTTATATAAAGCGATGCGCCCTGGCTCAGACTATCAACACTCACTAGAGTTACTAAAACGCTTTAAAGCATATTGTCCCGATATCAAAACCAAGTCTGGTTTAATGGTTGGATTAGGAGAAATTGAAGCAGAAGTGCTTGCTCTACTGAACGACTTAAAAGATTATCAGGTAGACCTTATTACTATTGGACAGTACTTACAGCCTTCAAAGTCACATGCACCTATTCATCGGTTTGTAAATTTACAAGAATTTGAAAGATACTCGCGACACGGTAAGCGATTAGGTTTTAAAAATATTTGGAGTGCGCCTATGGTCCGTTCTAGCTACTTTGCTGATCGACAATATGTGGGAGAAGAAGTACCAAAGCCTTTCAGCCGACAAGATGTCTTATCTTAAATCAGGCAATTAACAAAACTTATCCAATAGGATAATGGTCAAGGCTTATAAAATTATTTAAGGTAAGGAGATAACTAGGAAATAGTCACAATAAGAAAGTTATAACGGTTGAGCGGCTACGGATACGCCATTTCAATGATAAAGGAATTTCGATATGGATATGTCAAAACAATTATCATCACCTTTTTTAGATACCACGCCGTCATTATTCCGGCCAGAAAAGTCATCTCATTCTCAACAATTAGGAAAAAAACCACCAGTTGACCTCGAAGCGGCTCCGTTATTTGACCTAACCGAAGAATGGGAACATTCGTTGTTTGGTCGTTCGATTCACGAGTGTCATCGCAATTTAATGCATATTGCCGAAGATGCCGATATGGCAATTGGTGTGACCGACCCCCATGGCACTCTACTTTGGACATGGAGTAGTACACCGATGCGCTCATCGGCAGAGCAAGTCCATTTTGTGGAAGGTGGACAGTGGTCAACTCAGGCAGTAGGTCAAAATGCAATTGGTTTAGCATTAAATACTCATTCAGCTAACTGCGTTTACTCACACGAAAACCAAATGAATAGTGTAAGAGATTGGGTCTGCTATGCAGCACCTATTACCGATACAAATACAGGCCAATTTTATGGCATTATGAATTTGTCGACCAAATATCAAAAACATAATTCTCTTGGGCTTTTAGCTGTTGAAAGATGCGCTGATATTGTGAAACAAGCAATTCAGCTTCATCAGAAAAATATTTTATATATTAAGGCCTTTGGTACTCCTAAAGTTCAATATAATCAGCATAGCCTGACGTTGACTCAACGTCAGATTGAAATTCTGTGCATTCTAACCCTTTGTCCTGAGGGAATTAATCTTGAAGAACTTCACTATGCTTTATATGGCGATCGACCAGTAAGTACCACCACCTTAAAAGCAGAACTTTCTCAACTTAGAAACCTAATCCCCGATGTCATCGAGTCTCGCCCTTATAAACTTAACTGTGAAATTCAATGTGATTTCTTAATGGCAGAGCAAGCATTAAACCTAGGCTTCACATCGACTACTCTTACTCTCTATAGAGGAAGTTTTTTAGCTAAATCAGAAAGCCCATTTTTGTGTGCATGGCGAGATTGCTTTGATGCTCGCTTGAGTCATGTGATTTATCAAATTGAAGATGTTGATCAACTATTACGAGTGGTCAGTCGTGTGCCAGATCGTGTAGATGCTGTTGAACGTTTACTTGAATTATTACCAGAAGAAACACCTTATCGAACTAAACTTTTAAAATTACTCGAATAAAATAAAAGGGAGAATATTTATCCGATATTCTCCCTTTTATTGAGATGAGATCAAGCAGAAGCTTGAAGCTGCACCCGATAACAATCATCTAAAGCTAATTCATAATAACGCAGCCCTTCTTCAGCAGCATGAAATGCTTTTTGCTGCCAGTCAGGACGATCATTACATAAACGCTTAATCAGCTCCATGGCTTCATAAGGATGAAGATCATCATAATGCGCATGTGCACGTAACCAAGCCAAAGAACGTTTATCAATCGTTACTTCAGGATGATCAGTGTATGCATGAATACCCTTATAGACCTGAATAGACCAGTCTCCAGTTGCCCATTCAATTGCAAGATTTGTTGCAGCAAGACACTCTGCCAAATTACCGCGATGACTCATATTCCATAAGAAATGGTTTACTGCATTCATCGCAGCTGGTGGCCGTACACTATCAAGCTTTTCTACAGTTAAACCAAAACCTCCAGCCCAATCGCGATACCATTTTAAGTGCCGCTCTTCGACCTTAATATTTTGGATTAACCAATCTCGTGCTTCTGTAACGCCAGGTTCAGAAAACCCTGTTGCTTTGCCTAACGCCCCAGCCATATATGACGGGAAATGCGCGACTAATGGATAGAAATTAAGTAAAGCATAACGGAAACTATTTAGGCTCAATCCCCCATTGGCCATTTCCGAAAAAAACGGATGTTTACTTACCCGTTCTTTCGCTGGTAGCAGGTCATCCCAGAACTGCTGTGACCATCCATTATGCGGTGTAATTTCTAAATGCATTCCATATTGATTTAGAGCAGTCATTGCTAATTTTCCTATTTATATGACAGCAATCATCTGTATTTCACGCTATAAGTCTATCCGAAAATGATAAAGATACAATCGTTAATCGACCATTTGTAACTTTTTTCGATGGATTGCGATGCTTTAGATAATTGTTACGCTAATCATTGAAATGTCGTGATTTTTATCACATTTAACTCAGATAAAAATCATTACTTTTTTAAAAAATCTGTATTATTATTTTGAATAAATCACACATTATATAATCAATATTTTTAGATGGAACTTTACTAAAAATAAGTCTCATTTTATGACAACTTCCAATATAGAGAGCATTAATTATGAAGTTGCAGGGTTCCAATATATTGGGACAGGAACAAATAGATTTATTAACCACACGAGGATTAAATTTCGTATGGTTTCCAAAGCAGCTTGAAACGATTTATCGTTTTCAATACCAAAACGGTGCTGCCTATGAGTTCCGCTATAGAGCGCCTATTATTTTAATATTATATATATTTTTAAGCTTTGGTATATATCAAGTATTGCCAACTGAGCAAGTTTTACCCTGGTTTAGTTATTATTCTTGGGTGGGTGTAATTATTTTCCTTGCCTGGATTTTATCGTTTATTAAAAAATTAAATCAGTATTTTGATTATTATGTAGGAATTGGCTCAGCTTTAGCAGTCGCAATTACTTTTATTTTAATTAACGTTATAGAAAATGGCCAAGAGAACGTTCTTTTTCATGCGGCGATGATGTATGCGATTGTAATTATCTATGGTGCAGTAGGTATGCGTTTTTATACCGCCATATTTGCTGGATGGGTTGGAGGACTTGTTGGAATTTTGGTAAGTAACTACTTAAATGGGGTGATCGACTGGACTTTCTTGAACCGAACTTACACCTTCAGTAGCTTCTTGGGAATGACCCTTGCCTATGCAACTGACCGCCAACATCGAGAAAACTACTTACAAAACTGCATGATCGAGCTGAATCGCATTGAACTGATGCAGCAAGCACAGCAATTATCTTTGCTTTCCCAGCAAGATGCACTCACCGGTTTAGCCAATCGACGCTATCTAGACGAAACACTGGATAACGAATGGCGCCGTGCTTTACGGCATGAAACACCCCTTACCATCATGATGGTCGATATCGACTATTTTAAAGCTTACAATGACACTTTAGGGCATCTAAAGGGTGATGAATGCTTAAAAGAAATCGCTATTGCTATTTCCTCTATTGCTGCACGTAGTGGTGATTTGGTTGCTCGTTATGGTGGCGAAGAATTTTTACTGTTATTTCCAATGACAAATTCTCAGCAAGCCTTGATTCAGGTTGAACGTTTAATGAATGCTATTGATAAAATTGCAATTAAACACCCATGTAGTGATGTTTCACCACAAGTCACTATTAGTGTTGGAGTGGCAACCACGATTCCACGCCTAAACGATTCAATTTCTGCTTTCGTAGCACGCGCTGACCATGCTTTGTATAAGGCAAAAACGAATGGGCGTAATCAATATAAGATTGCTGTAAACGAAGAACAAATTGTAGATTTAACTTAAAAAGTCTGACTTACATTTGAAATGACTCAATATAAATAATTAGCTTTTCCATCCGTGGCAAAGCTAAAAAACAATTTAGAATCATTACATACGAAAATCTCTTTTATTTAAGTTTTAAACCATCCGTTAAAAATGGCTTATATAAACTTAATAAATTTAGCGACTTTCAATTAATTAACTTTTGTATTAGATAATAAAAATTATAGGCTCCAATCCATATAATGTAGAAAAATTCCACTTCATTAAAACCCTCTCTTCAGTTTCTTCCAAAATTTAATTAAAAAATAAAAAAATGAATTTTGTTCTATTCTCTGCGGCACAGTAGAAATGGTTTCAGCCGAAAATGGTAAAATCGAAACAATATTTTCATGTATTGTTTCATAATTTGGATAAGCTTCTTTTTTTATTATTTCTATAATTTTTTGTATTTCATCAAGGGATAAATTCAAAAACCTCTTAATTTCTTGAGCTGTTTTTGACTCAATAGATAATAAAGCACAAACTCTAGTAACATTAACAATCTGCTCTGCATGAATGTTTTTAAAGTTTGGATAACAAACAAGTTTATAAAGAATCTTTGTCTCCAAATGATCTTTAGAAACGATATTCTCATTATTTGTTATACGTTCTTGATGACTTATTTTAAAATATTCATTCTTCTCAATATCTTGTAAAATATTGAGAAGCTCCTGATACCTTATTGGTCTCTTCAAACCATATTGGTAGCCTTTTAAAAGTTCAGGATTATTACTTAATACGATCTTAATTTTTTTGGGAATAAGTATATTGGTATAACCGCTATCTAAATCAATAATATGTATGTCTGGATTGTCTTCGCTGTATATCCAATTCCCTAAAAGATGAGATGACAAAGATAAGTCATGAATAACTTTTATCATTGCCTCTAAATTTTTAGGCAATAGCCTATCCTTTGACATACAGCCAATTCTATATGTGCATTGATTCATTGATATTTCCCCAATTTCAATGATGACTTTGAAAATTCTTTGTTTAAAGTATTAAAAATTTAAATATGTAGTAAGCTTATATAAAAGCAATTTGATTAAATTAACTTTATTTGATAAATATAAAAATCTGGTGTAGTAAAAATTAACAATATTTAATTGCTGATTTTTACAGATGAATATATTCAAAAATAAATCGTAGAATATTATATTTATATAAATATTATAAGACAAGACAATAATTTAAAATTTAATCAAACTTCGGTGTAATAAAAACTTAAAACCCCATATTTAAATTAAATACGGGGTTTCATGTACTATAATCAAAAAATATGATTAAGGTTCAATTGGCGCAAATGGCGGAATAACATCTGCATTTTGAGCACGATGGCGTAGGAAGTGATCCATTAAAACAATAGCTAGCATTGCTTCTGCAATCGGTGTTGCACGTACGCCTACGCATGGATCATGACGGCCTTTAGTCAACACATCGGTATCTTCACGATTTAAATTAATCGTTTTACCTGGGGTCGTAATGCTTGCTGTTGGTTTTAGTGCAATAGCAACTCGAATGGATTGACCACTTGAGATACCACCCAAAATCCCACCAGCATGATTCGCTAAAAAGCCATTACTGGTCAATTCGTCACGTGTTTCATGACCAAACTGTCCAGCAACTGCAAAACCATCACCAATTTCTACCCCTTTAACCGCATTAATACTCATCATCGCATGAGCAATATCAGCATCTAAACGGTCAAAAACCGGTTCACCCCAGCCTACAGGAACTTTTTCAGCTAAAATTTCTAGCTTAGCCCCACAGCTTGTTCCCTGTTCACGTAAAGAAGTCACCAAAGCTTCAAAACGTGAAACAGCGTCGACATCACCACAGAAAAATGGATTATTCGGAACTTCATTCCAATCCAGTTTTTCGGCAACTTCATTACCAATTTGTGTCACATGACCACGAATCAAAACGCCAAATTTTTCTGCTAAATATTTTTTAGCAATTGCACCTGCTGCAACACGCATAGCAGTTTCACGAGCACTTGAACGGCCACCGCCACGATAGTCACGGAAACCGTATTTTTGCGTATATGTATAGTCGGCATGGCCAGGTCTAAAAGTTTGGGCAATATTGCCATAATCTTTCGATTTTTGGTCAGTATTACGAATCAATAAACCGATTGGTGTACCAGTGGTTTTACCCTCAAATACACCTGAAATAATTTCAACTTGATCAGGCTCTTTGCGTTGAGTCGCAAATTTTGATGTACCTGGCTTACGACGGTCTAGATCTTTTTGTAGATCTTCTTCGGTTAACGCAAGGCCCGGTGGCACACCATCAACAATTGCCATTAAGCCAACGCCATGAGACTCACCACAAGTAGTTACACGAAAGAGTTGTCCAATACTATTCCCTGCCATATGCCCAACTCCTTATATTTGCTCTTCAAATAGTTTTCTATAACGGCGACATTGTTCAGCAGTCAAAGCAAAAATACCTGAACCACCTTTTTGGAAAGTGAGCCAGTTAAAATCAATCGTATTAAAGTTCTGACGCATTGACCATTCAGAATTACCTACTTCAATGACAATGAGGCCATCTTCAGTTAAGTAATCTGCCGCTTGTGCAAGCATTTTACGAACTAAGTCTAAACCATCTTGGCCCGCTGCCAATGCAAGTTCAGGTTCATGTAAAAATTCTTCTGGTAAGTCGGCCATATCTTCAGCATCAACGTACGGTGGATTACTTACAATCAAATCATACTGATTTTCAGCTGGAATCTTGGCGAATAGATCCGACTCAAGCAATGCAACTTGATATTGCTTATTGTGGTGTTCAGTATTAATTGAAGCAACTTCTAAAGCTTCTTTAGAGATGTCTGTTGCATCTATTTCAGCGTCTGGATAAGCATAAGCCAAAGCGACTGCAATACATCCAGAACCTGTACACATATCTAAAATACGGTGCGGAGTTTTAGGCTTTGCATTTTCTGGCAAATTATTGAGAGCTTCGCGCATTTGACCATTTTCATCTAAACAATATGGTGCAAAACGTTGCTCAATTAATTCTGCAATTGGTGAACGTGGAATCAATACACGCTCATCTACATAGAATGGTTTATTAAAGAAATAAGCAAGGTTTAATAAATAAGATGTTGGAATACGATCATTGATACGGCGTTCCAATAAGCTTAAAAATTCTGCTTTCTCGCTTGGTAATAACTTCGCATCTAGAATTTCTGCGTCTGCTGACCATTCAAGAGATAAGGTTTGTAAAACTAATGCAGAGCTTTCTGCAAAATAATCTTCAGTACCTTGTCCTAAATGTGCATCATGTTGACGTAATGCTGATACCCCAAAACGAATAAAATCTCGAATTGTTGATAAATTTTCAGCCGCTTCCTGTAAATTTTCAGGGCTAATCGTCGGTCGCTCCACTTAGGCGTCTCCAAAGGCAAATTTTGCAAAGTGACTATTCTACTGAGTGAGGTACAGCAAAGCAACGCTTTGCCTTGTGAACAGGAGTTTTACATGCCGATCTCTAACAATCACACGTTAAAATCAGAATACTTTGTTTTAATTAAGAAATAATGAACTTTTAACTAGAGATTGATTTAAATTTTTAAAATAAAAAAGCGGCCTTTAAATACTGACCGCTTTTGGAGATTAGTCGGCTTAAAGCTTAAGCTTTTCGGCAACATAATCAGAATCTTTATCTCCACGGCCCGATAGATTCACCACAATCATGGTTTCTTTCGACAGTTTTGGCGCTTCACGAATTGCCCATGCAACAGCGTGTGAGCTTTCAAGCGCTGGAACAATGCCTTCAACACGAGAAAGTGTCATAAAAGCATCTAAACATTCTTGATCAGTTGCAGTGCTATATTCAACACGACCTAAATCTTTTAAAAAACTGTGTTGTGGCCCAACACCCGGATAGTCTAGTCCTGAAGCAATAGAATGCACAGGTAAAGGTTCACCCGCCTCATTTTCAAGCACATAACACGCCATACCATGAATTTGACTTGGCTTACCTAAAGTTAGCGTTGCCGAATGCATATTGGTTTCTAAACCATGTCCAGCTGGCTCAACCCCAACAAGTTTTACATCTGAGTCATTTAAAAATGCAGTAAATGCACCTATTGCATTTGAACCACCACCTACACATGCCACTACATAATCAGGGCTTTTTCCAAATCTTTGATGCGTTTGATCTTTAATTTCATTACCAATAATAGATTGAAAATCTCGAACCATTTTAGGAAATGGATGTGGGCCCACAACAGAACCAATGGCATATATAAAGTTTTTAGGGTCTTTTAAATATTCTTCAAACGCACTATCTACAGCATCTTTTAATGTTGCTGTACCACGTGTAACTGCCACCAAATGAGCACCCAAAATTTTCATTTTGACCACATTTGGATGTTCTTTTTCGATATCGACTTGACCCATATGAATTTCACAGGGAATGCCTACTAATGCGCAAGCGGTTGCCAAAGCAACGCCATGTTGACCAGCACCTGTTTCAGCAATAACTTTCTTTTTGCCCATATATTTAGCAAGTAAAGCTTCACCTAAGCAGTGATTAATTTTGTGGGCGCCCGTGTGGTTCAAATCTTCACGTTTTAAGTAAATTTGTGCGCCACCTAACTGTTCAGACAAACGCTTCGCATGAAATAAGGGACTTGGACGGCCTACATAATTTATAAAGAGGTCTGATAGTTCATTTTGAAATTCAGATGTATGGCGAATTTCTTCATAGGCAACATTAATTTCATCCATTGCTTCTTTTAAATGTGGAGGAATGAATTGTCCGCCATATTCACCAAAAAATCCTTCTTCATTCGGCAAAGCAATACCGTTAATTTGATGTTGCATATCATCCCTCTTTTTTAAATTATTAAAGTTATTAAGCTTATCGAGAAAGGTAACGCGTCAAATCCTCAATGCCTTTTAGCGTCATTGGATACATATGATTTTCAAAAATCTCTTTAATCCAACCAATGGTTTGAGTGTAATGCCAATACCCTTCTGTTTCAGGGTTTAACCACGCTGTTTTATCAAAATGTTGACGTAGCCGACGTAACCAAACCTCACCTGTTTCATCATTCATATATTCAACCGAGCCACCCACCGATTTCAACTCATACGGTGCCATACTGGCATCACCTACGACAATTACACGATAGTCGCGTCCGTAAGTATGGAACAGATCCCATGTATTCATGCGGGTTGCTGTTCTTCGGTAGTTATCTTTCCAAACATAGTCATAGAGACAGTTATGAAAATAAAAGTATTCAAGCGTTTTAAATTCTGTTTTAGCTGCGCTAAATAACTTTTCACATTGGGCAATGTGTGCATCCATTGAACCGCCTACATCAAACAACATGAGCACTTTGATTCGATTTCGACGCTCTGGCACCATTTGAACGTCAAGAATACCCTGCTTGGCCGTTTCACGGATTGTACCGTCAACGTCTAACTCTTCGGCAGCACCTTGTCTTGCAAATTTACGTAAACGTCGTAAAGCAATTTGCATTTGGCGGGTACCAAGAACTTGGTCGTCATCTAGATTTTGGTATTTACGCTGTTCCCAGACTTTAACTGCCGAACGTTTACGCCCTGGTCCACCAATTCTGACGCCCTCTGGATGATCTCCAAAGGCCCCAAAAGGTGAAGTACCACCAGTACCCACCATGCGGTTACCACCCTGATGTTTTTTATGCTGTTCGCGTAACCGCTCTTCCAGCATTTTCATCAGTTCTTCTAAGGAACCTGCTTTTTGGAGTTCTGCTCGTTGTTCAGGAGTCAAATGCTTTTCTAGAAGTTCTAAATCAAACCAGTCTTTTGGTAACTTATTAACTTGCTTGAGCAACTCATCCAGATCAAAAGTTTCAATGCCATCAAAGTAATCTTTCATGGCACGATCGAACTTGTCAAAAAAGCGCTCATCTTTAACTAAAATTGTTTTAGCAAGTTGATAAAACTCTTCTTGATCAGCAAAAACTAAGCCTTCACTCACAGCACGGTTTAAGTCAATGAGTTCACGAGTTGTAACTGGAACACCGTATTTACGTAAGGTGTAAAATAACCGCACAAACATGGGTTATTCCCTCCTTTAACGTCGAGACATGAAAGCCAAACGTTCGAGGAGTTGCACATCCTGCTCGTTTTTGATCAGCGCACCATATAAAGGTGGAATCGCTTTTGATGTATCTCGATTGCGTAATACATCTTCTGGCATATCATCTGCCATGAGTAAGCTTAACCAATCAATTAACTCAGAGGTTGATGGTGGTTTCTTCAAATTAGGAATTTCACGTAGTTTAAAGAAAACCTGTAAAGCTTCGTTTACTAGGGTTGCAGAGATATTTGGGAAATGAACAGCAATGATTTCTCGCATTGTAGCTTCATCTGGAAACTCAATGTAATGAAAGAAACAACGACGCAAGAAAGCATCTGGTAATTCTTTTTCATTATTCGAAGTAATAATTACAATTGGGCGCTGTGTTGCCGTAATTGTTTCATTGGTTTCATAAACATAAAAAGACATTTTATCGAGTTCATGCAGCAAGTCATTTGGAAACTCGATATCGGCTTTGTCAATTTCATCAATTAACAAAACACAACGCTCTTCACTCGTGAAAGCTTCCCACAGTTTACCGGGTTTAATATAGTTCTTAATATCGTAAACTCGATCATCACCCAACTGGCTGTCTCGTAAACGAGAAACCGCATCATATTCATACAACCCTTGCTGCGCTTTGGTTGTCGATTTGATATGCCAAGTGATCAGTTTTAAACCCAAACTTTGTGCTACTTGTTCAGCAAGTAAAGTTTTACCCGTGCCAGGTTCACCCTTAATGAGTAAAGGCTTTTGTAAAGCACGAGCTGCTTTTACAGCGAGCTTAAGACTATCAGTCGCGATATATTGATCTGTACCGGTAAAATGTTGGGTATCAGCAGACATGTAAAGACCTTATTTTTCTATTTCAATGGTTAGATGGAACGCATGCTTTTGTTTGTTGAATATTTTGACCAACAATAGCCAACAACCAAACCTAGACCAACTACAAACAGAATTAAAGATAAATTTGACCAAATTAGAGGGCTATCTTTGGTTAAAACACCAAATAGAAGTCCAAAAATAGCAGGTGCTACCGATGCATTTGGTCCTTCAGACACTGTTGGGGTAACTAAAATAGCAAATACAATAAGCCAGCTAATTGCACCAAAAGTTGTAGGAAGGCGACGCATTAATCGCCACCAACACCATAAAGCAATAATAGCGCCTATTCCGTAAGCTGTTAAAGCAATAACACCTTCAGGAACAACATCCCAAAAAGAGAATAATTGATTCATTATTCCAGTTTGATCTTCACGCACCACGTAAGCCCTCTGGTTCAACCGCATTTGGGTTAATTAACCCTTCTGGTGGCATCTGAATAAAGAAACCTTTTGTTTGTAATGAGTCTAAAACATGTAAAACATTAGCACGCGCCAATTTACGTGTTGGAGCTAATTCTAAATGCATGACAAACGTTGCACGACCAAACGCTTGTAAAACAGCTTCAGGAACATTTTCAAACGGATCAGCTTGTTCCGCATCGTCAGGATAGTTTGGACGAGCAATATACATGTACATTTCATCTTTTTTGCTCGATCTATAAATATCACAGTGCATTTCAAATCAACTCTTGAACTAAGGACAGCATACATGAAAAAAAACGACTCACACACGCAGGTTTGTTTACGCATCAGTCGTTTTTTTAATTCTTGGGAAATATTAACCTACAACATTGATTAAGGTCGATAATAACTTTGTTCCAGATAAAAAGCACCTTCCAAAGTAAATTAATAAACAGTTGATTTTAAACATTAAACATAGTTTTCAACATTAATAAAATAAAAACAATTTTTAGGAAAAAAGAAAAAATGTTCGTTACTGAGTACTTTTTGTGATCTATTTTTAATACTTACACACATTAATATTATGAAATTTATGATATTAAAGTGAGGTATTACCCTTTTTAATTCACATTTAAGTAAAACTTCTAACCACTTAATATACATTGGGAGACATTACTTAACTGGTTTAAATTCTTAGCATGTTTAAATATTAAGTATCTTAATCATAGATGTGGAGGATGAACTTATGCCTCGCGGTGATAAAACAGCTTATACAGCAAAGCAAAAACGTCAGGCTAAACATATTGTTGAGAGTGAAGTAGACAGAGGTCATTCTCAAGAAGAAGCTGAACGAATTGCATGGTCTACTGTCAATAAACAAGATGGTGGCGGTAAGAAAAAGTCTCACTAAAACAAACATTAAATACTTCTTTAGCTTGGGCTAAAGAAGTATTTTCATCAAAAATAAATTAATAGTGTTTAGAAAACTCGAGAGCTCTTTATATAGTCATCGCTTACTTGATTTAAGGCATTCAAAATAGCGCTATCATTTTGACTTAATAGAGCTTCATTTAAACATTCCATGTAGTCTATAAGCATAGACTTAGAGGTGTTGGCAAATTCAGACGTTACGGCTTCATCTTCATATAAGATCACGTAGCTACGCGCAAAACCATAGATTAAATAGACGGCTGCTTTTTCTTTTGTATTTTGAGATTCTTTAAGAGACTGTTCACAAGCATTTTTTAAATCTTTAAATGCATCTGTACCAGTAGATTGATTTTTGAAAGATAAAAGTATTGTTTGGAAGTTCATATCCATATTCCACTCAAAAAGTAAAGCTACAGAAGAAGATGGAGTCTGTCAAATAATATCCTGATTAATATAAATTTAATTGTAAATAAATTTATATTTACTTCCCTTAAATCACGAAAAATCATGCATAAAAAACCACCCTTGTTTTAAGGATGGTTTGGTTAAAACACAACGATAATTAGAAGCTTATTTCAATTGTGATCGTGGTACCAGAGTGCTCAATATCAGTTGAGACATTAAACCCTCTGTTTTTAAGCTCCTCTTCAACCAGAGTAAGATGATCAGGGCTTATAGCATCAACAGGAAACCAGAAAGTTGCTTTTCGCTTTCCTTCCTTAGATTCAGACTCAGTACCAGTTAAAATTTTTTCCAATATGACGTCTTGATTTATTTTAAAGTTTTTAGCATTTTGACGAGCTTGTTCAGCATTAAAGTTGTTAAGCATATTTATCTCTCTAATTATTAATTTATCTAAGTTTATAGCATAAAAAGGCTATATGAGTTTTAGTGTTGTGTAGTTAAAACCAATCAAAGATATAAGTTTATTGGTTAAATAAACTTTCTACCCATTCAATAAATTTTCTCGCATTTCTATTTTTAAAATCTTCCTTATTTGGAATGTAGTAACACAGCTCTGATTGAATGGGTTTGGTTTTAAACTCCTGTAAGAGATTCGCCTTAACGAACCTATGGGTAAGTGTAGCAGAACAAAATACTAATCCATTGGCAGATAAAGCCTCATGTATGCCAAAAATTTCCTGATCAAATTTCTTAATTATCACCTTCTTTTGGTCCCATCCATTCACCTCAAGCCATGTGTCTAATGGTGGACTTGGTAATGCTTTATTTTTCCATTCTGTGGTAAATAACGTTATTGGCTCACTCGCATCTTTGGTCAGAGCAAGTTTAGATGCACCAAATACATTAAAAGACTCATATTTAAGGACATCTTTAGCTGGTACTGAAGATACATCACCATATCGAATAGGCAATGTATATAAATGACTTTCTAAAGCTTCGCCTGTAGAGAATTCAACTGAGATATCGGGGTGCAATTGATAAAATTCATTTATTGAAGGAATTAACAGCATTGCAGCGAGTGAAGACGTACTAGCCACTCTCACTACATTTCCATTTACTGTTATTTCATCTAATGCATCTTCAATTTTACGAAACCCTTCAGAAATTGCCCCAGCAAGTCTCTCTCCGATGGTTGTAAGCGTTATTTTTCTTACTTGTCGATGAAACAAATCAACATTTAATCTGCTTTCTAGATTAGTAATATGATGTGAAATCGCAGTCGGTGTTAATGAAAGTTCTTCAGCAGCCAATTTAAAACTCCCCAATCGAGCGGCTGATTCAAATGCCTTAAGTGCTTGCAAAGAGACTTGCATGCTTTCTCCAAAATTACATTTATAGGTGAACTAAACTCATCTATAAATGTAATTTTCTCGTTTGTCTACTTATCTTTTAAAACTCAAAATAAATTAAACCTTAACTTTTTTGGAATTTATGATGAGTAAAATATTACATATAGATGCTAGTGTAAGAGCTGCAATTAACCCCAATCCAAACCATAATTCGATTTCTAAAAATATTGCCAGTCGATTAGTCAGCTCATGGAAAAAGCAACTGCCTATAGATGAATATATCTATCGTGATGTAGGAATGAATCCGCCACCATTTATTACTCAAGACTGGATTGATGCTGTATTTACACCTGAAAATAAAAGAACTCAAGCTCAATGTGATGTTTTATCTATATCAGATCAGTTAATCGCGGAAGTTTCGAGTTCAGATATCATTTTAATTT
The DNA here is from genome assembly GCF_029967875.1 of Acinetobacter sp. V89_4. NCBI lineage: Bacteria > Pseudomonadati > Pseudomonadota > Gammaproteobacteria > Moraxellales > Moraxellaceae > Acinetobacter > Acinetobacter sp. V89_4. Next base: position 602,296 of record NZ_JASCAI010000028.1, read on the forward strand.
CTTCCCCTATGTACAATTATGGTATGCCTGCTCAACTTAAAGCATGGTTCGACCAAATTATTCGGATTAATAAAACATTTGATTTTGATCTTGCTCGAGGAGACTTTCCTTTACAACCGCTTCTATCTGGAAAAATTTTAATCATTATCACCTCTAGTGGAGAGTTTGGTTTTGAGAAAGAAGGCATCCGCCATCACATGAATCATCTTGTACCTCACCTTCGCACGCTCAGCAAATATTTAGGCGTAGAGAAAGTTTATGAAATTGCTTCAGAATATCAAGAATTTGGAGATGCACGACATCTAAAATCTTTAGAAAATGCTTTTCAAAAAGCAGAGAAACTCGTAGCTGAACTTTCCGCTTCATATACAGAAAGTTCGTAAAATATGAGTCCTTAATTTTTAAAATTTAATAACCTACTGACTTTTTAACTGAATTGTATGATTAAAAATAAAAAGCCAACCCAATTGGGTTGGCTTTTTTATTTCTGCACCGAAACAAACTTATAGTTATATATTATTTATATTGAAATTGTTTTTCTTACAACCAAGAATATACAGACCTGTATGTTTAATCAATTGAATTTTTCTCATTGAAGAAGTTAATTTAATTCATTATCAATTTTACAAATTAAAATTACTTCAACCCATCACTTTACTAGCTTTTTAATAAGGTTAATTATTTAATATAGCTAACATAAACATTTACTTTATTAACTATTAATATTGAATATCTATTATTTATAAATAAAAACTACTCAATTTAAATTATTCATTACTGTTCATTAAAAAAGCCCATCACGAAGATGAGCTTTTAAATTTTAACTGTCACATCATTTTAAATGGATAGACTTTGTTTTTCTTCTTGAAATAACTGAATTAATGGTTGAGTTAATAGCTCGTAACGCCAACCCAAAAGATAATCAGGCAAATCTTGTTCATCCCCTTGAGAAAGAACATGTTGATGAATTGCATTTAGCCATTTCTTTCTAAGCAATACTTCTTTAGGAATAGACGTCTCACTTATTGCATGGGCAAGTACCATATCCATTTTATGCAAAGTTTCTTTAGATGTTACTTTAAAAGGTTTGGCAATTCTTGTTGGCCATTCACTTTCAATCGGTAAATCTTTAAGTAATTCTAAAATAGTTTTTCCATATTCACGAACTACATTTGGGCGAATATCTTTAACTTGCGAGAGTTGAAAACTATTACGTGGATTCTTTTCAACCATATCAATCATGGTCGAGTTTCTAAGAATAAAACTGCGTGGCTGATTCGTTGCTTTAACAATGTATTCGCGCCATTCACTTAAATTTTGCAGTTGCATCAATTGACGGCGCGAATGACGATAATTACCAACATCTGTATAAAGCAACTCAGTCGGCGTTTCACTAATAATTTCTTTAGTTAAACTACTACAATCTTCAAGAACATAGTCATAAAGCCCTTTCTGCTTAAGCTGTTCTTGAATATGATGCGCTAACTTCATTATATATAGAACATCATTTGCCGCATAACAAAGTTGCTGAGGCGATAAAGGCCGAGCTAACCAATCAGATCTTGTTTGATCTTTTTCAATGTCAATGTCGAGACAAAGCTTCAATGCACCTTGGTAACTTACTTGCAGCCCATGGCCTAAGAAAGAAAGGCCCACTTGAGTATCAAACACATTAAGCAGATCTTCTTGATCAGCGTAATGATAGATTAAATCAATGTCTTCCCCGCATGCATGAAAAATGTTCTGCTGAGCGAGAAATATTTTTTTCCAAAACTGACTTAGATCTAATGAAACACCATCCAACAGATAGACATCGCCATTTACATTAACTTGGCATACTCCAAGTTTAGGCCAGAGTGTGTCAACCTTAATAAATTCTGTATCAAGTCCATATATCGAACATTGATCCATTTTTTGAAGAACATCAACCAAATCGGTTTGCTGTTGGATAAACTGAAACATGCTTTCTCAAGTAAATGCAAAGAGTGCTTAGAACTCTGGTATATATAACATAGAAGTAGGAAATTACCACTTAAACCTTTATGAATACTCTATTTTTGAACAATTTTTCGAAAATAGATAACTTTTTGATCTTTTATTTATATTTTTAAAGTTAACTCCAAATATTCATTGTTTAAAATCTATAAGATCTTTTTCATTCTTATGGGCTTTCATATTTTATTTAAACTTTTTTAATTAAAGACAAAATAACATTCATCTTTTATAACTAAATTAATAAATCTAATTCAATTTTATATGACATCAATGAAACAAGCATCGAAATGCTTATTTCATTCTCATACGATTATGAACTGCCTGACTTAAGGTATGGCTATCTACATACTCAAGTTCACCACCTTGCGGTACACCTTGAGCAATACGTGTCATTTGTATAGGTAAATGCTTAGTCGCTTCTACCAAATAATGAGCGGTTGCCTGTCCCTCTACAGTCGCATTTGTTGCCAGAATCACTTCTTCAATTTTGCCTTGGCTTAAACGCTGAATCAGATAAGGAATACCAATTTCTTCTGGACCAATACCATCTAAAGGTGATAGATGCCCACCTAAAACATGGTATTTACCACGGAAACTTCCGCTTTGCTCAATCGCCATTACATCTGCTGGTGATTCAACCACACACAATAGTTGATCTTCTCGCTCAGTTGAGGCGCAAATATCACAAATTTCATGTTCAGTTAAAGAATGGCAAACGCTGCACTCATGAATATAACTTGAAGCTTCATGTAAAGCATGGGCTAATGCAAACGCACCTTCTCGATTTTTCATCAAAAGATGTAATGCCATACGTTGAGCCGATTTCGGACCAACGCTAGGCAATATACGTAAAGCTTGAACGAGTTGTTCAAATCTATCGCTAAACACAGAATTTCCTTAGAACATGCCCGCTAAGCCAGGTGGCAAGCCCATACCAGAATTCGCTTTTTGCATTTTTTCTTCAGAAATAACTTCTGCTTGACGTACAGCATCATTTACCGCTGCAGCAATCAAATCTTCAATCATATCTGGTTCATCTTGAAGTAATTCAGGGTTAATTTCGATACGTTTTACAAGATAGCGCCCAGTCATAGTTACTTTAACCAAACCGCCACCAGCTTCTGCATGAACTTCAGTTTGAGCAAGCTCTTCTTTCGCCTTTTTTATATTTGTTTCCATATCTTTTTGCATGCGCTGCGCTTGCTGCATGAGCATATTGATATTCATAACTTTACTCCGTATCTCTATCAAATCTTTAAAGTATTATGCGTTATCTGGTAATACTTTATAAAAACTTAATCTCATTGAACCAACCTATGCGATTAAAATACATACAGATTAGTGCATTGAACTCAAATTAATCCGTAATTCTGACACAATAGGCTAATGTTTTCTATCAGTATCTCTAGCTCTATTTTACGTAGCGACATGAGTAACATGCTCATACTTAGGTACACTTCCTAAATATTTAGATGGCATACATTAAAGTCTTGTAAAAACTCATAGCACTATTGAGATGCCTGTAGACCTTTATCAATTGTTTTATATTCACTTAAGGGAACTTTCTTAAAGGAGGTATTTGCTTCTTGAATAGATTTATCTGCTTCTTGAACAGACTTCTCTGCATTGTTGATCAATAAAGTTGTCTCATTCACTGGGTGCTGACTCGGTTTCGTCAGCAATTTGTATCCAACTACCCCGATTACCCCCACTACAACGACAATAGCAATAGGCTTAAGCATTTTAAAACTCACATTTCTTTTAATTAAATTTACAGTCTTTATACCTTGTACTCTTACCCCTCATTTAAACAAAAATGTAGTTTTTTTATTGTAATTCTGAAATTTGAGTAACATTTAAATATAAAAACCATCTCAATTAAAGAGATGGTTTCATGAAAAAATAACCCAAAAGAATTATTTCGATAAGGATAATTAAATCAGATCAAGACCACGTGAGATATCACGAATAATGTCATTAATATCTTCTAAGCCTACAGATACGCGGATTAACCCCTCTTGAATACCGGCCGCAGCTTTCGCATCAGCAGAAAGTTTGCCATGTGTAGTCGTTGCAGGATGGGTAATTGTTGACTTCACATCACCTAGGTTACCAGTAATCGAAATAAACTTAGTATTATCAATAACCTTCCAAGCACCTTCACGTTCGCCTTTAACAACGAAAGAAACAATCCCACCAAAACCTGTTTGCTGTTTAGCCGCAAGTTCATGGCCTTCATGAGCTGGTAAACCAGCGTAGTAAACTTTTTCTACTTTTTCATGAGTAGATAACCATTCTGCAAGAATTTGAGCACTCTCACAGTGTGCCTTCATACGCAAACGTAAAGTCTCTAAACCTTTTAAGAAAACCCATGCATTAAATGGACTCATTGATGGTCCAAGCGTACGGACAACACCAAAAACTTCTTCTAATAACTGATGATTACCGACAACAGCACCGCCTAGTGCGCGCCCTTGTCCATCTAAATATTTAGTCGCAGAGTAAATGACAAGGTCTGCCCCAAACTTTAATGGTTGCTGTAAAACAGGCGTACAGAAGCTGTTATCAACCGCAAGTAATGCGCCATTCACATGAGCAATATCTGCAAGCGCTTGAATATCTGCGATCTCAGCTAGAGGATTAGACGGCGACTCAACAAATAAAAGTTTAGTTTCTGGACGTACTGCTTTTTTCCAATCGTCCAAATCACATAAATCGACAAATGTAATATCTACACCAAACTTGGCAATATATTTTTCAAACAAGGCAACAACTGAACCAAAAACTGCTCTTGAGCAAATAACATGATCACCCGCTTTGAGATATGCCATAGTAACTGACAAAATCGCGCCCATTCCAGAGCTTGTCGCAACAGCACGTTCAGCACCATCTAAAGCCGCTAAGCGTTTTTCGAACATCGATACAGTCGGATTGGTAAAACGAGAATAGATATTTCCTTGAACTTGACCAGAAAATTTTGCTGCAGCTTCTTCTGCATTTTCATATACAAAAGATGATGTCAAAAAAATCGGTTCGCCATGCTCACCTTCAAAACTACGAGTATGTCCGGTACGAATGGCTAAAGTATCAAGTTGGTATTCTAAATCATCAGACTGGTTCATTAAATGTTCGCCTTTACTGGTCATGTACTAAAAAACTATCATCATTTTGAGTGTCTAAGGTATTTAAGGTCAAGGTAAACATTAAAATTATCGCTTAGACTTTATTTAATTTTAGTAAATAGTTGGTAAAGCAAGATGAAACGCTTAAAGTCCCTTGTCTCAGAACAAAGCCAAATCAAGCACCTTTCTGCCCGACTATTTCATTCAAAAACATTAGTACTATCACAAAGTACCCCCTTTGAGGTGATTGGCGAATTCAATCAAACCCGTATTCGTTATTACGCAGCAACACAAAAAAAATTTAAAGAACCATTAGTCTTTGTTGCCCCACTCGCAATTAATATGGCGATTTATGATTTATATCCTTATCGTTCTCTTATTAAATACTTTCAAAATGCAGGTTTTGATGTCTATTTGGTCGATTGGGGACGCTTAAAGTTTAAAGATAGATATCTTAACTTTTTATCATTTATTGAAGATTTCATTCCAAAAGCAATAGAACTCGTTCGTGCACATTCAGGAAGTGAGCAAATCTCGCTCCATGGCTGGAGTATGGCAGGCATATTCGTTACTTTATATGCTGCTCTGAACCAACCCAATCATATTAAAAATTTAATTGTTCTTGGTAGTCCAATAGATAGTTATGCATCTGGCCATATTGGTAAGCTCTATCAAACCATAAATCAGTTGATTAGTCGCAATAAGAAAATTCAGGAACGTATTTACTCTGGATTGCCAAAACGTCTGATCCACAGTCCCGGAATTTTAAATTCACTAGGTTTCAAAATTCTTGATCCTAAAGGTTGGTTAGATGGACATGTGCAATTGCTAAAGAATCTTGATGACCTGCAATTTGTACAAGAGCATGCCACCCTAAGTAACTTTTTAAATAATATGATTGACTATCCGGGTGGTATTAATCAGGACATGTTGTTTAATGTCTGGCTACAAAATCCGTTAAAACGTGGCTTTATTCAGTTAAAAGATAAGAAAATCGAATTAAAAAATATAGATTGTTCTCTCTTAGTTGGCGCGGGTCGTAGTGATCAATTGGTCACTGCTGACGCTGCTTCGCCATTAAGTCAATTGACAAGCAGTCAGGATGTCACGTTTACTCTCATCCCCGGTGGTCATTTAGGCCTAATGTCGAGTCAAGCAAGTGCTCTGGAGTTTTGGCCGAAACTGGCTGGATGGCTCGCCGAACGTTCAACACAAATTTAAGGATAAGGTCATGAGTCAATCTGTTGCATTTATTGGTCTGGGTGCAATGGGCTACCGTATGGCAGCGCATTTACCAAAACACTTCGATACTGTCTATGTATGGAATCGAAATTTTGAAAAAGCCAAACAACATGCAGCAGACTATGGCACTAAGGCTGTCTCATTAGAGCAAGCTGTACAAGCAGATATTATCTTTTCATGCTTACCGACAAGCACTGATGTAGAAACGCTAATTAGCAATGTAGAAATTAAATCTGGAGCAATCTGGATAGACTGTACCAGCGGGGTTCCGGACTCTGCCCTTGCATTAGCTAGCTCATTAAAGCAATTAAATGTTGATTTTCTGGATGCTCCAGTAAGCGGTCAAACCGTAGGAGCTGAAAATGCAACTCTGACTGTAATGGTGGGTGGTGATGCAGCAGTTTTCGAACGCGCATTACCAGCTCTACAAGCGGTAGGAAAATTAATTAAACATGTCGGTGAGTCTGGCGCTGGATTTGCAGTAAAAGCAGTTAATAATATGCTACTCGCGGTTAATCTTTGGTCTGTTGCAGAAGGTTTCAGTGCTTTAAAAGCGCATGGGGTAAGCTTGAACGAAGCTTTAGAGTGCATTAACGCTTCAAGTGGTAAAAGTCTGGTAACAGAGACTATCTTCCCACAGCGTGTATTGAGTCGTGAATTTCCAATAACCTTTGGCTTACCTCTTCTTGCCAAAGACACAGGAATTGCTTTGGATTTAGTCAAGCAAGCAAAGCTTCCTGCCCCGCTTTTGTCTTTAACGCAAAGTTTAATCCAAGCTGCTCACTTAACTGCTGAAGATAACAGTGACTTCTCTGCGGCAGTTAAAATGTATGAAGCGTGGACAAAGATTACATTAGAGTAAATTTAATCTTTTAGAGGGCTGCCTATTAAACTTAATTTTAATAGGCTCACTAAGAAATACTATGAAACCTTAAACATGCAAACTCATTTCATTCATTACGAAATTTTTTGTATATATGGAATCACTAAGCAACTGAAAGATTATTATTTTTATACTACGTAGGTACTTTATTAACCTTTTTATAATCTGAGGATCTAAAATAATTTACAATCATTTGCGCACTTTTTTCGGATACAACCTTAGCTTGTTCCATTTTTGCTGAATAAGGATTGGCAAGCATACAGCTGGGAAGCAAAGTATTAGTAAGTGGTGGAAACTTTTCTCTTCCTCCTAATGTTATTTTTTCAATAAAACTAGCCAACCACATAATATATTCTCCTTTATTTTTATATGTTGGCATTAAACTGATATCGAGTTTGGCTGAACATTCATTGGCTGGCTTATTTAAACATTCTTCGAAATCAATAAAGTTATATTTTAATTTATATGAAGTATCTTTTATCTCTTGTCGGATCATACTAACTAAGCGATTCAAGTGCTCAATAATATCCTCTGAGAAAAGCTTTTCTTCTTCAGATTTTTTATAAACTCTTTCAGCAACGAGTAAAAACTGTGACATTCTCTATTTCCTTTTAATCCTGTCTCCGATAAATAATCAGATCCTTTAAGGAAGTATGATGAATATAACATTGCTATATGTAAGTAGGTTAGACTAAAAAGTAACCACCATAGTAAAAGTGAAAGTTGTATGCGAAATGCATCACATTAATTAAACATATAGCTAATTACAACTCTCAATAGTGAGGCTAAATTAATATATTTCGAAATAACTTAAATAAAAAAAACCCATCTCAATTTTAGAAATGGGCTACAAAAACAAAAAACTATCAAACGCAGCAATTTAAGGACTATATAATAGAAGTTAAAACATGCAAAATCAATACATCTTTCACTTGAAGTGTAAAATAAGATTACTTTTGGCCTATTAATATTTTACAGCTTAAAAGAAAAAGCCCATTTCCGTCTAAATTAAAATGGGCCCAGTGAATTCCACTTAATCCTAAAAACACAAACTGTGATAATTATCACGTTTTGTGTTTTTGATGATGTCATTGCTTATCCCCTTTTTCATTGACCTAATTTCAAACTTCATCTGTCTATTTAGCAAATGGAATAGGCTATAAGTTCTCATCTTTTTCTAAAATTTTTTATATCTGATTACCTCAATCAGAAGCATATTTTTATATTGCCAATGAAAGTTAAAAGTGAATTAAAAAGAATCAAATTCTAAAAAAATATATATAATTTCTCTTAAGTTTATGTTTTTATTTGATTTTTATAAATTATTGATATCTAAAGTTTTTATTTGTTTTATGAACAAATTATCACCCAAAATGACATTTGAGTAATTAATAATCATTGAAATATTGGTAATAAACCTTATATTGAGTACAGGTTCATACCTTTAACTGAGGAAACGCTCATGAATAAATTTATGGTTGCAGTCTTTACTGGCATGGTGAGCATGGCTGGTTTAAGCGTTCAAGCTGCAACGCCTGAGCAAGAATGTCAGAAATTGCAAGACGACTATAATTTGATTTATGCATCAAAAGGCTTTTGTTTTAAAGATCCTGATGCTAAAGAAAAATATGGTAATGAAAACTGTCATACGACAAAACCAAAGTTTTCTGACAAAGAGCAACAACGTCTTGATGCTATTAAAGAGCGTCAGAAAGAATTGAAATGTAAATAATTTTAAAGGACTAATACATGGCATACGATGATCAAAATATCTTCGCAAAAATTTTACGCAATGAACTTCCAGCGATAAAAATCTATGAAGATGATCAAGTTCTAGCTTTTATGGATATTATGCCTCAAGCCGATGGTCATACATTAGTTATTCCAAAAACACCTGCTGTAACCCTGCTTGATTTACCCCCAGAAGCAGCCTCATATACCATCCAAATTGTTCAGAAAATTGCGAAAGCAATGGAAAAAGCCTTCAATTTAGAAGGTATTGTCTTGATGCAACTTTCTGGAGCAGGAGCAGGACAAACTGTTCCGCATGTTCATTTTCACCTTATTCCTACAAATGTGCATCAACTTGGAAGACATGCTGTAGAATTAGGCGATCAAGAAAAAATTAAAGCTTTAGCTGAGAAAATTAAAGCAGCTCTTTGATTTTTAAAATATTAAAGCGGAGTTTTGACTCCGCTTTTTTTCGTCTAAAAAATATAAAAACCTAAAATAATTAATTTATTTCTAAATTTTAATCGTCATAAAACTGTCATTTATTTTTCACGCCTCTGTCACAAAGTTTGCCGATACTGCTTAGCAAGTTGGTGAGCTTTTGTAACTTTTTGTACATAAGTCAACTACAAAATAAATAGTTAACTAGGCATACGCCATTTTTAAATACCTTTTGGAGAAATCTCAATGAAGAAATTGCTACTCGCTGCCGCAGTTGCAACTTTGAGCATAAACGCGGTGCAAGCAGCGCCAACTTTGTATGGCAAACTAAATGTTTCTATTAACCAAGTTGATAATAAAAATTTCGATGGTAAAAGTGATGTTACCGAAGTTAACTCAAACTCTTCTCGCATTGGGGTAAAAGGCGAAGAGAAATTAACTGACAAATTATCTGCTGTTTATTTAGCTGAATGGGCAATTTCTACTGATGGTTCAGGTTCTGATACTGACCTTAGCGCTCGTAACCGTTTCATCGGTTTAAAAACTGAAGGTGTTGGTACTTTAAAAGTAGGTAAATACGACTCTTACTTTAAAACTGCTGCTGGTGGTAACCAAGACATCTTTAATGACGATACACGTTTAGATATTACCAATATCATGTACGGTGAAAACCGCTTAGATAACGTAGTTGGTTTTGAATTAGATCCAAAATTATTAGCTGGTTTAACTTTCAACATTATGGCTCAAACTGGTGAAAGCACCTCTGACAGCAAACAAGGTGAAACTGGTAAAGACAGTAAGAATGACAGCTTTGACTCTGTGTCTACTGCGCTTGGTTATGAAAATAAAGACCTTGGTTTAGCAGTAGCTGCTGCTGGTGACTTTGGTATTAAAGGTAAATATGCTGCTTACGGTTTGAAAGATGTTTATACAGATGCTTACCGTGTAACTGGTTCTTATGACATCGCAAAATCAGGTTTTGTTGTAGGTGCTTTATGGCAACATGCTGAACCTACTGATGAATTGACTGCATATGGTCAATCATATAAATCAGATGGTTCAATCGATAAAGCTGGTAAAGCTTACCGCGGTTTAGAGGAACAAGCATATGCAGTAACAGCTGCTTATAAAATTCCTAACACTAAACTTAAAGTGAAAGCAGAATATGCTTCAGCTGAAACACAAGTAAGTGGTCAATCAGATCGTAAAATCGACTTGTACGGTTTAGGTCTTGATTACCAAATCAACAAGCAAGCTCGTTTCTACGGCATCGTTGCTCAACAAAAACGCGACTGGTTGAATGACGATGACAAGCAAACTGTTGTAGGTACAGGTATCGAATATAACTTCTAATTAGTTATTTTTGATTCATATCTAAAATAAAAGGGCTAACGCCCTTTTATTTTATTGTTCAGATTAAAAAAACCGATATTTTTATATCGGCTTTTTTTACTTTGTAGCTTATTTTAAGAAACCACTTACAAGATTCATAACGTTTTGAATGTCTTGGTTTGCTTCTTGATGATCGGTACTTTCACCCTGAGGTGTTAATGAGTCAATGACTTGAGGTAAGACTGAAGCAATTGCACCGTAAACTTGCTCTTTTGGAGCTTGAGCTTGCGCAGCAACTTGCTCAATGTCAGCTGGATTAAATAAACTCTGCAATTGTTGAGTAGGAACTTCGCTATTACTTTGATTTGGATCAACCCAGCTTTGAACTTGATTACCTAAACCTGCACCTTTTAGCTTTTCTAAAGCAGCCTGCAAACCACCTTGTTGTTGAACCCAACCTAAGATTAAAGGTACAACTGCAATTAATAAACTTTGTACGCCACCACCTGCTTGAGGTGCGTTATTATTATTTCCAGTCACTTGACCTAATACAGAACCTAGTACGCCTCCAAGACCACCTTGTGTGCCAGAAGAAGTATTGCCCCCCATTTGTCCGAGTACTGAACCTAAAATTCCACCTAAACCACCTTGACCTGATGCTTGCTGGTTCCCACCTAAAGCCTGCTGAGCCAAAACTTCTACAATGTTGCTTAAATTTGTCATGTGTAACTCTTATGTATGGTTTATACACGAGCATACGCGGATTCTTGTGAAGACAGCAAAAGCCAAATTGTTAAATTTTGAAAGAGATTTAGTGCTCTTTTACCAGCGGAATTTATTCCAGTTCTCTGGGTTTGCCCAGAACTTTGAATTAAACCAATCTGGAACATGCTTATAAGTCAAGATGTTAAATTGCCATAAAGCAAAATCACTATCATGTGAAGTTTTATCAATGAGTTGCGTGAAACCTAAAGAACGTAATAACTGTTCATCACTGCGTTTACTCACTACAACAATTCGCTTTGCTAATAAATCTCTTAGCTTCACTAATAATTGTGACTTTTGTAGTTCAGTTATGTTCTGCATTTCATCTGTATCAAACAATACAAAACCCAAGTCATAACGCTGAGTAAAAGGCAGACTTAAAAGCTCAGTTACGGTAAAATAGTGCCATTGAATTGCGTTATTCTGGTCAATTTTCTGGCCAATACAAAGTGCAGTATGAATGGGCTGTTCGTTTGATAAATCGTCTAGCATAGAAGTGATGACATTTTGTTCAGCCATAACTGCAACCCTTAATTGAAAGATGTGAGTTTAAACTTTATGGAACTACAAGGCATTTGCCATAAAATGCATGCAGGCCTAAAAGATGCTAGTGTAACTGATCAACAGACAACCAAGGCAAATGTTGAATACAAATTTGTATTAGACCGTTCAGAAATTGATCTTCCTTTTAATTTAGGACAAGAACTAGAAATCGAATGGACAGGTAATATTTATTGCACTTCTTGTGGCACTAAAACACCAAAATCTTATTCTCAAGGCCACTGCTTTAAATGCTTTAAAACTAAAGCAGAATGTGACCTATGCATTATGAAACCTGAAACATGCCACTATCATTTAGGTACATGTCGTGAAGATGACTTTGCCCACAATGTTTGTTTCCAACCTCATATTGTATATTTGGCAAATTCGAGTGCTTTAAAAGTGGGTATTACTCGTGTTAGCCATATGCCAGGCCGTTGGTTAGATCAAGGTGCAACACAAGCCTTACCAATTTTAAAAGTTGGATCCCGCCGTTTATCTGGTCAGCTTGAAACTATGTTTGGTTCTTTAGTTGCTGACAAAACTGACTGGCGTAAACTCCTTAAAGGAGAAGCTGAACCTCTAAAACTGACTGAACAACGTGATCAGTTAATCGAAGAGTTTGCACCGAAAATTCAAACTATTCGTGAGGAATTCAGTCAAAACCTTGAATTTAACGAAACGGTTGAACTACTAGAAAATGAATTGCCACGTGAGTTTGTTTATCCAGTTGAACAATATCCTGAAAAAATTAAGTCTTTAAACTTAGATAAAACACCAAAAATTCGCGGTGTATTACAAGGTATTAAAGGTCAATATTTAATTTTTGATATCGGTGTTATCAATATCCGTAAATATACAGGTTACGAGCTGATTGTACGTGCTTAAGTAAGTTTTAAAGCCCCTAAAATGGGGCTTTTTAATTAAGATAATCTGTTTCTAAATAACCAAGCTGCCAAAGGTAAAGTGACCAGTCCAAGTATGATCATTGGAATAAAGTTGAATTTAACTTGTGCAAAGCTTGCACCTTCCAAATAAACTCGTTGTACCAAGTTAATTCCAAACCTTAAAGGATTTGCGTACGTTGCTATTTGTAGTGCTTCTGGCATGTTTTCTACAGGAGTTAATAAACCTGAAAGCAACATTAAAGGCATAATGATTAAAAACGTAAATAACATAGCTTGTTGCATATTTAAAGATAATGCCGAAATTGATAAGCCCACACCAACTACAGCCACATTAAAACTCAATAAACCAAAATAAAGCAGCCCTATAGAGCCATTCATGGGAATTTTAAACCAGAACAAAATAATCAATAAAATAATGGTTGATTGCATCAGCCCTACAAAAATTGGCGGTAAGGCTTTACCAATCATAATTTGTAATGGTGTATACGGTGTCACTAATAACTGATCAAATGTACCTTGCTCACGTTCACGCGCGACTGATAAGGCTGATAAAAGTAATGTTTGCATCATACTTAAGGCTGCAATTAATGAGGGCATTAGGCTCCATCGAGACTCTTGATTTGGGTTATACCATGTTCTTGTTTCAAGGCTAATCGGCAGAGCTGAGTTAAATTTTTGCTGATTAAACTGACCAACAATTTTATTTAGATATGAACCAGCTACAACAGCAGTTGATGAGTTCCTGCCATCAACAATCACTTGTATAGATGAACTTTGGTTATTATTTAATTTACTCTCAAAGTCAGACGGTATCGTAATTACAACCAGTGCCTGACGATTATCAATAACTTGTTTGATTTGATCGGTATATTCAAGTGTTGCAACACGCTTAAAAATACCAGAACCATCTAATTTTGAGATGAGTTCATGTGAGACCTGCCCATTGCTCTGGTCTAAAATTGCATAATCGACATGGTTAACATCATAAGTAGCAGCATAACCAAATAAAAGTGCTTGCATGAGGGCTGGTACAAATAAAATGACTCTATTTGCAGGGTCACTAAAAATGGTTAAGAATTCTTTTTTGACCAAAAAACTTAAATGTTTTAGCCAAGAGATTAGTTGCTGCCACATAACTTTATCTCAACCGTTTTTTCAGTGAAAAGTTCACAGCACATATCAAAACAACGATATATCCCAACAGAAAACCGCACTCTTTAAACCATAACTTCCAATCATCACCTCCCATAAATAAGGTTTTAATTAAAATCATAAAATGTGTAGCCGGTAGTAACTGACTAATAATTTGCACAACCAAAGGTAAGTTACGGGTATCAAAAACAAATCCTGAAAGCATAAGTGCGGGCATAAAACTTGCCAATAAAGCAATTTGACTTGCCTGAAACTGACTTTGAGCAAAGCCAGATATAGTTAAACCAAGTAATAAAGAAACAACTAAATAGAGAAATGAAGCCGATAAAATTGAAAATAATGAACCGCGCATAGGTACTTCAAAAATAAAATATGCAGCAACAATACAGATCACGATATCAATCATGCCGATCACCACATAAGGAATGAGTTTTGCTAATACAATTTCAAATGGCCGTACAGGTGTGACAAATAAAGCTTCTAGAGTTCCCCGTTCCCTTTCACGGGCAATAAGTAAACCAGTTAAAAATGCGCCAATTAAAGTTAAAATGAGTACCATTAAGCCAGGGACTAAAAACCAAGTACTGTTACCAGATTCGTTAAACCATATTCGTTGTTCAATATTAACGGCACTTGACGTTGCTAATATTGGGCTACGGTCAAACTGTATAGACGGCGCGGTAGCTAAAGCACCTGCAACATATCCCTCTAGAGCTGTTGCTATGGTAGTGGATGTACCATTTAATAATAGTTGAACCTTGGCATTACCTTGCTGTACCTGACTGGCAAAATCTGAATGAAAATGCAAAATAGCATCAATTTCGCCATCTCTAATGGCCTGCTCTGCTTCAGGCAAATTATGAAACTCTTGACTGGCTAAATATCGTGAGCCATTTAAACCAGCTAAAGCCTGATTGATCTGCGGTGAAGACTGATCGACAACAACACCGACTCGGGCCTGATTTAAGTCAAAGGAAAGTCCATAACCAAACAGTAGAATTAAAATAACAGGCAAAACGAGTCCAATCCCGAGGCTGCTTTTATCACGAATGAGCTGCTTAGTTTCTTTACGAACTAATGCTGTCAGCCGATTCCAAAATCCAAAGCTCATTGTAGACCTCCTAACCAGCGTGCCTTAACGCGCGTGCTTGTTCCACAATTGCTATAAAAGCCTCATTCATGTCAGCAATATGTTTATCTTTACTTGCCAATTTACGGACTTGTTGGGGAGAGCCTAAGGCTAATAACTTTCCAACATCTTGTATGGCAATGCGGTCGCAATACTCTGCTTCTTCCATAAAGTGCGTGGTAATAATGATGGTAATGCCCTGATTTGCCAGTTCACCAATGCTGTACCAAAATGAACGCCGTGCAAGCGGGTCAATTCCGCTCGTGGGTTCGTCTAAAAATAAAATTTCTGGTTCATGTAATAGTGCAGCAGCCATTGATAGCCGTTGTTTATATCCACCCGGTAAATCACCACTTTTACTATGAGGCTTTAAATCGTATTGCTGTAAGGCTTTATCAATTTGTTGATTTAGTTTTTTGCCAGATAGCCCATATGCTCCACCAAAAAACTTCAAGTTTTCTAAGACAGTTAAATTGCTATACAGTGCAAATTTTTGAGAGACATACCCCACTTTGGCTCTTGCCTCAGCACGAGCTGTCCGTAAATTTTTACCAGCAACTTCCAAATACCCGCTACTTGCCGGTAGTAATCCACATAACATTCGAAATGTTGTCGTTTTACCCGCGCCATTGGGCCCAAGTAATCCAAATATTTCGCCACGTTGTACAGTAAATGATGTATTGGCAACAGCAGTAAAATCTCCAAAAGTTCGGACTAAATCTTTAACTACAATGATAGGTTGCTCTGACTTGGAATTATTGTTTTGTTCTAATTGAAAAGCTTGCTCAGAAATAGGTATATGTTTTGGTTGCTTTTGAGTCTGCTGTAACAACAACATAAACGCATCTTCAAGTTCTGCTGGTCGCACATTGGCTTTTAGCCCTTCAGGTAAAATATCGGCTGATAGCTCTTTTTGACGACTAATAAAGTTTACTTGTTCACCCTTTGGAACAGCATCAATAATCTCTACATGGTTATCAAGTAACTGGGCTTGTAAGGTCCGAGCCTTAATCAGCTCTGAAGGTTTTATATTCCACGTTTGTCCACTTACTATTTCTTTTAATTGTTCAGGTGAACCTTGTTTTAAAATTTTGCCTTCGTGCATGATATACACGTGAGCACATTTTTCTGCTTCATCCATATAAGCAGTACTTATAATTACGCTTAAGTTTTCTTCTTGAACAAGCTGTTCAATAATGATCCATAAATCCCGCCTTGATAAAGGGTCCACTCCAACACTAGGCTCGTCAAGTAACAGTAACTCTGGGGAACGAACTAAAGTACATGCCAGCCCTAGTTTTTGTTTCATCCCACCAGAAAGTTGCCCAGCTAGGCGTTGAGTGAATTGAGTAAGATCCGTTATTTCCAATAAGCGTTTAAACCTTTGCCCCCGTACATCCTTTGAAACGCCATGTAAGTCGGCATATAAATCTAAATTCTCTTGTACGCTTAAGTCTTCATATAGTCCAAAACGTTGTGGCATATAGCTAATACGGTCTTGTACAGCTTGCGGATTTTTACTTACTTCAATTCCAAGTACATTTAATGAACCAGAAGTCGCTTTATATAATCCTGCAATTAATCTTAATAAAGTTGTTTTTCCCGAGCCATCCGGACCTACCAAAGCGGTAAGTTCTCCGTTGTTAATTTGCATATTCAAATCAACAATTGCCGTAATTTCTGCTGTCTTTTTACTCTCAGCCTTAAAAGTCATGAACAAATTTTGAGCTTGAACCACTACTGTTCCATCAGTCATGAGCTTTTTCACCTGAAGCAAGTGGCACTTTTACAGACACAGGTTGGCCCATGTTCAATTGATCACTCGGATCATTTACATACACTCGAACCTCATAAACCAGTGTTGTCCTAATCTCTTCGGTCTGTACTGTTTTAGGGGTGAACTCTGCCACTGAAGATATATAACCAATTTTTCCATTAATGGGCTGATTAGAATCAGAATCACGAATAACTTGGGCCGTGCCACCCATCTTGATAGAACTTAAATCTTGTTCATTTACATACACACGAATCCATTTGGGATCGGTCAAAGTCAATGTATAAACGGCCTTTTGCGCAGTTGTCATATCCCCAACTTCTTGTAACCGAGCTCTTACCACTGCATTTACAGGAGACTTTAGTTCAGCTTGAGTAAGGTTATAGTTAATTAAATCTAAATTAGCTTTGGTTACTTCATACTGTGCTTTGGTCGCTTCACGATCTTCTTGTCTAGCACCTTTAATGATCAATTCTAAATTAGCTTGTCTTTCACGGACTGCTGCCTCGGCACTATCTTTATTACTTTTGGCATAGTCGAGCTCCTGTTGGCTAATTGCCCGACCATCAGTACTACTTACCAAAATTTGTAAGCGTTGCAGGTTTTTATTGGTTTTATCAAGCTCAGCTTGGGCAGATGCAAGTTGTGCTTTTGCTTGAGTGATTTCTTCTGGGCGAGCACCCACATCTTGTTTAACAATTGCCTCTTGTTGAGCTTTAAGTTGTGCTTGAGCTTGCTTTGCCTGAATGTGTAGTGCATTGGTATTCAGAGTCGCTAGTACTTGCCCTGCTTTAACTTTATCACCCTCTTGTACTAACAGTTTTTCTATACGACCAGACTGTTCAAATGCAAGTGAAACTTGGCGAATATCAACATTTCCATATAATGTTAATACATTATCTTTTTGATTTTTATTATTATATTTCCATGCCCAAAAGCCGATGATAACCACAGCTATAACAACCAAGACGACGACAATCAGTTTTTTATTCATCTTATTGGCCTTCTTATTAAATTCAAATTTTATTAGTTTAAATTCAATTTAAATTTAAATTACTCCAATCTTTGAATAAAAGATATACTTTTATGGTGAATCAAAGTTAGGGTTAAATATGTCCAGATCTAGACGAAGTGATGGTGACTTAACCAAGTCCAAAATTATTGAGGCAGCAGGACCTTTAATTGCCCAATATGGTTTTGCAAAGACAGCGAACAAAACAATTGCTAACGCTGCGAATGTTGATTTGGCTGCAATTAATTATCACTTTGATGGTCGAGAAGGGCTGTATCAAGCTGTGTTAGTGGAAGCTCACGCTCACTATCTAGATGAAAAATATTTACTAGAACTTGTTGAAAGCACTCAGTCACCAGAAGAAAAGCTAAGCTTATTACTTGAGACCTTGCTGCATAAATTAACCGAAAAAGATGTTTGGCATGGCAAAGTCTTTATTCGTGAACTCTTTTCACCTTCTGAGCATTTATTAAATTTTATTGAACTTGCAGGTATGAGGAAATTTTTTCTTATTCGTAGGCTCATTAGTCAAGTTGCTGGTTTAGATGAAAATGATCCAGCTGTTTTGCCTTGTATTTTAAGCGTGATGACACCTTGCATGATGCTCATTATTGCCGGACCTAATGCTCAAGCACCTGAGCCGCTTAAAAATATTGCCCAGATGCCATTACATGATTTAGTTGAACATTTTAAAAAATTTTCATTAGCAGGATTAAAAGCAATTAGCCAATCAAATCTTAAAAATTAGCGATTCAAACATTGCAAAATGGCTTGTACCGGATCTTCTGTATTTCCAGAAATAAGTTGTTTATGCATGGTTAAATGTTGCATCACTTGAATTTGAGCTGTCTCAACATTCATTAGTTTTTCTATTTCACTTGCTAAATGTTCTGGTGTGGCATCAGCTTGAATCAGCTCTTCAATGACTTTCTTACCCGCAATAATATTAGGCAAAGAATAATAAGGAATTTTCACCAAAAGCTTAGCAATTATATAGGTCAACCAATGCAATTTATAGAAAGTGACCATTGGTCTATGCATGAGCATGGCTTCTAATGTTGCAGTCCCAGAAGCTAAGGCAATGATATCACTTGCATTCATGACCATACGGCCAACTTTAGACTCACTATCTGTATTTTCTAAAATATGAATTACAGTTTTCAAATTAGGCGCTAATTGTTCAACACCCTGCTCAATCTGTTGTTTCCGTGCATCGTTAATTGCGGGAATTAAAAATTGAATATCTGGATATTTCTTATGCAGAATATTGGCAGTTCCAAGCAACATAGGCAAAAGTCGTTCTACCTCACCTTTTCGGCTACCTGGTAACAAAGCAATATGTTTTTGATTTTCATTAAGACCTAATTGCTGTTTGGCAATTTGAATTGGGTTCTCAAGTGGCAATTGTTTAGCTAATGGATGACCTACAAACGCTGCTGGAACTTCATATCGTTCATAAAAAACTTTTTCAAAAGGAAATAAGCAAAGTACTAAATCTATACTCTGTTTAATGCCATGAACACGTCCTTGACGCCACGCCCAAACTGAAGGACTGACATATTGAACTGTTTTTATTGGAAGATTCTTTTCTTTAATACTTTTAGAAAGTCTGAGGTTAAAGTCTGGCGCATCAATACCAATAAAAATATCAACTGGATTTTGAGTCCATTGGTTAATTAGACCATCCCGCACGGCGAATAATTTTTTTAAGTCTTTTAATACCTCAACAATCCCCATCACAGACAGAGTTTCCATTGGGTAATAACTGTTAAAACCTTCAGCAATCATTTGAGGACCACCGATTCCCTCAAATTCGGCATCGATTCCTTGTTCTCGAAAACTACGCATAAGTTTCACACCAAGCGTATCTCCAGAAACTTCCCCAACTACAATGCCTATTTTAAGTTTTCGGTTTGCCAAGGTGATTTACCCAAGAATTTGAAATAATGCATTCTAGCATAGAGGTTTATCAATCTTGAACTTGATCTATATGTACTTACCAAGAGCAGCTACAGCACAAGCTATCTAAAATTACATTCATTCACCATATTTTAATCTAAATTAACAATGCAATTTGAATTGTAGCTTACATTTACAAACAATAAAATAAATGAGAATTATTTACATTATCCTTAATCTTATGAATATCCCACCTCGACCATTTAAGCTTACTGTAATCGCCTGCGCGATTTGTTATGCAAACCTCTCTTATGCTCAAGACTCAGAGGTACAATCTTTACAAACGATCCAAGTTAAAGCATCAAATGCTGAGCAGTCTTCTGAACAAACCAAAGCATATAATGTTAAGAACTCAAGTAGCGCAACCAAGCTTAATATAGAGGCTAAAGAAACTCCTCAAACTATTAATGTCGTTACTCGTCAGCAAATTGAAGATTTTGGACTTACCAGCACCCGAGATGTTTTAAAAAATACCCCAGGTGTAACCGTATCTAATCAAGAAACTGAGCGAACTACTTATATGGCTCGCGGTTTTGAGATTTCAAATATATTAACTGACGGCGTGGGTTTTCCCCTCTCAGGTTATAACTATAACAATACGAATCCTGATACTTATTTCTATGATCGTGTAGAAGTTGTTAAAGGTGCTGATTCTTTAACTAACGCCTTCGGTGATCCAAGCGCAACAATCAATAATATTAGAAAACGCCCGACTCAAGAATTCCAAGCAAGTGGCGGTTTAAGTTATGGTTCTTGGGATACGCAGCGTTATGAAGCTGATGTCTCGGGCGCAATAATACCGAGTGGAAAAGTACGTGGCCGTATTATGGGCTATGAGCAAACTGGTGATTCTTACCTTGATCGATATTCGTCAGAGAGAAATGGTTTCTCGGGTATTATTGAAGCTGATTTGACAGATAGTACTTTACTGACCGCAGGTTATAGCCAAGAACAAAATAAACCCAATGCAAACAACTGGGGTGCTCTGCCTTTGTTAGATGCCAATGGTAAACAAATTTCATATGATCGCTCATATAACCCTAACCCTGACTGGGCACACTGGGATAATGAAACACAAAATGCTTTTGTTGAATTAAAGCAAAAAATTAATGATCAGTGGACCGCTAAGCTGACCTATAACTATCTTGATACCAAGCATAATAGTCGTCTTCTTTATTATTATGGTTATCCAAAAGCTGATGGATCAGGTGTTTCTCTAACTCCTTGGGGTGGTCAAGAGCACCAAGAAAAACATGCTGTCGATTTTAATCTCGAAGGAACATATAAACTTTTCAATCGAGAACATGAAGCATCTTTAGGCTACAGCTATGTACGTAATCATCAGCAAGATAAACAATCTACAGGAACGATTAACGATAGTAACGTTATAAAATCAACCACTACGGATTGGTCAAGTTGGACACCGCAATCTGTAACTTGGTCAGACTTCACAGAAGCCGCAAACTATAAGCAGAATATTAATTCCATCTATGCTGCGACACGCTTACATCTTAATGAAGATTTAAAACTTTTACTTGGTGCAAACTATGTCCAAGCTGAAAGTAAAGGTGAAAGTTATGGTTCACCAATGTCATATAGTGAAAGTAAAGTCTCACCCTATGTTGGACTAACTTATAACTTTACACCTGAATATACAGGTTATATGAGTTACACCTCAATTTTCCGTCCTCAAACTGGTATTGATAAAGATACCAATCAAGCTTTAAAACCTATTGATGGTAAAAGCTATGAGATGGGCATAAAAAGTTCATGGTTAGATGACCGTTTAACAGGAACACTTTCAGTATTTAAAACTGAACAAAATAATTACCCTCTACGTAGCTCTGACGGAAATCCACTTAATCGAAAAGTACCAACCAGTGATTTAGAGTCACAAGGTGTAGAAGTCGGCTTATCAGGTCAAATCACAAATAATGTGAATCTTTCTTTCGGCTATGCTCAATTTAGTATTAAAGATATTAAAAATGGCGGCGAGGCAAGAACTTATAATCCAAACCAGACACTTAACATGCTAACCACCTACACGCCACCAGTTTTACCGAAGCTAAAAGTTGGTGCAGGCTTACAATGGCAAGATGGGATAAAGTTATATGATTCAAATGTTAATAGTACGATTAAACAAGATGCATATGCTTTAGTTAATTTAATGGCGAGCTATGAAGTCAACGATCATATTACGCTTCAAGCAAATGGTAATAATATTTTTGACAAGAAATATTTAAATAGTTTTCCAGATGGCCAAGCTTTTTATGGTCCTTCTGCCAACTATACAGTTGCTGTAAAGTTTAAATATTAATATCGTAGCCAATCCCAATTTAGGGATTGGCTTTACTTATTATTTTTGTGTATGTGTCAGTAAAGATGTCCAAAACTGTAAATCTCCCATTGTCATATCGTATAAAAGTTTTCTATCGATTCTTGCTAGTTTTCGGTATGGGCTTTGCCTGTATGGCATATTTAAGTCTTGGACTCATTGGAATTTTCCTTTTGACCCTCGACAAAGCTGAAGCTATATATCTCGCAGCATTTATAGCAATTCTATTTTACGTCATCTTTGTGGTTGTTGGTTTCTGCGTTCAATCACTTTTGAAACTCACTGGGCTATCAATTGTTTTGTGTGCCCTTTTCTTTTTTATGACGCGTATGGTGGGTTATGCATAAAGGTATACGTCAATCTATGGCATGGCTACACTCATGGACTGGCTTAATATTTGGATGGCTCGTATTTGCCATTTTCTTAATGGGAAGTTTGTCCTATTACCGCCATGAAATTAATTTATGGATGCAGCCTGCACTTGCACAATATGAAGTAAAACAAGATATTGCCATTAAAACAGCATATCAATATTTACAAGAAAACGCTCCAGATGCCAAATCTTGGTATTTAACTGTGGCTACACCTGAAAGTCCCGTCAACACTATGTATTGGGAAAAAGCTGACGGCGGTTATGGCAATGCCACACTTGATGCTAACACGGGAAAAGAACTTCAACTTTCGGCAACTCTAGGCGGCGATTTTTTTTACCGCTTCCATTACCAACTTTTTGGCATTCCAATAATAGTTGGGCGATTAGTCGTGTGTCTTGCCGCATTTATTATGCTGATTGCTTTAGTTTCGGGCATTATTACCCATAAAAAAATATTTACCGACTTTTTTACTTTACGCACATTTAAGTCTCAGCGTTCATGGTTAGACTTTCACAATATTTCTTCAGTCGTTGCACTGCCCTTCTTTTTAACCATTACATTTACGGGCTTAGCTATTTTCTTTTATTTATATCTACCTTGGGGAATGCAAAAGATTTACCCTGAAAACCCTTATCAATATTTTACCGAAATCCGTACAAAGACTGTACTTGAGAATCAATCAATCCAGCCTGCTCAAAACTTAGCTATTGATAAGCTATTGAACCAAGTTCAACAAAGTTGGGGTAATCAACCTTTATCAACGATTAGTGTGAAAAACCCGAATACCAATCAGGCGCAAATTACATTTATTCAGCAAGAAGACCGCTCTATTACTCGTAATCAAGCTCAAATTACATTAAATGCTTCAACTGGCAAAGTCTTAGAAGACACACGTAATAATAGTCCTATTGCAACGTTAAATGCGGGTGTCTATGGGCTACATATGGCGACATTTGCTCAGCCTTTACTTCGTTTAGGATTCTTTTTCTCAGGCATTTTAGGCTGTGTAATGATTGCCTCTGGTTTGTTACTGTGGAGTCTTAAACGACAAATTCAAAATAAGAATAGTAAGTTTCATTTCGGGCACTATTTAGTTGACCGATTGAATGTTGCAGCGTTTGTTGGATTACCTTGTGCAACTGTCGCCTATTTAAGCGCCAATCGATTGTTTACAGTCACTTCAACCACGATCAATTATGAAATTTATAGCTTTTTCTTAGTTTGGTTAATCAGCTTAATCATTGCTTTAATCACTAGAAAGCAGCATTTATGGCGAACTCAACTTTGCGTTTTTATTATGCTCAGTATTGCACTTCCCATCTTAAATCTAAGTTATTTGCTTAAACATGAGTATGTTCAAAGCCTCAGAGATTATTGGACCTTTGCACGTGTAGATATATTTTTATGGATCTTTGCAGCTTTAGCAATTTTTATATTCTGCAAAATTCAACCTATCCAGCATAAAGCTGTCGCAAAGATTCAAAAAAAACTGAATAAACTAAATACTGAGGTGAGCTCATGATTCTTATAGCTTTCATCTTAATTTTATTAGGTATGTATTTGTTATTTATGGCGAGCGAAAAATATCGATCACCGAAATCGACAGGACATTTCAAATCTTTAGCTCAAAAGTATTATCGATGCTTTAAAATAGCTGCATTCATATTATTTGGTTTATGTGCATTAATTCTTATTCAACACTATAAATTTTCAATTGGTTTTGTCAGTTGGTGGATCTTTGCAACGCCGTTAACTTTTATTCTTATACTTTTAGTTAATCCTCTAAAGTCTTCGAAATAATCGTTTTCTTTAAAAAATGATGAAAAATAGAACAAGCTAAGCAATATTTTGATTGCTTAGCTTTTTTTTGCATAAGCAAATCATTATTCATGACAACTGTTTATCTCTAAAAGGAATAAGATATGTGCGTTTCGTGATAAGTGGCGATAAAGATGTCTGGTGCTTTTGAATTTATCTTAGCAGGTATGTTAGTTGGTTTCTGTGTAGGGATTACAGGAGTTGGTGGTGGATCATTAATGACTCCAATTTTAATTGGCCTTTTTAGAATTGAACCTCATATCGCAATTGGTACCGATTTACTTTATGCCGCAATTTCAAAATTTTGTGGATCAATGGTTCACGCTAGAAAGCTCAATATTGTCTGGCCAATTGTTTTATGGTTAGCAGTAGGTAGTATTCCTGCATCTTTCGGTACTACATGGGTACTTGAGCATTATTTAAGTCAGTCAACACACTATAAAGCTGTACTCACCATGGTGTTAGGTTTTATGCTGACTTTAACTGGTGTATCTATCATTTTCCGCTCTCGTATTGAGAAGTTCTTCAGTCGTTTTAGAAATAAAGAAGTCACTCAAACTGAGACTGAGCATTTAGCTATCCATAAGAAACGTAGCTTTATCGTGGTTATGGGCATCATCTTAGGTGTATTCGTAACGCTTTCATCAGTCGGTGCTGGTGCATTTGGGATTATGGCACTCGTGATCATGTTCCCAAACTTACCAATGATTCGAATTATTGGTTCCGATGTTGTACATGCCGTATTGCTCACTTTAGTGGCTGGCCTTGGACATATGAGTGCTGGTAACGTCGACTTTACGCTTCTTATGTGGTTATTGGTGGGTTCAATTCCTGCAATTATTGTTGGTACGCTCATTAGTTCTCGTATGCCAGAACGTTTAATCCGAAAAATTTTAGGGATTACCCTATTTGCCCTCGGTGTTAACTTTATGATTCACCCAGTCAAAGCAAAACCGAAAGCACCTGTGGTACAACAACAAGCTGTGGTTGCTGAAAAAACAAGCAACTCAACTGAAAGATAGCAAAATCAATAAGATTTTTCCAAACTGAAATACCATGAGATGTAGGATTTTCATAATTATTTCATGGTATATTCAGTACACAAAACAACCTTTAGTATGATCGAACCAGTGACAGCAATGACTACACATTCAAATTCCGTTTCAAAGCCAGATATCGACGACGTTAATATTAAAAGCATTCAAACTCTTGTAACACCAGCTGAACTTAAGTCAGAACTTCCTTTATCTGATGTTGCTTCACAAACTGTTCTAAAAGGTCGCGATACCATTCGTAATATTTTAGATGGTTCAGATAAGCGTTTGTTTGTCGTTATTGGTCCTTGCTCTATTCATGATCCAAAAGCTGCTCACGAATATGCCGATCGTTTAAAAGCATTAAGTGAAAAGGTTAAAGATTCATTGTATTTAGTTATGCGTGTTTATTTTGAAAAACCACGTACAACAATTGGTTGGAAAGGTCTAATTAATGACCCTGACATGAATGACTCTTTTAATATTGAAAAAGGTTTACGCATTGGTCGTAAGCTTTTGCTTGAATTAAATGAAAAAGGTTTACCATGTGCAACTGAAGCACTTGACCCGAACTCTCCGCAGTACTACCAAGACTTAATTTCTTGGTCTGCAATTGGTGCACGTACAACCGAAAGCCAAACTCACCGTGAAATGTCTTCTGGTCTATCATCACCAGTAGGTTTTAAAAATGGTACAGATGGCGGTTTAACTGTTGCAACCAATGCGATGCAGTCTGTTAAATATGGTCATAGCTTCTTAGGCCTTAATGAAGACGGACAAGTTTCGATTATTAATACGAGTGGTAACCCTTACGCACACGTAGTATTACGTGGTGGTAATGGTAAGCCAAACTACGATGCTGGCTCTGTTGAAGAAGCAGAAAATGCTTTAGCAAAAGCAAAAGTTAGCACTAAAATCATGATTGATGCGAGCCACGCAAACTCAAATAAAGACCCGTACTTACAACCACTTGTTCTTAAAAATATTACTGAACAAATTTTAGATGGTAATAAGTCAATTGTTGGTCTTATGGTTGAAAGTCACTTAAAAGGCGGCCGCCAAGATATTCCTGAGAATCTTTGTGATCTCGAATATGGAAAATCAGTGACTGATGGCTGTATTGACTGGGAAACGACTGAAAAAACATTACTTGAAATGCATGAAGCTTTAAAAGACGTTTTACCAAATCGTTAATTCATCTTTTTAAGAAGATCAATTAAGCCCTCATTTTTGAGGGCTTTTTTATTTTTCTTTGTCGGAATTTATCTATGATGACTTTTCTTTTTTGATTATACTTCGGCGAGCTTTTCCACTACGACCGCCTAGAATATGGTGCTGAGTTTCCGTCAACATTTGCTGAAGTGGCGCACGCTTTTAAGTGCTATCACTTTGCTGTGTTTACTATGGCACATTTTTTTGCCTACTTTAGTGCAAATTGGCATCGTACCTGAGTTATACACCATGCCTAGTCACTGTCAGCCAGTCACGCTAGAGCATTCATTTCACCAACAAAATTTCAATACTCAGCAGCATCACTCTTCACATGCCCATCACCATATGGAATCTGTTCAAGATAAATTTCATAGTTCGCATGCTCAAGAAGTTTTTGCTCTAGCTACTCAAATCATGAAACATTGTCCGCTTTGTACGCATGGTCTAGATGCAGCAATTTTAATTCCTTTAATTGCTTTGATTTTTGTTTTAATTTTACGTTGGTTTACCCGTGTACGATGCCTGTGCCATACGTGGACAATACAGCTAGAACTTCCCCCTACCTTCTATATTTTACCGATTAAACACGCCCCACCTGCTGCTCTGTAAAAACGCAACTTTTACCATCCTTGATTTTCAAGGACTCAAAACTTATTGCTTTTTATAGGGCCAAAATATGTTATCCCTCAAATTCCGCTTATCTGTTTTAAGTGCGGCGTGCTTTTCTGCCTCAGCCAGCCCTA
This sequence comes from Acinetobacter sp. V89_4, assembly GCF_029967875.1. Lineage (NCBI taxonomy): Bacteria > Pseudomonadati > Pseudomonadota > Gammaproteobacteria > Moraxellales > Moraxellaceae > Acinetobacter > Acinetobacter sp. V89_4. The sequence goes on from NZ_JASCAI010000028.1 coordinate 629,797, forward strand.
TTATTTTTGCTGAAGATTTAACACCAGCAAATAGTGACACAAAAACATTAACTACGATTGTAGTCACAGCAAGCCGTGAAGGTGAAACACTCAATAAAACACCAGCAGCGATTAGCCAAATTAATAATGACCAAATTGAAAATAAACATGCCACGTTTATTGGACAACTTGTGAACCAGACACCAGGGGTTTTAATGAATGACCTTGGTAATGAGCAGCACATGATGTCTATACGCCAACCCATGACAACCGCAGCTGTATATCAATATTTAGAAGATGGTCTTTCAATTCGTCCTGTAGGCGTGTTTAACCACAATGCCCTATACGAAATGAATATGGCTGGCGTGGACAATATTGAAATTTTGCGTGGACCTGCGAGTAGTGTTTATGGGAGCAATGCCATTGGCGGAACTATTAATTTTTTAACAAAGGCGCCAAGTACAACACCAACAGCTGATATTGGCCTGAGTGCGAGTAGCGAAGGTTATCGCCGTGTAGATGTAGGGGCATCTGATACTTTTGATACAAACAACGGAACACATGGTTTAAGAATTTCTGCCTATGCCAGTGATCGCGGTGATAGCTGGCAAGATCATGCCGAATCAGATAAACAAAGCGTTACCTTACGTCATGATTGGCAAATTTCAGACACAACTAAACTGAAAAACATTTTTAGTTATAACCACTTATATGCAGATATGACAGGTAGTTTAAATGCTGAAGATTATAGTCAACGCCCTGGCTATAGCTATCAGACATTTACCTACCGTGAAGTAGATGCAACTCGATTGTCTTCCCAGCTTAGCCATGACTGGAATGATCAGCAACAAAGCCAAATTACTTTATATTATCGAGACAATACAACTGAGCAAAACCCAAGCTATAACATAAAAACAGATAAGAAAGATGGAGTTGCAACAGGAACATACAGCGGACAAACAACATACAATAGTTTTCAGTCCTATGGGCTTAACTTACAGCATTCAGCAACGTTAGGCCAAGTTAAGTTAGTTGTCGGTGGCATGGCTGAGCATTCTCCGACCCAAGGTCGAACCAATGACATTGAAGTTTTTCGAGATCCAGTTACCCGTATTTATACCGGTTTTAAACAGCGAAAACTTTTACGTGATTTTGATGTCGATGTTGATAATGAAGCAATCTACGCCCAAGCTAACTGGCAAGCTCTACCTACTTTAAACTTAGTCGGCGGCGCTCGTTATGACTGGATTCGTTATGATTATCAAAATAATTTAACTCCATCTAATGTTACGGGCGCACCAGATGAAACGCGAAACTTTCATAAGGCCAGTCCGAAACTAGGTGCAATTTGGAACGTAACACCACAAATTGACTTCTATACAAACTGGTCACAAGGCTTTGTCCCACCAGAAGTTAGTAGCCTTTACGGCGCAAATTTAGTCACACCAAATTTGACTGAAGCAACTTTTACCAATATTGATGCAGGTATTCGCTTTAAAACATTGAATGATCGTTTGGACGGTGAAATTACGCTTTATCGTTTAAATGGTGAAGATGAAGTAATTAGTTATACCAAGCCAGATAATAGCCGTGAACCACGGAATGCGGGTAAAACTCGTCACGAAGGTATTGAAGTGGGTGCAACTTGGCAAATTTCCGATCAGCTTGACCAAAAACTGAAACTATCAGGTAGCTGGGCTAGCCATCGTTATGAACAATTTCAGCCATCATCCACTATCGACTATAGTGGTAATGATATGCCAAGTGCCCCAAAAACTTTTGGTACGCTGGAATATCAAATTAAACCAATTCCCGAACTACTACTTTCAGCAGAAGGTGTCTATGTAGGTTCATATTGGATTAATGATGCTAATACACAAAAATATGACGGACACACAGTACTCAATCTTCGTGCGAACTATCGTAAAAAAGCTTATGAGGTATATGGTCAGATTTTAAATGTGGCAGATACTCATTATGCTGAAAGTACTTCTTTTAGCAATAATGAAGTGAGCTATACGCCAGCTGCACCACGTACTTATTTATTAGGTCTACGCTATCACTTTGGTGATTAATCAACTTTAAGTTTGTGGTCATCAATTTGGCCACAAGCTTTTATCTAGCTATAAATAAAAATAACTCACCACAAAAGAAAAAAGCAGCACGGTTTCGCTAAGCTCCATCGCTGCCCCGACTGTATCACCTGTAATACCGCCAATTCTTTTAATAAAAAGATGTCTTAAATAAACCAGACTGATCAAAAAGCAAATAATGGCGATGAGTCCTTGCCATTCCCAATATAAAGCCAATAACAAAACTATCGCAGTTATTATCCATGAGGCTGTTTTAGGTAAATGATCAGTCAATGAACGGCCTAAACCTTTTTCACGGACATATGGTGTAGTTAAAAACAAAATAGACGGTGCAACACGGCCAAGTACGGGAACAAAGACTAAAAATAACGTTTGATGCTGTTCAATCAACACATAAATCAGTACAAACTTGAGCAAACAAATAATAACTAAACTTAGCACTCCAATTGGACCACAACTTGGATCCTTCATAATTTGCAAAGTACGTAGTTTGTCTCCAAAACCGCCTACCCATGCATCTGCCGTATCTGCTAGCCCGTCTAAATGTAATCCCCCTGTCAGCCAAATCCATAAAATGAGTATGATTGCAGCAAGTAAAACAATCGGGAGTTTGGCTAAAAGACACGACATAAGAAAAAGAATGCCACCAATAATCAGCCCGACTAAAGGATAAAACAAAATAGCTCGGCCATTTTGTTGCGCCGTTGGCATTGTCTTTAGCTCAATAGGCAGAACAGTTAAAAATTGCAATGCAATCCAAAAAGGTGTCATATCCAAGTCTCTAACTGATCTATATTTAAAAACAAATTGGATTATGAATAAATAAAAATGGGAATAGCAATCCCTATTCCGGTTAAAGACTCCAAAAACTGAAAATCTATTGCATTTGATAGCACTGTTTCAATTTAATGTAGTCGTAGTAAAAACTAGTTGGTGTATAACGCGCATAGTTACATACAGATTTGAACAAAGTTTCTTTTTCGTTATAAAGCATTTTTACCAAAGTATTGCCTTGGCTATTTTGGTAAATATCCCATTGGACATTTGCTGCCATAGGTGAAACTACTTCACCGCGCCATGCGCTGGTTGAGTAATTATAAGTCTGACGTAGTGGTAAAGGCTGCATCATATTATGTAAATCTAGGCTGGTTGCCAAAGGAATAATAATTTCAGCATGGGCAAACCGTAAAACTGCTTTGTAAGGCTGAGCTTTATTTACCACGGCGTCAACTTGTTGGAACAAGTCCTGTTTAAGTCCTTGAGCAATTTCACTTGTGACTTGATTTGACTCGGTAAAACTTGGGCCTTTTTCGTAAAAATCGTTTGCATCATTAAATTCAGCGTAGAATTTCGCAGCATCTAACGGCATATATTTATCAAAATCGATACCTTTTAACTCATCTTTCATACCACCAGAAATTGCATAGAGCTCATAAATATAAGCTGCTGCATCAACTGCACTGGCAATCGTATTTTTCCCCTTACCTTTTTCAATAATTTGCTCACCTTTAGGTGAAGTTACCGTAAAGGATCCGGTATTGCTAAAGCTATAACCTGTTGTACCCAGTTTTTTAATAAAATCCGCTTTAAAAATCATATTAAGTACAATTTGGGCCGTTTTTTCAGCTGCTGTATTTTTTGATAACTCATCTAACTTTTGGGCTAAATCTTTATTATTTTCTTCAAAATCTTGATAGGCCTGACTAGCATCATAAATTTTTTGTTGATTAGGACTCAATGGCTGAGTTAAATCTTCATCTGCATTCAAACTATGAAAATAGAGTTTAAAACGATCAACACCACCATCTTCAACACTTGGAACGCTTGCACTCGATAAATTGGTATAAGACGTTGGTACAATTTTATCTTTAAGTTGCGGTTGTTGTTGAATGAGTTCAGCCGTGAAGAACTTAGCACTATCTACCGCACGATCCACCCCAGAACTTTGTACCAATATAGATGCTTGCGAATTTAAAAGACTTGGTAAGCGTTGTAATAAACGATCTGCAATGCCGCGGTGTTCTAAAATACCTGTCATGGTTTCATTTCCATAACCGTACTGGCGGATTCCTTCCACGCCATAGCCTAATAAGATATTGGCTTTCATCATTGCTTCTAAATCAGCACCCAATTGTTCACCTAATGGTGTTAAGGCATTTTCTGCTTTTGCCTGTTTCCATAAATTATAAAGTGCCAAATCATATTTCAGACTTGAGAGACCTCTTGAACCGTGACGTGCCACTAATTCTGTAAAAACTGGCTGGAACCCATTGGGTGCTTGTTCATAGTTTTTTATTTCTTGTTGTGGTTGGTAAGGCGTTTTAGTTTGATAATATTTTGATGAATTTGTTGGGGCAGCTGTTTGAATGTTTTGATCATCATTATTGTTACAAGCCACAAGTAATAATGATGCTGCGAGCACAGTCGTTTTAAATAAAATATTCATAAGTCAGATGAGTGATTAATAAGAAATGCCAATAGCTTAATTTTTAGCAATGACAGTTCTATTACAATCACTCAAATATCTTTTATAAAAATAATAACTTACATGTGTAGAGAAATATAAGGTTGCTATCTCAACATGAAAGTTAATTGACCATCTGTTTCAGAAAATTCGAATGAATATAATTTCCCAAGCTCTGCCGGCATTTTTAGCAAATCATCTAAAGGTTGTTGCGTGGCCAAACAAGCTAATAGCTTAATCACACCGCCATGGGTAACAACCAATGCATGTTGCCAGTTTTGGTTTTGCATCTCTACAAGTAGTTCCTGAAAGCCTTTAAGCACCCTTGTTTGAAATTGCATTAATGTTTCTGCATGCGGTGGACAATATTGACTCGGTTTTTGCCAAAAATTTGCCAGTAATTCCGGTGAAGTTTCATAAATTTGCTGAGTTGAGACACCTTCCCACTCACCAAAATACATTTCTTTTAAGTCATGGTTTAAAAGTAAAGGTAGCTGAGTTGTCTTTGCAAGTTTCTCAGCAAAACAAGCACAACGTTTTAATGATGAACTTATAATGACATCCCATGACTGATTTGCAACTTGCTGAATGGTTGACTGCATCTGCTGCCAACCTTTTTCCGTTAACTCATCATCCAAATGGCCACGTAAAGTATGGCTATATTGACTCTCGCCATGTCTGAGTAAATCGATTCTGAATTTACCCAATTTTATCCCCGCTTACGGCAGCTTGAGCAAAAGTAGCCATTTGGTTGTGTAATACACATGCCATTTTAACTAATGCTAAGGCAGTACCAGCACCACTACCTTCACCTAACCGTAAATTCATTTTTAAAATTGGCTCAGCATTGAATTCTTGTAAAATACGGCGATGACCGTATTCAGCCGATTGATGACCAAACAACATCCAGTCACGTACTTTAGGGTTCATTCGTACCGCGCATAAAGCAGCAACCGAACTAATAAAGCCATCCACAATAATAGGTAAGCCCATCTGCGCACATCGAATATAAGCACCTACAATTGCCGCAATTTCCAATCCACCAACTGCACACAATGTTTTGAATGCATCACCAGTAACATGTTTATGGTGAAGTTCAATTGCTTGTTCAATGACTTCAATTTTGTGTCTTAGCTGATCGGCACCAATTCCTGTCCCGACTCCAGTTAATTGTTCAGCAGTATCATTTAATAAAAGACAGGCTAAGGCAGAAGCGGAACAAGTATTTCCAATTCCCATTTCACCAGCAATATAAATATCTGCGCCATCGGCTTTAGCTGTATCTACACTCTTTTTTCCCAACTCTAAAGCAGCACGACATTCATCAGCATTCATTGCGGCTTGTTTGGCAAAATTTGCTGTCCCAGCACGAATACAATGACGCTCAACACCTACGTATTCGTATGCTTCGCCTACGGTACCGCAATCAATCACTTGCAAATGAGCTTGATGATATTTGGCAATGACACTAATTGCTGCACCACCGGTCGTGAAGTTTTGCAGCATTTGACGGGTTACGGCTTGAGGATATGCAGAAATATTTTCTTCAACCACACCATGATCGCCTGCAAAAATTGTAATCCATGGATGGTTAACTTGTGGATGTGCATTTGACTGTAAACTAGCAAGTTTAACTGCTATCAGTTCTAAATCACCTAAGGCACCAGTAGGTTTGGTGAGCTGGAGTTGATGTTGTTCAGCTTGTTGTTTCACGTCCAAATTAGGTTGCTTTACAGATTCTAACCACCAGTTCATTTTATTTCTCACCTTTTAAAATCATTGGAAAACCAGCCACACAAAACACAACCTTATCTGCAATTTGCCCTAGAGCTTGATGTAGTCTGCCTGCTTCATCTACAAATCGTCGACTTATCTCACCGAGTGGCACAACGCCTAAACCCGTTTCATTACTTACTAAAATAACTTCTGACTCAAGCGTAGGTAAAACATTTAACAGCTGCTCACACTCAAGTTGTTGAACACTTTGATCATCTAAAAGTAACAAATTGGTTAGCCAAAGCGTTAAACAATCCACCAAAATAATTTGATTAGGTCGATCAATTTTTTGTAGAGCATTTGCTAAATATAATGGTTCTTCAACCAAAGACCAGTGAGCAGGACGCTGATTTTGATGGTGTTCAATTCGACTTTGCATTTCTGGATCAAGCGCTTGCGCTGTCGCCACATAAGTCACAGGTAATTGTGTAGATATTGCCGTTTGTTCAGCGAGTCGACTTTTGCCAGAGCGGGCACCGCCCAAAATCAGTTGCAACATGAATCACCTAAAAACAAATGCTGATACGAAAACAGCTTACCTTGTAAAGTTTGAGCTTCATAAAAACCAAACGTTAAATGCTCAACTTTCAGTTCAAATTCAGCGTTTTTGTATTGTACAGGTAATTGAGAAATTTTTTGCAAAATCAAATCACTACTATAGATGTTTTTATATAAGCCTAACGTGATATGAGGATAGTAATCTAAAGCAGCAATTTCATTAGAAACTATGCCTAATTTTTGACGTATGTGAGATAAAAAATTATCGGTATCTTGGATTTCTACAAATAAAGCACTACTAAAACTATCAACTGAACCAATTTTTAATCGAAATGGTGAAATATTTTCTTTTTTTAAAATTTCTCTTTGTTTTGAGAAATCATGGAAACTAAAGTCATCACTATAAACACGAGGTTCATGGGTTAAAAATCCACATACAAATAATGTGACATGATATTGACGGTTATTCGGTTCTAATAAAAATTCTGAAAAATGTGTACGTAAGACATCTAGATAATCAACTAATTTCTGATCATTAAGCTCTAGATACCACAAAGCATAATTTTGACGTCCTAGGTGCCATTCCGGATAATCCCGTATAGTCGTTGGCACCATGAACGTCGTAGGTTTTAGCAGCACAGTTTTAATTCAAAGTCACTTAAGTTTTGTATTAAAACATGTTTGCCTTTCAATTGTAGAGTGTTAAATCATTAAATGCCTTCAAACATATTGGGTAGCTGTCGTTCTGGATTTGTTAGTTTTCATATCCAAAAGCTGTTGGTCTTGTTCAGAAAACAAATATTGAATGTGTTGGACCAAATCAACTTCAAGCTGTCTTTTTTGAGTCATATTCAGATCTAATTTTAGAATTTGTTGCTGTAAATGCTGAATAGCAGCATTATCATCAATTTCTAAAAATTGAATCGCATAGGCATAACCTAGAGCAGTACCTTTTAATAAATTTTTATAAGGTAAATCATGATTTATGTTCATTTCAATTGATGCCATGACACGTTCATTATGGTTGAGTTTGCGTAATGGATCTCGAGCTACTCTTTGACACGGATCTTTAAATGCGTATTCACATGAGTCTAGAAAACTTTGAGCCATTCGGTTCAGATCTTTTGCATAGTTAGGCAATACAATTGCAAGCCCCTGTTTTACTTCTATAATTAAGTTTTCTGCAAAGGCTTTAACTGAATGATCACCCATGGCAACACCAATAGATTCATAACCTAGTAAAGATGCGTACCAAGCAAGCATGGCATGCACGCCATTCCATAGTCGGTTTTTGATTAATTGAATATCTGTAATCTGATTAACCAAGACAAGTTGACGTAACTTTTCGAGTAGAGGGCTGCCTTTTTCTACATAAATTGGCATATCCGTTTCGCTATGAAACAGAATTAGGTCCATGCTTTGTAATATATGACCTGGCTGGAAATTACGGCGCATGTTATCAACATATAAAGATGCCTGATTTTGCTGATCTTGGGACAGTTTATTGCAATCTTCAATTTCGACTTGTTCTTCATGCTCCACATCAGATAAATGCTGTTCAAGAAAGTGATGCTTAATACGAAGTTGACGATATAAATTCTGATTAGATAGCTTTGAAACCATGCGGTTTACAACGGTGTCACAAAAGTAATGTTCTTTTAAAATATGCTCAGTTACATCTTCATCGTTGGTTAACTGTAGTAGAGCTTCTCTAAGATGCTTCATAACCAAATATTTCGCACCAACTTTATTTAAAATAATTAGAAAAGTTAGCGGTTCAATACATGTTTCAAGTGGCGAGTTAAAACGCGCATATAATCCTCTTGCAATTATTTTTGCTTCAGTCTCGATCGCTTGTTCAGGTAAGCAAAGTGCAATCAAACTTGAATGTGTATACATCTCTAGCATTTGTTGCTCATTGTCAGAATCAACAATGGTCATATTCTCAATACGTTCATCATAAGAAAACTGTCCATAGCGAATACTATAAGTTCCAAATGCATTCACAGCTTCTCGAAAAAGACTATTACGTGTTGAAGCAATAATTCTCTTGGGTTTTGTGTACCCATCCCAATGTGACAAGATTTGCGCTATATAACCACCGCCAATAGCACCGAAACCATGTATTCCAACCGTCAGTTGATTTAGGCTTTGCGGAAAAGGTTCCTGCATCTCTGGCATATCCATAACAGGAATAAATTGGTCGAGATCGGTTAAAAAGTCATACATCTGATCATAATAAAAATGTGCTTTTTCCAGCATTTCGTCATTTGGTTCTTTAATATCTTTTAATAAAATGGTTAAACCTTTTGAAGTGTGAGCTGAAGTTAAACCATTTTCAGAATCTTCAAACATAAGACACTGGTTAGCGTCCAAGTGAAGTTGACTAGCCGCTTTTAAAAAGATTTCTGGATGTGGCTTTCCTTGCTCTACTTCATCACCACAGGTAACCACATCAAAAAATTTATAAACATTCGCATTAATTAAATATTCTTCGGCAATTGCTCTACGGCTTGAAGTAGCCACAGCCATTCTTAAACCAGATTTTCGTAAACGTTCTAAAACTTGAACCAAACCTTTTTTAATCGGTACGCCGTGTTTTCGAATATATTCGAGTTCCATTTCATCAGCTTTTTTTCGAATTTCTTTATAGGGAACATTTACACCATATAACCGTTGAGCCAATTGCTCAGCCGTAGTTGCACTTAAACCTAAACATTGCATTAAATATTCGTGTGAAAACTCCTGTCCAATGAGTTCTTGAGATGCATGTTGCAATGTTTGAAACCGCAACCTCTCAGTATCAAACATTGTCCCATCCATATCAAAAATTGCTCCATGAACAGGTTTTCCATGAAAAATAAGCACGCTTTTTCCTCTTTTTTGATCATGTTTTATTCAGGGTATACAAAAAATTGGTTAAAAAGGCGGGATATTAATAAATGAAACATTAGTGGTTATTTTTTAATCAAAAATATAAGAGATCTGTTACTGAGCAGAGTTAAAACTCTAAAAAGGTTGAACAATATGAATAAGTATGAAGCTAACTGTAAATACAAGAGTAGCAAGCCATCCTCGCTTGCCACTCTTGGTTTATTCTTTTTGTTGCGCTGATAGTATTTATTTTTCTTAGTTCCATTTACCGCTACTTGAACCTGCATATTTTTATAATGTCTCGCAGGTGTCACATACCAGGAATCAACTCACCTTTCGCTATTCTCATTATTGGTGCTTCTGGTATAACTCTAAAATTCGTAAGAAAATGAGCATGAACGAATAGAATATAAGATTGATATTACAACCAATGTCTTTGCTCCTTATTAGAAAATAACTACACTGCCATCAACAATAATGATAATCATTTTCATTTGACAGTTCAAGCTTTTTTTCATTATTTGTGCTTCTCTCTTTTAAAAAAAGATCTGCATAAAGTATTTTCTCAATATAGATAGAGAATCATGGTTAGTTCTTAAAGTAAGTTTTTAAACCATTATTATTGATCAAGTACATCAACAAATTGAGCATTTAAAAGCTGAGCTAAATCTTTTGGATTTAAACCAATATCTAGCCCTCTTTTTCCCCCACTTACATAAATTTTATTAAAGTTTTGAGCGGATGCATCAATGACCGTTTTTAATCGTTTCTTTTGGCCTAAAGGACTAATCCCTCCTACTAAATATCCTGTTAAACGTTCGGCATCTTTAGGATTAGCCATCTGTATTTTTTTACATCCAAACGCCGTAGCTACTTTTTTTAAATTTAATTGGTGATTAACTGGCAAGACAGCAACGAAATAATTTTTATCGTCACTTACCATTAGAGTTTTAAATACTTCGTTTACATCTAAATCTAATTTTTCGGCTGCTTCTAATCCAAAACTTTTGGCATTTGAATCATGTTCATATTCATGAATAGAAAATTCGATTTTATTACTTTTTAACAATCTACATGCAGGAGTCATGATAAGTGGTGTTATAGATGAAATTGTTTCGATTATAGTTTTTTTAGAAAAATTTTTAAATTTGCTTAGGCTATTTACAAGAGTTACATAAAAATTCAAACAGCAACTGAAGAAAAAATAATCTCAACTTGATATTCGTTGCTCGACTCCATATATTTTATTTAGATTTGAAGTCTGAGCTGACAATTTTATGAGTTATAAACACAACAATCTGATGGCGATGCGTCACCGTTTTTGGGATGAATCTTCAGATTCTGTATTAAATGAAAAGCATTTTTTGCAGCAGACGTTAATTGAACAAGGTATTTTTAATAACGCAACTCTTGATGATGTTAAGTACTTCTTTTATACCCTTCCTAGCATCATTATAGTAAAAGCTCATGCACTTGGCTTTATGCATGATTCAGTCAAACAGATGTTATTGCAACATATTCAGACCAATCGCCTGCATTTGATGCAGAAATCTGAATTAAAGATTCAATTTAAAATGTAATCCACTTTGTTATCAAAGATCTGTTTTATCTTAGTTTTAGTCATCTGAATTGTTTTAATTTCTTAAATTTCCGAATTGCTTAGGCTATTTAAGAATTATTGGAATAAAGATGACCATTTCGGCCTATCATTCAGTCTGAGAGAACTATTTTAATACGCTCAAAACATGTAATATTCGTTACAATTTTAGATCACCAGCGTTTGGCTGCATGATGCGCATAGGATTCTATTTTCATGTCAAATCAGAAAGATAAGCTTAAGAGTTTAAAAACTTCTTCCATGGATCGACGCTTATCAATCGCGAAAGCTTCTTTACTTGCAGGAACACGTTGGGCAACTGCAAGTGCCTCTTCTTTATTTTCTAATGAAGAAGAAAAAGAAAAGAAACGCAAAAAAGCGATGAGCGAACAAGCTAACTATCTGGTTTCTGAAATAGGTAAACTTAAGGGTTCTATTGTTAAAATTGGCCAAATGATGGCTCTTTATGGTGAACACTTTTTACCAGAAGAGATTACACAAGCATTAAATACCCTAAATAACCAAACCGTTGCCTTAGATTGGCCTGCAATTAAGCCACATTTACAAGAGCAATTGGGTGCTAAATTAAATGATTTAACGATTGATCATGAACCAATTGGTACTGCATCTCTCGCACAAGTACATCGTGCAACACGTAAATCAGACGGCTTAGAGTTAGTTTTAAAAATCCAATATCCTGGCGTTGCAAATGCAATTGATTCAGATATGAGCTTGTTTAAAAACATGCTTAAACTGACACGTATGGTGCCACAAACCCGTGAATTTGATCAGTGGTTTGATGAAGTACGTGAAATGATGCATCGTGAAGTTGATTATGATGTTGAAGCTGCCACTACCCGTCGTTTCGGTGAACGCTTAAAAGATGACGAGCGTTATATTGTTCCGACAATTGTAGATGAATACTGCACTAATCAAGTACTTTGCATGACTTTTGAACGTGGTGTTCCAATCAATAGCCCTGTGATGTTGTCTTTACCTCAAGAGCGTCGTAATCAGCTCGGTGAAGCTTCACTCGAAATTGCAGTTCGTGAAATTTTTGAATGGGGTGAAATGCAGACTGACCCTAACTTTGGTAATTACCTTGTTCGTTTGGGTAATGGCCAAGACGTTCAAGACAAAATTGTGTTATTAGATTTTGGTGCTATCCGTCAGTTTGATGAACATCTGTTAGCAGTTGCACGTCAACTCATTCAAGCAGGTTATCAGCATGATAAAAATGCGATGGTACAAGCCATGACTGGATATGAATTTTTTGATGCAATGCCTGAAAGTATTAAACCCGGCATGGCTGATGTGTTTTTAATCGCGACAGAAGCATTTAGTACCCCTGCAAATAATCCAGATATGCCCGCTGGCCTTATGGATGAACATGAACGTTATGACTGGAAGAAAAGTCAGTTACATAGCCGTGTTATGCAGCAAGCAAGTAAATCAATGGCATCACGTTATTTCTCAGTTCCTCCAAAAGAATTTATGTTTATTAGCCGTAAGTTTATTGGGGCCTATACGTTTATGACGGTTATTGATGCAAAAACAAATGTGCGACGTATGATTCGTAACTTTGCTTAATTTAATAAAGGACTAGAATGATTCCATGTCATTCTAGTCAATACCTCTGAACCCACCCAATCATCAAATATTTTTAAACAAATAAAATCAAAAACTTATAATTTTATTATTTTCTATTTGCCATTTATCTACTCATTATTTGAATGTCAGTAACGACATAGTTTTTTAATATGAGGCGTGTCAGCATAAAACAATAACAACGTGTTAGGACACCATAATCATGACAAGTATGATCAATAAAGCTCAGGGTTTGGGTTTATCGCTAATTACCAGATTGGCTGGAAGCGATGTACTTGATCAACTCAAGTTGCGTAAATTTGTTGAAAAATCTCTTTATCAAGGTTCAAAAGCTGGTTTTAAAGCATTAAGCCAGACTCAAAAAGCATTTAAACCAAAACAGATCTCCCAACAGCGATTACCTCGCCAACAAAAAAATCTATTTGATTTAAGCCTAACTGAAGAACAACAAATGACCTCTGATGCAATGTCTCAATTTGCTCAAGAGGTTCTATTAGGATTAGCACATGAAGCTGACCAGAATGCTCAGTTTCCTGAAAGTCTTTGGCAATATGTTGAAGATTTAGGTCTTAACTACTATGCACTTCCAGAGGCATTAGGCGGTGTCGCGACCGAACAAAATATTGTAAGTAATCTATTAATAGCTGAAAAACTAGCTGAAGGTGATTTTAGCCTTACAGCAGGATTACTCAGTACATTTAGCGTTATCAATGCAATCACACGTTGGGGTTCTGCTGAAGTTCAGTCAATGTACCTACCCTGTTTTGCAGAAGACTCAGACATTACAGCAACCTTTGCAGTTCAAGAAGCAACTCCGGCATTTAATCCTTATGCTTTAAAAACAAAAGCATCACTTGAAAATGATCAGTTTTTTATTAATGGCGAAAAAACATTAGTAATTTTAGGTGATTTAGCTGATGTATTTTTAGTAAGTGCAGACTTTAACGGCAAGCCAGACGTATTTGTCGTGCAATGCGGTGACACAATTTCAATAAAAAACACTCCGGCCATGGGTCTTAAAGCCACAGAAACTGCAACTCTTCGTTTTAATCACACACCCGCTCTTAGACTAGGCGCAACAGACTTTGATTACACTGTTTTTTTAGATTTGGGGAACTTAATGTGGTGTGCAATGGCTGTAGGTACATGTGAAGCTGTTAAAGCTTATTGTATTAAATATGCCAATGAACGAACTGCTTTCGGTGAACCAATTTCTCATCGCCAAAGTGTCGCTTTCATGATTGCAGATATGGCTATTGAAATTGATGCAATGCGTATGCTGGTTTTAAACGCAGCAAGCCTTGCAGAATCAGGCAAACCATTTCACCGCGAAGCTTATCTGGCCCAACTACTTTGTGCTGAAAAATCCATGAAAATCGGTACAGATGGTGTGCAAATTCTTGGTGGACATGGTTTCACAAAAGAACATCCAGTTGAACGCTGGTACCGTGATCTACGCGCTACTGCAATTTTACAATCTGGCTTACATGCTTAAATGATCAATCAGAGGATACTTTAATGAATTTACAAAATCCTAAAAAATTCAAGATGATGATTGATCAGGCACACGATGTTGCGATCAATGTTTTACGCCCTATTTCTCGTAAATATGATAAGGCTGAGCATGCTTATCCCAAAGAGCTGGATATGCTCGCTTCACTCATTGATGGTATGAATGAAGGTGGCGAAGGTATTAATGCTGGAGCTGCAGGTGCTGGAAAGCGTGGTGATACAGAAAGTGAAAGTGTTCGTAACGGAACCAACATGTCGACCGCTCTTGGAATTATTGAGATGTGTTATGGCGATACAGGCTTATTGCTGAGTATGCCACGTCAGGGGCTTGGGAACTCAGCAATTGCTGCTGTGGCAAATGATGAACAGTTAGAACGGTTTAACGGAACATGGGCAGCAATGGCCATTACTGAGCCAGGATGCGGCTCTGACTCTGCTGCGATCCGCACCACTGCAACCAAAGATGGCAATGACTATATTTTAAATGGTGAAAAGATTTTTGTGACTTCTGGCGAACGTGCAGATTCTGTCGTCGTTTGGGCCACGCTTGATCGCAAACTTGGACGTGCAGCGATTAAGTCATTTGTGGTACCTAAAGGTACACCGGGAATGAAGGTTGAACGTCTCGAACATAAATTAGGAATTAAAGCTTCAGATACGGCAGTGATTAGTTTTATTGATTGCCGTGTGCCAGCCGAAAACCTTTTAGGTAATGCCGAAGTAGATGTCGCTAAAGGTTTTGCTGGAGTAATGGAAACTTTTGACAATACTCGTCCCTTAGTTGCAGCAATGGCAATCGGTTGTGCTAAAGCTTCACTAGAACGTATTAAAGAGATTTTTAAAGATCAACTCGATCCTAATTACTCTACCCCCTACCTACATGCTTCTAACCTTGCAGCTCAAATCTACCGTATGGAAGCTGAGTGGGAAGCCGCTCGCCTACTCATGTTAAAAGCAACGTGGATGGCAGATAACAAAAAACCAAACTCTAAGGAAGCTTCTATTGCAAAAGCAAAAGCAGGTCGTGTGGGTAATGAGATCACTTTAAAATGTGTCGAATTGGCAGCAAGTGTTGGCTATAACGAAGATGAGTTACTTGAAAAATGGGCACGTGATTCGAAGATTCTCGATATCTTTGAAGGTACTCAGCAAATCCAGCAATTAATCATTGCCCGCCGAGAACTGGGTAAATCCTCTAGCGAACTAAAATAATAATTAAGGGAAATTTCCCCTTCTTTTATTAGTTTTTATGTAAAAACTTAAAAGCCCTCTAGCGATTAAACTAGAGGGCTTCGTATTTCAGGAATTAAATTTTTTATTTATTCGGTAGTTGTACTGTCTAACGCTTTATCAACTACACCAAATTTCTTAAAGATTTTTGCACGTCGTTTTGACGAAATATTTGCTTTGTTTAAATCACCTTTATAATGATCAAAAACTCGCTTATCCATTATTTTAAACCATAATGAAGGGATTAATGCTGGTAATAACATACTGGCATAACCGCTTGGTAGCTCTGGTGCCTCATCAAAATGACGCAATGCTTGGAATGGACGAGTCGGATAAGCATGATGGTCTGAATGACGCTGCAATTGGTACAAGAATAAGTTTGTTACTACGTTATTATTGTTCCAGCTATGCTCTGGCATTGTACGTTCATATTGACCATTTTCTTTTTTCTGACGTAATAAACCATAATGCTCAATATAGTTAATAATTTCAAAAAGACTAATGCCATAAAATGCTTGTGTCGCTAAATATGGAATTGTACTTTTACCAAAAATTCCAACCATAGAACCATGAAAAGCAGCAGTCATTCCCCAACCTTGTAATAGTTCATTATCTGAAGACCAGAACTCTTTACCTTTACGTTTTAAACGATTTTTTTCAATTTCAATTGCAGACTTAAAAGAACCAATAACAGTACGTGGCCAGAACTCATAGAATGTTTCACCCATACGTGATGAAGCTGGATCTTCTGGTGTTGCTGCACGCTTATGATGACCATAAGGATGCTCAATACGGAAATGATTATAGCCAGTTGGAACTAAAGCAAGATGAGACAGAATATGGTCTATACGATCATGCTTATGACTTAACTCATGGGCTGTATTAATCGCAATACCATTGATTGCACCCATTGAAATACCAAGTAAAATCTTATCAATAAAAGATGTCGTTTTACGACTTGTTAAATAGCATGCATAAACATTTGCAGCATACTGTAGAGGAATAAAGCTCTTCACAAGACGTGAATAATATGGATCTTTTTCTAAAAGCTTAATTTCTTCATCTGTCGGATTTCGAGCATCTTTCCCAATAATAGTATCAATTGCAGGAATCACGACATGTAGTAAAAGTGGACCACCTAATGCGAAGACTTTCTTCAAAGGGCGTGGACCAAACTGATAACCAGCTAAAATAGCTAAACCGATAGCAGGTAAAGCAGGACTAATCATCCATAAAAAGCGTTTGCGATCTATTTCACGCATAGACGCAGGCACTGGCATAAGTTCGTGCTGAACATTTACTGGTGCATTCATAGCTATATTTCCTTTTTCTATATGTCTATATAGTTAAAGAAATAGTGTTTAGTTAACAGTAGTAACCGTCCAAAAAACCTATGTTAAAGTCTTTGGCATTTTCTTCCACTTTTCTGTCCTAAAAACACATGTTGATCTATTCTTATAGCTCACTATAATTTTATTAAAATAATGATTGATCATTTAAATATGGATGCACTAAGTAAATTTTTTGATGATATTCACCTGAATAAGTCTGAATACATCTATTTAAAAGCGCAAGGAGAATGGGCTTTTAAAACACAAGATCAATCTGCTTTACTTGCTTATATTGTTTTAACTGGTTCTGTATATATTCAACTTAACACTTCAGAAAAAATAACTGCGACTGCTGGAGATATTATTTTGATTCCTTCGGGGAAAGCACATAGTGCGACTGACTCAAAATCAACAGCGAGTAAGTTGGTAGATTCTTTAGATATAACGTCGCTTTTTAATGGTCATAGACAAGATGCCATCGAATTTGGTACTTCATCTCCAGATAATACATTATTGCTATCTTTACGCTGCCAAATCGATACTCATATGGCTGGGCCACTTATTAATGCCCTGCCGTCCATCATGCATATTCAGCATGAAAATCAAACTACCCCACCTGAATGGCTACAAATTGGACTTTATTTTCTAGCAATCGAAACTCAAAAAATCAGGCCGGGTCACGACAAAATTATTGATCACTTAGTCAGTATTTTGCTCATCGAATGCATTCGTGATCATATTCAACGGATGACAGATCAACAAAACTGGTTAAATGCTTTAACTCATCCCGAACTAAGCAATGCGCTATCTGCGATTCATAGCCAGCCAGAAGTCACATGGACAGTTGAATCTTTAGCTGAACAATGTTGTATGTCACGTTCTAAATTTGCAAATTTGTTTAGTAGTATTATTGGTGAGCCACCTCTAACTTATTTACAGCATTACCGTTTCCGTTTAGCCAGTCAGTATTTACGCACAAGTAATTTATCAATTCAGCAAATATCAAATAAGGTTGGCTATTCATCCGAAACAGCATTTAGTCAGGCCTTTAAACGAATTTTTGATTTATCTCCTAAACAATATAGACAGCAATATATTGGACACAGCTTAGATTAACTACCAATAAAAAAAGCGCCGAGGCGCTTTTTTTATTGAATCAAATTATTATTTAATTTTTGCATGTGATTTTAAATATTGACTGTAATCTTCTAATATTTGTTGACCACGTGACTGACGATAAAGTTGCTTTAACTGCTGCAACTGATCAGCAGGAATAGCATTCGCAGCAGATGAATTTACATTTGAAACTGCAACAACAACTAGCTCATTTGGTAAATTTGCAGTTGTAACAGACCACATACCTGGCTTAGGTGTAGCTGCACTAAATGCCGCGCGCTCAATTTCACGCTTTAATCCTTGTGAACGACTAAATACGCCAGCCGATTCAAATGCTACTTTATTTTTAGCAACTACTTGATCTGCTGGTTGAGTTTTAAATTCAGCTAGCATTGTAGCAATTTTAGCTTGAACAGCTTTACGCGCTTTTTCATCGATAACTTTTGCTTTTGCTTCATTCATCGCCTGTGCTAAAGGTTTTACACCAGCAGCATGATAATCACGTACTTTAACCCATACCGTATCACCATTCGCTAACTGAATATTAGAGGATGCATTACGGTCACCATTTTTCACGTCATCATTAAACAATTTAATTTTAACGTTTGGATCACTTAAATATGGATTTTGTGTAGCTAAAGTTACGCCATTTAATGATTCAACTTTTGTACCTTTTACTTCTTGTACAACAGCTTCTAAAGAATCATTACCAACAATCGTTTCATTTAAACTGTTTACGGTATCTGAATAAACAGTTGCAACTTTATTCTTTTCAACCTCAGCAGTTAAACGCGCCTTCTCTGCTTCGAATGAAGGGATTTGACTAGCTTGAGTTTCTGCCTCAATAATATGATAACCATATTGAGTTTTTACTGGTTGAGAAATCTGTCCATTTTTCAAGCTCACTACAGTTTTATCAAATGCATCGGAAAAAACACCTGGTGCATACGCTTCAACTAAACCACCTTTTGCTTTCGAACTTGGATCTTCAGAGAACTGAGATGCAGCTTGTGCAAATGTCAGACCGCCTTGAATTTTCGCATATACTTCTTTAGCAAGTTTTTGAGCTGCGGCATCATCACGAGCATCAGTAGTAATTAAAATATGCTTCACAGTACGTTTAGCATCTTTTTTCTGAGTTTCAACAAACTTGCTATACGCTTGTTGAAGTTCAGCTTCAGTTGCAGGAGCTGGTTTAGCCATTAGTGATGGCGATACAACCACATAATCCACATCAACAGAAGATTGTTGTTTAAACTCATTTTGGTGTTTGTTGTAATAATCTGTAGCTTCTTGATTAGAAGCAGTTAAACCAGTTTTATAACCATCTAATTTAATACTAGCCAAATGTAATGTACGTTGTTCAGTTTGCAAATTCGCAATTTGCATTAAATCAACTTTACTTACTAAAGAGTAATCAGAAAAAGTTGATGTTAGCATTTTTAAAGCATGATCTTGACGAAGACTAGCGATTAAGCCCTGACTTGTCATACCAATAGAACGTAAGTAATTTTCATAGAGTTTTTGCGAGAACTGTCCATTCTCTTGCAAACTAGGCTGTTGAGCTAACATTTGCTCAATTTGAGTATCACTAAGTGAGATACCTAATTTTTCAGCTTGTTGAATTAGTAAATTACGCGACACTAAAATATCGAGTGCCTTAGCCTGAATAACAGGCAAATTAAGTAAACTCTCATCGCCTTTAACAGCAGCTAAATATTGTTCTTTGTAAGACTGAGTTAAAGTTTCAAGGTCTTTTTTAGATATTTCTTGGCCATTTACTGTTTTTGCAACATCAGCCTTGTTTCCCCTATTAAAATATCCTTCAATACCTACAAGTGCTAAAGGGGTCAAAAACAAAATTAGAAGGACTTTGCCGAGCCAACCCTTAATGACTGTACGAAACGATTCCATAAGTATTCCAATATTTTATTTCGAGGAGAATTTTAACTGAAAAACCACAATCAATGAATGAGCAATATTGGTCAATTCAGATTTTTAATAAAAAACGCGCCTATATTGGCGCGTTTAATCATCTTAAAAGATTAAGCTACTGAATCTTTAAGACCTTTACCAGCTTTGAAGCTAGGTACTTTTGTTGCTTTAATTTGAAGCTCTTCACCAGTTTTAGGGTTACGACCAGTGCGTGCAGCACGTTCTTTAACACTGAAAGTACCAAAACCAACTAAAGTTACTGTGTCACCTTTTTTAAGTGCTTCAGTAATTGACGCAATTGTCGCATCGAGTGCCTTGCCTGCATCAGTCTTAGATACTCCCCCTTTTTCAGCAATTGCATCGATTAATTCTGATTTATTCATGAATAAAACATCCTCTTAATATCGTTTGTTTAAGGTCCAAGGCTATAGTTTAAAAGGCCATGACGCCTTTATAGCAATGCTTTGGGGGAAAACGCAATACTAGAGCAGGGCTTTTAGCGAAAATAAATGCTAAAAAACTGTTATATATTTGCTAAATCCCAACATTTTTTACTTTTTATTCAATTTTTCTTTCAATTGCTGGTTTTCTTCTATTAAAGCATCCACCTTAATATGAAGCTGTACTAAGAGCTGTTCAATGTGCTGTAAATCCTTCGGAGTGACCAATCCAATCCGGTTTAAAGAATGGTTTACACTGGTATCGAGAATTTTCTCTACTTTATCTTTTGTTTCAGATACAGATTCTTTTGCTTTTTCTGTGACTTTGCCTACAGTGTTATCTGCTAAGTCTCCAGTTTTTGACTCTAGTTCTTCACCAACTTTGACTAAGGAATCAAAGAGTTTGTTGCCCTCTTCTTCTGCACGTGAAAAAGCTCCTAGTCCAGCTAACCAAATTTGCTTGGTATATTTTCTAAAATCCAGAGCTGATTTTCTTGAACTTCTTGATTTTAATTTATTTTTTTCTTCTGACTCTTCTGCCTGTGTCTCTATGTTTGCATTATCCATTAATCTAAACTCCTAATCAGATGAGAGAGATGATGACTGAT
Source organism: Acinetobacter sp. V89_4 (assembly GCF_029967875.1). Lineage (NCBI taxonomy): Bacteria > Pseudomonadati > Pseudomonadota > Gammaproteobacteria > Moraxellales > Moraxellaceae > Acinetobacter > Acinetobacter sp. V89_4. Next base: position 650,858 of record NZ_JASCAI010000028.1, read on the forward strand.
TTGACCACAAAATATTTCTATAATATCAAAGTAAAGACTTGATCCATTTACAAAACTGTTCTACAAAGCAATTAAGTCATGTAAATATATTTAACACGACATTGTGTTAAGTTTGGGATAGGATGTCCCATTCTTCGGTTAACTGCTATTTGTAAGGATAAACTTTTATGAGTGAAACGCAACAAAGACAAAAACATCCCCGTCTGTTGCTGAATATCGTTCTAATTATTTTAGAAACTTTCTTTTCATTTATTCTCACCCACGATGGTGTTCTTCGCTTGCAAGCGAAAAAGTTTATTTCAAACAAAACGACTATTCGTATCAATAGCTATCTACCTTTTTTTGACTTTTATGTTCAATTTACAGAAAAGGGTTTGCTATTCGATATCCATTCTTTTGACCGACGTATTGATCTTGAAATCAATAGTACGCTTATCGACTTAATTAAGATTTTCGCTTTTTCAAACCAGCGCAGTCTTAAAAATATGCGTATTGATGGTGATGAAGAAACTAAAAAAGAGTTATTAGACTTAATTTCACACCTTACTCTGCCTAAACTTTTAGCAGACTGGAAGCAATGGTTTAATTCACCTGATGATGAAGCTGAAGCTCTTGCTTCACGCAAAAGAATTGCCCCATTGCTTGAAAAAATTGATCAACAACGATCAGAAATCAATTCACTTCATGTGGAAATTAAACAATATCAAAATCGAATTACTCGCTTACAGCAGCGTCAACGAAATATTAACTTCTCCTTTGGTATAATTAGCCTGATATTTATTGTTTATTTCATATATAATTTGTGGGTTGCTTAAATTATTTTTCCATTTTGTTCCTGCACTTGAATTAAAAATAAAAAAACTTGACTATTTTAGTCGGGATTCATAAAATCCTATTATCTAGTCTTAACATGTGTATCGAATCATGCGCCTTACAACTCGCGGTCGCTACGCAGTGACTGCTCTACTTGATTTAGCTTTGCAGCCAACTGAACAAACGATCACGCTCGCCGAAATTGCAGCTCGCCAATCCATTTCAGTTGCTTATTTAGAACAGTTATTCGCAAAACTTAAGCGTCATGGGTTAGTTTCTAGTGTTCGTGGTGCAAATGGTGGTTATCATTTGGCTCGAAATGCTGATGAAATTACTGTGTTAGAAATTATTGAAGCTGTAAATGAAACTGTTGATGCAACTCGTTGCGACCATAAAGGTAACTGCCAAAATGGTGCAATGTGTCTCACACACGATTTATGGCAAGAACTCTCTCATCATATTGCCGACTATTTAGCAAAAATCTCTCTTGCCGACCTCATTAGCCGAGACAACGTTCAAACTGTTGCATTACGCCAAAATGTGACTGGCATAGATTCAGCTCTTTTATCGGGTACAGGTATTTGATATGAAACGTCCAATTTATCTTGATTACGCAGCAACCACTCCAGTAGATCCGCAAGTTGCAGAACGTATGATGGAGTGTTTAACTTTCGACGGTACCTTTGGTAATGCTGCATCTCGTTCCCACGCTTATGGCTGGCAGGCAGAAGAGAAAGTTGAATATGCACGTGAGCAAGTTGCAAATTTAATTAAAGCTGATCCACGTGAAATCGTTTGGACTTCTGGTGCAACTGAATCAGATAACCTTGCTCTAAAAGGTGTAGCACAATTTTATGCATCTAAAGGCAAGCATATCATTACAAGTAAAATTGAACACAAAGCTGTTCTAGATCCTTGTCGTGAATTAGAAGACCAAGGTTTTGAAATTACTTATTTAGAACCAGAACCACAAACTGGTTTAATTACCCCTGAAATGGTAAAAGCTGCCCTTCGTCCTGATACTGTTCTTGTTTCTCTTATGATGGTAAACAACGAAATCGGTACAGTTACAGATGTAGCAGCAATTGGTGAATTAACACGTGCCAATAAAACCTTCTTTCATGTAGATGCTGCTCAAGCTGCTGGTAAAGTTGAAATTGACCTATCTACTATGAAAATTGACCTAATGAGTTTCTCAGCTCATAAAATTTATGGTCCAAAAGGTATCGGTGCATTATATGTACGTCGTAGTCCACGTGTTCGTTTAAAAGCACAAATTCATGGCGGTGGTCATGAGCGTGGTATGCGTTCTGGTACTTTAGCTACCCATCAAATTGTAGGTATGGGTGAAGCTTTTGAAATTGCTGGCAAAAGAATGCAAGCAGAACAAGAGCGTATTCGCAAGCTTCGCGACAAGCTTTGGAATGGTTTACAAGATCTTGAACAAGTTTTCTTAAATGGCCATCCAACTCAAAACGTTGCTAACTATTTAAATGTCAGCTTTAACTTTGTTGAAGGTGAATCTTTAATGATGTCGCTCAAAGATGCTGCAGTATCAAGTGGTTCTGCTTGTACTTCTGCAACTTTAGAGCCTTCATACGTTCTTCGCGCATTAGGTTTATCTGATGAGCTAGCACACAGCTCTATCCGCTTCAGTTTTGGTAAATACACAACTGAAGAAGATATTGACCATGTGCTTACAATTACCAAAGCCGCTGTTGAGAAATTACGTGAACTTTCTCCGCTTTGGGATATGTACAAAGAAGGTATCGATCTTTCTACAGTTGAATGGGCTGAACACTAATTCATTGAAATTAGTGTTTTTACCCTCATATTAATATTAGGCTGACCCCGAGGTTTGGAGAAGCGAAATGGCTTATAGCGAAAAGGTAATTGATCATTACGAAAACCCTCGTAATGTTGGTGTTTTAGACAAAAACTCTGAAAATGTAGGTACAGGCATGGTGGGTGCACCAGCATGTGGCGACGTGATGCGTTTACAAATTCAAGTAAACGATAGCGGTGTGATTGAAGAAGCACGCTTTAAAACTTATGGCTGTGGTTCAGCAATTGCTTCTAGCTCACTTGTAACTGAGTGGTTAAAAGGTAAAACTCTTGATGAAGCTCAAGCAATCAAGAATATTGATATCGCAACTGAGCTTGCTCTTCCACCAGTAAAAGTTCACTGCTCTGTACTAGCTGAAGATGCGATTAAAGCTGCGATTGAAGATTACCGCACTAAAAAATCAAAAGCTTAATTTGTTATTACTGTAAACGTTGGAGTTTTCATGATTCATTTAACTGAAAATGCTGCTACTCATATTAGCAATTACCTCAAAAACCGGGGTAAGGGTGAAGGCATTCGCGTGGGTGTGAAAACTTCTGGCTGTTCTGGGTTGGCTTACGTTCTTGAATTTGTTGATTCTGTCGATGAACATGACGAAGTTTTCGAACAATTTGGCGTTAAGGTATTTGTAGATCCAAAAAGTCATGTCTATTTAGAAGGCTTAGAAATGGACTACGTCAAAAATGGCCTTAATGAAGGGTTCGAATTTAACAACCCCAATAAAAAAGGTGAATGTGGTTGTGGTGAGTCTTTCACTGTATAACCCATCTCCTTCCATCTCTCATTAAAACAGTGTCTTTTATAGCACTGTTTTAATGTATTTAATTAACGTGGACCTCCTTTCTAATGAATCATTTTGAGTTGTTCAATTTACCCGTAGAACTCGATATCGATTTGGCGAGCTTAAAATCTAGTTTCTTGAATTTGCAGCAGCAATATCATCCAGATAAAGCAGAAGATAAAAATCAGGCATTGATCAAATCAAGTGAAATCAATCAAGCTTTTAAAACATTATCGCAAGTAGATAGCCGCGCAGCTTATCTTTTAGCATTAAAAAAGCAAGATCATCACCTTGATCAATCTATTAGCGATTTTGAGTTCTTACAATCAGCTTTGGAACTTCGCGAGCAACTTGATGAAGCAACCTCCCCAGAACATCTAAGCACTCTTAAACAAGAAGTGTTTCAATGGATAGAAAGTTTAGTTCGCGAATTTAAAATTGATTACTCAGATGAAGACTGGGGTGAAGCTCGCGATACTGTACGTAAATTACGGTTCTTTCAGCGCGTTCTTAATGATATTGAAAAAGCAGAAGATCAAATGTTGGATGACGAAGACAACTTTGATTTAGACGACGATTTTTAATTTTGCTTTTTCCAATTTATATTCAAGGGATTTAACTCATGGCACTTTTGCAAATTGCTGAACCGGGTCAATCCAGTGCCCCACACCAACACCGCATTGCGATTGGTATCGACCTAGGAACAACACACTCCTTAGTTGCGACAGTGTTATCAGGCAAGCCTAAAGTACTCAATGATGAAAAAGAAAGAAGACTCCTTCCTTCTATTGTGCACTATGGAAACGATGCAACTCACTACGGTGAAGAAGCAAAGCCTTTCCTTATTGCCGACCCGAAAAATACAATTGTTTCTGTAAAACGCTTTATGGGTCGTTCAAAAGCGGATATCAAATTTCAGCATCCATATGAATTAATGGGTTCTGAAAATGAGATGCCAGCTTTTGAAACACGTGCTGGTCGTAAAACCCCTGTTGAAATTTCTGCAGAAATTTTAAAACAATTAAAAGATCGTGCTGAAACTAGCCTACAAAATCCAGTAAATGGTGCAGTTATTACTGTTCCTGCCTATTTTGATGAAGCTCAGCGACAAGCAACTCGTGATGCAGCACAACTTGCTGGTTTGAATGTACTACGTTTATTAAATGAGCCAACTGCTGCTGCTGTGGCTTATGGTTTAGACCAAGAAACTAATTTAGCTACAGATCATAACTACGTAATTTATGATTTAGGTGGTGGTACTTTTGACGTATCAATTTTGCGTTTCTCACAAGGTGTCTTTGAAGTATTAGCTACAGGTGGCCACACTGCTCTAGGTGGTGACGATTTAGACCGTCTCATTGTTAAATGGGCTAAAAAGCAGTTAGATATTGATACTTTGAGCGATGAAGCATATGCAGTATTTATGGTTGCTGCTCGTCAAGCTAAAGAACAATTATCTACTCAAGAATCAGTTCAGTTAAAATTACTTGAAAATGTGTTAACACTGGACCGTCCAACTTTTGAAAGTATTATTCAAGTTGCTTTAGATAAAACAATCAGTGTTTGTAAGCGTGTTTTACGTGATGCAAAACTTGAATTATCAGATATTCAAAATGTTGTTTTAGTGGGTGGCTCTACGCGTTCGTATGCTGTTCAACAAGCGGTTCGTAATGTATTTAATCAAGAACCCCTTTGCACGATCAACCCAGATGAAGTGGTTGCAATTGGTGCTTCAATTACTGCCAACCAATTAATTGGAAACACTCAAGACGGTTCATTACTTTTAGACGTAACTCCTCTTTCACTTGGTCTAGAAACCATGGGTGGATTAGTAGAGCGCCTTATTTCACGTAATACTGCTATTCCAGTTGCACGTCGTCAAGAATTCACAACTTATCAAGATGGCCAAACTGCCATGCTTATTCATGTGGTTCAAGGTGAACGAGATTTGGTAGAACATTGTCGTTCATTAGGAAAATTTGTCCTTCACGGCATTCCACCAATGACGGCTGGTCAAGCACGTATTGAAGTTACCTTTCAGGTAGATGCAGATGGTCTACTTACTGTTTCAGCTCGTGAAACAACTTCTGGTGTACAGGCTCAAATTGATATTAAACCATCTTATGGCTTATCAGAATCTGACACTGAGCGCTTATTAATTGAAGGTTTCCAACACGCGGAAGAAGATAAAAATCTACGCCATTTAAAAGAAACCAAAGTTGAAGCCCAACGTGAACTTGAAGCATTAGAACAAGCTCTCAAAGTTGATGCTGATTTGCTTAATGATGAGCAGCTTGAAGCACTTAAAACTGCTGAAAATTTGCTAAAAGTTCAGCTTGAAGGCAATGATATTCAAGCAATTGAAAAAGCTGTAGAACAACTTAAAGTACATAGTGATGCTTTTGCCGCACTACGTATGAATCGACATATTGACCACGCCTTAAAAGGTACAAAACTTGAAGATTGGTCAAATTCAAACTAAAGGTATAGGTGATCAATATGCCCCGTATTAAAGTACTTCCTCATGCTCAGTTTTGCCCTGAAGGCGCAGAATTTGAAGTTGAACAAAATGCAAATCTTTGTCAAAGTTTGCTTGATCGAGGAATTAAAATTGAACACGCTTGTGACATGTCGTGTGCATGTACAACTTGTCACGTAGTCGTTCGTAAGGGTTTTGACAGCCTAGAAGAAATGGATGATGTTGAAGCAGATCTTTTAGATCGCGCTTGGGGTCTTGAACCAGATTCTCGTCTCTCTTGCCAAGTGAAGATTGTTGATGAAGATTTAGAAATTGAGATTCCTAAATATACAATCAATCACGCATCCGAAAGCCATTAAAATAAAAAAGCTGCTTTTAAAGCAGCTTTTTTTTACTTCACGTTTTAAGCTTTACACCTGATCTTGTTGATCAATTTCAATAGGCTTAACTTCATCTTCAAGTCTTAAACGTGCAATACCTTGAGTATTAATTAAAGTTTGTTGAACTTTAAGTCGTTGAATCATTTTCTCAAGTACTTCTACTAATTCAGGGTACTCATAGTTTTGTACTTCTTCTAAATTAAGTACTAAATGAAAGCCTTTATATTCATAGTCGAACCATTGCTGATGATCTGACTTATTCCCTGTGTATTTCTCCATTACCTGCCATGTCTTCACAGCACCTTGAATACCTTTTAAGTAAATTGGTGTTTTTGGAGCACAAAGAAAATCACTTTTAATTAATTGATAAGTATCATCTGAAATTAAAATTTCATCTATTTCAGCAGCGTATTGTAAACGAGCTGCCAAATTCACATCACGACCTACAATAGTATAAGCCATACGATGTGTTGCCCCATAGTTCCCTACGTGGCAGTAACCAGTACTAATTCCCATGCGAATATGTAAGGCTGAGTAGCCCATTTTTTTCCAACGCTCACGCAGCAATTTCATTTGCTGACGCATAGCGATTGCCATTTCTACACAGGCTTTTGCATCTTGCTCTACACCCTGAGAATTCGGATCACCAAAAAATATGAGGATGGCATCCCCCATAAATTTGTCGACGGTAGCTTCATACTGCTTGGCAATTTCCGTCATATGGCTTAAATAGTCATTAAGCAAAAATGCCAAATCATCAGGGATTAAAGTTTCTGATAATTCTGTAAAACCCTGAATATCAGAAAAAAATACAGTCATTTTTTTTCGTTTATATTCAATTTTTGCTTCTGCCTCACCGCGCATGATAGATTGCCACAACTGTAGTGGTGCATATCGGCTTAACTGATTAGCAAAAGCAATATAGCGGGTCATTTGGTCATAGTAATGTTGACGCTGCTGACTGATTTTTTTAACCCAACGATGTTGGTAGTAATTTCCAATGGTAATAAACATGACCAAACCCAAGAGTGTAATTACAGTTAACTCTTGGCTAGTAGGTTCAAAATATGTATAAAAACCAAATAGGAAAAAAGTACTTAAATAAAAAATAATCGCGCCTAGCAGGCTCGTCAAACAAATAACTGCGAAAGAAATACGACTATTAATTGCAGAATAAAATAATGCAAATACCGCAATAAATGTAGGGACTAAATTGAGATGCAGCCCTGCCAAGGTAACCGCTACAACAATTGCATCAATTGCAAAAAAGACACTTTTTTGAGTTTTCTTATCGAATTGGTATTGAAGCCAATGTTCTAACTTCGAACTAATAAAAAGTAAAAAGAGAAAAAAAGGAGGAACGTAGATCTGATAATTTGTATTAGGTGAGGTAAAAGCATAGATCACTAAAATTAAGGACAGAATTGAATATCCCATCAAACGATGAAAATATGCAAACTGCTTAGGCTCTCTATCGATAAACCTCTCTAATTGCACCCTGTCCTCCATACCTCAATGTAGCCACATTCGTATAAATGTGGCATTGCATTGATTTAATCCATGCGCCAATCAAAAGGCATATCACCTTGACCACGTAAAGCAAGCATAAGGGTTTGACGCATATGAGCCAGTACATCATTTGTATATGGAACTGCAGGTGTTCCCCAAACTGGCTTAGGCCATGCAACATCATTTTGATAACGTACAACATGATGGAAATGCAACTGAGGTACCATGTTACCTAAAGCTGCAACATTCATTTTATCAGCACGGAATACTCGAGCTAGCTGGCTAGATAACCAACTTGATTCACGTAAAAACTGTTCTTGATCAGCTTGGCTCAATTCATATAATTCTGTGATTCCCGGTACACGAGGGATTAAAATCAACCACGGGAATTGCATATCATTCATTAAACGACATGTTGAAAGCGGAAAATCGCCGACAAAAAAAGTATCTTGAGCAAGTTGTGGATGCAAACTAAACATATCTTTTATAAATGACAATAAACAATAATGGCTAATACTATCACATCAGTTTTGATGTGAGTATTGCTAGTGGCTGGTTTGATTACAAATAACAATGATTTTATGCACTTATTCCTCCTGTGATCCGAGAAATCGTGCATAAAATTCTGATATCAGCTTTTAAAAAATTTGTATGAGATTAAAATCACTTTGAAACACTATTTAAGCATGTAATTCATTTAATAATTTAGCTAATAAATCATTAATAAATTGAATGCGTTTTTCCTGTTCTTCTAACTGAACCATAACTTTTAAACGCTGTCCGCCTTCCATACGATAATAGGTCGGATGCTTCTGCATCAGCTGAATAATGCTAATCGCTTGAACAGGTGTATCAGGTGAAAATTCAATATTACCACCTTGAGTATTAATATCGATTTTTGTGATACCCAGTTGCTCGGCTTTCAAGCGAATCTGATGGACAGTAAACAAATGTTTAACCGATTGCGGAGGAACCCCAAAACGATCAATAAGTTCCATACGGATATTATCGAGTTTTTCTTGTGTGTCTGTATTACTAATACGTTTATAGAACAATAAACGCTGATGCACATCTCCTAAATATTCATCTGGAATCAATGCCGGAATATGTAAATTAATTTCCGCAGTCAGCGATAAAGGTGCATCAAAATTCGGTGTTTTACCTTGCTGAATTGCCTTAGTGGCTTTTTCAAGCATTTCCATATACAAGCTATATCCAATTGCCTGCATTGAACCGCTTTGTTGTTCACCTAAAAGCTCACCAGCACCGCGAATTTCTAAATCCTCTGTAGCTAACATAAAGCCAGCACCGAGAGTGGAAGCTCGCTGAATTGCATCCAAACGTTTTTCTGCATCGCCTTTTAAGTGTTTTATAGAAGGAACTAACAAATAAGCATAGGCCTGGTGATGTGAACGCCCTACACGACCACGTAATTGATGTAATTGAGCCAAACCAAGTTTATCGGCCCTTTCTATCAAAATTGTATTGGCATTTGGAACATCAATTCCGGTTTCAATAATGGTTGAACATACCAATACGTTAAACTCTTTGTGATAGAACTGCTGCATCACTTGTTCGAGCTCTCTTTCTCTCATTTGCCCATGTGCAACTGCCACACGAGCTTCAGGCACAAGAACACGGATGTTTTCAGCAGCCCGTTCAATCGTATCAACTTCATTGTGTAAGAAATATACTTGTCCACCACGTAGTAACTCACGCAGAATCGCCTCTTTCACAGAGGCTTCTGTATGCTCTTGCACAAAGGTTTTAACAGCTAAACGACGGGCTGGCGGTGTAGCAATGATAGATAGATCACGCATTCCCGAAAAAGCCATATTTAAAGTTCGTGGAATAGGCGTTGCTGTAAGCGTCAGCATATCTACATCTGCTCGTAACGCTTTGATACGCTCTTTATCACGTACACCAAATCGATGTTCTTCATCGACTACCATTAGGCCCAAATCTTTAAATTGCACATTTTCTTGTAAAAGTTTATGTGTTCCCACCACAATATCAACTTTACCAGCAATTAAATCTTCAATATTTTTTGTATGGGTTTTACTTGAGCCAAAGCGTGATAGCACTTCTATACGCACAGGCCAATCAGCAAAACGATCTTTAAAAGATTCATAATGTTGTTGTGCAAGTAAAGTCGTAGGCACTAAAACAGCAACTTGCTTGCCATTTTGCACAGCAACAAATGCGGCTCGCATTGCCACTTCAGTTTTACCAAAACCTACATCACCACAAACAAGTCGATCCATAGGTCTAGCTTGCTGCATATCGTGAAGCGTCGCTTCAATAGCATTCGCCTGATCGAGTGTTTCTTCGTAGGCAAATCCACTAGCAAATTGCATATAAAGCGATTGATCGAGTTCGAAACCAAAACCAGGTTTTGACTGACGACGTGCTTGTATATGTAATAATTCGGCTGCTACATCATGAATTTGTTCTAAAGCTTTACGTTTAGCTTTACTCCACGCATCACTTCCAATTTTATGAAGTGGCGCTAGATCTGGATCGCCACCACTATAGCGACTGATCAGATGCAAATTAGTCACAGGAACATAAACTTTTGCTCCTTCAGCATAATTGAGTTGCAAGAATTCATAATCTTGCCCTTCAATTGCTAAAGTAACTAATCCTGCATAACGTCCCACACCATGATCAATATGAACAACTGGGGCATCAATACTGAGTTCAGTCAAACTGCGAATTAAGAACTCTTCTGAAACTTCTTGCTGACGTTTACGACGACGCTGAACTACCCGATGTTCATATAACTGATTTTCTGAAATTACAGTTAATTGGTCTGTTAAAACTAAGCCACGGTCGAGCGGTGCATTTGTAATAGCAATCGCAAACTGACTCGTTTGAAATTGTTCAAAACTGTCTACACTAGGGATATCTCCCAGACTAGCACGTAAACCATCTCTTAAGCTTTCACGTCGGCCTGCACTTTCTGCAACCAATAAAACGGGATGATTTGCTTCATCAATATATTTTTTGACGACGGTAAACGGTTTTTCCTTTTTTGGATCGACTGCTAATTTTGGCGGCTGCTCAGTCTTAAGATTTAATGCACCAGCTTTTTCTTCAACCAATTCGGCACTTACAAGCATACGCGGAAACTGGTTTAAAGCACTGAGTAAATGGTTTGGAGCAATAAATAATTCTTCAGGAGGAAGAATTGGCTGATCTACATTATGACGTCTGTCTTCGTAGCGACGGAAAACTTCTTTCCAAAAATTAGTTAAATCAGTGTCTACATCATCAGTTGTAATTACAATGCAATCCTTTGGTAAGTACGTTGTAAGTGTACTTTGCGATTGCATTTGTGCTTTATCAAAAAATAATGGTAAATAAAACTCAATTCCTGGTGAAGCAATTCCCTCTAAGACATCTTGATAAATCGGGTTTTTCTTAGGATTAGCAGTAGGAAAAAGTTCAGAATATCGATCTCTAAAAATTGAGCGGGCTTCTTTTAATGGGAATTCTTTTGCAGGTAAAACTGTAAAACTTTTTAAAGCTGTAGTCGTTCTTTGTGTTTCTGGATCAAAGAATTTTAATGTATCAATTTCATCATCAAACAAATCAATACGGATAGGTGCTTCTTGTCCTGAGGCAAAAATATCCATAATACTGCCACGGACAGCAAACTCACCATGATCATAAACAGTATCTACCAGATGATAACCAGCTTGTACTAAACGTAATTTTTGCTGTTCTAAATCAAATTTTTGACCTACACGAATATCAAAATGCTCACCTAAAACCCATGAATATGGTGCAACTCTTTGGGCTAAAGTGCTTGCTGAAAGGAGCAATACCCCCTTCTGAGGCATATTAGATAAAATTGCGAGGCGTTCTGAAACAATATCCTGATGAGGTGACAAACGATCATACGGTAAGATTTCCCAATCAGGGAAAATTGTTGGTTTTATGCCATAAAATTCAAGTTCACTTTCTAATTGAGCTACATGCTGGTTATTTCTGGCAACCACAACAAGTAAAGACGAATGCTGAACAGCAATTTCCTTAAATAGTAATGCAGCAGATGAACCTAATAACGACCCCACCCAACGCTTTTCACCGGCCTTGAGCTGTTGTAAATTCAATTGAGAGATTTCTTGTTGAAACATGTATATGGCTTTTATCAGCTAAGAAGATATAGGCCTAATAGTAGCATGATGTTTTTAGTGAATTGAGTTATTTTTTTGAAAATCAAACTACTAGTTAGCCCTACTTTTTATATTTTTTAATCAATTAACTATGATTATTTATCACGCAAAAACAAAACGTAATATTGATTTAATATTTGTATAATCGCTTTAAGCTGAAGTAGCTTTTCTTGTGTATTTCCTAATCTTTCTACATAGCGCTGGGTTGCGATTTCCAGATCAATTTTTTCATTAATTTGTGGAGTGATGAGGAATAACTTCTGAAGATTATCAAAATTTTGTAATTTACGGTTTGAGAAATACTCAAGATGTTCTGACCATTTCTCATTAATTACTACATCGTTAATGATAGGTCCTCGTTCAGAATCAAATTTTAATTGATTCTCTTGCAAGTAAAGTTGTTCTGGCGCTTGTTTTGAGCCTTGAAAAAGCTGAGTTATCTTCTTAAACATTTCATCACATCATATTAATTTTAAATTTAAGTCATAGAAGCAACCTAAATACTTCCATGACTTAAGCCTTCTAATTTAACGACTATTCATCGCCTAAATCATCAAGAAAATCGACAGTTGGTACAAAAAACAATGTACCAGTCTGGGCAGTACTAAAGTCAAGCAACCGATCAAGATTACCATCCTCATTGCCTAAAAACATGTTTTCAAGCATTTGTCGGGTTGTACTAAATTTACGTGAGTAACCAATAAAGAATGTGCCATATTCATTTCTAGACGGATTTGAAAAAGGCATATTAGCTCGCATAATTTTAAGCTCATTACCTTCTGCATCATGAGCTTTACTTACAACATTATGAGCAGTTAAAGGCTTTTCATCATCACCAAGTTCAACATCATTGAACTTTTTGCGCCCAATCACTTTTTCTTGCTCTTCATCCGTTAATGAACGCCATTTCTCCATGTCATGCGTATATTTTTGAATAAAAGCATAACTTCCCCCGATAAAATCAGGATCTTCATTCCCCACTAACGCCCACTGCGCTGCAATAACGGGTTCAGGGTTCTCAGTCCCATCAACAAAGCCAATAATTGCACGTCCGTCAAAATAACGAAAACCATGAACTTCATCAATTGGATACGTTACTTTACCAAGCTGTTGATTAATTATATTGCCCAGCTCATAACATAAAGCCTGACGATCGGCACGAATATGAAAAAATAAATCACCTGGAGTTGAGACAGCCGTATATTTCGGGCCTCTAATTTCTTGAAATGGCTGTAACTCTTGAGGCTTCGCTTGCTCTGGGAATAAAATATCCCATGCATTTGAACTAAAACCCAACGTCGCATTAAATTTACTTTCTGGGTAACGATTAGACAGACTTCTGGTTAGCGCTGAAAAATTAGCAGCAAAATCTTTTACTTTTTCTATTACAGAATCACCTTGAGCCAGTCCCAATACAATAAATAATGCATTTTCACCAGGAGCGCTCGTTACAGGCTGAATTCTCATACATTCCATAAAATATGCCTTTTAGGTATTTAACCTTATTAATTTAGCATACTCATTTTCTTTTCATACATCTTGTAATGAAATCTGAGGTTGTAAAGAGTTTAAGTAAAGCGCCTTAAACTCTTACTAAAATACATATTAATTAACGCCCATACTGCTTTTTTAAATATTTTACGATTTGAGCAGACTCAAACATCTTCACTCCAGTATTTGGATCTACCAAATACGGCACCTGCATTTTACCTTGCATAATAGGCAATATTTTTTCTCTTTTACCATCTTTTAAAGGTATATATTTACCTGGCTTTAAACGAAGTATGGCAGGCCCCATATCTTGCCATCTCTCTTTTGCAACATTATGCAAAATATATGGAAGCTCAAGTTCACAGAGTAAACCTCTTACGACTCTTGAATAAGGACTTGCCTCAAAACTCCATAACTCAAGTTTTTGCTCAGGCGCAGCTCTATCAACAATTTTTTTATTGATCCAAACTCCACGAGCACCATTTAATATGGTCCCTGCAAATGCCACATACGGCATGTTCGGGTAACTCGAAAATTTCTCAGGTGTCTTTCCAGTCTTACCGTAGTGTTTAAATAAATGATGAATAATATCTTGTGATTCATATAACTCATCACCAGTATTTTCATCAATTAAAAAAGGAAATTTTAATTTCCCGCCTTTTTCTTTTACAACTGAACGATACTTTGTTCCGCCTTTAGGACATGGATAAATTTCGACATCCAGATTCAAAAGTGTAATCACTTCACGAACGCGGCGGCAAAATGGTGAACCTTCAAATTCATATAGTTTCAAAGCTTTTACAGGTTGCTGAGGAAAAGCAGTGCCTGTTACGCCCCTACCACCTTCAGCAATTGCAGATGCAACTGCTTGAAGTACTTTAATTTGATGAATCACCATCATGCGTTCCTTTATATTAGAGAATTAGACTAATTTTTCTTTTGCAATCACAATTCCATTATTATCAGCATAGATAAAATCACCTGATTGAATTGTGACACCACCAAAATACAAATTAATATCTACTTCACCAATGCCTTTACGATTACTTTTTTGCGGAATTGCAGCCAATGCATGTACGCCTAAATCCAAAGTTGCAAGCGCATCTACATCTCGTACACAACCGTAAATCACGACACCATTCCAGTTATTCTTAACTGCTGACTCAGCAATCAAATCACCCATAAGTGCACAGCGCATAGATGCGCCACCATCCACAACTAATACTTTATCTGTACCATCTGTTGCCAATAACTCTTTTACACGTGAGTTATCTTCAAAGCACTTTACTGTTACAACCTGCCCCCCAAAAGTTTTACGTGCACCATAGCTTTGAAAGAACTTTCCATCCATTGAAGGAATTACAACCTGTAAATCTTTTTCAGGGTTATCATCTAATAAATCACATGTTACAAATGGCACTGTCGACACTTTTATTCTCCCTTATCGAGTTTTCTGTATGCTCAGATTATCATATCGTTTAAAGGCTTCAATTTGCGTTAGCGCCGCTACGACCATCGTATGAGCCAATTGCTCTGCAGTTACAGGTTTATATTTGAATGGTTTTTGTAATTTATTCTCAATAAATTTAAATAGACTTTGCCCTAAATCTTCAATGAATCGTACGTCACTGCGTTTACCAATAAGTAAAGATGGTCTAAAGATAGATAATTTCTCGAGTTGTAGGCTTTCAATATAATCTTCTAGTTGTCCTTTCACTTTATTATAAAAAATCGGTGAATTGGCATTTGCACCAAGTGCACTCACTAACAATAAATGAATATGTTTATCTTGTACCAAATCTGCCAAATGAGCATTGATTTCATAATCCACAGCGTAAAAGGCTTGTTTTGAGCCTGCATTTTTTAATGTTGTTCCCAAACAGCTAAATGCATGGGTATGACCGTTCACATCTTCATCATTCAACATTAAGAAATCTTCTATAACCAGCTGATTAACTTTTTTATATGTATTAAGTAGTTGTGATTCTTTTCTTACCACAACAGTAATCTCTTCAAATTCTGGTGTTTGCTCAAGCTGTTCGACAAGAGCTAAACCCACAAGTCCTGTAGCACCTATCACAATTGCTTTTTTCGTACTTATAGTCATTTTTTATCCAACCCTCTTTAAGTTTGTATCAAATTTAACCTTTTCTTACGGTTTTAGCAGCCCCTAAAACCGCTTAAAATGCTCTCAAGGCTTGACTTCACGGTGTCTATTCATCACAATATGGCACTTGTTTACGGGCTGGTGATGGTTGCACCAGTTTACTGGATTGACCACAGCCCGCCCAGACCAACTTATTTTCAAGGAGTGCAAGAGTGGCAAACTCTGCTCAAGCTAAAAAACGTGCGCGTCAAAACGTTACTGCACGTAAACACAACGCAAGCTTGCGTTCTATGGTTCGTACATACATCAAACGTACTTTAAGTGCAATTGCTGGTGGTGATCATGCTGTTGCTACAGAAGCTTACAAAAAAGCTGTTCCTGTAATCGACCGTATGGCTGATAAAGGCATCATCCACAAAAATAAAGCTGCTCGTCATAAGAGCCGTTTAAATGCTCAAGTTAAAGCGTTAGCTAACTAATTGAAGCATGTAAAAAAAGCCCTATTGGGCTTTTTTTATTACCTATCGTTTTTGAGCTTATAGCCCTGTGTTAAATTTGGCTACATTCAGCTCATAGGCCTTACCTCTCCAAATCCATTTTAATTTGCAATTTGGAAACTCTTCGCCCTCAAACCATACAAATAAACCTTCCATCATTTCAGGCCAATCTTCTTTCTTAATTTTATTTTCACCAGAAATTACAGCAACAATCGCAGCAATAATAGTGTCATGACTGACAGCTAAACTAAGTCCACCTTGAGTTTTCGGATGAGTATGATAAATAAGCTCTAGCACGTCTAGAACACCAGTAATGGGGTGTTTCATGCCAGGTAATGCATTATTAACAAAACTATTAATAAAACCCAAAGCGCCTTGTTTTTTAAAATAAGGAGCAGCTTGCTGTATATCTAGTACAAAGCTACCGGGTTCAACCAGTAGTCCCTGCTCAATAATTTCAATGGTATGCGTATTAGATTCGGGACTTACATCATCAGCCCCTTCAATCATGAGCGCAGCCGTATCGACACAACGTTGTATTGGACTTGAAATACAATGCTGGATAACACGATCTGTATTTTTAATTAAATAATTACCCCATGCCTGCGCAAGCTCACGCCCTTGAGGAGTAAGTTGGAGGTCATATCCTGCTAAACCCTGCCCGTCCACAAGTTCTCTTAGAGAATGGCGCGTAAATAAGGTCACGGGAGTTGAAGCATCGGGCAATAAATCAATTGCTTCAAACATACTTTTAGGCAATAAATCGAGTGCCATTGTTATCTTGTCATCTTTTTTCAATACTTTGCCACTATAACATGTCTGGCATAACTCTCAATCTATAACACCCGATTGGGCTAATGCTTCAAATGCTATTTTTTTGCTTTCCTGATCACGAAATGCGATAAAGCCCTTATTTAAAACCGTATGCCTCTGGTTATATTCAAAAGGTTTTCCATCAAGAGTAAGTAAACCACCCCCCATACTCTCTAACAAACCTTGACCAGAGCTTGTGTCCCATTCAGAAGTGGGATGAAATCGCGGGTAAATATCTATTTCACCTTCTAACATCATGCAAAATTTATAGGCACTCCCAGCTTCTCTTCGAATAATATTATGTTCTTTTTCGATAGGTTGAATAAATTTTTGATATTTTGGATTTTTACTGCCGTGACTAAGTCCTATTTGTATAGGTGCATCTGGCGAAGGCGAAGTTATCTGATATTGATACCACTGCTTTTGACTAAAACTATATTTAAAAGGTAAATCTTGCAGATATCCTAAATACACGACTTGTTCACATGGCACAGCAATAACTGAAAATATCGTCTCTTTACCCTTAATCAAACTTAGGTTTATCGTGAATTCATCACGCTCATGAATAAACTCTTTAGTTCCGTCAAGCGGATCTAACATCCAACACGTAGACCAGTCATGGCGAGCACTATAATCACTTTCTTCAGACAAAACTGGCAAGTCTGGGGTAATCTCTGCCAAGTGCTTTAATATGAAAAGATTCACTTTTAAATCTGCTTGAGTTACAGGTGAATCGTCTTGTTTTTCATGAATAGTAAACTCATAACCCGCAGAATAATTTTGATATTCTTGTAATAGGATCTGACTCGCTTGTTCCAAAACTGGAAGAAGCTGATTAATCAAAGTATCTTGTGGGCGTGTAGTTGTTATAAACATAAATATGCTCTACATAGTTTCATTTCTATTATAGGTGAATTATGAACAATTCAATATTCGCCAACAGTTTGATTTACTAAAAAAGTAATTTATCTTAATGATTAGATGAACAAAATTTTGTGTGTACACTATATAGTTAATATGAAAAATGATGATGTTAAAAAAACCATCATTATGTACAAAAAACAATCTATAAGTTATGAAAAATAAACAACTTAAATCAGATCCATCCATTTCCTTTTAATGTATTTCTTGCTATGTTCAATCACACAATAACAAGATGGAAGAAAGTGCACATGATGCTATATGGATATCATTTCTCGACAATAGAACGTAACTGGGAAGAACTTACTCCCTTAAATGAGTTCCTTCAAACATTTGCAGATGATGATGGTGATGTTTCAACAAGAGATAAAGAATCTCTTAAAGAAATTATTGCAAAATCAGATACAGCTTTAGCTTTAGCAAGAGAAATGGGTTGGGATGGTAGTTATACAGGATGTCCTTATCTATTCTGGTTACCAAACAAAAGTAGCCAGTCTTTTGAATATGGTTTTGTATTTAAACAGACCTCAGATAATACAACTTTTGTTATTTCACCCATTGAATTAAGTTATCTAGCTCAGGATTCTGAAGTACAAACATTAAGTAAAAATATTGAATAAACAATATAGGTTATTGATTCAGAGTTGATATCAATAACCTCATCTTATTTTAGATAGATTAGTCAAACATGCTTAACTGTGGTGTCGGTTTTATAACTTTTTCTTTTGGCACATGAGAGCATTCAAATTCTTCAACCGGAAAGCCTTCGATAAAGCTGGAAATATCAGGTGATTCTAAACTTAACCACTCTTCTAGTCGGTCATGTGGAATCACAATCACTGATCTTTTTACATCGCCTGGTTCATGAAAGTCTTTCATCATGGGATGGTCGATGGCATCCATAGTTAACATGCTTGCAGAACGAATAACCGTCTCATTAATTTTGCAAATTTCATAAATCGCTGCAATGAAAAAAGCTTGCCCATCTTTACGGCGTACACCCCATCGTTCCGGCTTATCATTTATATATTTACTTTCATAGAACACGGTCACTGGGATTACACCAAACTTACATTTAAGAGCAGCCTCTTGAAAACTCGGTTTTTGGAAAATCGTTTCATGACGGGCATTGTAGGTATGTTTCGCTATGTTGGTATCTTCAGCCCACTTTGGAACCAAGCCAAACATGACTTCACGCCATTCAAGACCTTGTGGTGATTTGAATAATAGTGGCATTGTTCCCGCAGGATAAACCTCTTCGGCATAACTAAAGCCAACCACAGGCAACTGAAGTTGCTGTAATTGAGCAAGAGTTAAAGGTTTAAAGTTGGCACACATAGCAAGAATAAAATACTCTATATTTACTTCTGTTATTTTATAAGCATTTAGGCAATAAACCAAATAAAAAGGCACTCGAAAGTGCCCTTAACGACATAACTTTACGCTTATGAAATGTTTTGAATCCCTTGAGGAATCGCCTGCAATAGACGTTTAGTGTAATCATGTTGAGGATGTGCATAGAGCTCATCCGAATTGGCAATTTCCACAACTTCACCATGATTCATGACCATGACCTGATCAGAGATATATTTCACAACCGATAAGTCATGTGAAATAAAGATGTAACTGAGTCCAAACTCATCTTGTAAGTCTTGTAATAAGTTAAGTACCTGCGCTTGGACTGAAACATCGAGCGCAGAAACTGATTCATCACAAATCAAAATTTCAGGTTTTAATGTTAAACAACGTGCAATCGCAATACGTTGACGCTGTCCACCCGAAAACTCATGCGGGTATCGATAATAAGCTTGTTCAGGTAAATTGACTCTATCAAGTAAACCAAGCGCAATTTGTTTGCGCTCAGCATCATCTTTACCAATACCATGAATTTGCATAGGCTCTAATAATATTTGCCCAATGGTAAAACGTGGGTTAAGAGAGGCATATGGGTTTTGAAAAATGATCTGAATCTTTCGCTGATATTTTGCAAACTCTTTTTCAGTTAATGAAAGAATATCTTTACCTTCGATGAAAGCCTGCCCACCAGATGCCTGATGTAAGCGCATGAGTAATAGTCCAACAGTCGTTTTACCTGAACCTGACTCACCGACTAAACCCAAGGTTTTTCCTTTAGCGAGTTTAAAAGAAACTCCTTTAACTGCCTGAAACTCTTCTTTGCCAAATAGACCTTTACGACTATAAAAACTTTTTTTCAGATCTTTTACTTCTAAGATGATTTGCTCATCACCATTTAAGCCACGTTTGCGCTCGGGAATTTCTGAAGCATCAAAACTTTGTTCGACCAAGATGTTGTCTTCTTGACGCATAAAATCGCTCGTCACTGGTAAACGATAAGGTCGTTGTGACATTTGCGGTCGGCAATAGAGCAAAGCTCTCGTATATACATCTTTAGGCTGTTCAAGAACCTCTTCAGCAGCACCTTGCTCTCTAATCTCCCCATGACGCATCACAATAACTTTATCTGCAATTTCACCGACCAATGCTAAATCGTGAGTAATAAAAAGCATCGACATTTGACGGCGTTTACGCAATGACTCGAGTAAATCAATAATCTGTTTTTGGATGGTGACATCAAGTGCCGTAGTCGGCTCATCGGCAATCAGCAATTTAGGCTCACACGCAATCGCCATAGCAATCATGACACGTTGTTGTTGACCACCCGAAAGTTGGTTTGGATAGGCATCAATTTTAGTTTCAGGTGAAGGAATACCTACTTCTTTAAGCAACTCTAAAACGCGTTGTCGGGCCTGTTTACGGCTCAATCCCATATGCAAACACAACACTTCTGCAATTTGATTGCCAACCGTAAAAACAGGATTTAATGATGACATCGGTTCCTGAAAAATCATCGCAATATCTTTGCCACAAATTTTACGCATCTCTGTACGAGATAAGCTGAGCAAATCTTTACCTTCAAATATAATTTTACTTTGCTCATCAATTTTACTCTGACCTACAGGCAGTAATCCCATAGTTGCCAAAGAAGTAACCGATTTGCCGCTACCCGACTCTCCTACTAAAGCAACCGTGGTATTTTCTGGAATGTCAAAGCTAATTCCTTTTACGGTTTCAATATATTGTTTATCTTCACCTTTAAAACTTACTCGTAGATTTTTAACGTGCAATAACGGCGCATTCTTATTTTCTTGTTCGATCATTTGGATCTTCCTCTTATTTTAGTTTTGGATCTAATGCATCACGAAGTGCATCAGTAAACATTGAAAATGCCGTTACCAAAACAGCCATCGCGACAGAGGCTGCGACAAGCTGCCACCACTTACCTAAAAGAAGTTCACTTTGTGCTTCATTTAACATGCTCCCCCAAGACACTACGCCTACTGGTACACCAAAGCCCAAGAAACTCAAGATGACCTCAGATTTAATGAAAGACACCACCAAAATTGACATTTGGACCAAAGCGATATGGCTGACATTAGGGAAAATATGAATGAACATACGGCGAAAGTGTCCAACGCCAATTGCTTTAGCAGCAAGAACATACTCACGTGCAGTATGTTTCATATATTCGGCACGAATTAAACGATAAATACCCGTCCAGCCCGTTAAACCTAAAATCAGAACAATGGATAAAATGCCTTTTTGTTGAAGTACGGCAGCAATAGCAAGCACTAATAATAAATATGGAATTGAAGTAAAAATGTTATAAAACCAGTTGAGAATGTCATCAACCCAACCACCAAAATATCCAGAAATTGCGCCTAAAAGTGTACCGATGCCTACCGCAAGTAAAGCGGATATCACCCCAACAATAATTGATGTTTCAGCACCTTTAATAGTCTTTTTAAGGACGTCTTGTCCCCATTTGTCAGCTCCAAATATAAGTGTGCTTTTAAGTTCACTTTGCTGATCAAGTAAATGTCCTCCCAGCTGCTGATCAATTGCTTTCATATCATCAGCTAAAGGGTCAACTACACCATAATAATCAATTGCATTTCCAGCGCTCTTTTCTTGTTTAATTTCAGCCTTGAGTTGGTGAATTACATCTTTTAAAGGATCAACTGGATTTATCGGTAACTCTTCTTCAATCGATGCTGCATTTTGCCCTGCACCTGTTGTCTTATCTGCGCCTATAAATGTAGGTGGTGCATAACTTACTGCAACCTCTTTATTCCAGTCAGATGCAATCACACCCGTCATTGATAGAACTAAGATAATAAAATAAAGCAATACAATCACTAGCGATGACATTGCGATCTTGTCAGCCCGAAGACGACGCATGGCAAGTTTCCACAGGCCAGATGAATGAGCTTCGGCTTTTGTTTGTTGTTTTCTTTTTGATAAAACGCTCAGCATAGCCCACCTACTTCAACTGTACACGTGGATCAACCACTTTGTAGACCAAATCGGCAATCAGGTTAAAAATCATGGTTGCAGCTGCGATGTAAACTGTAATTGCTTTAATAACAGGAAAATCACTCCGCTCAACTGCAATAATCACCTCTCGACCAATCCCGGGAATACCAAAAAAACGTTCAATTAAAAATGCGCCTATGAGCAATGCAGGTAAAGTTGACATCACATCGGTAATAATAGGAATTGAAGCGTTCCTCAGTACATGTACACCTAAAATTCGGCTTTCACCTACACCTTTAGCACGTGCTGTTCGAACATAGTCCTGATTAATTTCATCAAGCACAAAGCTACGATATAAACGTAAAGTCGGTGCAATACTCACCACCAGCATGATTAGAATCGGTAGTAAGGCAAACTTAAATAAATTATCAGTAAAGCTATCGCTCCAGCCTTGTACAGGAAACCAACTTAGCTGATACGCAAGAACATATTGAAAAACGATAATGTAAACTAAGATGCTGATCGACATGCCGATGGTACATAACATCATGACCATACGGTCAGTTAGAGATCCCCGTACCGCAGCAACAGCTAATGCCAAAATAATTGAAATAACCGTCTGCAATATAGTCAGTGGAATTAAAAGTGTGAGCGATGGTCCTAATCGGGTTAAAATAATTTGAGAAACAGGTTCGCCAGTACTCCAACTTGCACCATAGTCAAAAGTGAGAATCTGCTTAATAAAAATCCAGAGCTGAACGTAATAAGGCTGATCGACACCTAGCTGCTTACGAATGTTTTCAATCTGCTCAGGATTAGACATCTTGCCCGCTAAAATATAAGCAGGATCGCCACCTACCCAGTTAAAAAGAATAAAAATAAGTAAGACTACCCCCAACATGGTTGGAACCATCTGCCATAAACGCCGAATAACATATGCCAGCA
The DNA here is from genome assembly GCF_029967875.1 of Acinetobacter sp. V89_4. Lineage (NCBI taxonomy): Bacteria > Pseudomonadati > Pseudomonadota > Gammaproteobacteria > Moraxellales > Moraxellaceae > Acinetobacter > Acinetobacter sp. V89_4. The sequence continues at coordinate 673,956 of NZ_JASCAI010000028.1, forward strand.
TAGTAATAATTCCTTATTTAACCCGTTGTCCGGTAATTTCATTAAAGAACGCTTTGTTATCAGGTTCACGGCCAAGGAAATCTTTAACTAATTCAGCTGCCGGCTTTTGACTACCTTGCGACAAAATAGTTTGGCGGTAACGCTGTCCAACTTGCGGGTTATTAAGGTTGTCACCATAGGCAGAAAGCATGTCTAAAGCTAAAACCTCAGACCACATATAGCCGTAATAACCTGCTTGATAACCGCCCATCAAATGCCCAAACTGCCCAGGAAATTCTGTTGTTGGTACATAACCTAAGGCTGTAGCAGCTTCCATTTTTTGCCAATTTTCTAAAGGTTTTACTTTTAATGCATCGGCAGTATGCAATGACATATCGTACTGTGCATAAAGAGTCTGACGCGCATAGCGCAAGCCACGACCATAGTTATGTACAGCTTTTAAACGGGCAATTAGTTCGTCATCAACACGTGGACATGCTGGATCACAATAATCGGCCACTTTAGATAAAGTCTCTTTACGGCGTGCCCACTCTTCATACATTTGAGACGGTGCTTCTACAAAATCACGCTCTACGGATGTTCCTGACTGACTGGCATAACGTGTATTTGATAAAATGCCATGTAAAGCATGACCAAACTCATGAACAAAAGTTTCAAGCTCATCACTGTTTAAACCTTTACGGTTAAAATTGGTGACTAATGCTGAAACTGGTAATCGATTGGTTAAAGTGCTGCCACCGTATACTCCCCAAACGGCAGCATGGCCATATTTTCCTTCACGAGGAAATTTATCCATATATAAGCCGCCAAGAAGCTTTCCTGTTTTTTTGTCAACTACATCGTAATATTCAACTTCATCCTGCCATGCTTTAACTTTGACAGGTTTAAAATCAATGCCATAAAGGTCAGATGAAATGGCAAATAACCATTTTTGAGAAGCTAAAGTTGGGAAATAATCACGAAGTTTTTCCTGATCAATCTGATATTTATTCTTACGAAGTTTTTCGCTCCAGTAAGCTTCACTCCAACGTGTGATCTCGGTTTTTTCTAATGGGGTTTTTAAGGTTTGTGCTTTAAATTCACGGAGTTCTTCGACTTCTTTACGTTCAAGTGGTGCTACTGTTTTTTGGACTTCTGCTAAAAATTGATTTACAGCCTCAGGCGTTTTAGCCATACGATCTTTTAAAACCCAATCTGCATAACTTGCTTTTCCAAATAACTGCGCAAGCTCATAACGCAAATCAATTGCTTGTTTGAGTAGTTTTAAATTTTGCTCAGTACCACGTCGAGTAAAGGCAATTTGATATCTTTTTCGGGCATCATCATTATCTGCTAACTCCATAAAAGGGCGATATTCAGGATATTCAAAACCTAATAAATAATTACCTTTAGCATTTTTCTTTAATGCTGAAATATAACTTTGAGGTAAGCCTTTCATCTCTTCAGGAGTAAACTCAAGTTTCTCCGGATTATCACGGACATTACGGGCATATTCTTGTTCGAGTTTGGTCAACTCATCCAGAATGGCCTTCATTCGTGCACGCTTTACTGGTTCAAGTTGAACACCTGTGTCTTCAAACTGATCTAGAATATCTTGGCGGTATTTTTGGTCAATTGGGTCTGTTGCTTGTGTATTTTTAATTAAGTTATATAGCTTCGGGTTCTGAAATATATCAGTGTGAAACTGATTAATTTTGATTTCACAGTCTTCAGCTGCCTTACGTAATTTTGCATCTGGGTCTACGTTACTATATAGACTTATCGGACCTGAAAAATCCTCAAAATGCGCAAAAATTTTATCCCATTTTGCCAATATAGGTGCTGCTGCTGCATTATCTTTAACAGGCGTTTTTTCAAAAATAGTAATCTGCTGTTGAATCTTTTTTAAATTAGCATCACACCATGCTGGGAGCTGTTGTGCTTTAAGTAATGGCAAAGTAGGACGTGTTGTCTCTGCCGTTGCAAACTGACTTATACCTATGGTCAACATACATAAAGTTGTCATTTTCAATGCATTATTTTTCATCATATCTCCAATTTTTTTCATTTAATGATTAGATTTAGTATGTGTATCGATATCAAAATACATCCACTCAGCATGTAAAATTGGATGCTTTTTATACCCAATGATTTGTGGTTGAGCCAGCATATTTCGATAGCGTGCATAAGAGACCTGAACAGGCATATACACTTCTAATAAACGTGTCATTTTTCGATAAAGCGCATCTCTCTCAGGACCTGCTTGCATTTGTTGTGTCTGACGATATAACTGATCAAACTCTGGTGTCGAACCACAAGACCAGTTCGTCATATGCGTATTGGGTCCATAAAAATTCTGCATAAAATTATCCCCATCTGGATAATCAGCGATCCATGCAGAAGAACCAAACATACCTTCACATTGTTTTTGCGCTCGAATGAGGTCTGCAAAAAGCATGGGTTTAAAGACCATGCGAATATTTAAACTATCAAAGTTCTTTTTCCAAAGCTCAGCACTTTGCTGCCCAATACTGTCATTGCGCGCCATATATTCAATGACGAGAGGCTTGCCATTTGGCTGTGTACGCCAACCTGAGGCATCTTTTTTATAGTGATATCGATCTAATAGTAAATTTGCTGCTTTCACGGAATATGGCGTACTGCTTCTATACTGTGGATCGTTACCCACTACCCCTGGTGGAACTGGAAAATCTAAACGCTGAGCATCATCATTTCTTACTAATTTAATTTCTTGATCTATTGAACGAGACATTGCTATTGCGCGGCGTAAAGCAATCTTTTCTTTACTCATTCCGCCAACGACCGGATTCTTAAGGTTCCAATAGATATAGCTAATTTCAGGATCAACAATACGAGATAGCTGCACACCTTCTTTAGCAAGTTCAGGTCTTAATTTACCGTCTTTAATTGCTTTTGCGATCAGTTGACCTTCAAGTTGAAATATATCAACTTCACCACGCTGAAATGCCAGCCATCGCGATTGATTTTCTTCCATAACCTGAATATCAATTGTGCCTATTTGAGGCATTTTTTTACCTTTAAGGCGTTTTACAATTGCCTCATCCTCAGGGCTACTGGCAGCAAAGTTCCAAGTAAAACCACGGAAATCAGGATTCGCTTTTAAAACAATTCGTGATGCTGGTACCCATTTACTGAGTACATAAGGTCCAGTCCCTACAGGATGGCCCATTACATAACCTGCTTTATCTTTATATTTTTCGATGACTTCACGTGCCACCGCACCTGTAGGGTCATGTGCCAGTAACAAAGGAAAGTTATAATCTGGCTTAACTAAACGAATCACCAAGGTGTATTTATCTGGTGTTTGTAAACCAATTACTTTTTGGTCATAGTTAAATTTTCCAGTTTTATTGGCTGCGTTTATTAATGCATCCATACCTTCAATTTTGTTCTCTAGCAACCAGCTATTTGGAGAACGTAAATTCGGGTCCAATAAACGCTTAAAAGAGTACGCATAATCATTGGCTGTTAATTCTCGTGGTTTACCTTTGAAAACAGGGTCCTGTGTAAAATAAATACCCTTTTTTATGTGAATGGTATAAGTCAGACCATCGGGACTGACTTCTGGCATGGCTGTGGCTATTTTCGGAACAAGTTTTGCTGGCCTTGCTAAGTAGTCATAGGTATATAAAGTTTCAAATATTGAAGTGGTTACATGTGCTGAATATAGATCATGAATATAAGCTGGGTCGAAACCTGTTTCTGCTGTCGGGAATACGTAACGTAGAACTTTATTGGGATCGGCTGGGCTTTTAGCACATAGAGCTGTAGAACCAGTTAATGCCATGCTAGCAAGTAAAAAACTGACACCACAATGCTTGAGCTGTTTTATTAAATTTTCAGTCATATTTATCTTTATCTAAAATTATTTTTTATCAGGGGTAATATCAAGATATTGCCAGTTTGTGTTCATTATTGGATGAGGTTTAAAACCCTGAACTTGTGGCCGTATCAACCAATTACGAATTCGCGTTACATGAATAATCCAGGGATTATCAGCTTCAATCTGGCGGTTAAGCTTTTCATAATATGGTAGACGTTGTTGGGGTGGTAAATGAGTGGCTTGATTATAAAGGGCATCATATGTTTTAGACTGGTAACAAGCATGGTTTCCCTGACCAGCATTTGGTCCATACAGTAATTGTGCAAAATTGTCTCCTTCAGGATAGTCAGCAATCCATGCGCCGCTCCAAATCATATATTTACATTGAGTTGCAGCCTTTAAGTTATCTGCAAAATTACTCACTTTGAATTCTGCGCGAATACCAATCGCGTCTAAATTTTTTTTCCAGAGTTCGGAGTGAATAACCGATGCTGAACTATTTTCATTATTAATTTTTAAAACCAAAGGTTTTCCGTTTGGCAAGTTTCGATAGCCATCAGCCCCTTTTTTATAACCATAATAATCAAGTAATTTATTTGCCAATAATGGATTATACCCTACGCTACTTCTGTACTTGGGGTTATATCCATTTACACCTTCAGGTATGAACATTTCTGCTCTAACAGCTTGGCCTTTGTAAGCCTGTCTTATACTTTCTTTTTGATTATATGCCAACGTAATTGCTCTACGAAGTGCAATCTTTTCTGGGCTAAAACCACCAATGACCGGATCACGCATGTTCATCATCGTATAGGTCATTTCAGGTTCTTTATTTGGAAAATGCTTAATTCCCCTTTTCTGAAAAGAAGTCTTAAGTTGATTTCCATCTAAAGCTTGAGGAACAGCATCTGCTGTAAGTCTGTCAAAATCTAATTGACCAGACTGAAAAGCTAACCATCGTGACTGTTGTTCCTCAATAATACTGACTACAACCTTACCAATTTGGGGCATTTTCTTACCGCTCATTTCTTTAATAAGCTGGTTATCCCACGGCGTGCCTGTTGACTTAAAATTCCAGACAAAACCTCGATAATCAGGATTGGCAACTAATTCGACCTTACTTCTCGGTACATATTTACTTAGCATGTACGGTCCGGTACCAACTGGATGCATACCGATACGGTCACCGTAATAGTCAACAACCTCTTTTGCAACGCCACCAAAGGTAATATAGGCAAGAATATAAGGAAAATTAAAATCTTGGCGAGTCAAAGTAAATTGTAAAGTATATCGATCAAGTGCTTTAACCCCAGTAATTGGAGTAGCATAATTAAACTTTCCCGTTTTCTTTGCTTGAGCTACAACTGCATCTGCACCTAATAATTTACCCTCAATAAAAGAAACTGAAGGTGCCCTATTTTCAGGATCTAAAATGCGTTTAATTGTATAGACGTAGTCTTCAGCTACTAGCTCACGGCGTTTACCTTTAAAAGCAGGGTCATTGGTAAAATAAATACCGGGCCTAATTTTAAATGTATAAACTTTACCGTCTTGTTCAACCTTAGGCAGGCTTTCAGCCGTATATGGAACTAACTGTACTGGACGAGCTAAATAATCATATTTGAGTAAAGGCTCAAATATGGTTTCCGCGATACTGGCACTATAAAAATTGGTGGTTTTAACCATGTCAAAACCATCATCTGGGGCTTCATAGGCAACGTGTAATATTTTGTTTGGTTGCGCAGGCGTTTGGGCGAAAGCACAAGAAACTGATGTAATAGCCAGACTTAGAATTGCGAGCTTAAAAATTTTTAATTTCAAGTTCCTACCTACTTAATTAATTTTTTAAAGATATTATCCTTTTGAGTAACATCTAAATCCGAATAAGAAAAGTTCTTTCTCAATGGACTACTTTCTTCTTTGTAAATTATTAACCTTTCTATTCAATCTTTTATTTGATCGAATGGAAAACATCATAATGAAATTAGAAAGCTGTAACTATCTAATATAAAGCGAATTTCATGCCATATTTTATGATCAAGAATAATTCATATAGAAATATTTAAAATTTACATTTTAATTAGGCACTTAAAACTTCTGGGACTATATAAATAAAAGTAAGTTTTTGCCAAATATTATATTTATATAACTTATCCATTATTAGCCTATAATGCACAATTAAAAGTCATGAATGTTTCATTCTAGTTCATAATTTTTTTATAGACCAAACAAGAAATATCAACATAAGATACTAATTTATATTAAAAAATAAAAAAACAAAAGAAATGTTACATTATACAATTACATTTAAAAAAGTTCTAAAAAGATACAAAAGATACGAATCGATACATGAACAATCCAATAATGATTACTTTTTGTACAAATAATTTTGGAACTTTTGGCCACTGTATAAAAACTTACCAAATGGAAAATTTTTTAGGTGAAGATAAAACACTAAATCCTCACCACAAACATAATAAAATCAATATATATCAATATTTTGCATAAACTAAAAAAAGAAAAATATATAGTTGGCACTTGCTTTGCTTAAAAACTTTCCAGCAATATCGCTAACTACAACAAAAAGGGATCAAATCCACGATGAAAAAAAAATACAATGTTCGATCTCAGGTAACCCCCAAGATTGGCAAAACAATTCTTAAATTAAGTACCCTTAGTTTAAGCATGATGTGTCTTACCATGGCACAAGCAGCAGAAACAGAACAATCAAGCAATGATGATAAACCCGTCAAAGTTGTAAAAGTTGCTGTGACAGGCTCTTCAATCAAGGGAGTTGCAGCTCAAAGTGCTTCACCAATTACTATCGTAAAAGTGGATGAAATTTTAAAACAAGGGGTAACTACAACTGAAGAAGCTTTAGCCAAAATTAGTGCAAACCAATCTAATTTTGTTACTGCCAGTAACGTGGGTGCAAGTAAAACAGCTGGTTCAGCGGCAAACTTGAGAGCCTTAGGTGCCAATAAAACACTTGTTTTACTTAATGGTCGTCGATTAGCTGCAAATGCATATGACAGTGGCGTCACAAACTTAAATATTATCCCACTCGCAATGTTAGACCGCATTGAGGTTCTAAGAGATGGCGCCTCTTCCATTTATGGAACAGATGCAATTGGCGGGGTAATTAACTTTATTACCAAAAAGCAATTTACCGGACTTAATCTGACCGCTGGTTATCAAAAACCAGAACAAAAAGGCGGTGAGCAGCAAGACTACAGCATCTTTGGTGGCTTCGGTGATTTAGACGAAAATGGCTATAACGTTTTTGGTGTGGTGGACTATCGCAAAGGCGATGATGTCATGGCCAAAGACCGTAAAGTTAGTCGGCGTGGAGGCATATTACCCGAATTAGGTGTCAATAGAACCAGTAGTGGTTCATTCCCTGCCAATGTCCCAGGTTTAGGTAACCCTTACGCATCCACTGGTTGTGGTAATAACCCTCTTAATAGTGTCGATGATGGAACTTGTCGATATAACAGTCAAGCTGTGATTGGAATTGTTCCAAAAACAGAAGACATCTCAGCTATGGGCCGAGCTACATTTAAACTAAATGATAATTTTAACGCGATTGCAGAATATTTATATGCAAGAAGTGAAGTCACTACTTCAGTTGCGCCAGATGTATTTTTTGATCTGACGCTTGACTCTAATAGTAAATATTATCCAGGAAACGGCATAACTCCAGCTTTAGCAGGCGCGAAGGGAACTATCCCTTTATATCTGCGTTCACAATCGGGTAATCGTATAAGTAACAGTATTAACCAATCACATAGATTGTTTGCTGGTATTGAAGGTGAAACTCATGGTTGGGACATTAATTCAGGCGTTACCTATGCACATAGTAGTGCATCGGATGCTATCGTAAGTGGCTATTTAAACTTTGATAAAACACAAGAAGCTTTAAATAATGGTATTTTAAACCCATTCGGACCACAAAACCCTGAAGATGCTAATGTATGGAATGAGTTAGGAGTTGAAGGTAAATATTTAAAAGCCAACCTAGATACAACTACGGTTGATTTCACTGCAAGCCGACCTATATTTAAATTACCAGCTGGAGATGTTGGTTTTGCAGTTGGAGCAAGCTATCGTTATGAAGATTGGACTTCAAAAGTCGTTACTGATGTTGCCCGAGTAGCACCTAGTACAGGTGTCGATCCTGATGAACCAGTAAATACTGGCGATCGTAATATTAAATCGGTATTTACTGAATTTCATATCCCACTTCTTAAAACTTTAGAAGCTCAAATTGCCGCTCGTTATGATGACTACAACGATTTTGGTGATACGTTTAATCCAAAATTTGCACTTCGTTGGGAACCTATTAAACAGTTAATGTTCCGTACAACTTATAGTACAGGTTTCAGAGCACCAACACTTTGGGAAGTTAATGGCGCAAATTCGATAACCAATACAGGTGCATCATATAATGATCCACTGCTTTGCCCTGGTGGAGTTGTACAACCAGGAGGGCAAAAAGAACGTGATTGTAAGATGCAATTTGATAGACAAAATGGAGGTAATAAAACTCTAGATCCAGAAGAGTCAAAGTCTTTTACTGCAGGTTTAGTATTTGAACCAATTAAAAATTTAGCCTTCACTCTTGATTACTTCAATATCGAAGTCGACAAGCAAATTGCTACACTTTCGGAAACTGCTATTTTTAATGACCCTGTGAAATATGCAGACAAATTTGTACGTAATCCTGATGGCTCATTAGATTATATTATTACAACACAACAAAATTTAGGTGGAATTAAAACTTCTGGTTTCGACGTCGGCTTAAGTTGGGTTTCTCCAATGACTGCTACAGGTCGATTCGGTTTCAACATTGATGGTACATATATAACAGACTACAAATACCAAGCCGAGCCAGATGGAGAATGGATAGGTGTTGCTGGGTCATATAGCGGCTTAGACTATCAATCTATTATTCTGCGTTGGAAACATACCGCAAACCTAAATTGGAATTATGAAAACTGGGCTTTAAATCTGCAACAAAACTTCTCTCGTGGGTACCAAGATCAAAACTCTAACGACCAAAACCATAGAGTCAGCGACTATACAACATACAATATTTCAGGCACTTATAAAGGCTTTAAAAATCTAGAAGTGACCGCTGGTATTAAAAATATTTTTGATGAAGACCCTCCTGCTTCTAATGTAATTGATAACTTTCAAATGGGATATGACCCACGTTACGCAGATCCTTTAGGGCGTACGTACTTTGTACGAGGTACATATAAGTTCTAAATGGTTGTTCTGCAAACATGACTTAAACATCGTGTTTGCAGAACAAATACTCACCCTTAGTCAAACATTAATTTAAGAATTGTTTGTCTCAAGTTTCAGGAGTAACTATGGGCATGACTTTTACAGACATAGAAAATAAATCTGCAAAGCGCCTTATTGGTATTGCCGCAGTACTTTTTCTGCATCTTATTGTTGCCTATATTCTGATGTCAGGTTTAGCAAACAATATTCAAAAACCAGCAGAAAAACCTGTGGAATTACAAATTATTCAAGACATTAAACCACCTCCTCCACCTAAACCGGAGGAGCCAAAACCTAAGGAAAAACCACCTGAGCCACCTAAAATGGTAGAAAAAGTTGCCAAAGTTCCTGAGCCGCCTAAACAAGTAGAGAAAGTAGCGACACCGGTACAAAAAACGACACCAGTAGCTCAACCAACTAAAGTTGCTACTCCAGCTCCTGCTGCACCTAGCACCCCATCACCAAGCCCTGTTGCCGCACCAGCTCCAGTGGCAGCTGCCCCAGCTCCTAAACCAGCTGGCGTAACTCGCGGTGTTTCGGAAGGTTCTGCTGGCTGTGAAAAACCGGAATATCCTCGTGAAGCACTGATGAATGAAGAACAAGGTACGGTGCGTATACGTGTTTTGGTTGATACTTCAGGCAAAGTCATTGATGCCAAAGTAAAAAAATCAAGTGGCAGCAAAACCTTAGATAAAGCAGCAACTAAAGCTTACAGCTTATGTACATTCAAACCAGCAATGAAAGATGGCGTGCCTCAGCAAGACTGGTATGAAATTGAATATCCATTCGTAATTGAATAAACAATTGAATTAGTCAGAAATTAAAAAATATTGGAGATAATATGATGAAAAAATCAACTCAACCGCTAGTACGTTTCGCTTCTGCAAGTTTAATCGCAGCTTGCTCATTACTTCCATTAAACTCGGTTTTTGCAGAAGAAACGAGTAATACTCCTGTGGCAACAGCAACCGCTGAAGCTACTTCAAATGCAAATACTCCAACTCCACCACCGAAACCAGCAACAAGCGAAACTGTTAAAAACCCTTATGGTCTAGAAGCGCTTTGGCGTGAAGGAGACTTAGTCGCTAAATCTACCTTATTTATATTAGTACTGATGTCTATTGGCACGTGGTACATCATTATTTCAAAATTCTTACAACAAGCTAAAGTAAAACGACAAGGCAAAGAGGCAGAGAAAAGTTTTTGGGAAGCAACTTCACTAGATAATGCAGCTGATAATTTAGAACAAAGTAGCGCATATCGCTTTATTGCTGAAAAAGGCATTAACTCAACTAAATCGCACGGTGGCTCTTTACTTGAGCGAATCGATTTTAATACATGGGTGAGCATATCAATTCAACGTGCAATTGAAAAAATACAAAATCATTTAGGTGGTGGTTTAGCTTTCTTAGCAACCGTTGGATCAACGGCACCCTTTGTTGGTCTTTTTGGTACGGTTTGGGGAATTTATCACGCATTAACTGCCATCGGAATTTCAGGTCAGGCATCTATTGATAAAGTTGCTGGTCCTGTCGGTGAAGCTTTAATTATGACAGCTATTGGTCTTGCAGTCGCAGTACCCGCTGTACTTGGTTACAACTGGCTAACTCGCCGTAATAAAGCCGTTATGGAAAATGTTCGTTCATTTGGTTCAGATTTACACGCAGTTTTATTAAGCGGAGAAATTAGTACCAATAATTCGGTTAACCGCAGCATTAAATAACGAGGAGCAAACGTTATGGGTATGAGTGTTGGTTCTGAAGATGACGATGAAATGATTGGTGCAATTAATACGACGCCTCTGGTTGATGTCATGTTGGTTTTACTTATTATTTTTCTAATTACGATTCCGGTAGTTACACATACGGTTCCAGTGAAACTACCAGAAGAAAAAAATACGCCATATGCCACCACACCTGAAAATATTCAACTTTCTGTGAACAAGAAAGGAGATATTTTCTGGAATGAAAGTTATGTGCCTAATAAAGAAATATTGCTATCAAAGCTTCAAGCAGTTGCGCAAAAAAGGCCTCAGCCAGAAGTTCATATTCGCGGAGATCAGCTTACTCATTTTGAGGCGATAGATCAGGTCATTAGCACGACCAAACAAGCTGGTATTGGCAAAATTGCATTTGTTACTACCCCTCCAGCCTCCCAGTAATTATTTTAAGGAGAATTTTATGGGTATGAATGTCGGTTCAAATAATGATGACGATGTGATGTTAGAAGTTAACATGACGCCTCTTATTGATGTCATGTTGGTACTTATTATTATGTTCATTATTACCATCCCAGCACCAAACAATGCGATTAATATTAATTTGCCAAACGGCACACCGCCTCCAACAAATGAAAAGCCACCTGAAGTGATTGATGTAAGAATTGACGCAGCAGGTAAAGTGTTTTGGAATAACCAGCAGGTTTCAGACCGCACCGCACTAGAGACTTTATTTCAAAGTGTGGTTGCCAAAAAAGATCAAGACCAGATCAAACTTAAACCAGATCAAATGGCTGAATATAAGAATGTAGCGATGGTCATGGCTACAGCGCAGCGTTTAGGTGTCACCAAAATTGGAATTGTGAGCAGTAACTAATATTGCTTTTAAATCTATTCTATTACTTCATACGCTAACTGGAATTTTCGGTTAGCGTTTTTTTTGAAGGGAAATATTCAACTCTAAAATAATATCTCCACATTCATCATATTCTCCAGTTTCTATAAAACCCAATTTTTTATAAAGTTTTCCAGCATAATGATTAGATGATTTATACATAGTTCGAATTTGTTTAGCTCCTTTTGTAAATATTTCATCAATTGCAATTTGCAATGCTTCGGTACCATAACCTTTAGCTTGATTATTTTTATCAATCATAAAACGAAATAACCAGAATAATGTCTCATCAGGTGGATCAATTTCGACGCAATACATTAAGAACCCAATGACGTCATTATTGAAACAGATCACTCTTGGACAGTAATGTTCTTCCACTTTAGACTCAGCAATAGAATAAACATTTGGTGCAACATAGTCTTTTTGAGATTCATCCAATGATAATTTTGCGCATAGAAGCCAATTCTCACGATCTAGACTTTTCAAGTTAATCAAATTCAAAAATCCTTTAGAGATACATTTTCTTAGTTTAAGCAAAAAATATACCGAGACTAAAAAAAGCCTCCGAAGAGGCTTTTTTTATGACAGGTTAAAATTAGTCACCTGTATAACCTTTTAACTTTAAACGAGCAGCATGAAGTAACGGCTCAGTATAACCTGAAGGCTGTTCACAACCTTTAAAGATGAGATCAGAAGCGGCTTGGAAAGCAATGTTAGTTTCAAAATTAGCAGCCATTGGTTTATACAATGGATCATTCGCATTTTGCTCATCAACAATTTTTGCCATGCGTTTAAGTACTTCTTCAACTTGTTCACGAGTCACAATACCGTGACGTAACCAGTTTGCTACGTGTTGAGAAGAAATACGTAATGTTGCACGGTCTTCCATTAAGCCTACATTATTAATGTCAGGAACTTTCGAACAACCCACGCCTAAGTCAACCCAACGAACAACGTAACCTAAAATACCTTGGCAGTTATTTTCAAGCTCATTGTTGATTTCTTCTGCTGACCAGTTTGTTTCTGGTGCAAAGGGAGGAGTTAACAAGTCATCTAATGACAACATTTCTTCAGCTTTCAACTGATCTTGACGTGCTTTAACATTCACTTGATGGTAATGCATCGCATGAAGTACTGCACCTGCTGGAGATGGAACCCAAGCACATGAAGCACCCGCATTTGGATGTGCAGCTTTAGTTGCCAACATATCTTTCATGCTATCTGGTTTTGGCCACATGCCTTTACCAATTTGTGCTTTACCTTGTAAACCTGACTTCAAACCAATTGCAACGTTACGGTTTTCGTAAGCAGCAATCCATTTTTGTGTTTTTACGGCTTCTTTACGAACAACTGGTGCAGCTTCCATTGAAGTATGAATTTCATCACCAGTACGGTCCATGAAACCAGTATTAATAAAGATCGTGCGGTCTTTTGCAGCAGCAATACAGTTTTTCAAGTTTACAGATGTACGGCGCTCTTCATCCATAATACCGATTTTTAACGATTTAGGCGGTAAGCCAATCGCTTGTTCAGCACGTTCAAACAACTCTACAGCAAACGCAACTTCTTCTGGACCATGCATTTTTGGCTTAACAATATACATAGAACCTTTACGAGAGTTCTTATTTTCGTTTTCACTACGAATGTCCGCAACTGACAACAATGGTGTTACCAATGCATCCATAATACCTTCGAAAATCTCTTCACCATCTACTAAAATCGCTGGGTTAGTCATTAAATGGCCTACATTACGAAGTAACATAAGTGAACGACCATGAAGTTTCGTTGTACCACCAATTAAGTTTTTAATTTCGCGATCTTTATTTAAATCACGAACAATCGTTTTACCATTTTTCTCGATAGATTCTTGAAGCGTACCTTTCATTAAACCTAACCAGTTACGGTAACCTTCAACTTTTTCTTCAGCATCTACTGCCGCAACAGAATCTTCTAAATCCTGAATAGTAGTTACAGCCGCTTCAAATGTTAAGTCTTTTACACCCGCTAAATCAGTTTGACCAATTGGGCTAGATGCATCAATTTCGATAATGACATGAAGGCCATTACTTAAAAGAACAACTTCTGTAGGGTTCGCTTCTTCACCGTTGAAACCAACGAACTGAGCTTCATGAGCTAAACCTGTTTTTGAACCATCTTTCAAAGTCACAACAAGTTTGTTTTGCTCAATCGCATATTTTGTCGCATCTGCATGTGAGCCTTGTGCAAGTGGGAAAACTTCATTTAAGAAGTTTTTAGCGAACTCAATCACTTTTGCACCACGTACAGGGTTATATCCTTTACCTTTTTCAGCTCCGCCTTCTTCAGAAATTACATCGAAGCCATAAAGTGCATCATATAAAGAGCCCCAACGAGCATTTGCTGCGTTTAAGCTATAACGTGCATTACGTACAGGTACAACTAACTGCGGCCCTGCCAATAATGCGATTTCTTCATCAACGTTTTCAGTTGTAATTTGAAAGTCTTCAACTTCTGGCAATAAATAACCAATTTCTGTTAAGAACGCCTTATAAGCACCTAATTCAAATTTATTGTTGCGATGCCATTCATCAATTTTTGCTTGTAATTCATCACGCTTAGCCAATAATGCTTTATTTTTTGGGCTAAGATCGACAACAACTTGCTCAAAGTTCTTCCAGTAAGTTTCACTATCTAAACCAGAACCTGGTAAAGCTTCATTTTCGATAAAATCGTAAAGTTCTTTAGCAATCGCTAACTTGCCTTTTTGAATACGTGCAGTCATTGTCTTTCCTGAAGTTGCTACTTTTTATACCAAGAGAATCCTAGTATACCGATTTAAATTAAGCTGAATACTAATATCACATTCCTAAATAGTAAGCATTTTCCCTTGTAAAACTATTGACAAAGATAAATTTTTCTATATAGGAAATATTAAAATTCTAACTAGGATTCCCAACAATTTATTCAATATTTAAAGATACTGAAACTAGACTTTTTGTTAACAGACAAAAAATTCCACTATCTTATTTTTCTAAAGCGTATTTAGTTATATCAAACTTTGCAGCATGAAAAAGCATTATTTAACTAAAATTATCTATTTTTGTTGTAAAAAAAGCGCCCTATAAAGAGCGCTTTTTAAATCTATTTTTATGCGTTTTTAGTTTCATCAATATGGCGATGTTCTGAATGCAAATATTCATCCGATTGCATTTCCAATAAACGCGAACGAGTACGCTCAATTTCAAAGGCTAATTTTTCACCTTGATAAATATCAATAATACTATCTTGAGAAGTTAAAAGTAATTTTACTCCACGATCATAAAACTCATCGACTAAGTAGATAAAACGACGTGTACCTTCAGATAAGAAATCTGTTAAATGCGGAACATTACTTACCAGAACCGTATTATAGATATTTGCAATTTCAATAAAATCTGCTGGGCTGCGTGGTTTAAAGCAAAGTTCAGAAAACTCACACCACAACACATCCTCTGTATGTCCTAGAGTCTCGACCACACGATTATTAATCACAATCGGCTCTTGAGAGTGAGCTTGTGTGTGAGTTAAAGCGCTAAAACGTTCCGCCATCCAACTTTGCACTTCATTACTTAATGGTGATTTAAATAATTGAGCTTGCTTTAAGACACGTAAACGATAATCCACACCGGCATCTACGTTTAAAACAGTACAGTTCTTTTTAACCATTTCAATTGTTGGCAAGAAACGGTCACGATGAATACCGTTTTTATATAAACCGTCTGGTGCAATGTTTGATGTTGCAATCAATGTCACACCACGAACAAACAATTTTTGGAATAAATCACTCAAGATCATTGCATCAGTTACGTTTGATACAAAGAACTCATCAAAACAAATAACGACTGCATCTTTATAAATTTGGTCAGCCACAATTTCAAGTGGATTACGTTGACCAGAAAGCTTGTTTAATTCTTTATGAACATGTTGCATAAAATGATGAAAATGCATACGTGTTTTACGACGAAATGGCACTGACTCATAAAATTGATCCATAAGCCAAGTTTTTCCACGGCCTACTCCACCCCACATATAGACACCTTTAGGTGAGGTTTGGCGGCGAAAACGACGGAAAGCTTTTTTAGAGGCTTTATAACGGTTTAAAAGTTCTTTCCATACACGGTCTAATTCTTGCACTGCCTGTGCTTGCGCTTCATCTGCCATAAACTGGCCTGAAGCTAAAGCCTCAGCATAGCGTTCTGCTGGGGAAGAAGGTGAGAATGCAGTACTATGAGAAGATTTTAAATTTAACATATCGTTTTATTTCAATTTTAACTGATAGGAGTATAGCGAACATTTTGTTCAACCACATTAGCTTTTAGCATCAAGAATTACGACGATGACTCTTTACCATATTGTCGAGGACTCTGCCCAAACCATCGTTTAAATGCATGATTAAATGCCGCTGGTTCAGAATAACCGAGTAAGTCGGCAATAACTTCTATTGAGTATTCTCTATATTCCATAAGCTTTAATGCCTTATTCTTGATAATTTGTTCACGAATTTGCTTATAACTCGTATTTAACTGTTGCAATTGATGCCTTAAAGTCCTTTCAGGCATTTTCAATGCAAAAGCTGTTTCCGCCATGCTCGGGATAATTCCTTGTTGCAACTCAAGATAATCTTGCACACATTGTATGATATGTGGAGTTTGGTGATCTTGTTGATTTAATCTTGTTATTTCTGTAATGCATTTTGATTCATAAATACGATGTGTAATGATGTCTGCAGAAGGGATTTTGATTTCAAGCACATCCTTGCTTAGGCTAAATGCTGCATATTTACCATTAAAGTGCACATCATCGCCATAGTATGCAAAATAGCGAGATAAGGTCTCTGAATCCGTTGGTTTTTCAAATGGAAGTTCTATACGCATAGCGGGCATTTCTAACCCCATCATCATATAAATATCTTGAATAAATTTATAAGTTCCTGAAACTTCACATTGTGCCCGCAACTGTCCCACTTGGGTTTTCAAATCAATAGGCAAATAATTTAAGATGGTTCGCTCATCCGTTTCATAAAGCCCTAAAGCACCAAACAAATGAGTAAGTCTTTGATATTTTATTCCTTTACTTAATGCAGTTTGAACATCATTACTTGTTACAAGCAACATAAGTAGTGGTCCGTAACCGGCCAAAGCATAATGCTGTCCAATGAATAGACCCTTTTCAGGCTCAACATTTTCGCTAATAATTTGTTGTATATCCCATTCTAGGCGATCATGAATTGTAGAACTCGGATCTAAAGCATCAACCTTAATTCCTATACCAGCCAAACGTGAGTCGACATCAATGCCTGCATTGCGCATTCCTTGAATTAAATACATTAAACCAAGTATCGACCGTTTCATTCTTCTATCAATTTCCCTAGACTCAAATGTTTTACTATAAAGAAGAAAGAAAATTAATTGCCGAATCTATCAATTTTCACGTCGATACAATCATGTTTAAACTGATCAAAAAACGTTAGTCTTGCCTGCAATCCTCTTTTCAGCTTATGCAGGGTTTCCAATGCTAAACACAAAGCAAGATGCTATTCAAAAAACTAAAATCGCTATTATTGGTGCTGGATTTGGTGGCCTAGCAATGGCAATTCGCTTACTGCAAAATCAACAGCAAGACTTTGTTATTTTAGAAAAATCAAACGATGTCGGCGGAACCTGGCGCGAAAATCGTTACCCTGGTGCGGCATGTGATGTTCAATCTCATATGTATTCTCTCTCGTTTGCCCCTAAAACAGACTGGTCGAAACGTTATGCTGAGGGACCAGAGATATTTGAATATATTCAAGATATTACAGAAAAATATAAGATTAAAAATTACTGTAAATTCAACCACTATGTAACTCATGTCCAATATGATGAAATGCGTCACCTGTGGACTCTTGATTTTAAAAATCAGCCTTCCATTGAAGCTCAATTTGTTGTTTTTGCATCAGGCCCCCTACACATCCCACAAATCCCCCATATTCAAGGCATCGAAAAATTCAAAGGAAAAGTTTTTCATTCCTCACAGTGGAAACATGACTATAACCTAAATGGTAAATCAGTCGCATCTATTGGTACTGGTGGTAGCGCGATTCAATATATTCCAGAAATAGCTGGAAATGTTAAACAGCTCTATGTATTCCAAAGAACAGCAGCTTGGGTAATACCACGAGATGAACGCAAATACTCTCGCTTGAGTAAAGCATTATTCAAATCTTCTAATCTTTATCGTCAAATTCATCGTAGTCGTCTTTATTGGAGTAATGAGTCGCGCGTTGTACCCATTGTTCAACCCCAAATTATGAAATATGGTCAAAAGTTGGCAGAAGCTTTCATACGCTTCCAAGTGAAAGACAAAGAAGTAGCCAAGAAACTTACACCTGACTTTGTGATGGGATGTAAACGTATTCTTATTTCAAATAAATATTTCCCTACATTTAACCGTAAAAATGTTGAGCTAGTAACGGATAGTATTCAAGAAATTAAAGAAAACAGTATTGTCACTAAAGATGGTAAAGAACGATCTATTGATTGTTTAATTTACGGTACTGGTTTTATTACTGACCCGCGTATTTATTTGAAACATTTCACTTGTATTGGACGCAATCAAGTTGAGTTAAAACAGGCGTGGAAAGATGGAGCAGAAAGTTATTATGGCATTATGACTAAAAACTTCCCCAATCTCTTCCAATTAGTCGGTCCTAATACAGTATTAGGTCATAATTCGATTATTTTTATGATTGAATCTCAAGTAAATTACATTTTACAACTCATCCAACTTGTAGAAAAAACAGGCCAAAAAGCTGTTGAGATTAAACCAGAAGTTCAAGATGCTTTTAACGAACGGGTTCAAATTCAGCTTCAAGGAACTGTGTGGCAAGCTGGAGGTTGTAGTAGCTGGTATCAATCTGCCGATGGAAAAAACTTTTCACTATGGCCCACCTATACATGGAAGTACTGGTTAGAAACGCGCAAAGTTAATCCTAAAGATTATTTACTCTTAAATAAAAGCGCACAGAGCTATGCAGCTTAAAATGTTCAAGACATAATAGGTGGGTTAAAACAATCCACCTATTATTATATGCAATCTTTTTATCTCATCATTCAAATTTTTTTAGCACTTGCTTCCGGCTATTTTCTAGCACCCAAACTATGTTTAAATATCCAAAAGTTTATTTTTAAAATACTACCCTATTTTTCTTATATTCTCTTAGCAAGTGTAGCTTTAGAATTAACACTAGCACTTGATCAAATTGAGAATCCTTCTGCCATACTTCCACCCGCTATTATTATTGCACTTACCACATCTTTTGGTTCTTTCTTTACCTGTTTATTGGCTTATACAATTTTTGATAAACAAAGTGTCAAAGGCAAAATTTCACTTCAACTTTTTGTAAATGCTTTAAAAAATATTGCAAAGGCCTTTCTTGCTTTAGGGGTCGGTGTTCTATTAGGAGCTATTGCCACTCAATTCAATTCACATATGGCCTTTAATAGTTGGTATTTATTATTACTATTTATTTTCTTAATTGGTATTGAACTTGCCTTCACTCATTTCAACCGTACGTGGTTAAGCTGGAAGATTTTAATTGTACCTTTGGCTGCATTTATCGGCTCATGTATAGCTGGCTTCTTTAACTACTTTTTGCTTAGCAAGCATTTTGCACTGAATGAAACGTTAGCATTAGCACAAGGTTATGGCTGGTATTCAATGTCAGGGATCTTATTTACGCAATTACACTCGGCAGAACTAGGTGGTATTGCATTATTAACTGATTTATTTAGAGAAATTGTGGCTATATTTTTAATGTATACAATGGGATGGCGTTTTCCACGCCCTGCTATCTCAAGTGCTGGCGCAACGTCAATGGATGTTACCTTAGCCATGGTAAAGCAGTCATGTGGTACACATTATGTACCACATGCCATGATGAGCGGCTTATTATTAAGCCTACTCGCCCCGCTATTAATTAGCTTATTCCTAAATTTTTAAGCAATTGAAGTAAGAATAGACTTCAACATTTCTGTTGGATTTTCTGCTTTAGTAATCGGTCGACCAATGACTAAGTGTGTAGAACCATCAAGCATAGCCTGCTTGGGAGTCACAATACGTTTTTGGTCGTCCGCATTTGAACCTTCCGGACGAATACCAGGTGTTACTAAAGAGAAGTCTTGCCCAATCAAGTCGCGAAGAATTTTAGCTTCTTGTGCAGAACAAACCACACCATCTAATCCACTTTCTTTAGTGAGTTTAGCTAAGCGTTTTACATGCTCTACTGGCTCAACATCTAGACCAATATCTTTTAAATCTTCACGCCCCATTGAAGTTAACACAGTAACCGCAATTAATTGAGTTTGATAGTTACCTGCTTTTAAGCGTTCTACACAAGTTTCCATCATTTTACGGCCACCTGAAGCATGGACGTTGACCATCCACACTCCTAAATCAGCTGCTGCACAAACAGCCTGAGCGGTAGTATTTGGAATATCATGAAATTTAAGATCAAGAAAAACTTCAAAGTTTTGTTCTTGAAGTTTTTTTACAACAGATGGGCCTTCATGAGTAAAAAGCTCTTTACCCACTTTTACACGACATAAAGTAGGATCAAGTTGTTCAACAATTTTTAAAGCGTCATATTGGCTTTTTGCATCTAACGCAACAATGATACTCAAGAGACTTTCTTCCATCATATAAAATCAGCATCATTATAATAGACAAGTCATCAAGTAATAAAGAAATGTATAAGGAAGGCTTTCAAATTTAGAGACAATAATGTTATGGGGACTTATTTTTAGAATAAATACAAAGAAGAACAGGCTAATAAATTAAGGAATTTACTACTCTTTACTCGTAAATAAAGAGTAGTGTTCAAATTATAACGGAGTAGAGTTTTTATCTTGGGGATAAACATCTAAAACGGTTTTTTCATGTCTTACATTTGCAGCGGCTTCTGCTGCTGCTAATTGAGCACTTTGAATCTGTTCTTTTCTCAAATGGTCAATATCTTTGCGAAGACGTTTAATTTCCCAGCCTTTTTGAAATACTCTGAAAACTTGCACACCTAACAAAAGACCAACCACTGTTCCAAGCACCAATGTGAGTAGCAATAATAAGCCTAAACGCATAGCTGGAACTTGGGTAAATAACAAATCAACAGACAGCTCTGTTGGATTTTGCAATACAAGTGCTAAAGAATAACCAAATACAACAATAAGCAATGCAATTAAAATATAACGCATAGGCACCCCGCTTATAAATTTTTATTTATTTCCCGGATTCGTTGACTGCATCACGCAGTGCTTTACCCGGTTTGAAATGTGGAACAGCTTTAGCTGCCACTTCTACTGATCTTCCCGTTTTAGGATTACGACCAACTCTTGGATCACGGTGGTGTAAAGCAAAGCTACCGAAACCACGGATTTCAATTCGATTATCAGTTGATAGGGCCTCTATCATTTGATCAATCATAATTTTAACCGCCTCTTCCACCAAAGGTTCAGCTAAGTGTGGGTTTTTCAGCGCAATGCGTTCAATCAAATCAGACTTATTAAGAGCTTCAGTAGTCATCTACGACCTCGTTATTTATTGCTACTCTATGTCGTCTGATAATAACCTGTTTAAATACAAAACGGTAGCGCAGTATGTTGAATACTAGGCTACCGTTTACAGTAATTTGTATAAAAAGTACAATTCCGTTACATGAAACTGTACTTTGTTAACCTATTACTTCATTTGTGCTTTAATCAAATCACCAATAGTCTTAGGACCATTTTCTTGATTTGTTGTTGCTGTACGCAAGCTAGCAACTGCTTCTTTCTCTTCAGCTTCGTCTTTTGCTTTAACAGACAAGTTGATAGAGCGAGATTTACGATCAACGTTGATGATTTTCGCTTCAACTTCTTGACCAACTTCTAAGAATTTAGTTGCATCTTCAACGCGATCACGGTTGATTTCAGAAGCTTTAAGAGTAGCTTCTACTTCGTCAGCTAACTTAACAGTTGCGCCACGAGCATCAACTGCAGTTACAGTACCTTTAACTAAAGCACCGCGTTCGTTAGCAGCTAAGAAATCATTGAACGGATCGCTGTTCAATTGCTTGATACCAAGGCTGATACGGTTACCTTCAGCGTCTACAGACAAGATAACAGCTTCAACAGTGTCACCTTTCTTGTAACGACGAATAGCTTCTTCACCTTGCTCGTTCCAAGAAATATCAGACAAGTGTACTAAACCGTCAATACCGCCGTTCAAGCCAATGAAGATACCAAAGTCAGTGATAGACTTGATAGTACCAGATACTTTTTCGCCTTTCTCATGAGCTTTAGCAAACTCTTCCCATGGGTTAGCACGAGTTTGTTTGATACCAAGGCTGATACGACGACGTTCTTCGTCAACTTCAAGAACCATAACATCAACTTCATCACCAATCTGAACAACTTTAGATGGGTGGATGTTTTTGTTAGTGTGGTCCATTTCAGAAACGTGAACTAAACCTTCAACGCCTTCAGCGATTTCAGCGAAACAACCGTAGTCAGTTAAGTTAGTTACACGAGCTTTAACGATAGAACCTTTAGGGTAACGGCTCATGATCGCTAACCATGGATCTTCGCCTAATTGTTTAAGGCCTAAAGATACGCGATTACGCTCACGGTCAAATTTAAGTACTTTAACAGTAACTTCTTGACCAACTTCAACAACTTCTGAAGGATGCTTGATACGTTTCCAAGCCATATCTGTGATATGGAGAAGACCATCAATACCACCAAGATCAACGAATGCGCCGTAATCAGTAAGGTTCTTGATTGTACCTGTAACTGTTTGACCTTCTTCAAGTTGAGCAAGTAATGCTTCACGGTCAGCAGAAGATTCAGCTTCCATAACAGCACGACGAGATACAACAACGTTATTACGTTTAGCATCAAGTTTGATTACTTTAAACTCTAACTCTTTACCTTCAAGGTGAGTAGTGTCACGGATAGGACGAGTGTCAACTAATGAACCTGGTAAGAATGCACGAACAGGACCGATGTCAACAGTGAAACCGCCTTTAACTTTACCAGAGATAACACCAGTAACGATTTCGCCATCTTCAAAGATTTTTTCAAGTTTAGTCCAAGTTTCAGCACGCTTAGCTTTTTCACGTGATAAAACTGTTTGACCCATACCGTTGTCAAGAGCTTCAACAACTACGTCAACAGTATCACCAACCTGAACTTCAAGTTCACGTTGTTCATTTAAAAATTCAGCACGGTCAACAATGCCTTCAGACTTTAGGCCAGTGTCAACAGTTACCCAGTCGCTATCGATGTTTACAACAACACCTTGGATGACTGCACCCTTTTCAACGTTGAGGTTTAATTCACTTTCTTCAAAGAGGGCTGCAAAAGATTCGGTCATGATATACCTGATAAATTCAGCGGTCTTGGATCAGACAAGGCCGGTTTAGTTAAGTATCAACATAGTCTTTATAGACTGATCAAGCTATGCGTCAACTGATAATTCTATTTGCTAAATTGTACGGCTATCGACATAATCAACCATCAACTTAAATACCTGATCGATCGTTAATTCCGAACTATCAATGATATAAGCATCTTTGGCTGGCTTGAGCGGAGCAACTTCTCGCTCCATATCTCTTTTGTCACGCGCCTGTATATTAGCTAAAATGTCGTTTATTTTAGCATCTAGGCCCATGCCCTGCAACTGTTTTACTCTTCGCTCAGCACGCGACTCAGCCGAAGCAGTCAAATAAATTTTTGCATTTGCTTCTGGAAAAATAGCTGTAGCCATATCACGGCCATCTGCAACTAAGCCAGGTTTTTGTGCAAAAGCTCTTTGTCTCTCAAATAACGCCTGTCTAAGTTCAGGAATTGCAGCAACTTTCGATGCATATTCACCCACACGTTCTGTACGAATTGTTTGAGATACATCTTCGCCATCTAGAAAAACTAGAATGCCTGCTGGGGAAGTTTCAAATTTAATATCTAGTTGACGTGCATATTGAATACATTCGTCGAGCTGACTGTCTAATTTCTCTAATAAATCGTGTTTATGTAATGACAACCCCAATAAACGATATAAGGCACCAGAATCGAGTAAATGATATTGATAATATGCTGCAAGTTTTGCTGCCAATGTTCCTTTACCCGAACCACTCGGACCATCAATAGTAATAATTTGAACTGTCATTGAACTCTCACTAAGAAGCAACTGCTTTAGCTAATCTCGAAAAGCCTAGTGTAATGGCTAGTTTTAGCTGTGCAAGGATTAATTTACTTACCACTGGAGCTTTTGCGGTTAACTCGATGCGATATGTAACTAAAGTTATGTATGGGGTGATTTCAGAAAACTCGATTCGACCTAAATGGTGTTTAATCAAAGGATTGTCTATTAATTTATATTCAATGCTTTTATTTTCTTCAAGCAAGGTAATTTCTTCTTTAATTGGCTTGATTGGGCCAAACCCCATACGACGAACTGAACCTAAACCATCAGGTCTTTTAGAATCTGCTGAGTCTTTCACACGTACAACTTGTAATGGCGCAAAAGCAGTATTGTAAGTTGCATGTTTAGAAAGCAAATTAAATACGTCACTAAGAGGAGCATTAAATTCTTTTTTTACGGTAATTACATTACGCATTGAATATTCCTTATTAAAAAACATGGCAGTAAAATTGCGTTAGTTTGCCATAAGCTCGTGTTACTTTTTAATCATTTAAGGACGTTTTCTGTTGTTTTTCTTGTTTCTTTTGCTCGCGTCTTTGTTTAAAAAAATGACTGAGTTGTTGGGCACATTTTTCTTGTAAACAACCTTGTTGAAAAGTAAATTTATGATTGTAATAACCATCTTGTAGTAACTGACGAGCACTTACCAATGAACCTGCCTTAGGTTCTGTTGTACCAAAAACCACATGTTTGATTCTTGCATGTACTAATGCGCCTACACACATTGTGCATGGCTCAAGAGTGACATATAAAGTCGCATCGTCAGGTAATCGATAATTATTTAATGATAAGCATGCTGCACGGATAGCTTGAATTTCTGCATGTGCAGTTGGGTCTAACAAACTAATTGGAGCATTATAGCCAGATCCAATCACTCGATTTTGGCTTACTACAATCGCACCAACAGGAATTTCACCCTGCTGTGCAGCTAATTCAGCTTGCTCGTAAGCAAGCTGCATCCAATATTCATCACTATATTCAGTCATGTATTTTAGGTGATCACACCGTGTTGTCTAAGTAACGCATTCCAGCTATCTATTGAAGTCACTGGCGGACAATCAGCTAATATGCCTCTTAAGCTTAAGTCTTCACATGGCTTCCATTCTGGCGATAAATCTTTATCAACCAAGCGTGCACGGACACCTTCTACAAAGTCAGGATGACGAATTTTCCACTCAGAAATCTGAGCTTCAAGATCAAAGACCTCATCCCAAGAGTGTATCTGTTTACCCCATTGCCACAGCAACCAAGTGATTGCCGCAGTACTAGGAGATCCTTTTTGTAAGTTCTCACTCGCTTGGCGTAACCAGTCACTGCTCGCATCACGCAAGCTCACAATAGCTTGATAATCTTGTTCAAAATTAAAACCGCGACAAACGCTATGAATCACGTCTAGCGAGTTTTGTAATGGACCTGCCGCAACCGGACGATGCAAACTATTTAAAGTATCATCAATTGCGCGGAAATCCCCTGCAGGATAATGAGCCCAATTAATATTTAAAACTTTTTGCAAAACATTATCACGTTGTGCTTCACAAATGTGTGTTGCCCAACCGATGCTATATGCTCCAGCGGCTGTCATGATTGAACCAGTTAAACCAGTAAACAACCCTATTGGACCACGATCTGCTAAGAAGCGGCTCGCCCCTACATCTGGATATAAACCAATATTAATTTCAGGCATTGCCAAACGAGAATATGGAGTTACTAAACGGAATGGTGCTGCCATAAACAAGCCCAAACCACCACCCATAACATAGCCTTCGCCCCAAACAACTACAGGCTTAGCATAATTATGTAAGAGTAAATCTAAAGCATATTCTTGCTGGAAAAACTTATTCGCTGTGTCTACTTCTTGATTGATAACAAGTTGACGTAATTTTCTAACATCACCACCTGCACAAAAAGCTTTTGGTGTTGTTGAATCTAACCAAATTGCTTTAACGTTCTCATCATCACGGAAATCTTCAAATACTCGTAATAATGCCGTTACGATTGATTCATCTAAAGCATGCAATGATTTAGGACGATTCAAACGTACTATACGCCAGCCGTTTTTTGCTTCTTCGACCACCAAGTCCGGGTGATAGTTATTTAGATTGGGAGAGTTCATCATGCGTCCAATTGCCAGTCTATGGGCTCAATGCCATGTTGTTTCAAATATTGATTTGTTTTTGAGAACACTTTGCATCCAAAAAAACCACCTCTGTTTGCAGCAAGGGGCGATGGATGTGCAGCGGTTAAAACCAAGTGTTTATCTCTATTTATACGTTGTCCTTTGCGCTGTGCATAAGCACCCCACAAAATAAATACTATATGTTCTCTTTGCTCATTCAGGACATCAATGACTTCATCAGTAAATGCTTCCCAACCTTGCTTTTGATGTGAGGTTGGCTGTCCAGCTTCAACAGTAAGCACACTGTTCAGTAAAAGTACACCTTGCGTAGCCCATTTCGTTAAGTCGCCATGACGAGGAGCTGGAATACCCAAATCTGTATGTAATTCATGAAAAATATTACGTAAAGATGGTGGTAATGCAATACCTTTTTGAACGGAGAAACTTAATCCATTTGCTTGGTTTGGTCCATGATATGGATCTTGTCCAAGAATAACGACCTTCACATCAGCCAATGGTGTCGTATTTAGAGCACTAAAGATTTGTTTACTCGGTGGATATATTATTTTTTGTGCTTGTTTCTCTTGAAATAAGAAGTCGCGCAAATTATCCATTTGAGGGCTTAACAAAAAAGGCGCTAAAGATATTTTCCAGCTTTCTTCTAATTGAACTTTACTGAGTTTAGCTTGCTGTTGCTCAGTTAATTGCATTAATGTCATCCTAGATCAATTTTCAATTCTACAAATACTGTAAGTAATTCGATTTATACTTCGACTTGTAAATCAACTTGAGGATTATTAAATTTAATCCCATTTTTCAAGTCTTCATACATCTGAGGATTTGCCCACTCTATCTGGATTTGTTCTGAAAAAATAATTCCATCGAGACTTAAAATCCCCATTTGTTCATTTTGAATATCTTCAATAAAGCTTTGTGCATATCCAGTATCAGTCTCATGAACAATAACTGAATAAACCTCAACATCACCTTCCCCATTTTGAGTGATGGTTGATTGTAAAACTTGCTGAGCTAGATAAAAGAAAATACGTGAAAACTGTTCAGCCGAAGGTGAAACAGGTAAAGAAATCCAACGAGCACTAAAAGTCTGACAAGCATCAATGTATTGAGAATCATCTTTTTCCCAAAAACAGATTGCATGATCAAAGCTGTCAATAAGGTCTTTTATTACTCCTTTTAGAAGCCCAAAATCATAAACCATTTGTCCATGATCTAATTTCGAAGCTTTAAGCAATAATTCGACTTTATAGCTATGTCCATGAATTGATCGCTTACAACGATCCGATGTACAGTTACGTACAACATGTGCATTTTCAAACTTAAATAACTTACGAATTAACATGTGCCAAATCGATCATTCCTTCTAGGAACATTATTATAAAGCAAAAGACGAAAACTTCGCACCACTTTTCAATTAGAAACAATTAGCGAAAAGTATGATAAGACTTGTGAAGAAATATTGAAGATAAATATATAGAAAATTTATCTTCATTTTATTTAATCATCAGAGAAGTTTCTAAATACGACTTTTTAACAACATGACAAAAACAAATAAACTAAAATTTTTCAATCAGTTAAATGGTGAAATGTTTCTAGAATAAACATAAACCTGCTTATCATTACGCATTAGTGCACTTGTAAATTGTCTTTTCCGATTATTTAGCACGACCTCAATTTGTGCTTGAAAAAAACTCGACTTTACTTCTAACAAGCTATTCACTTCAGTTCTCTTTTGAGTGTCGACTGTTGAAAAAGCATTCAATTGCCATAATTCATCAACATTTTGAAAGAATTTTAAATTTTGTTGGCGCATCTGAAGCTCTTTTTCTACCGCCCCTAAATCTAATTTTGGATCAATACTCGCTAAAACTAATGGCGAGGCTGTATTAATATTCACTTTTGTATTTTCAGGTAATGCAGAAATATAAGGAGCAATTAAATCATATTTCTTACCGTCAAAACCTCTTACTAATTTTAACTCTTCAATACGATGAAATTTAGCATTTGAAGCTAAATAGCTAGGATCGAGACCTTCATAATAACTGCTTTCAGCACCCATAGACCCAGATGGTTCGTCATCTGGATCTTGCCAATCGATGACCGCTTGACTTAATTCTGCTGGCAAGCCTACACGTACAAGTAACCGCTCAAACCAATTTTTAGCAGCTTCGTTTACCTTACCGTCATTCGTCGTCAAATTGTTTAGGTTAAATTTGCCTGACTCATCCAATAAACGCCCTGATACTGTTCCATCTTCTATTGGAAAAGGTGGCATCGGCTGTGCCCATGTTTCTTTTAAATGATCAACGCCACCAGCATTATTTGCATCTTGAATTAATAATTCAGAAAAAAAGGCCTCTGCACTTTTTGCATAGAGTAATGACTGATTTTGACGCATCAAATAGCCAGTATTTTCCATGGTATTAGTTTGATGCTTTGCAATAGAGGCAGCTAAAATTGTAGCCAAAGCAACCATAATTAGAATGGTGAGCAAAGCAACGCCTTGCTGGCTTTTTTTATAATGCAACATATTATCCCACTCCTTTATTGGAGAGCGATAAATCACCTTGATTTAAGCTATAAATCCACTCATAACTTACACCGGCAACTGTAAGTTGTATTTTTATTCCTTTCGGCAACTTTCTAAATTCTTCAGGTTTTGTAGGATCAATATTAATTTCTGGCCACTTTGACACTTCTTGAGGCGTTAGCACCATAATTTGAAATTGTTCAACTTGGCTCAACAGCGTACTTGATAATGGCTGCTCTCTGTTTGAAGTATTTAAATTACTGTATTTAAGACGATAAAGCTTTTTTTGATCAGGATCATATCGATATTCAATACGCTCAAAAGGTGACAACCCTTGTTTTAAGGGATCAGTAACACCTGCCTTGCTAAAGTGAAGAACTTGATTATCAAGTTCTAAGGCTGGACGTAGTTGCCCGCCTTGATTAGCCGATAAAGGTATAATTTGCAAAGTATCACGTAAAATTTGTTGATAAGCATCTTGTAATTCAAATAACTGTACTTCGTGTTGTGCATTACGATCACGGACTTTTAATAAATAATCAAAAATCTTCCAACCCAACAAAGATAGAACAGCAAAAATTGCAATTGCGACTAAAAGCTCAACTAAAGTAAATCCTGAGGCACGAGTTAATCGAACACTGCTCGATCGTGCAGCAAAACGAGAAACTAGACTTCTCGAGCGAAGATATTTATTTTTTATCATTATTTTGCTTTCATTGGATAATTAAAAAATACCAAGTGGGTAATACCATTTTGAACTTTCCCTTTATCAGAATCATATAAGCTAATTTGCAAATCTACTTTCTGAACATTCGGGCTGACTGTAGATTCAGCAGATTT
Organism: Acinetobacter sp. V89_4; assembly: GCF_029967875.1. Classification (NCBI taxonomy): domain Bacteria; kingdom Pseudomonadati; phylum Pseudomonadota; class Gammaproteobacteria; order Moraxellales; family Moraxellaceae; genus Acinetobacter; species Acinetobacter sp. V89_4. The sequence continues at coordinate 703,439 of NZ_JASCAI010000028.1, forward strand.
ATCAATCTGCCAGGTTTCACCTTGGGAAGTAACTTGCTTACTTTGAGTACCTTGAAGCCATTCTTGATTTATCTCCATTAAGGCAACTTCATTCATTGCTACAAACTGAGCTTTTGTTCTAAGAATCGCATTTGAGGTAGATTGGGTATATTGCATGGCCACTTTAGTTAATGCGACGGCAGCTACCGCAAAAATTGCTAAAGCTACCATTACCTCTAATAGAGTAAAGCCTTTAGATTTCATTTATTTTACCCAAATGATCAATCTGTATTTCTGAACCAATTGGTTTTTGTTCAAAGTAAAACTGTATTTTAACTGTTTTAGCTTCACCATTTCCAAACCAGATTAACTGCGGAGCCTGCCCGCCAATTAAATCTGTATTCGTAGCTTTTGAATAGGTTTGACCATCTAAAGGTTGTACTGTAAACGATACATGTTTAGGCAATTGGCGTGTAGTAAATTCTGGGTATTTCTGCCAACGATTTTTTAAATCTTGTACCTGTAATTTACTCTGATCGTGGTATTCATACAGCTCATAAGAAAATGGAGAAACATCAGTTTCACTCATAGTAGATAGGGCTAAAACACGAGACTGGTCAAGTGACTCTTTACCAATTTTATGTGCATCAAGCAAAAACAACTCTCTTGCTTGCATCGCTTTCTTTTGGTCAACCCCACCTATATTAAGTACAACAAGAGAGGTCATAATCGTCATAATAACAATCACCACCATCACTTCAATGAGGGTAAAACCTTTTTGTGATTTAGGCGGTGATTGAGATTTCATATCGACCTATTAAGCATATTGTTCAGCAGTTTGTTTAGGTAAGGCTAATGCCTGATCAATATAAGCCACTCTTAAAGTGTCCCGTGAACCCAAATAGCGTTGGTAAAAGCTTGAGTTGAGAATAGCTGCTGCACCATGAGTTAACGACCAAATAGAAGCCAGATAATCTCGAGTTGTCATATTGCTTTGAATCGATTCTAAATAGTGATCAGTCATGCGAATGATAATTCGTAATCGCTGTTTACGCACTTGATAAAGCTCATTAAAAAGGTGATGCACCCCTTGAGCTGTAATCGAAAGTTTTTCCTCAATTTGATGAAATAAAACTGTCCGTTCAGGATGGTGTAAATGATGCAGCATAAAAAAGGCCAAATGTTCTGGAAAGGCCTTTTCAGTATCTTGAACCATTTCGAGTAACATACGTTCATTACGAATAATCAACAGCATGTACAATTCATCTTTACTTTGAAAATGTTTGTACAAAGTTCCTTTTGCTAAATCAAGCTCAGCAGCCAAGACATCAAGTGTCATTCCGGCTTCGCCATTTTCTAGCAATAATTGCTCCGCAACCTGAAATATTAATACTTCTCTTGCTCGGAACTGAGCCTGACGATCCATCTTCACGCAATTACTCTCTTATATAGTTTCTATAACTTAAATCGCTTTTAGCAAGTTCTCAAAATTTTGTGAGGTGATCATTGCAATTTCCTCAACCGATTTATCATATACATCGCTGAGCGCTTTGGCTACATAAGGTACATATTTTGGTTCATTTGTTTTTCCACGGTATGGAACAGGTGCCAAATAAGGGCTATCTGTTTCAATTAAAAGACGATCTAATGGCACTTGTTTAGCTACATCACGCAAGTCTTGTGCATTTTTAAATGACACAATACCTGAAAAAGAAATGTAATAACCACAATCCAGAACAGCCTTTGCTGTTTCCCAATCTTCGGTAAAACAATGCAAAATTCCATGAGTGGAGTTTTCAGCACGAATAATATCTACCGTATCATGCTTTGCTGAACGCGTATGAACGACAACCGGTTTTTTTACAATTTTCGAAGCTTGGATATGTCTTGCAAAACATGCCTTTTGCTCTTCAACAAAATCTGTACTGTGGTAGTAGTCCAGTCCAGTTTCACCCAGAGCCCATACTTTTTTCGACTGAGCCAATTCAATCAAGTATTCGGTCGTGGCACGAGCCATCGTATCGACATCTTCACAAGGATGAACACCTACTGTATAACCAACGTCTTCATGTCTCTTTGCAATCTCTGCTAGTGCAATGTGGTCATCAAGATCAACGGATATTGCCATAAATTTAGACACACCTTCTGCTCGCGCTGCTGCAAGCGCAAGGTCCAGATCGCCGTTATAAGGCGTTAAATCTAACATCGTTAAATGGCAATGCGTATCAACAAACACTTTTCTATCCTATTTGATTACATGGTATAACTTGGACGATCTAGAGACATACTACCAGCCAAAACTCTTTCTGCCTCAGCTTTATAGTAAATTCCCTTATCTCCACTTAATTGAATAGCAAAACCTTGAGGTTTAAATCCACTCTGCTTGTGCGATATCCAAATCACCTTACCCGTAAGAGGAATTTTTTGAGACTGCTCAGGCAAAGTAGCTAAAATGAAAATTTCTTGTCCCATTTTTACTTTTTGTTTTGATGGTACAAATAGGCCTCCACCTTGCACATATCCCATATAGCTTGCTTGTAAAGTAGCTCTATCAGGAATATTTACCTGAATAATCCCCCCCATTTGCGGCTGCATAATCTTCCCCTTAAACATTCATTAACGTTATAAACAATTGATCTATAATAAGTTGACTTTGTACATTTTGCTCAACAAGCTTTTTTGCTTGTTGTAGTTCAGTATAAATATTGAATAAGCTTTCTAAATCGTAATATGGAATTAATTGATCAAAATCTAAATCTGTATTTTTCTGCGGTTGATTTAGCTTGACACAAATTAAATCTCCCAACAAGTACTCAAAAAGTACGATAAAATCGCTAAAACTTAATTCTTTTTGCCATTTTCCTGAGAAAAATAAAGGCATATTTTTTTGAGCTACAATTTTTAGCCAGTCATTTAAGAAAATCTGTCGTTTAGTAAACCAATCACTCTTTGCAATTTCTATAGCTTGTAAAGGCATATCATTAGATAGACCAAGTAATAAATCAGGTTCTACTTCTGCAATTTCAGATAAATGCTCATTCAAATATGAAGTAGCCTGCTCATATGAAATGCGATCTAAAGCAAAGTGCTGCAATCGGCTACGAATAGTGGCTGGTAATTTAAGGTAGTGATCGGCCAATAAAATTAAAACAACACGCTCACCTGGTTCTTCTAAGGTTTTTAATAGCGCATTTGAAGATGCCAAGTTTAGAGCTTCAGCAGGTTCAATAAGAATAACGCGCCAACCCTCTCCTGTTTGTTGCACAAAAGGCAGCAAATCTCGAATCTTTTCGATTTTTATTTTTGCATTTTGCTTTTTATTTTCTTCATCTGTTGTGATATGGACATAATTTGGATGAGTATCCGATTTTAACCATTGGCAGCTACTACACTCACCACAAGCACCATGAGGCTGCTTATTTAGGCAAAGCACCCAAGCCAAGAAATGCTTAGCAAATGCATGTTTCCCACAGCCTTCCTTGCCATAGAATAATAGGCCATGTCCAATATTGGGAAACCTTGTTGTTAAGGTATCCCATGCTGTTTTCTGCCAAGGATAAACCTTTGAAGTTACATTCGGATTCATTAAAAATTAACGCTTATTCAAAAGATTCGACAGGCATATTATTTAAGCGATCAAGATCAGCTTGAGTATCCACACCGGGTGGTAAATTTGCTTGAGCAACAGCAATCGCAATACGATGTCCATTTTCTAAAACACGTAATTGTTCAAGACTTTCTAATTTTTCAAGCCTACCCATATCCCAGGTCACATATTCTTGCAATAAGCTCACTCGATACGCATATAAACCTAAATGACGAAATGCTTGTGTATGTAAAGTCGGTTCCTCATGTTTAGCCCCATCCCGATCATAAGGAATAGTTGCTCGGCTAAAATATAAGGCTTCATTTTGTTTAGACATGACTACTTTTACAATACTATCGCGCTGAAATTCATCTAAGGTATGAATAGGCTCGCACAACGTCGACATTGAACAATTTGGTTTATCAACCAAAAGTTTTGCAACTTGCTTAACAAGTTGGGCTGGTAATAAAGGTTCATCTCCCTGAACATTTACAATAATGTCATTAGCATCCCAACCTTTAATACGCGCAACTTCACTTAATCGGTCTGTTCCTGATGGGTGATCAGGACTCGTGAGAACAACATCTACACCATCTGCACGGCAAATCTCAGCAATACGCTCATCATCTGTCGCCACGCATAAATCATCAAAGCCTTCGACTTTTTTAGCTTGATCGACTACACGTAAAATCATAGGACGGTCATGAATAAGCAACAATGGTTTACCTGGCAAACGCGAACTTGAGAAGCGTGCTGGAATGACGATGTGTTTCATTTTTTCTTCCTAAGATAATTGGATATCAAGTTGTTGCAGTTGCTGCTTTAAAACCTGATAACACTCTACAGACAGGATAGCTTTAACAGGAACAACCCAAATAGGCTGTTTAAATTCTGGATATTTTTCAAGCAATGGCAATAATTTAACCGCATCTTTTTCAGTTGTAATAAGTGGCAGTTCATCATTAAAAATTAAATCATCAATTGAGTAATCATGATGGTCACGAAACGCATGTTCTTGAAATTGTTTCAGGCCTAAATCTTTAAGTGTTTGATAAAACCGCTGTGGAAAGCCAATACCCACTACAGCATGATAATTACTTTGAGGATTAAAAATGTGTTCGCCCCTTGGCGAAGGATTAAGTAAATATGGCTGTCCAGTCTCAAGATGCATATTTAATTCTGTAGTTGGTTGATACGCATGTTCAATTACTGTTCCAGTTTCTAAACGCTCAACAGGCTCTCTTAAATATCCTTCAGGTAATAGTTTTTGATTTCCTAAGCCGCGATTTTGATCAAGTACAATCCACTCGATTTGTCGTCCCAATGCCCAATGCTGCAAACCATCATCACTAATAATTAAATCTACTGATGTTGATGCTAATAAAAGTTCAATTGCAGCCTGTCTATTAGGACCTACTGCCATTGGTACACTTGTCGATTGAACAATTAATGCAGGCTCATCTCCAACCTGAGTTGCTTGAGCACCCGAAGTAACTAACATGGGAAAAGGACCTATACCACCATATCCACGGCTAATGACCCCAACTTTGACATTATGCTGTTGTAGATAATTCACCAGTTGTATTAATAATGGAGTTTTTCCACTTCCACCCACAGTAATATTACCAATCACCATGACCGGTACAGGTGCTTTATAAACTTTCTTTAAACCCACAGTATAAAAATTACGATTTAATAGAAACCCAGCACGATACAAACAAGATAATGGACGTAAAGCAATCAACCAACTCGATTGCTTATTCCATGCATTCTGGATCAGCTGGGCCAATGACATGCTTAGTTATCCTCAAAATTACGCTGATGTAATTGATAATAAGCACCATGTTTCTCAAGAAGCTCTTTATGAGTACCTTGCTCAACGATTTTTCCTTGATCCATCACTACAATACGATCAGCATTTTCAATTGTTGATAAACGGTGTGCAATAACGATCGTTGTACGGTCTTGCATCGCTTCATCAAATGCTTGCTGAATAAAATGTTCAGATTCATTATCGAGAGCACTTGTAGCTTCATCTAAAATTAGAATTGGAGCATTCTTTAAGATTGCTCGAGCAATTGCAATTCGTTGACGCTGGCCACCCGATAGATTTAAACCTTGTGCGCCTAAAACAGTATCGTAACCATTTGGCAAATTCATAATGAAGTCATGTGCATAGGCTGCTTTTGCCGCTGCATAGATTTTTTCATCTGATGCGCCTTCCAACTGACCATATGCAATATTTTCACGAACAGTACGGTTAAACAATATAACCTGTTGATTTACCATTGCAATTTGCGTACGCAGACAAGAAAGTTCAATATTATTAATTGGCAAATCATCTAAATAGATTTGTCCACTCGATACTTCTTGAAAACGTACCAACATATTCACTAATGAACTTTTACCCGCCCCTGAACGACCAACCAATGCCACAGTTTGACCAGGGAGAATATCTAAAGAAAAATCTTTAATAGCTGATACACCATCAGCATAATTTAATGTCACATGATCAAAACGGATTGCCCCATTTAATTTAGGTTTCAATTGACCGTTATTTTGCTCTTCAGGTAAATCTAGTAATTCAAAAACAGAATGAGCTGCTGCTAAACCACGTTGTAACTTTTCATTAACATCAGTCAAGCTTTTAACAGGTTTTGCTAACAGGCCAGCTGCGGTAAGGTAAGCTACAAATTCACCAGCACTTGTATTACCTAAAATCTGAGGTCGTAAAGCTAACCATACAATAAGGGCCATAGCACAAGCCATTACCACCTGAACAACTGGGCTATTCAGGTTTTGCACAATCACCATTTTTAAACCACGTTTTAAGTTCTCTTCCGATGACTTATAGAAACGTTTTTGTTCAGATTCTTCACCAGCAAAAGTTTTTACTACAGCATTACCATTAATACTTTCTTGGACAACATGGTTCACATCACCCATCGTATCTTGAACTTGTAACGAAAGCTTTCGCATACGTTTCGAAGCTTTACGTACCAATACACCAATTACAGGTAAAAACACAAAAACGCATAAGGTAAGACGCCAATTGGTATAGAACAGGTAACCTAATAGTCCAATAGTAATCATCCCATCCCTAACAATGGTTCTTAATGATTCCGAAGAAGCAGCTGTTAGCTGTTCAACGTTATACATAATTTTGGCGGTAATATGACCAGATGAATTATCTAAGTAATATTGTGCTGGGAGTCTTAAAAGTTTCGCATAAACTTCCTGACGAATACTAAAAACTAAACTACGGGAAATCACAGCAGTATAGTAGCCGCCCATAAATAGGCCTAAGCCGCGGAAGAATACTAATAAAATAATTAATAACGGGAACCAATCCAAATCTGCTCTACTGCTGTTTTGGATTGCATCAATAATAAATTTAATCAATTTAGCAACGGAAACTTCTGTTGCTGAGTTAATACCGAACCCGATAAGTACTAATAAGGCCACGCCCCAATAAGGTTTTAAATAGGCTAAGAGACGCGTATAAACCTTAAAATCTTGATTCACTCAGAAAAACCTCTAGAAGGAACTTTGGTACTAATATTGATGTTAACAAAACCGAGTTGTCCTGCCACATCCATAACGCGAATTACATCCTGATGAGACGCTTTGGCATCCGCAGCAATGATGAACATAAAGTCACGGTGCTCTTGAGCAACTTGCTTAATTGCAGTACTCAGATCAGCAACCTCTTTAGATGAAAGCGCTTGACCATTCACAGCATAATGACCAGCAGAGTCTACCACGACTTCAATTTTATGATCGTACTGTTTTGGTGGAACACCTTGTGCATCTGGTAATGTTAAATTGATGCGACTTGGCTGATTAAAAGTGGTCGACAGCAATAAAAAAACCAAAATGAACAACAAACAGTCAATCATAGGCGTTAAATTGATATGAATGTCTTCAACTTGAGAACGTTTAAACTTCATTTGGCGTCCACCTCTTAACCAACACGGCGGTGTTCAGCTACAGACGAAGAACGCTTATAGAACAATGAAGCATGAAACAAGGTCGATTGCTGTTCTAATTCAGCAATATAATCTTGTACTACTCTTTGGAAATAGCGATAAGCAATTAGAGCAGGAATTGCAATTAACATTCCAACAGCCGTGGTAATTAATGCTTTAGAGATACCAGGGATCATTAAACTTGGACTACCAGCCGATCCAAAATCAATCACAAGAAATGACTCAATAATTCCCACCACAGTGCCAAGCAATCCGAGTAACGGCGCTACAGCACTTAAAGTGCCCAAGAAATTAATATTTTTTTCTAAATAGGAAATTTCTTGAGAAGCTGCAACTTCCATTTGCGCGCGAGCAAATTGCTCACCATGTTCGCGATGCTCAAAGCCTGCTTTTAAAATGTGTCCCAATGCACTATTTTGCACTTCTACATTTTGTTCTAAACTTTCCACTATATCTTCAGCTCTTAAAGAGCTCTTACCGCTTAATGCTTCGGGTAGAACTTGTGAACGTCTTAACCGAACAAAACGTTCAATACTGATCGCAACAGTTAAAATTGAGCATAGAATTAAAGGCAGCATCAACCAGCCACCCGCTCTCACAAGTTCCCACATATGTTCTTCCCCAAGAATATAAAATTAGAAATACATGACCCAACTGCAAATTATTCTGGCAAGCAAATATTTAAAATGCCATCTAACTCATCCAAGGTATGATAATGAATAACAAGTTTACCCTTACCTTTTTGGTTATGATCAATTTTTACATTAGCGCCAAAACGCTCTGATAATTTTTGTGTCAATTGCTCAATATCTGGTGCTACAGGCGCTTTTTCCTTTTCCTGCTTAGGCTCACTTCTATCACGCACCAATTGCTCTGTTTGACGAACGGACAATCCTTTCTCGATTACAATTTTAGCAACTTCTAATTGATCTTTACCTTTCAATGTCAAAATTGCTCGAGCATGCCCCATATCAAGCTGCCCTTGCTGCATGAAATCTTTAATATCATCAGCTAAACTCAATAAGCGCAGTAGATTACTGACAGTGGTGCGTGCTTTACCAACTGTGTCGGCAATTTCCTGATGACTTAAACCAAATTCATCATGAAAGCGTTGTAGAGCTATTGCTTGATCAATTGGATTTAAATCTTGACGCTGAATGTTTTCAATTAACGCTAATGCAATTGCAACCTGATCATTTAAATCACGAACAATTGCAGGAATTTCAGTTAAGCCGGCAAGTTGAGCTGCACGCCAACGACGCTCACCCGCAATGATTTCATATGGATGTGTTTCATCATCAACTGGACGGATTACAATAGGCTGCATCACGCCATGTTTTTCAATAGAAGATGCTAACTCTTGTAAATCATGCTCATGAATAAAACGACGTGGTTGATATTCACCACGTTTCAGTAAATTCACATCAATTTGCTTTAACTGTCCGTGGTCTAACGCCTGTGCTTCCAGTTGTAGTTTTTCTTTTTGAATTGAACCAAGTAATGCATCTAAACCACGTCCTTTAGCCAACCCGCGTTTTTTGATGCTCATACTTTACTTCCTTTCTTCACTTTACTTCTCTTTAACATCTCAGCTGCAAGATTTAAGTATGCAACTGCACCTTTAGAACTTTTTTCGAAATAGATAACAGGCAACCCGTGTGCTGGTGCTTCTGCTAAGCGAACATTTCGTGGAACAACAGTATCATAAAGTTTCTTGCCAAAATATTGCTCTAGTTCTGCAGACACATCACGTGTTAAAGCATTTCGTGCATCGTACATCGTACGTAATACACCAATAATTTCTAAATCAGGATTGAGTGCTTTTTGAATACGATCAATAGTCTGAGTTAAATCAGCCAAACCCTCTAGCGCATAATATTCGCATTGCATTGGAATAATTACACTATCTACAGCCGCCAAAGCATTAACAGTAATCAAACTCAAGCTTGGAGCACAATCCACAATGATATAGTCAAATGAGTTTCTGATTTCATTCAAAGCGTTCTTTAGAATGAATTCACGACCTTCCTGCTCTGCGATAGCGAGCTCTACACCTGAAAGCTCACGATTAGAGCCTAGAACTTTATATCCAACTTCTGCTTTTTGAATGGCTGTTTCAATTGGAACTTCGCCAAGAAGAACATCTGTAATTGAATACAAAAGATCGTTCTTTTGAATACCAGACCCCATCGTAGCATTACCTTGTGAGTCCATATCTACAAGTAATACACGTTTTTTTAATACAGCTAGAGACGCTGCAAGATTTACTGCAGTCGTTGTTTTACCAACACCACCCTTTTGGTTTGCAATCGCAATAATTTGAGCCATGGTAACCTTAATACTTTTTATTTAGATACGTTGAAGTAAAAGTAAATGACGTTGTTCATCAAGTCTTGGTACGCGCAGTTCAATCACTTTACATGAAAAGTCCTGCTTGAGCTGCTCAATTTCCTCAACTGGCACTACACCTTTCATCGCTGCGATTATACTGCTCTGATGAAGATATGGCTGAGCTGCATCTACAAAGTCCGTTAAAGAAGCAAAAGCTCGACTTGTTATGACGTCAAACTGGCCAAGCTCATCAATTGTATCTTGATTCTCAACACGTGTTTGTACTGCCACAACGTTACTCAATTTAAGATCAGCAATAAATTGCTTCAAAAAACGAATTTTTTTACCATTAGAATCTAAAAGAACACATTGGCGTTGTGGCTGACAAAGAGCAATAATCATGCCAGGCATACCACCACCTGTACCCACATCAAGTAATCTACCTTCAGGTAAGTCATTTAAAATACTTAGACTATCCAACAAATGCTTCACTAACATTTCTTTCGGATCACGAATTGCTGTCAGATTATATGCTTTATTCCAAAGTACCAAAGCATCTTGATACTTTAACAATAATGCCAAAGCTTCATCGCTAAGCGATAAACCTAATTTTTGACTACCCTGTTGTAACTCTTGAAAAAACGGATGCATAAACAGATAACATCTAAGTAAAATTTAAAACAAAGTATACCCATTTATGCATCGTGGAACACTAGTTAACGATTAGGGATTACACACTTAATCGTAGAAGCCTTCACGAATTTGCAAATCTAGCTCCAATAAACGCTCAGGTGTTCCAACATCGACCCATGCACCTTTAAGCTTTTCACCAGATATTTTTTGATTGTGCATCGCTTGCTTCAACAGTGGAGCTAAAGGACGTTTACCGGGTTCCAATCCATCAAAAAGCTTAGGATGGATAACAGACACACCACTAAAAGTGAGATTCTCACCCGTCACATCTTGATCGAATGTAAAAGCGCGTCCATCCAATAATGTAAAGTCACCTTCAGGATGCTGTTTAGGGTTATCAACCAATACAAGATGTGCTAAATCATCATTTAACTTAATATGGGGTAGAACTTCAAAATCCATTGTGGTCCATACATCTCCATTCACCAGAATAAACGGATCTGTTCCAAGCAGTGGCAAAGCATTAATAATTCCACCAGCTGTTTCTAGCCCTTCATCCTCTCGTGTCCAACGGATATCTACACCAAATTGAGAGCCGTCTCCTAAGCTACTGATGAGTTTATCGGCCAACCATGCAGAATTGATGACGATTTCGGTCACACCAATTTTCTTAAGCTTTTCAATATGCCACACAATTAGCGGCTTACCGCCTACCTCAAGCAGAGGCTTTGGTGTATATAGCGTAAGTGGACGCATACGATTACCCAAGCCAGCAGCAAGAATCATTGCTTTCATTATGCTGCCACCTCATAGCTACCATATTTATCGGTAAATTTAGGCATCACTATGTTATTTATAAATACCATAAATTCTTCAAGTTCAGCGTAACCACGACTTTCTTCGAGTAAATACCACATGACTCGCGGCAAGTCTTTTAAGTATCCAGACTTACCATCACGCTCAAACAAACGAACAAAAATGCCAAGAATTTTAATATGGCGCTGAATAGCCATTAAATCTGCATCACGCTTAAATTGCTCAAAACTACGGTTCTGTTTGGCAGACTCAGGCAATAAGTCATAAAAGGTTCTAAACCAATGATAAACATGCTCAGCATTCCATTGAACATATGCATCACGAGTAATCGAAATTAAGTCATATGTATCAGCACCAATAACAGCATCTTGGAAGTCGATTACTCCAAGCTCTAGTTCATTTTCAATTTTCATCAGATTACGACTGTGAAAATCTCGATGTACAATAACTTGTGGTTGGGCTACTGCGGCACGAGCCAAGAAATCAAATGCATCATCAATCGTTTTTTTCTGCTCAGCAGTCGGCTGAATAGCAAGCGATGGCAACATCCAGTCTGTAAGCAACTGCATTTCCGACATTAATTTTTCGTAGGAATAAGCTGGAAACTGGTTAGTCCCATCAATAGTTTGTAATTGAATAAGTTGTTTAAAACTTTGTTCATAGTATTTATCGACTGTTTCATCATTTAATAATGTAGACAACAGTACATCACCAAAATCTTCCAATAGCAGAAAACCTTGAGCCAAATCTTTCGCGACGATCTGCGGTACGCGTACACCATGGCCTGCAAAAAATTCGTCAATGGTCACAAACGGAACACAGTCTTCTTTTTCTGGAGGGGCATCCATAAGCATATACGTTTTATTTTGTAACTGGATACGCGCATAACGTCGGAAGCTTGCATCACCTGCTAAAAAAGCGATCTTAAATTGATCATTTTTAAGAACAGATGTAAGCCATGTATATATCAATTGTTCACGTTGTGTATTCATTTGCAATAAAATCTAAAACAAGCTGAGATTTTTGAAGGGTTAAGTGTAGCCACTTATAAACTTTTTCTCTATGATGCGACAATAATTAATTGTGAATTAGCATACTTGGTTAATGAGACAATGAAGCATCAGTTTAAATTTAATCCTTTAGCGACAGCTATTTTTACGCTCTTATGTGGCTCCATACAATCAAGTTATGCTGAGTCAGCTGATGTTGTCTCCACTATAGACAATAATCAACTTAAAGCGAGCATCAAAGAAGCTTACCCGGGTCAAGAATTCTTTCAACAGTACTATGTTGATAAATCTGCACCTGAGGCCCAGCTTCGTGACAATAAATATTTAAGCTCGGCATTTTGCCAAGGTACTTGGGTTACACCGATTAACCCACAGACCAAAGCTGTAGATGCCGATAAGACGACTTCTGTCGTTACGGCTAATTATGGACATTATAATCCTGCCGGCGACTCGGTTTTAGAAGGCGATGTCGTTATTGATCAGGAAGGACGCACAATTCGTGCTGACAAGGTTACGATTGATAAGACACAAACCTTTGCACACGCACAAGGCCGAGTACAACTCGCTCAAGGTGGGTTGCTTTCACAGAGTGACGAAATTAATTACAACCTAAAAAACCAGACTGGTAATTTAGAAAATAGTTTTTATATTTCTGAACAGCAACATGCTCATGGTCATGCAGGGAAAATCGAAAGAACATCACCAAATGTCATGGTTCTTAACGATGCGACCTACTCGACTTGTCCACCGGGTCAAAAACCAGGTTGGAAAATTCAGGCAAATAAAATTGAGTTAAATCAGGAAACTGGACGTGGTACAACCCACGGAACAAAACTATATGTCAAAGATGTTCCAGTTCTAGCAATTCCCTACTTTAATTTCCCAATTGATGATCGCCGAACTACAGGCATTCTCAATCCACAGTTTGGTTTCTCAAACGATGGTGGTGTTGAGCTGTCTGTTCCGGTTTATTTAAACCTTGCACCTAACTATGATCTGACACTTACTCCGCGCTATTTAGCAGACCGCGGTGCAATGTTAAAAGGTGACTTTAGATATTTAACCGATGGCTTTGGTGCGGGTGAGATGTGGGGTGGCATGTTGCCATCTGACAAAGAATATGATGATAAAGATCGTAAAGATTTCCATTTCTTACATAACTGGAATATCAACGATCAATGGTCGACCAATCTAGAGTACAACTACGCTTCAGATAAAGACTATTTCTCAGATTTAGATAGCAGCCCTAACTCTAAAACAGACTTAAACTTACGTAGAGCATGGGAGCTTAACTATCAACACGGGATTCCGGGTTTAAAAGCTCAGCTTAAAGTCGAAGATTTCCAAACACTTGATCCTGATATTGCCGATGTTGATAAGCCTTATGCACGCTTGCCACAATTCTTATTAAATTATGTCACGGGTAATCCATTAGGTTTACAATACGAGTTTAATAACGATACTGCATACTTCAAGAAATCAATTAATGATGATTCTGCTCAGGAAAGTAGCGGTACACGTATCTACAACCAGTTTGCAACACGCTACAACTACCGCACACCAGCAGCATTTGTAATCCCTGAAGTTTCAGTACGTTCTATTCAAACATTCTATGATAAGGACAGTATCGCATCTCAAGGTCTGGATGGCGGTTCTGAAAATAAATCAGTCGTTGTACCTCAATTCACATTGGATACTGGACTGAATTTTGAACGTGAGGGCAAGTACCTACAAACACTTACCCCTCGTGCGTTTTATGCATATGCTCCATACAAAAACCAAGACAACTATCCAAATTTTGACTCAACTTCAGCATCAGTAAGTTACGATCAATTATTCAACCCTTACCGCTTCTACGGACATGACCGTCTTGAAGATAACAACTTTTTATCACTTGGCGTAAGCTATAGCCTTTTTGATACAGTCGGCTTAGAGCGTTTACGTGCAAGTGTTGGTCAAAGTTATTATTTTGAAGATCGTCGTGTGACATTAAAGCAACAAGATGAGATTGATACTGAAAGTAACACTGGTCCAGTTGTAAGTTTAACAAGCCAGTTAAACCAAAACTTCACCATTGCTGCCAACTCAGCATGGATGTCTAATGGTGACAATGCTCAGCGTGATTTCCAAGTTTATTATACTGGAGATAAAGGAAACCTATATAACTTAGGCTATTTCTACCGTAAAGACATTGCAGGACGTCAAGATACTTACGATCAGGTTGTTGCATCGTTTATACAACCAGTTAAAGATAATTGGCGTATTATGGGCCACGTACAATATGACATGGACAATGATGTTGCCCGCGAGATATTACTAGGGGTTAACTATGAGTCATGTTGCTGGGGCATTTCTGTCTATGGTCGCTCATACTATAACGATCTAGATGATCCAAAATCTCCAGATGTTAGTGAAAAACGTGCCATTATGGCCGAAATTACGCTAAAAGGTTTAGGTGGTTTAAACAATAAACTCGCGTCTTTACTTGAAAATCGCGTTTTAGGTTTTAACAAAATTAATCAATCTTGGACACAACGTTAATGAAGACAAAGCATCTTAAACAGTTTTTTAAAGCAACTACCCTTGCTGCCCTAATCTCTTCATCAATGCATAGTTTTGCCCAACCCGCTGATGAAGTTGTGGCAATTGTGGACAATAGCGTAATTTTAAAAAGTGACCTTCAACAAGGGATGGCTGAAGCCGCTCACGAACTGCAAGCACAAAAAAAAGAGGTTCCACCTCAGCAATATTTACAATTTCAGGTATTAGATCAACTCATCTTGCGTGAGGCACAACTTGAACAAGTTAAAAAATATGGCATCAAACCTGATGAAAAAAGCTTAAATGAAGCAGTCTTAAAAGTAGCAAGTCAATCTGGAAGTAAAAGTTTAGAAGCTTTCCAGCAAAAGTTGGATGCTATGGCACCAGGAACTTATGAAAGTTTACGTGGCCGAATCGCTGAAGATTTAGCGATTAGCCGTTTGCGCCAACAACAAGTCATGTCCCGTATTAAAATTAGTGACCAAGACGTAGAAAACTTCTTGAAATCACCTCAGGGACAGGCAGCTTTAGGCAACCAAGCGCATGTAATTCATATGCGTATTACTGGTGATAATCCGCAGGAAGTTCAATCTGTAGCTCAAGAAGTACGCTCAAAGCTTGCACAAAGTAATGATATAAACGCATTGAAAAAGCTTTCAACTGCAAATGCAAAAGTTGATGGGGCTGACATGGGATTCCGCCCACTTTCAGATATTCCTGCCGAACTTGCAGCCCGTATTACCCCATTACAAGAAGGTCAAACAACCGACTTAATTTCAGTACGTGATGGTGTACATGTTTTAAAGCTTATTGAACGTAAACAAAATGAGCAAAAAGCTTTAGTACCTCAATATCAAACTCGCCATATTCTTATTCAACCGTCTGAAGTGGTTAGCCTTGATAATGCCAAGCAAATTATTGACAACATCTATAAACGCTTAAAAGCTGGCGATGATTTTGCAACTCTTGCAGCGACCTATTCAAATGATACTGGTTCAGCACGTGATGGCGGCAGCTTAGGTTGGGTAACGCCTGGCATGATGGTGCCTGAATTTGACAAAAAAATGCAGGAAATTCCTGTAGGTGAAATCAGCGAACCATTCCAAACTCAATTCGGTTGGCACATTTTACAAGTAACTGAAAAACGCGAAAAAGATATGACTCATGAATATCAAGAGCGTATGGCTCGTCAGATTTTAGGTGAACGCCAATTTAATACCGAAATCGACAGCTGGTTGCGTGAAGTGCGTGCGAATGCTTATGTAGAAATTAAAGATCCAAGTCTAGACAAAAAGAACTTACAAAAGTAAGTCTTTTGTCTTCATTAAAACCTGCGATGAACGCAGGTTTTTTTATGAATAAAATTCACTTAATAAAAAACCGGTTATAAATAACCGGTTTTTTTAAATTAAACCCTAACGGGAATTATTTATAACGATCAACCATTTTCTCTAAAGAAATTGGACGAATCTTGTCAGCATTTCCAGCTGTACCAAATGCTTCATAACGATCGATACAAATTTGCTTCATTGTATCAACTGTTTTAGCAAAGTATTTGCGTGGATCAAACTCAGATGGATTCTCTGCCAAAAATTGACGAATCGCACCAGTTGAAGCTAAACGTAAATCAGTATCAATGTTGATTTTACGTACACCGTGTTTGATTGCTTCTACAAGCTGCTCAACAGGTACGCCATAAGTTTCGCCAATATTACCGCCAAACTCATTGATTACCTTTAACCATTCTTGCGGAACAGAACTCGAACCATGCATTACAAGATGAGTATTTGGTAATGCCGCATGAATTTCTTTAATGCGGTCAATTGCCAAAATATCGCCTGTAGGTGGACGCGTAAATTTATACGCACCGTGTGAAGTACCAACTGCAATTGCTAGTGCATCAACATTTGTATCAGCAACGAACTGAGTCGCTTCTTCAACAGAAGTTAAAAGTTGTGAGTGGTCTAGCACACCTTCTGCGCCAACACCATCTTCTTCACCAGCCATACCAGTTTCAAGGCTACCTAAACAGCCAATCTCACCTTCAACAGAAACACCACATGCATGCGCTAAAGCAACGACATTACGAGTTACATCAACGTTGTATTCGTAAGATGTAGGTGTTTTACCGTCTACACCTAATGAACCGTCCATCATCACAGAGCTAAAGCCAAGCTGAATTGAACGCTGACAGATATCAGGGCTTGTACCATGATCTTGGTGCATTACCACTGGAATATGTGGCCATTCTTCAATTGCAGCCAAAATAAGATGGCGTAAGAATGGAGCGCCTGCATATTTGCGAGCTCCAGCTGATGCTTGAACAATTACAGGTGAATTGGTTGCATCCGCGGCAAGCATGATTGCGCGCATTTGTTCTAAGTTATTTACGTTAAATGCTGGTACGCCGTAGTTATGTTCAGCAGCGTGATCCAAGAGCTGGCGCATTGAAATGAGTGCCATAATATCCTCCCAGGTAGTGCGGGTTATTCTACCCTTTCATTTATTTCAATTCAGCAACAAATCACAGTATTTCAAAAAAAATCCCCGCATATGCAGGGATTTTTTAACAAAAAACAACAAATTAATGTGTTTCTGAAGCAGCAGCCTCACTTGATGCACTACCTTCAACCACATCAGTATTCTTTTCATCTAAAACTGGCTTATCAATCGCATCAATTGCTGCTTGTTGCTCAGGCGTTACTTTTTCAGAAACAGCAGTAGAAGCTGCCGATTCTTGCCCAGCCTGAGATGCTTCATCTTTCTTAGCACAAGCAGTCAACATCATCGGTACAATTAACACAGCAGCAAATGTAAGCTTTAAATTCATCACTATTGTCCACAGTTGGTGATTTAATGCTCGCTATTTTATTGCAGATATATGACAGTTTAATGACCTATCCATGAAAAAAGGGATTGGCAACCCAATCCCTCCTTCTTTTTAGATAACAGTATTAAGCGCGCTCAAGTAGAACCGCAACTGCTGGCAAAGTCTTTCCTTCAACAAACTCAAGGAAGGCACCGCCACCTGTAGAAATATAACCAATTTGATCAGCAACGTTATATTTATCAATCGCAGCTAAAGTATCTCCGCCACCAGCAATAGAGAAACCAGCAGATTCAGCAACAGCAAGCGAAAGCGCTTTCGTACCTTCACCAAACTGATCAACTTCAAATACGCCTACAGGACCATTCCAAAGAATCGTTTTTGATGTTGTTAAAATATTTGCAAATGCTTTAGCTGTTTCCGGACCAACATCTAAAATCATGTCATTTGATGTTACATCTTCTACTTTCTTCACAACTGCTTGCGCTGCTGCTAAAGAACCCAAGAAATCTTCAAAGTTAATTTGCGAAGCATCCGCAACTACCACATCTGTAGGAAGTGGAACACTTACTTTAGCTGCAATTTGTTTTGCAGTTTCAACCAAGTCAGCTTCGTATAGTGACTTACCAACATTGAAACCAGCAGCTGCCAAGAATGTATTTGCAATACCACCACCAACGATAAGTTGATCACAAATACTAGAAAGTGAGTTTAGAACATCAAGTTTAGTTGAAACTTTAGAACCTGCAACAATTGCAACCATTGGTTTTTCAGGAGTTTGCATTGCACGGCCTAGTGCATCTAACTCAGCTGCCAATAAAGGGCCAGCTGCTGCAACTGGAGCAAAGCGAGCAACACCTTCAGTAGACGCTTCAGCACGATGAGCAGTACCAAATGCATCCATTACAAATACATCGCATAATGCAGCATATTTTTGTGCAAGCTCTGGATTATTTTTCTTTTCGCCATGGTTAAAACGTACATTCTCAAGCAATACAACTTGACCAGCTTCAACCTCTACGCCATCTAGGTAATCTGTTAACAATTTAACTTCTTGACCCAATACTTCTGTTAAATAAGCAGCGACTGGTGCAAGTGATTGTTCCGGCTTTGGTTCACCTTCAACAGGACGACCTAGATGTGAAAATACCATCACTGCTGCGCCTTTTTCTAAAGCACCCTTGATAGTTGGTAATGCTGCACGTAAGCGAGCATCACTAGTAATCACACCATTTTTGACAGGAACGTTTAAATCTTCACGAATAAGGACGCGTTTACCTGTTAAGTTAAGGTCAGTCATACGCTGAAAATTCATGTAAAGCTCTCTTTATGATTTTAAAAACGCGCCAATTTTAAATGATTACATCAAAAAAGGTTAGTTTTTTTGCATAAAAGCTGTAGAAAGCCTGAGTTTTGATTATGATAGAGATAGTCATTTGATATTTCATCCATTATGTCTATTCATCCAGATCCACAAATCAATCGTTTAAATGTTTTAGGGGAACCTTTAGCAAGCTGTTGTTTCGACCCTATTACTGGCTATTTTAGAAATGGCTTCTGCCACACAGCAGTAACAGACCTTGGTCAGCATACCGTATGTGCGCAAATGACCTCTGATTTCTTAAATTTTTCACAAAAAATAGGTAATGATCTTATTACCCCGTTACCAGAAGTAGATTTCCCTGGCCTAAAACCCGGTGATTTCTGGTGTATCTGTGTAACCCGCTGGGTAGAAGCATATCAAGCAGGTCAAGCACCTCCTATCAAAATACATGCATGTCACCAAGCTGTTTTAAGCTATGTGCCTTTAGATGTTTTAATGGAATTTGCAGTGTAATGGTTCAGCCACAAATTATTTTGGCGTCAAGCAGTCAAACGCGTAAAGCCTTAATGGATCGCTTAGGGATTAACTATATCTGTGTGAGTCCTGATATTGATGAGAGCTCTCGCAATGAAACCCATGCCGATGAACTTGCGAAAAGGCTAGCTTTCACAAAAGCTCAAGTGGTTGCTGCACAAAACCCACATGCAATTATTATTGGTTCCGATCAAGTCGCATGGCGAGAACACGCTCCTAACGACTTTATTGGTAAACCAATGACCACTGAAAATGCCAAAATACAGTTAGCAGAAAATTCAGGTCGAACTGTCTTCTTTAGTACGGCACTCAGTGTGCAATGGCTTGATGGAAATTTTGAGCAAACGCTTGTTGAACATTATCAAGTTAAATTCCGAACCCTAACTCAAGCTGAAATTGAACGATATATTGCATTAGACCAACCACTCCATTGTGCTGGTAGCTTTAAGTGTGAAAGTTTAGGAATTAGTTTGTTCGAAAAAATGACAGGCCTCGATCAGACGACACTTATGGGGTTACCCATGATTCAACTTTGCCATATCTTAAGGCAGCTTGGTCTACAAATTCCTTAATTTTAGATGTTTTTATAAATAGGTTATTTCCATGACAGAACCTTTAGCAGTTTTAGGCGGTATTACTGCCGAACAATTTTTAGCAGAATATTGGCAGAAAAAACCTTTACTGGTACGTAACGGGTTGCCAGAAATTGTCGGTCTTTTAGAACCCCAAGATGTACAAGAACTTGCTTTGGAAGAACATGCGAGTGCCCGACTCATTCGCCAAAAAGATAAAAATCCAAATGAATGGCACGTTAAGTCTTCACCTTTAACCAAGGGTGATTTTCAAAAGCTACCAAAACTATGGTCAATTTTAGTACAGGCGGTAGATCACTATTCATTTGATCTGTCTGAACTTTGGAAAAAATTTCCATTTATTCCTCAATGGCGCCGCGACGACATTATGGTCTCTTACGCTCCTAAAGGTGGTTCAGTAGGAAAGCATTTTGATTTTTATGATGTGTTTCTAGTTCAAGGTCATGGACATCGTCGCTGGCAGTTAGGACAAATGTGCGATGCAAATACTGCCTTTGTACCGAATCAACCATTAAAACTCTTGCCAGAAATAGATGTACAATTTGATGAAATTTTGGCACCTGGTGATTTGCTATATGTTCCACCTGGAATGGCGCATTATGGCGTTGCTGAAGATGATTGCCTAACGTTCTCATTTGGTTTTCGCATGCCAAACGTTGCAGGGATGATGGAACGTATTAGTGATCAATTTTCAGCTAATACTTTATTGCAAAATCCTGTTGTTGACATAGTACGCAAACAGATAAGTCAAATTGGTGAAATTAATACCTCTGAACTTAGCCACCTAAAAGACTTAGTATTAGCTCAATTACAAGATTCGGCAGCACTTGATGCCGCTATCATGTCTTATATGAGTGAACCTAAATATCCGGATAATATTCCAGAGGCTGATGAAATCGAAGCCGATGACTTGAAGGAAATTTTACATGAAGGTTACGAAGTTCTTTTAGAGCCTGCCTCTCGCCTACTCTATACAGAAAAAAACGGCACCCTAAACTTTTGGGGCAATGGTGAAGCCCTATTTATAGCTGAGTCCTTTGAGCAAAAATTAAAAGCAATTGCTAATGGAGAAAGTCTAGCTTTCGATAGCCAATTTAATGATGATGAAACATTAGAGAACGTTGCTCACTTGTTAAATGAATCTATTCTGATGCTTTTACCTCCTGCAGAGTAAACGTCTTAATAAAAGTAGACTTTTACATGACCGTGGAAAAGTCTACTTTTTAAATTAACAATCTAACTCAAAATAAACTCGATTATTACTCATTAAATTTACCTGAAAGTCCTTAAATAGCGCGTAATTAAAGTTAATAAGCGTAAAAATTTTGAAATCAAAATTAAAAATAGAAAACCTTATTACTAAAGAAATAGCATACCTCTTACTTACTTTTTCCTTAAAATTTAAACGATACTGTTTAAAAAAATAATATCTTTTTTCTATCAATAACAAACAATACCTTGTAAAATTAAAGATCCAGATTCTCATTAATACAGATCACAGTTCAAGCGAATAGCAATTCATTTGTGAGAGGCTAAAAAAATATGTCGAAAAAAGATGACATTATTAACACCGCATTAAGACTTTTTAACTCGTATAGCTATAATTCTATAGGGGTAGATCGCATCATTAATGAATCTGGCGTTGCAAAAATGACTTTCTATAAGCATTTTCCATCAAAAGAAAAATTAATTGAAGAATGCCTACTTCTACGGAATACGCTTTTACAAAACTCTCTGACTTCTGCCTTATCACAACATGATGAGTTAGACCCTCTCGCGAGAATTAAAGCAGTATTCTTATGGTATTCCGACTGGTTTAATAGTGAAGATTTTAATGGCTGTATGTTTCAAAAAGCTTTGGAAGAAGTTTTAAAACAGTATCCGTCAACACACCAACCTGCTACATTGTATAAAGCTTGGTTGACTCAACTTATGCAAAATCTTCTTAATCAATATGATGTAAAAGAACCTGGTCCTTTATCTTTACTACTCGTTAATATATTGGAAGGTATGACCATTCAAGCTCAGGTCGAACATGGTTCAATAAAAATTTATGATTATTGGAATCGAGTTGAAAAGTTAATCGACTTTGAAAGAGCCGCTTAAAAATAAAGCGTGATGTTCTTCTTCTTATATTAATGTTCTTCTTATCTATCACGCTGCGTCTGAAAGTCATTTTGGTTCAAAATTAGACGTTTTTTTCGACCCTACCGAACCAAAATATACAGACCTGTCTGTACAAAACAGATTATATATTTAAAAAATAAAAACTCAATCATTTTTTATGATTCATTTAAAGATAAATTAGATTTAACTATTTATCAGAGTGGAATAGCAGTTATTTCATATTAGCTTCAATTCACTTATACTTAACAATTAAACTTATAACACAATGCAACACTTTAGACACAAAAGAACTACAAACAACTGTTTTTAATTAAAAATACTACTTATTTATCAGTTCCCCTTATATTGCTTTTCAACAAAAACAATTGGATTGATTAGTTTTGCTACATTCATTTGTGCAAGATCAATCTATACTATGCCCGCTATATTGATATAGGTATAAAGTATGAAAGATGGACTCCAAATTGAAGAAATGAAAAATGCGGCTGATTCAGTCGTTGGAATTCTCAAATCTTTGGCGAATACAGATCGTTTATTAATTTTATGTCATTTAGCTTATGAAGAGCTAAATGTCTCACAAATTGAAGAGAAGACCCAAATTACACAGCCCACTCTTTCACAACAACTTATGATGCTACGTAAAAGTGACGTTGTATCAACTCGTCGTGATGGTAAGCAAATTTTTTATTCTATTAAGGACGACAATATGCATTCAATTTTAAATACGCTTCACCAACTGTACTGTGCAAGTAAATAATATCTTTAAACTATAAATTTATAATAATATTAGTAATTTCCTGAAATATGCGATTTTTCAGCTTGAAAGCTTAGAGTTTAGTCCAAGCACAGAGTTTTGAAAATTCGCGTAGCTTTTCCAAACTCTCACTGATCTTCTTTATTATTTCATCAATTCATTTCAACGTAACTCACGAGGTACTTGATAGTTATTTGATATAATTCTTTTCTTGACGCACAATTAACAAGCAAAACAATTAACATAAAAAGTTAAATTCCAATAATAAATAAAATTAAAACAATGGTTTAATATTACCAATCACCATAAAAAATTCTAGTTAGCATAAAAAAGCTTAAGATTCACTTAACTTAAGTATAAAATACTCCGCTTGTTCAACCTTTAGCCATGATTAGGTTAATAAGGCCTTTATATGCTTGCATTCTTTTCTCGATTAAGCTTAGTCACTAAGATTATTATCGCCATTATTTTAGGTATTGGCGTTGCATTATTATTTCCAAACGTTACGCCTTATTTAAGTTTATTTGGTGAGCTTTTTATTAAAGCCTTAAAATCGGTTGCCCCTATTTTAGTTTTTGTATTGGTGCTTTCCTCTATTGCCAACTTCCAAGTGGGCCATAGTGCAAATTTACGCCCAGTCTTGATTTTATACGTAGTCGGTATGTTGCTTGCTGCTTTCACAGCTGTGATTGTTAGTCTTTCTTTCCCTAGTACCCTGTTCCTTAACACTGTTTCACACAATGATTTGCAAGCACCAGGAAGTTTAGCTGATATTTTAAAAAATCTACTTTTAAGCTTTATTGCGAACCCTGTTCAAGCAATTAGTGAAGCAAACTTTATCGGTATTTTAGCTTGGGCAATTGGCTTAGGTTTGGCTATGCGCCATAGCTCAGACACGACTAAAGAAGTAATGCAAGATGTTGCTCACGCTGTCAGCGCTATTATTCATAAAGTAATTGCTTTTGCACCTGTTGGTATTTTCGGTTTGGTTGCAGTAACTTTTGCTGACGCTGGCCTCGCGACCCTTGAAAGTTACGCGCAATTATTAATAGTACTATTGGGTACGATGTTCTTTGTTGCTTTAGTTATTAATCCAATTCTTGTTGCACTTACCATACGCGGGAATCCGTACCCTCTTGTGTTTAAGTGTCTTAAAGAAAGTGGGATTACTGCTTTTTTCACACGAAGTTCAGCAGCCAACATTCCAGTTAACTTAGATTTAGCAGAACGCTTAGGTGTTAATCCATCTACAGCAAGTGTGTCCATTCCATTAGGTGCCACAATTAATATGGCAGGTGCAGCAGTAACAATTACTGTACTTACGCTAGCAACTGTACATACGCTTGGAATTCATGTTGATTTTGCAACAATGCTTATTTTATCAGTTGTTGCTACAGTTTCAGCATGTGGTGCTTCTGGTGTAGCTGGTGGTTCTTTACTTCTGATTCCAGTAGCTTGTAGTCTATTTGGTATTTCAACTGAAATTGCTATGCAAGTCGTAGCTATTGGTATGATTATTAGTGTATTGCAAGACTCTACAGAAACAGCGCTTAACTCTTCTACGGATGTTTTATTTACCGCAGCTGTAGATATTCGCTCTAAACAAGCTTCTTAAACACATGCCATTTCAACGTCTACCAAACTGGTTCCAACTCGGAGCCTTTTTACTGGCATTCAATGCCGGAATGATTAATGTATTAGGGTTAATTACCCTTTTGCATCAATCTATTTCACATATGACTGGCAACGTTAGTATGCTAGCTATGAGTTTGGTAGAGTGGCAGCCAGAACATATCATTTTCTTGCTTCTGGTAATTATTTGTTATGTATGCGGTTCATTTTATAGTGGTTTTATTTTAGGCAGCAGCCATTTTCGATTAGGTCGTCGCTATGGATTACCTTTGAGTCTCGTTGCCTTATTCATTTTTCTTTGTTGGCTATTACTTCCTTATTTTCCACGCTATGGATTATTATGGGCTTGTACAGCGATGGGCTTACAAAATGCGATGGTAAGCCATTATAAAGGAACCATTATTCGAACTACCCATCTATCTGGAGTTTTAACAGATATTGGTTTAGCACTCGGATATAAAGCCAGAGGCTTACCAGTAGAAAACCGACGTATTGCTTTACACTTACTTATTTTTACAGGTTTTCTGCTTGGTGGGATTCTCGCAGCGCTCGTACATCCGTATTTAAAGTTACAAGCATTTTTATTGCCAGCAACTTTAAGCTTAGTCTTAAGTATTTCTTACTGGGTAGTTTATCTCTATAGCCCTTCAACTTCACATAAGGATTAAGTCATGGTTAAAAATGCCTTACAAGCACAGCTACTGAAAGCTGGGTTAGTGGATAATAAAAAAGCAAAAAAACTAACAAAACAAGCTCACCATGAGCAACGTATCGGTCAAAGTGATGAACCAGCAATCAAAGCGAATATTGAAAAAGCTCAACAAGAAAAGTTAGCTAAAGATCAGGCTTTAAACTTAGAAAAACAACAACAACTTGAGGAAAAAGCCCTCAAAGCATCAATCATTCAAATGATTAAACATCATAAAATTTCAAATACTGATGGTGATAGTGTTTATCAATTTATTGATGAGGGTAAGATCAAGAAGGTATATATTTCTCAGCAAGTATATAATGCACTTGTTAGCGGTAGCTTAGTGATTGCTAAAGATCAAGATCAATACGCTTATTTGCCAAAAGCTTTAGCTGAAAAAATCGATCAAAAAATGCAAGGTTTCATTTTAATGAATAATGCTGAGAAAAATGAACAAGCCACTGATGAAGAAGATCCTTATGCAGCGTATGTTATTCCTGATGATTTAATGTGGTAATACATACAAGGGCCTTTATGATGCAAATCTAAGGGCCTTTTTTGATTTAGGTTAAAAATATTAATTTAACAAATGTTCAAAATATTAAGAAAAAATACTTAAAGAATAAATTCCTTCACCACTTTATCTATTAATCCCGATATAATAAATCGTAATTTTTTAAGTCCTCGCGACATTCTTGAAGATTTCTTCAGGTATCCAAATTTTACGTCATGTACTAATGAATGACGTACAACGTAATCAGTTCTATGTATTTACACATACTCAAAAGATCGAAAACTAAGTGATATTGATCTGACTGACTTTCTTGTAAATTTAATTGCAAAGACTTAATTAAGTGGCTTTTGTCTTAAAGGTAGTAATTCATGCTGAAGTGGTTTGAAAAACTTGTAGATCCCTACCCAACAAAAGGTCTGGATGAACCTTTACCAACTCGTTTTTTTCCATTTATTTGGCAAGCGACGGAAGGCTTACGCCCTTACTTATTATTACTTATTCTTTTTACAGCAGGTGCTGCAAGCTTTGAAGCCTTACTTTTTTCAAAGATTGGACAACTCGTAGATTGGTTAAGTAAGAGTCATCCTGAAAGTTTTTTGAGTCAACATGCAACTGATCTATTGCTTTTAATCGGAGTTTTATTTGCCAATATCTTCTTCGTAAATATTCAATCTATTATTAAACACCAGATTTTATATAGTACTTTTCCAATGCGTTTGCGTTGGCGGTTTCATAATCTTTTATTGAAACAAAGCTTAGATTTTTTCCATAACGACTTTGCTGGAAGGCTTTCCGCAAAAGTGATGCAAACTGCTCTGGCAATCCGTGAATTCTGGATTATTTTGGGCGACATGTTGGCTTATGTCGCTATTTACTTTATTACGGTTAGCATTGTCCTTGGGGCTATTTCCCCTATTTTGTTAATACCACTTTTAGTTTGGTTAACTTTATTTCTCTTAAGTGCATGGTTCTTTATCCCCCGTTTAAGTAAAGTTTCACAGCAACAAGCTGATGCCAGAGCAGTGATGACTGGCCGCATTACCGATGCTTACACCAATATTCAAACTGTTAAGTTGTTTGCTCATGCGGGACGTGAGAGCCAATATGCCAAAGCATCAATGAAAGAGTTTATGACAACAGTCTATGCTCAGATGCGTTTAGGCACTCTTTTTGAAATAAGTATCAACATGCTATCTGCTGTTTTATTTATTGGCGTTATTGGCACTTCAGTTTGGCTATGGACTCAAGGTTTAGCAGCATTAGGTGTCATTGCAGCGACTACTGCCATGATTTTAAAGCTGAATAGTATGGCTGAATTTATGATGTGGCATATGTCCGCGTTATTTGAAAATGTCGGAACCATTCAAGATGGTATGCAAACATTAGGTAAAAAAATCAATATTCAAGACAAACCAGATGCAAAAACTCTTGAAGTTGCTAAAGGTGAGATTGTATTTAAAGATGTAAGTTTTGCTTATAACAATAAAAATGTAATTGATCACTTCAATTTACATATCAAAGCAGGTGAAAAGATTGGTATTGTTGGGCGTTCAGGTGCAGGTAAATCCACTCTAATCCAACTACTTTTACATTTTTATCATCTTAAAGACGGTGAAATTTTAATTGATGGCCAAAATATTGAAAATGTGACTCAAGATAGTCTTAGAGCAAATATTGCATTAGTAACCCAAGATACATCTTTATTACATCGCTCAGTGGCTGAAAATATTAAATATGGCCGTCCAGATGCATCTGATGCCGAGATGGAGAATGCTGTAAATAAAGCAAAAGCAGCCGAATTTATACCTCAATTGGTTGATTTAAAAGGTCGTAATGGATACCACGCCCAAGTCGGTGAACGTGGTGTAAAACTTTCTGGTGGTCAAAGACAACGTATTGCTATCGCACGTGTATTCTTAAAAGATGCACCTATTCTCATTTTAGATGAAGCAACCAGTGCACTAGATTCAGAAGTTGAAGCAGCAATTCAATCCAGTTTAAATGACCTGATGGTTGATAAAACGGTTATTGCAATTGCACACCGATTATCTACTATTGCACAAATGGACCGTTTAATTGTTCTTGATGAAGGTCGAATTGCTGAGCAAGGAACACATGAAGAGTTAATTGCTCAAAATGGAATATATGCACAATTATGGAAACGCCAAACAGGCGGCTTCCTGTTTGAACAAAAAGTTTTACAGGGTCAAGATTAATGCTTTATTTAGAAGATTTGAAAATTGGTGATCGTTTCATTAGCCGTGAATATGAAATCACCTTAGATGAAATCAAAAAATTTGCAAATTCCTATGACCCTCAAACATTTCACACAGATGAAGAGCAAGCTAAGCATGACCCTATTTTTCAGGGGATTGCTGCCAGTGGTTGGCATACGTCAGCCATCACTATGCGTTTATGGACAGAATGCATGCCAATTCATGGCGGCCTCATAGGTTCCGAATCTAGCCTACGATGGCCACGCCCCACCCGACCTGGTGACAGAATTCATGTTGAAGCTGAAATTTCAGCTATCACACCATCCAAAACAAAATTAGATCGTGGTATTGTTAGTTACGTTACGCAAGCCTTAAATCAACACGGGGATGTTTTACTTATTTCAACAACAAAAATTGTTGTCTTTAAAAAAAATGTTTAAAAATGGTTGATATGATTGTCTAACAGTTTTTATAAACTCAGATTATATTTCATGACAAGATGTGTAAGAAATGCATGTGAAAAATTGATGAGAGCAATGGAACGCATATGAAAATTACCTCAGCTCGTCAAGATCAGGGTATTCCGGGTGTCTATGGCTTATTGCTATTAGATGTTGTTTCACGTTGGGGATACAACGACGAAACATTATTTGCTCCATTTCATCTTACCAGCGAGCAACTGGCTGACCCTGACTATCGTATTTCTACACCAGTAGCAAATGAACTAGTAAAACACGCTCTTAATTTAACTGGCGAAACTACGTTGGGTTACCATCTTGGTACTCAAATGCGTATTTCAATTCATGGCTTCATTGGCTATGCAATTATGACAGCCAAAGATATTACTGAAGCAATTGCTCTTGCGGCTCGCTTTATTCAGCTACGCTTACCCTTTTTACAATTATATTTTTCAACTTTTGGGCCTAAAGCAACCTTACAATTACAGTGTGATATTGAACTTGAACCTTTACGTACAGAAATCGTTTTAGGTTTAACCATTGGTATCATGAGCATGGCCAAAGCGATTACTGGTATTGAAGATTTAGCTGGTGATGTAGATTTAGATTTCCCAGAACCAGAAGGTTTTGACAAATATAGAAATAAGCTAAGCAGCACAATTCGCTTTAACCAACCTCATTTAATTTCAAGTTTTGATAAAAAATATTTAGGAATTAAATTGGTTAATGCTGACCCTATCGCAAGTCAAGTTGCTATTAATCAGTGCGAAGCTGAACTATCCGCTTTAGGTGAACGCCGTCGTTTAGCAATGCGAGTTCGTGATATTTTAAGTAATTCTGAACAACATTATTTAAGCATCGAAAATGTAGCTGAATGTCTACATATGTCTGATCGAACACTCAAACGTCAATTAGCAGCGGAAGGAACATCATTTTCAACGTTAGTTGATGAAGTACGTTATCGACATGCAACATCTTTACTTTCACGTACAGATTATAGTCTTGAACAAATTGCTGATGAACTTGGCTATTCGGACGTTGCAAACTTTAGCCGTGCTTTTAAACGCTGGAGCGGCCGCAGCCCGAGCAACTGGCGTAAAGACCCATACTTATAATTTTTAAAACTATTGGACACAAGCTTAAGGAGTTACCATGAATCATCCTTCAGAACTGAAGTATGCACGTACACATGAGTGGGTAAAGATTGAGGGTGATCTTGTTATTACAGGGATTACCGATCATGCACAAGATGAACTTGGCGATTTGGTTTACGTTGAAACTCCAGAAGTTGGGAGTAAAGTTACTGCTGGCGAACAAGCTGGTGTGGTTGAATCAGTAAAAACTGCTTCTGATATCCATGCTCCTGTTTCAGGCACTGTAGTAGAAGTAAATACTGACCTTGAAGATGATCCTGATTTTGTAAATGATGATCCATATGGTAAAGGTTGGATTTATAAAATCAAACCAGACAACATTGCAGATGTTGAAAAACTTTTAACAAATGCAGAATATGAAGCTGGCTTATAAAAGATAGCTATAGCTTTTCATATTTAATAAAAACCAGTTTAATCTTAAACTGGTTTTTTCTTTATCTATTCAAATTCAGATTTACGAATCGGTGACTTCTATGACAAAGCTTGTTGTATTCTCTGGCGCTGGCATGAGTGCCGAAAGTGGAATTAGCACTTTTCGTGACAGTAATGGTCTATGGGAAAATTACGACATCCAACAAGTTGCCACACCTGAAGCATGGCAAAAGAACCCTGCTCTAGTTCAACGCTTTTACAATGAACGACGTAAAAATATTTTAGAATCTCAACCCAATTCAGCTCATCAATATATTGCAAAGTTACAAGACTATTTTGACGTTCAGGTTATTACTCAAAATATTGATGATTTACATGAACGTGCTGGAAGTACCAAAGTTTTACATTTGCATGGGAACATTCGTTTAGCAAAGAGTTCTGGCCCAAATGCACAATTTACAACTCAGTTTTACGACATTAACGGTTGGAAATTAGATTTAGAACATGACCTGTGTCCAGATGGTTATCCCCTTCGTCCACATGTTGTTTGGTTTGGTGAAGCTGTACCTGCTTATGAAGAAGCAATTAGAGTCGTGCAAAGTGCAGATATTTTTATTGTAATCGGCTCCACATTAAGCGTATATCCGGTTGCGGGTTTAGTGCATGAAATTGTAGCACCATGTAAAGCTTACTATATAGATCCCCAAGCAGATCATGGACGTGTTCCTCAACAATACGAATTATTAAAGATGCCAGCGACTCAAGGAATGCATGAACTTTTTGAGAATTTAACCAATTAATTGCTATTTTTAAGGACTAAATAAATTTAATTTGAATAAAAATTACTATTTTTTAGATAAAATTTTTTAACATTGTTCTAATTTTGCTCAATAAAACTTTATCACTTAAGCCCGTTGTAACCAAATTTAGAGTTATTTTTTTAAAAATATTTTTATTTTCCATAAAATCTTAAAAAAATAAATATTAAAAAATTATAAGTTAATGATTAATATTATAATTTTTCTCTTTAAAAACCCGCTTATTTTAACTTACACAAAGATACAAAAGTACAATATAAAAATAACAGAGCAAAAAAAATCTTTTGTGGTTGAATCTCAACCTCTTGAATGCCGTACAAGAAAACAGCGACCTGGATTAGGTTACAATCACGGATTATGGATATAAGGACACACATCCATCATGAGTTATTTTGATCCCACCCTCATCATGTTTATGGTGTACATCGTAGCAATGGTACTTATTGGCTTATTTGCCTACCGTGCTACAAGCGACTTCTCAGATTATATTCTCGGTGGTCGTAGTTTAGGCAGTTTCGTTACTGCGTTATCCGCAGGCGCATCAGACATGAGTGGTTGGCTACTCATGGGTTTACCAGGAGCAATTTATCTTTCTGGTCTATCTGAAGCGTGGATTGCAATTGGTCTTATTATCGGTGCTTGGCTTAACTGGCTACTGGTTGCTGGTCGATTACGCGTTCATACTGAAATTCAAAACAATGCATTAACTTTGCCAGATTATTTTACAAGCCGTTTTGATGACCAGAAAAAAGTACTTCGTATTTTCTCTGCCGTTATCATCTTGGTTTTCTTCGCTATTTACTGTGCTTCAGGCATGGTAGCGGGTGCCCGTTTATTTGAAAATCTATTCGGCATGTCTTACAACACAGCTATTTGGCTCAGTGCTATTGCAACCATCAGTTATGTTTGTATCGGTGGATTCTTAGCAATTAGCTGGACTGATACATTCCAAGCTGGATTGATGATTTTTGCCCTGATTTTGACACCAATCGTGACTTACCTTGCGATCGGGGACACAACTCATTTTGTTACCCTCATTGAAACTGCACGCCCGCATGCATTTAATCTCATCTCAGATTTTGGTGTGGTAGCAGTTTTATCCTCCATGGCTTGGGGTCTTGGTTACTTTGGTCAACCACACATCCTTGTACGTTTCATGGCAGCTGACTCAGTAAAATCTATTCCTGCTGCTCGTCGTATTGGTATGACTTGGATGATCTTGTGTTTAGGTGGTGCTGTCGGTGCTGGTTTCTTCGGTATTGCTTACTTTGAACTACATCCTGAATTAGCAGGAGTTGTAAGCAAAAACCCTGAAACTGTATTTATGGAATTGACTAAAATCTTATTCAATCCATGGATTGTGGGTATCATTTTGGCTGCAATTTTAGCTGCTGTTATGAGCACGTTAAGCTGTCAACTTTTAGTATGTTCAAGTGCTTTAACTGAAGATTTATACAAAGGTTTCCTTCGTAAAAATGCATCTCAAAAAGAACTTGTATGGGTTGGCCGTGTCATGGTTCTTGTTATTGCTGTTCTTGCAATTATTCTTGCAGGCAACCCTGATAGCAAGGTTCTTGGTCTTGTTGCTTATGCATGGGCTGGTTTCGGCGCAGCGTTTGGTCCACTTATCATCTTGTCATTGTTCTGGAAACGTATGAATTTACAAGGTGCATTAGCTGGTATGATCGTTGGTGCAGTTGTGGTTATTGGTTGGAAAAATCTTTTCGCAAGCACAGGTGTTTACGAAATCATTCCGGGCTTTATCCTTGCATTTATCAGCATCATTGTAGTGAGTCTTTTAACTAAAGCGCCAAATACGACTGTAACTGGACGCTTTGAAGAAGCAGATAAACTCTACAAAGAAAGCGTATAAATCATTGAAATAAATAAAGGGGCTTTAGCCCCTTTATTTATTTTTGGTTTTAATTTTAATTTTTGAAGTATCTTTGACTACCTGCATTACTGGATAACTGCGAGTTTCTTTCACGCCCGGTAACTGCCATAGCACCTGCCCCGCAATACGTCTAAATTCTTCCATACTGCCACTTCGTAATTTAATTAAAAAATCAAACCCTCCACTCACCATATGACACTCAACAATTTCCGGATAGTGAACCACAGCATCAATAAACTCATCTAGAACATTAGGTGTGGTTTTATCTAGTAATACTTCAACAAACACCAAAAAATTTGCATTTAATTTGACTGGATTTAATTTTGCTTCATAACCCAAAATGAAATCATCTTTTGTCAGCTTTTGAACTCGGGCCATCACAGCAGTTGGAGATAAATTCACAAGTTCGGCTAATTTACTGTTAGAAATACGCCCATCTGTTTGAAGAATATCCAAAATTTTTAAATCAGTGCGATCAAGGCTTAATATTGGGCCATTCATCTGAATTTTCCTCTAAAAAATGGGCTAAATATAGTGAGTTATTCGGTGTTTCTTCTGTAATGATAAATTATCTAAACCTCTCTACTCAAGATCTTTGTACGAGAGTCGGTTGGCGGAAACAGATATGAACACAATGGATACTTTTCATCAAATGGATAAATCTCACCAAGGCTATATCACCGAATTCAACGATAAAAGTGAGTTTGAAAAACGCATCAATACAGCTTGGCGACGTGCTGAACCAGAAGCTGTAGAAGAGCTATTACAAGCTGCTGCGGTATCTGATGATTTAGATCATAAAATTTATGACCTTGCTTTTAATCTTGCTAATAATTTACGAGAACGTAAGACTTCTTCGGGTAAAGCAGGTATTGTTCAAGGATTATTACAAGAATTCTCTCTTTCTTCACAAGAAGGCGTGGCACTCATGTGTCTTGCTGAAGCTTTGCTTCGTATTCCAGACTCAGCAACACGTGATTTGCTTATTCGAGATAAGATCAATCAAGGTAACTGGAAAGAACACGTTGGCCAAAGCAGCTTAATGTTTGTAAATGCTGCGGCATGGGGCCTCATGTTAACTGGTAAGCTTATGGAAACTCCAAAGCAAACCAGTCTTTCAAGTGTACTTACTGGCCTTTTAGCACGTAGTGGACGTGGTATTATTCGTAAAGCTGTTGACGTTGCAATGCGTATGATGGGTGAGCAGTTTGTAACTGGTGAAACCATTGAAGAAGCTGTAGACCATGCGAAAGTACTCGAAGACAAAGGTTTTCGCTATTCGTACGACATGCTGGGTGAAGCAGCATTAACCGAACATGATGCTGAACGTTACTTTAACGATTATACGCAAGCCATTCATGCAATTGGTAAAGCATCGAATGGTAAAGGTGTTTATGATGGCCCGGGTATTTCAATCAAGCTTTCTGCTTTACACCCTCGCTATCAACGTGCGCAAATTGAACGTGTTCATCAAGAACTTTACGGCAAAGTATTTGAACTCGCTCTTTTAGCTAAAAATTACAATATTGGTTTAAATATTGATGCAGAAGAATCAGAACGCTTAGAAATTTCGCTTGAGTTACTTGAACGTCTTTGTTTCGAGCCAGAACTTGCAAACTGGAAAGGCATTGGCTTCGTTATTCAGGCTTACCAAAAGCGCTGTTTCTTCGTGGTTGATTATATTATTGACCTTGCTAAACGCAGCCAAAAGCGCCTAATGATCCGCCTTGTGAAAGGTGCGTATTGGGATAGCGAAATTAAGAAAGCACAAATCGAAGGTATGGATGACTACCCTGTCTTCACACGTAAAGTACATACAGATTTATCTTATATCGCTTGTGCTAAAAAATTACTTGCTGCGCCAGATTTCATCTATCCTCAATTTGCAACTCATAATGCTCAAACATTGGCAACGATCTATCAGTTAGCTGATCCGAGCAAATATTATGCGGGTCAATATGAATTCCAATGCTTACATGGCATGGGTGAACCGCTTTATGAACAAGTTGTTGGTCCACGCGAGCAAAATAAATTAGGCGTGCCATGCCGTATTTATGCTCCTGTTGGTAACCATGAAACGTTGTTAGCTTATTTAGTCCGTCGTTTACTTGAAAATGGCGCGAATACTTCATTCGTTAACCGTATTGCAGACAAAACACTTAAAGTTGAAGATCTTATCCAGTCTCCAATTTACGACATTCGTCATGCAGCTAAGCTTGAAGGTTCAGTTGGTTTAAAACATCCATCTATTCCACTACCTTTGGATATGTATGGATCACTCCGTAAAAACTCTAAAGGTTATGATTTAGCAAATGATGCTCCACTTGAAGCTTTAGATAGCACAGCTCAACAGCTCCGTAACCGTATTTGGCAAAGCCACCCATTATTGGCAAATAACGATTCATTAGAGCAAGGTCATTCTGTTGCAATTACAAACCCAGCACAAAATGATGAAATTGTTGGACATGTGCAAGAAGCTGATCTTAAGCATGTCGAAATTGCACTTAATGCAGCAGAACAAGCTCAATCTGAATGGTCAAACACGCCTAAAGAACAACGTGCTCAATACTTAAAACGTGCAGCAGACCTCATGGAAAGCCGCATTCAAGAATTGATGGTTTTGCTTTGCCGTGAAAGTGGTAAAACTTCTGCAAATGCGATTGCAGAAGTTCGTGAAGCTGTAGATTTCTTACGTTACTACGCAACTCAAGTTGAGAATCTTCCTTCAAATACAGTGATTGAACCTTTAGGTACAGTACTTTGTATTAGCCCATGGAACTTCCCTCTTGCAATTTTCTCTGGTCAAATTGCTGCCGCATTAGTGAGTGGTAACTGTGTTATTGCTAAACCTGCTGAACAAACGCCATTAATCGCAGCTCAAGCCGTTCAGATTTTATGGGAAGCTGGTATTCCACATGGTGCTGTACAGCTACTTCCTGGCCGTGGTGAAACAGTGGGTGCACAGCTTAGCCAAGATAGTCGTATCGATGGCATTATGTTTACTGGCTCGACTGAAGTTGCCAAAATTTTACAGAAAACTGTTGCGAAACGTTTATCTGATAATGGTCAATCTATTCCTCTCATTGCAGAGACTGGCGGTCAAAATGCAATGATTGTGGATTCATCAGCATTAACTGAACAAGTCGTACTCGATGTTGTAAGTTCCGCTTTTGATAGCGCGGGTCAACGTTGCTCTGCTTTACGTATTTTATGTGTGCAAGAAGACAGCGCTGCAAGTGTTATTAAAATGCTTAAAGGTGCAATGCAACAGTTGATCGTAGGTAACCCTGCAATTTTAAAAACTGACATTGGTCCTGTTATTGATGACGAAGCAAAGCAGACGATTGACCAGCACATCCAAAAAATGAAATCTAAAGGCTACCCTGTACATCAGTTGATGTTTGGTGCAACAAGCCAGAATGAATTAGATAAAGGAACTTTTGTTGTACCAACGGCAATTGAGTTACCTAATCTTGATGATTTGCAACGTGAAGTCTTTGGTCCAGTTTTACACATCATTACTTATAAGTATGGTGAACTCGAACAACTCATCTCACGTATTAATGCCAAAGGTTATGGTTTAACAATGGGTCTACATACCCGTATTGATGAAACTATCCAAACCGTCATTCAGCATGCTGAAGTTGGCAACCTCTATATCAACCGTAATATTGTCGGTGCTGTAGTTGGTGTACAACCATTCGGTGGTGAAGGTCTATCTGGTACAGGTCCAAAAGCTGGTGGTCCGCTATATATGTACCGCTTAATGCAGCACTGTTCAAACAAAGTACTGGCAACACCATTTGCCATGAAGAATGAGCAAACTGCTTTTGAAGGCTTTAACCGTGAGGTTTATCAGAGCTTACAAAATTGGGCGAAACAGCATTTACCGCAAGCAAATCGTGAAATTGAACCATTTGGTGTGGGTAAATTCTATGAGTTACAAGGCCCTACTGGGGAAAGTAACCAATATATTATTTTACCGCGCCATCGTGTGCTTTCAATTGCAGACACTGAACAAAATCAATTGCATCAGTTGCTCGCAATTTTTGCAGTGGGTAGCCAAGCAGCAGTAATGCCTAATAGTCCATTATTGGCAAAATACAAACAAACTTTGCCAAAAGATGTGCTTGCAGCAATTACTACGGTTAAAAACATCACATCAGATGATTTTGATGCAGTTTTACACCATGGTAACCGTGAAGAAATCTTCTCATTACAGCAAGAAGTTGCTAAACGTTCTGGTGCAATTGTTGGTATTACACACGTTGAGCCAAATGAGAATATTCCACTTGAACGTTTAGTAATTGAACGTGCGATTAGTGTGAATACAGCTGCAGCTGGTGGTAACGCAAGCTTAATGACAATGACTGATTAATCGATAATTTTTCTAAAAAAGCCCAAATCTCAGTATTTGGGCTTTTTTATTTAATAAAGTAATCTATTCTTTAATATATAAATTTTATCAAATTGGGATTTTCATAATGGTCTTTTTAGAACCAGAACAATATCAACAAAGATGCGTTCAACTTTTTAATATGTATAAAAAAGATATTTCCATACTTCTGCCCTTTGCCAAAATTGAGCACATTGGTTCATCTGCAATACCTAATGCAATTTCAAAAGGTGATCTAGATATTTATGTTGAAGTTGAACCTGATCAATTTGAATTCGCAATAGCTCAATTAAAAACACTTAATTTTATAGAGAAGCAAAATACACTAAGGACAGATGAGATTTGTATGCTCGAATCACTCAACAACGATGATGTGGCATTTCAAATTGTAGTAACAGATTCAGTATTCACATTTTTCTTAACATTTAGAAATAAGCTTATAGACTCACCACTATTGGTCAACGAATATAACCAATTAAAATTAGAGTGTAGCCATTTAGATCATGATCAATATAGAACAATAAAAGCAGATTTTATTAATCGCGTTTTGAAACATCCTTAATTTTAACGTTAGTCTTGCTTATTGATATCTAGCTAAAATTGGCTCCTGTAACCCCGTTTTTTTTGATACCATTCACTATTTGATTCTGTCTAAATTTTCTTTGTCTATGACCTCTTCTTATCATCAACAACTTCAAACTAAAATTGACCGCATTACTGCCCAATTTTCTGAATTTACTCCACCTACATTAGAAGTGTTTGAGTCACCTGAACAACATTTCCGCATGCGTGCTGAGTTTCGTATCTGGCATACAGAAAATGACATGTTCTATGCCATGTTTGAACGTAACGATGATGACAAGCAAAAAACAGTTGTACGCATTGATGAGTTTCCTATTGCGGACCAAAGCATTAATGATTTAATGCCAAAACTTTTGGAAGAACTCAAAGCGGAACCCAAACTTTCTAACCGTATATTCGAAGCTGATTTCCTCGCTACACTTAGCGGAGAAATGTTAGTTACCTTAATTTATCACCGTAAACTAGATCAAGAATGGGAACAGGCAGCTAAAGCGCTTGCTGAGAAATTAGACATTAAAATTATGGGCCGCAGTCGTGGCCAGAAAATTATTATTGGCGATGATTTCGTCGTTGAAGAATTTGAACTTTTAAACCGTTCATTTAAATACAAACAAATTGAAAGTAGCTTTACTCAGCCAAATGCACAGGTTTGCAAAAAAATGCTGCAATGGGCATGTGATGCGGCAGAAGGATCGAAAAAACATTTATTAGAGCTTTACTGTGGTAACGGTAACTTTACTCTTCCACTTTCTTTAAAGTTTGAACGCGTTTTGGCAACAGAACTTGCAAAATCCTCTGTTTATGCTGCTCAATGGAACATCGAACAAAATCAGATCGATAATATTCAAGTAGCCCGTCTTTCAGCTGAAGAATTCACTCAAGCTTATCAAGGTGAGCGCGAATTCCGCCGTCTACAAGAAGCAAATATTGATATTCAGAGCTATGACTTTGATACCGTATTTGTTGATCCTCCACGTGCAGGGATTGATGATGAAACTTTGAAATTATTACAGGGTTTTGAACGTATTATTTACATTTCATGCAACCCAGATACATTGCATGAAAACTTAAAAACATTAGGTTTAACTCACCGTATTACTAAGTTTGCATTGTTCGATCAATTCCCTTATACACATCATGTTGAGTCAGGTGTATTACTTGAGAAGATTTAAACAAAATCTTTCATTGTAAAGTTTTAAATAAGGAGATTTTGTACCTCCTTATTTTTTAACAATTTATTAGTTAAGTATTTAAATTTTCAAAAAATATCAAGTCATCTATTCGTCATAATTTCGTTTAACTCGAGCATTCCTATCGAAAATTCTAGAGTTCAATTGGTGGATTTATCACTTATAGAGACTTGTATTTTATTTTAAATTGGCTATATTTCGAGCTATGTTAGGTTGTATATGAAGGCTCTATGAGTTTTTGGCAAAAGCTGTTCTTAGCAGATCAACAGCATAACGAGCATAAAAACCAAACTGCTTGTGTTGAAAATGACTGCTCATGTAAAACAAATGAACAACTTCTAAGTGCTCTTGCACTAGCAACAGATGAAGATGTCATTAAGGGAATAAAAAAAGTTCTTATTTCCCGTGGTTATAGCCGAAAAGAGTTAAATGAACTCACTCAAAAACCATCTATTCACTAATAAAAAAGCCAGTCTTGTACTGGCTTTTTTATATTTCACTTTATTTGGCAATCTGTCTGATCAACCGAACCAACTATTGGCCCCATTTCAAACAATTGATCATTACGCTTGTTTTTTTGAATATATAAACTAGAAATAGAACCATCGAGATATAAAGCCTGCTCTACCTTAAGGTTTATTTGAAAGAACTGAGCAAATCTATAGAAACTCACGCTATTTTTCGATATTACAAAGTAGAGCTTATTATTTCGAATACCAACACCATTACGAATTTTATTCGATTGAGAGTCTGGTAAGAAAAGGGAGTTGATCTTCCCATCAATAACTAACATTGGGCCAGATTGTGTCGCATACTCAACATTGAAATCGCGTCGACTATATTGCTGCGTTGTTAAAATAAAGGCCTGTTTTTTATTCCAACCTAGCACACCATTCGGCTGTAAAAAGAAATTTCCCAATCCTTTATTTTCATTTAATGGCTGAATTACTTTAGCTTGTTCAACATACAGCCCTACTGGAGAAAATCCGCGATGAAACATCCCTGCATTCATTGCAAAAGAAAGACGCTCACATTGCTTTAAATTTTTCTGAATATTATTAAAGCTTTTGTAATACTGTTGATTATTGGAATTCTTAAGAAACAAACGCAACTGTTTTAAATTGCTAATTGCAATCACATCATATTGATCGCCCTCCGCCGTTTTAACTTGCTGATGTTCTATGGCATAGACAGACTGAATCAAAAGACCATATATCGTTAAGCACCACACCAACCATTTCATCTAGTACCACCAAGCATGACATTTTTCCTTCATATGAAATCTTTAAATTATATACAATAAAGACAAATAGATTGGGTATGTGCCAAACTCATTCATTCGACGTAATCAATACACTTACATTGCTGATATTGGTTATAATGGTTGGCAGCTTTTCAATAAAAGCCATTTACACTTTATTGGATCAGCGTAAGCATGCAGCAATCGAATAAACGCTACCCTCTAGGGGCTCATCTCATCGTAAAGCATCTCGGCTATAGCCATCACGGTATATATGCTGGGAGAGGTCGAGTTATCCATTATTCTGGCTTAGCGCATTTCATCAAAAAACGTCCGATTGAGATCACCTCAATAGATGCATTCTCGCATGGCAAAAAAATTCACGTTCGCTCTTATGACACGCCACGCTATAAAGGAAAAGCAGTCGTGCGTCGTATGCGTTCACGCATGCATGAAAATCACTATCATCTCATTATTAACAACTGCGAACATTTATGTAGCTGGGCAATTACTGGAATTGAAAGTAGTACTCAGGTTGAACGTATGATGCACCGATTAACGACCATCGGTTATGTAAGTTCAATCATGAGCTATATGAATGGTATGATGCTTACTGTCGCAACAACATGTTTTGCTCTTGTTCTTTATATTAAGAAGAAATTGCGTGATCAAGCAAAAATGAAGGTTCCTACTTACCAATTCCTCAGAGAAAAATCTGAAAAAAGGAATATTGATCCTTCAGTCCCTTTAGTATTTATAGATCCCGATAAAAAAGAATCTATTTAGATAACCATTATATTTTTTTGTTTGATCTAAATAATCATTTAAATAAAAACAACTTTAATCCTATTTATATATTTAATTTCATTCTTGACCCTAGAGTTACTCCATAGTTTTAAATAGGATTACTTTAGAATGAGACCTTAATAAATGGAAAATTATCTAAAAGAGACCGAACTCTTAAATTTTAATCATCCGTCCATAACAAATTTAATTAGTGAAAAGAATTGGAATTATTTAAGTGATGTGGACAAAGTCAAAAGCATCTATAACTATGTTAGAGATGAAATCGAATTTGGGTACAACGCAAGCGACTCTATCAAAGCCTCGACTGTTTTAAGTGATGGTTATGGCCAATGTAATACAAAAGCTACCCTACTCATGACTCTGTTAAGAGCTGTTGGAATTCCGAATCGTATACAGGGTTTCACTATTGATAAAGAATTACAAAAAGGTGCTATCGATGGCATCTGGTATAAATTATCACCTCAAAATATTTTACATAGTTGGGTAGAGGTTAATTTAAATAATAATTGGTATATTTTAGAGGGTGTGATTCTAGATAGACTATACTTAAAGCAATTGCAAAGGTTAAATCAGACACAGACTAGAACCTTTTGTGGGTTTGGTGTTTTTACCGATAATTTTGCTAATCCCCCTATCGAATGGGACCTTAACAATACTTTTATTCAGGATAAAGGAATAAATCAGGATTTCGGTGTCTTTGATAGTCCCGATGATTTTTACGCAAAGTATCAACAACAGGTTAGCTGGTTTAAAAAAGCAATCTTTAAATATTTTGCTAGATACTTAATAAATAGAAATGTACAAAAAATTAGAATGAGAAAGAAAAAATAGAAACTGTAAATAAAGATATAAGAGATTATGAATTATGCTGCACATCTAAAATTTTAGATATGCAGCCCTAAACTTACAAGTCCTTACTAGCCGCTGATTTATATAACTTTCATAAGCTCTTTAAGACTTTTAAGTTTAATTATTTTTTATCAACTTTTGCTTCAGTCGTAATGTTTACAGTGATCTTATCACCAACATTCGGCACATAGTTTCCAAGACCAAAATCAGAGCGCTTGAATGAAGTTGTAGCATTGAAACCAATCGCTGGAACTTTTGCCATTGGGTGTTCGCCTTGCTTGTTTAAAACAGCGTCAAGTACAACAGGCTTCGTTACACCTTTAACAGTTAAGTCACCAGTAATTTTAAAGTGCTTTTTGTCTTTGGTTTCAACTTTAGTACTTTTAAAAGTAATGTTTGGATATTTAGCTGCATTAAACCAAGCTTCTTCTTGGAACTCTTTATCCAAAGCAGGAACGTTTGTATTTACACTGCTTAAAGGGATAGTCACATTAACAGATGAGTTTGCTGGTTTAGCATTATCAACTTTAATTACACCTTGGATATCCGAGAAGTTAGCGCTTGGAGTAGAGAAACCAAAGTGATTCCACGAGAAAACAGTAGCTGTATGTGTTGGATCAATTTTGTAGTCGACTGGTGCAGCTAAAGTAACTGAACTAGCTAATGCTACTGCCAAACCGAAGCTTAATGTTTTAAGATGCATTTTTCGTATCCTTTATTGATATAGTCGTTAGTGTATACATCAAGTAATTTAATTCACTATTCTTTATAAAACGATATGTTTCATCCATGCAACAATAAAAGCGTTACAGTTATTATTTAAAAACAATATTATAAACTATAGGTACTATCGTACCGTGTCTGGACTCTTAAATTAATTCGTTTTTACTTCGATTTTTGATTAATAATAAGGTAAAACATGGCTAATACTGCTCAAGCACAAAGTACTTCCACTCCATATCGAGTAACGCTTACTGATCCTTCAGGTCACCAATGGTTTGCTGATGAACCAACTGATAAAGGTGGGCAAGATACTGCACCAAACCCAGTTCAAATCTTACTGTCTGCTTTAGGTGCTTGCACTACCATCACATTAGAGATGTATGCGAATCTTAAAGGTATTAAGATTGATCATGTTCAAGTGGACTTAGCATTAAACCCAAATGGTGAACCAGAGAAAGGCCAAAATAATATTGAACGCAAAATCACACTCAAAGGTGAATTCACGGAAGATCAACACAAGCGCTTATTAAAAGTTGCTGAAAACTGCCCTATCCATAAATTACTGACGTCTCAAATCAATATTCAAACCGAACTTAATATTTAAGCTTTCAAATATAAAAAAGCGCTCCTAATGGAGCGCTTTTTACACTACTTTAATATTTAAGCAGTTAATTCTTTTACCGCTGCAACAACAGCTTCAGTTGTAATACCAAAGAATTGGAACAAGTCTTTTGCTGGTGCAGATTCACCATAAGTTGTCATACCAATTACTTTGCCATCAAGACCAACAAACTTCCACCAGTAGTCAACATGAGCTGCTTCAACTGCAACACGTGCACGGATATGAGCTGGTAATACAGCTTCACGATATGCAGCGTCTTGTTTCATAAACTCTTCTGCACATGGCATAGAAACTACACGCACACCGTCAAGTTGAGCATAAGCTTCCATTGCTAAAGAAATTTCAGAACCAGTTGCAATAATGATTGCTTTCAATTCGCCTTTTTCTTGAGCAAGAACGTAACCACCTTTTGCAACATTTTGAATTTGTTCTTCAGAACGTGCTTGGAATGGTAAGTTTTGACGAGAGAAAATAAGTGCTGTAGGACCATCTTTACGCTCTAGAGC
Source organism: Acinetobacter sp. V89_4 (assembly GCF_029967875.1). Classification (NCBI taxonomy): domain Bacteria; kingdom Pseudomonadati; phylum Pseudomonadota; class Gammaproteobacteria; order Moraxellales; family Moraxellaceae; genus Acinetobacter; species Acinetobacter sp. V89_4. The sequence goes on from NZ_JASCAI010000028.1 coordinate 747,147, forward strand.
AGATTTCCACGCAGTGGCAGTTTCTACAGTATCAGCAGGACGCCATGTATTTAGGTTCGGTGTACCACGTAAAGAAGCAATTTGTTCGATTGGTTGGTGAGTTGGACCATCTTCACCTAGACCAATTGAGTCATGTGTATAAACATGAATTACACGTTGCTTCATCAATGCAGACATACGTACTGCATTACGCGCATATTCCATAAACATTAAGAATGTTGCAACGTAAGGAACAAAACCACCATGCAATGCAACGCCATTCGCAATTGCAGTCATACCGAACTCACGTACGCCATAATATACGTAGTTACCAGCTGGGTTTTCTTGAATGCCTTGGCAACCTTTCCAAAGCGTTAAGTTAGAACCAGCTAAGTCAGCAGAACCACCTAGTAATTCAGGCAATAAAGGACCAAATGCTTGTAATGTGTTCTGGCTCGCTTTACGTGTTGCGATGGTTTCGCCTTTCGCATTTGTTTCACGAATGAATGCATCTGCTTGCGCTGCAAATTCTGCTGGTAAATCACCGCTAATACGACGAAGTAACTCAGCTGCTTCAGTTGGATATTTTGCTTGATATTGTGCAAATACCGCATCCCAAGCTGCTTCAGATTCAGTACCTTTTGCTTTCGCGTCCCATGCAGCATATACATCGGCAGGAATAACGAATGCTTCTTCTTTCCAGCCTAATGCTTCACGAGTTAAAGTAATCTCATCTTTACCTAATGGCGCACCATGGCAGTCTTCTTTACCTTGCTTATTTGGTGAACCTAAACCAATAATCGTTTTACACATAATGATTGTTGGTTTTTGAGTTTCAGCTTTTGCTTCGATTGTTGCTTGACGAATCGCATCAGCATCATGCCCATCTACACGAAGAACTTGCCAACCATAGGCTTTAAAACGCTCTTCTGTATCATCGCTGAACCAGCCTTCTACTTCACCATCAATTGAAATGCCATTGTCATCATAATAAGCAATCAATTTACCAAGCTGTAAAGTACCTGCTAAAGAACATACTTCGTGAGAAATACCTTCCATTAAACAGCCATCGCCCAAGAAACAATAAGTAAAGTGATCAACTACTTTTAAATCATCTTTATTGAACTGAGCAGCTAAAGTCTTTTCTGCCAATGCAAAACCAACAGCGTTTGCAATACCTTGGCCTAAAGGACCAGTCGTAGTTTCGATACCTGGTGCATAACCATATTCAGGGTGACCAGGAGTTTTTGAATGTAATTGACGGAACTGTTTTAAATCTTCAATTGAAAGATCATAACCTGTTAAATGAAGCAAAGCATATTGCAACATTGAACCATGGCCGTTTGATAAAACGAAACGGTCGCGGTTTGCCCATTGTGGGTTAGTTGGGTTGTGATTTAAAAACTCGCGCCAGACGACGTCAGCAATATCTGCCATCCCCATTGGAGCACCAGGATGCCCTGAGTTTGCCTGTTGCACAGCATCCATTGCCAATACACGAATTGCATTTGCAATACGACGTTCGTTTAAAGGGGTCGTCATAAGATCAGAATCCAATTTTAATAGATTGATGAAAAGAAGAAGATGAATAACAATTCAATGCCGCTATATTGTCTTAAAAAAAAGGCTGAGGGTAAACCCCAACATAGTATATTTCTTTATTTTTAACCGTTTCTTGGTTACACAAAAATCATTTGGGCCTTTAAGTTATACAAAACAGTACTCATTTTTTTAAATACTGCTTCCCTATACGAACAGACCGTTATATTAGACTTTGATATATAGATAAAATATTTTGAAATCTCTATCTAGGTCGATCATGTTTCTTTTCTTTAAAATCCTACTTAATAAGACATAATCTTTTTGTTAATTCATATGTCTAAAAAGTACTCTAATAACTTGTTATTAAAATACCAATACTTTAAATAAACATTCTTTATATCAATTTTACTAATACACTTATCAATTAAAACACAGTATAAATGAAACAAATTCATGCTTTTTGGTCAGTATGAACTGGTCCTTAAGCTCAAGTCGATGTAACATATTATGTCTTTTGAAATAACCAAGATAGGACTTTCATGCGCGAGTACGCTGTTTTTACCTCGGAATCTGTAAGCGAAGGTCATCCCGATAAAATGGCCGACCAAATTAGCGACGCTATTTTGGATGCAATCTTAAAAGAAGACCCATACGCACGTGTTGCATGTGAAACACTGGTAAAAACAGGCGCTGTTGTACTTGCTGGTGAAGTAACAACGACTGCTAATATTGATGTTGAAGCTGTTGTTCGTAATACTGTTAACGGTATTGGATACCACCACTCTGATCTTGGCTTTGATGGATCAACATGTGCTGTAATCAATATGATTGGTAAACAATCACCAGAGATTGCACAAGGTGTAGACCGTCAAAAACCTGAAGATCAAGGTGCCGGTGACCAAGGTTTAATGTTCGGTTATGCAAGCCGTGAAACAGATGTTTTAATGCCTGCTCCAATTTCTTATGCTCACCGTTTAATGGAACGTCAAGCTGAACTTCGTCGCTCAGGCACACTTCCGTGGTTACGCCCAGATGCAAAAAGCCAAGTTACTTTTGCATATGAAAATGGCAAGCCTGTACGTCTAGATGCAGTTGTTTTGTCTACTCAACATGATCCTGAAATTACTCAAAGCCAGCTTAAAGAAGCTGTTATTGAAGAAATTATCAAGCCGATCATTCCTGCGGAAATGTTCCACGCTGCGACTAAATTCCACATTAACCCAACAGGTATGTTCGTTATTGGCGGCCCTGTAGGTGACTGTGGTTTAACAGGTCGTAAAATTATTGTTGATACATACGGTGGTATGGCTCGTCACGGCGGTGGTGCTTTCTCTGGTAAAGATCCATCTAAAGTTGACCGTTCTGCTGCATATGCAGGCCGTTATGTTGCAAAAAATATTGTAGCAGCTGGTCTTGCTGATAAATGTGAAATTCAGGTGAGTTACGCAATTGGTGTAGCAGAACCTACTTCAATTTCAATTAATACATTTGGTACAGCAAAAGTTTCTGATGAGTTGATTATTCAACTTGTACGTGATCATTTCGATTTAAGACCGTTTGGTATTACTCGTATGCTGGATCTTATTCAGCCAATGTATAAACAAACTGCGGCTTATGGCCACTTTGGTCGCGAAGGATCAGATACTGCATTTACATGGGAAAAAACTGATAAAGTTGAAGCTCTTAAAGATGCTGCTGGCCTCTAAGATAAAGTCATAAAAAAGCCCGCCAATGAGCGGGCTTTTTTTACAGTTCAAATTTCATAATATGCAGGGTTTACTCTTCTAGCAACCATCCTTGATGCCATATCATTTGTAGCTCTGATCAAAATTTATTGTCTTGTGGTTTTATCATCCTGATTTAATACATCAAGTAATGTTGACTGCGTCGGAGTATCTTGATGGTTCTGGACATAAATATGGACAACTTTAAATACAACGACAACTGCTAGACAAGCCATCACACAAAACATCCACAAACCATACGGGCTTCGAATATGTTGCGAACCACAATATGGACATGATTTATCAGTTGATGCCACAACTTTGTCGCAACACGCACAATGGTATTGATATAGCATAGGTAACCCTCCTTCCCTCATTTCAACCGTTGTTTTTTTAATAGGTTTGCTGCATTTTTAATTTATACATCCTTTATATTTATCCTATGTGAAATGAAAAGATAATTCAATCTGAATGAACAATTGAGTCAATTAAAAAATATTATTAAAATACAAAAAGATAAGTTAAATATTATTTTCTTGGCACTATTTTTCTTATTTTGATATTTTGCCAAATTTGCTAAAATAAGCGAATAATCTCACATTTTAGGCAAATGCATGTCTCATACACAGCTGATTAATAAAGGTGGCTTTCGCGAAAGAGCAAACCGAGGTCGAGGTTATCAACAATCTGAAAACAAGCAAACCGCTCTACCTTCAAATAAGTATCAACCACAGCCGAAACCACAAGAAGAAACTAAATTAGAAATAGACAATAGTGATTCATCTACTTCGGTTTCTCGGAATCAATAATAATTTTAGAAATAAAAAAAGCTTAAACCCATAAGGTTTAAGCTTTTTCATAACATAATTACTTATTAATCTTTATTTTTATGCTCAATTTTTTTGTGGTTTGGCGTAACATCTCGCGCTTCGCCATCAATGACGTTTGAATCATGGTATTGGCCTTGACCACCACCTTGCTGATTCTGCATATCTTGCATTTGACGCATTAAATCAGCAAATGGATTTTGTCCTGAAGCATTACCGCCCATACCACCCATCATTTTATTCATCATGGCTTGTTGGCGTTTTGCAAGAGTTCTCATCGCTATGTTACGAAATGCAGTTTGAACACCAGGAATCAAAATTAAAACAGCCAAAACATCAGATACAAGACCTGGTAACATTAATAAGAAACCTGCAAAAGCATAAGCAAGTTTTTTAGTTACAGTTGGGTCACTACCTAGCTGGCCTGTCATCTGCATTTGCTGTAATTGAGGCATAATACCAGCAGTACTTCTGCGAATAAGCCCCAAACCAATAAAGAAAGCAATAATGAACCAAAAGAACACGTACCATCCACTGATGAACTGTGCTACGCCAATCCATACGGCAATTTCAACAATCGCGCCCAGAACTACAATAAGAAGTAAATTCATGTAAAACTTTATCTATCTCAAAAAGAAAATTCATTGCAGTTTTATTTGACCTAACCCTATCTAAGTTTCACATAAGGATTAAGCATTTCTCTTAACTCTGATTGTTTTGTCTAATTTCTAAAAAATTAACAATACTATCGGATCAATAAGAGTCTGCAATACTGGAGTACATTTGATTTTAACTCGATAAAAACAAACATGCTTTCTTATTAATGAGTGCTGTATCAGGTTTATCAAGTGCCACTTCAATCAGATTTTAAATTTTTTGCTTTATTTGAGCGAAAAGCTCTTTGAAAAAGAACGTATTTAGTCAAATAAAGTCTTATTTACTTAGCAACGTTATGTGTATTCCTTTACTTCCGCTGTATCTTTTGAGAACTTTAAAGATACTACCGACATGTAGATCTCGCTAAATAGCTTACATTTTACCTATCTAGAGATAGCTCTATTCAAGTTAAATTAATTAATAACACTTCAAATTAAACTTAGTCAGAATTATGTATAAAAAAGTCCTTGTCGTTGCGACAGCTACTCTATTTTTATCTGCCTGCTCTTCTAACACGGTAAAACAACATCAAATACACGTTATTTCCGCCAATAAAAATTCAGAAGAAATTAAATCTCTGTTTGATCAGGCACAGACCACAGGAGTTTTAGTGATTAAGCGTGGGCAAACCGAAGAAATTTATGGCAATGATCTTAAAAGAGCATCAACCGAATATGTTCCCGCCTCTACCTTTAAAATGTTAAATGCTTTAATTGGACTTGAACATCATAAAGCAACGACAACCGAAGTATTTAAATGGGACGGGCAAAAGCGTTTGTTTCCTGATTGGGAAAAGGACATGACTCTAGGCGATGCAATGAAAGCTTCTGCTATTCCAGTTTATCAAGAACTAGCTCGTCGTATTGGACTTGATCTTATGTCTAAAGAGGTAAAACGTATTGGTTTCGGTAATGCGGACATTGGTTCAAAAGTAGATAATTTTTGGCTTGTCGGCCCACTTAAAATTACACCTGAGCAAGAAACCCAATTTGCTTATGAATTAGCTAATAAAACTCTTCCATTTAGTAAAAATGTACAAGAACAAGTCCAATCAATGGTGTTCATAGAAGAAAAAAATGGACGTAAAATTTATGCTAAAAGTGGTTGGGGATGGGATGTTGAACCACAAGTTGGCTGGTTAACCGGCTGGGTCGTTCAACCACAAGGAGAAATTGTGGCATTCTCGCTCAATTTAGAAATGAAAAAAGGAATTCCCAGTTCTATTCGAAAAGAAATTGCTTATAAAGGATTAGAACAACTCGGTGTTTTATAATTTAGGCTCTATAGCCCTGTTTTTATTTCATCACAAACTGGGCTATTTTCTTAAACTTGAGATTTGAGCTTTATGATTTACCCATCAACTGGCTGCTGTGGCGTATTTAAATTTAACTGATAAAAAGCGGCATCCAACCATTGTCCAAACTTAAACCCGACTTGTTTAAAAGTACCCGCATGGATAAAGCCCATTTTTTCATGTAAACCAATGCTTGCCTGATTGGTCGCATCAATACAGCCTATCAATACATGTAGCTCAGCCTCTTGAGCACGCTTAATCAACTCTTGCATTAAAATTTTGCTTAGCCCACAACCACGATGCTCATGATGAATATAAATACTATGTTCAACAGTATATTTATAGGCAGGAAAAGCCCTGAAAGTTCCCCAGCTCGCAAAACCTAATAACTTGTTTGTTTCATCAATAATACCAATCACTGGAAAACCATTTTCTCGTTTCACTGAAAACCAGTTTTTCATCGATTCTTCAGAGCGCGGTAAATAGTCATATAGAGCGGTAGAATTGATGATTGCCTCATTCAGAATCTCTAATATAGCCCCAGAATATTCTGCTTCATTACAATCAATTAAACGAAAATTAGAATTGAGGGAATAGGTCATAAAGATTCCTTAACGACAGAAACAAGTTGATTAGAGACGACTAAAATATAGCGAGCGACTTGAGATGAATTATTGCTGTATATGACGGGCTGGTTGAGTTGCATTGCCAAGCAATCCCCTGTGCTTAAAGCATAAGAGGAATCACCTAATTGAATATCAATTTCTCCTTCAACCACCCAGAGTTGCTGTTGTACCACCTTGGAGGTTTCACTAATTTCATAAGTAATTCGTGACTTAGGTGGGAATTCGATTTCAACGATTTGAAATGGAGATTTCCAATTTGGCGGTGAAACCTGACGGCGAATATAACCTGTTTCGGGATCTTTCCATTCTGATTGTTGAGTACGCCGAATCAGGGGTTGAGGTGATTGATTGTTTTGTGGAATATCAAATAGCTGAGTCAAAGGCACACTTAAACCATTTGCCAGCTTTTCAAGGACAACAGCTGTAGGACTCGCCTCACCTCGTTCAATTAACGAAATTGCAGAACGACTTACCTGACATCGAGTTGCAAGAACATCTAAGGTATATCCACGGGCTAGACGCAATTCACGTACTTGCTGCGCAATGCGTATATTTATATCTTCCATCTGCCGATAGACTTTAATTCCAAAATTATAGATAAGTATTCCATTAAAATAGAATTACATCAAATGATTTTAGAAAATATAATTTGGTTCAATAAAAATCGAAAAATAACCATTCATCACAGCATTCTTTAAATTACTCATGCAGAACCGTTTTGGCTATGTAACAATACCTACTGAACTATTTATATAAGTCTTCACATGGCATTGATTATTGGAATTGACCCGGGTTCACGCTTAACAGGTTATGGAATCATTGAAAAAGATGGTAGTAAACTGCGTTTTGTTGATGCTGGTACAATCCGAACTGAAACTCAAGAAATGCCGGAACGCTTAAAACGTATTTTTGCTGGCGTTGAGCGAATTGTGAAATTTCATGGTCCCACTGAAGCTGCGGTTGAGCAGGTCTTTATGGCTCAAAACCCAGACTCTGCTTTAAAACTGGGACAAGCTCGTGGTGCTGCCATAGCCGCATTAGTTAATTTAGATTTACAAGTTGCAGAATATACTGCCCGTCAAATTAAACAGTCTGTCGTTGGTTATGGTGCCGCAGATAAAGAACAAGTACAAATGATGGTCATGCGATTACTTAACTTGACGATTAAACCTCAATCCGATGCAGCCGATGCTCTTGCTGCCGCTATTTGCCATGCACATGCATCGGGAAGTATGAGTAAACTTTCTGTCCTTAATGCCTTAGGTGGTATGGCGCGTGGACGAAGCCGCTCTAGCAGTCGTAGACGTTAAAACTTTCTTAGTTCACTATTTGAGTAATTGCTTCATTCATTTGATAAGCCTGTAAACCACGCATACCTTGTTTTGCAAGTTCATCACCTGCTTGAGCATGAAGGGTAACAATCTCATGTAATGCAATTGCCTTATGGAACTGGGCTTTTAGACTTGCAATCATTCCAGCTAATACATCACCCATTCCACCAGTTCCCATACCGGCATTACCTTCGGTACAAATATACAAGTTATCCTCTAAAATTAAGCTACCTGCTCCTTTAAGTACCCACTGACCCGCATATTTATGTTGCAAAGCATAAATTGCAGCAATTCGGTCATTTTCAATTTGTGCTGTAGAGGAACCAAGTAAGGTAGCAGCTTCTCCCGGATGAGGCGTCGCATAAACATGTGCACCCAATTTTTCAGGCTGCTTGGCAAGAAACCATAAAGCATCTGCATCTAAAACAGTTTCTAGGTGTGTACTCTGATTTAACAAATTAAACCATTGCTGATAAATTTGCTTTGCCCAGTCATCTCGCCCTAGCCCCATTCCAAAACATACTGCATCAACTTGAGATAAAATCTCTCTAATATTTTCTTCATCTAAGGCATTAATATCACGGAGCATAATATTAGGTGCCCGCGACAAAATAGCTTGATGATGCTTTTGATGACAAATCACGGTCACCTTACCTGCACCTGCATGAAAAGCAGCCTCAGCAGCCATAATGACAGCGCCACCCATTTGCTCATGTCCACCAACCACTAAGACATGCCCATAGCTCCCTTTATGGCCAAAAGCCAAACGCTTAGGAAGCTTAATACTTGTCGGTGTCAAATAAGCTAATGGTTTCAGCTCTTCATCTATTGGAATTAAATTAACTAAATGAACTTGCCCCACATATTCTTTACCGTGACCTGTAAATAATCCAGCTTTAAGACCTAAAACAGTAAAGGTATGATCAGCTCGTATTGCACAAGGTAAAGCACAGCCTGTATTTGCGTGCAAACCACTTGGTATATCAATCGAAACTTTTAAGCCAGATTGTTTATTAAATTGTCGAATAGCTTGTTGCCAATTAGTATTTAATTCACGATTTAAGCCTATGCCAAATAGAGCATCAATATGGCAATCGAATATTCTTTTAATATCAAAATTTGAATGAATTTGAACTTTCTTTTCTATCGCAAATTGCGCTGCACAATGTAAATCGTTTGATTCACCCAATTGAGCCGCAAATATTTCAACGTGAAATCCAGCTTGCTTTAGATAACCTGCTATAAAGTAGCCATCACCTGCGTTATTACCTTGCCCGCACCAAACAGCAATATTATTAATGCTACGATCTTTAAAAAGCTCGATGAACTGCTGAGCGATTGACCAAGCTGCTTGTTGCATTAAACCTAATGAGGAGTTTTGTGAAGCAAACCAACGCTGCTCCCATGCTCGAATATCATCGCTATGGTAAACTACCGCCTGCATATTATTATCCTCTTGCATTTTAGTTTATGACATCTTCCGACACATCACGCATTGCAGTGCAACAACTTGATCCTCATGAATTAAAAGCATGGATCAAAGCTCAAGCCTTAGACTTGGGTTTTGCTGATTGTGTCATTGCAAAACCAGATGCTCAAGAGCAAATGCCGCGTTTTTTAGAATATCTAGAACGTGGTTATCATGCAGACATGACCTATTTAGAAGAAAATCTAGAAAAACGAGCCGACCCTACATTATTAGTTCCTGGCACAAAAAGTATTATTTGCGTTCGTATGAACTATCTTGTGGAATCTCCAAAACCTCGATATGTACCTTTCGAACCCAACTCTGCGATTATCGCCCGTTATGCACGCGGCCGTGATTATCATAAAGTCATGCGTGGCAGATTGAAAACTTTAGCAACAAGAATTCGTGAAAAAGTCGGCGATTTTGAATCTCGCCCTTTTGCAGATTCTGCTCCTATTTTTGAGAAATCATTAGCTGAAAGTGCAGGAATGGGTTGGACAGGTAAGCATACGTTGCTCATTCATAAAAAGTCGGGTTCTTTTTTTGTATTAGGCGAGCTATTTACGTCACTCGATTTACCTTTCGACGAACCTGCAACAGCACATTGTGGTTCTTGTAGCGCTTGTATTGATATTTGCCCGACGCAAGCGATTGTCGAGCCTTATATCCTAGATGCAAGACGATGTATTGCTTACTTAACTATCGAATACAAAGGAATTATTGCTGAAGAATTACGTGCGGGTATTGGTAATCGAATTTTTGGTTGTGATGACTGCCAATTAATTTGTCCATGGAATAGTTTTGCCAAAACTGCGTCCATTAGCGATTTCAACCCTAGAAATGGATTAGATAATATTAGTCTACTGGATATCTGGCAGTGGGATGAAGCCACTTTTTTAGCCAATACAGAAGGTAGCCCTATTCGTAGGACGGGTTATCAATCATTTAAACGTAATATTGCTATCGGATTAGGAAATGCTCCTTATTCAAAAGAAATTGTAGATCAGCTACACAAAGGCAAAAATTTACATGACGAAATCGTCAATGTGCATATTGATTGGGCAATTGAACAGCAACTTAATCAACTTCAGCTATCAAATTAAAAAAATGATGTTTTTTGCCCTATAGCTTTAATACGAATTCTGTATGATTATGTGTAGTGAATTAATGCCATCATCATGGATATGACAATGACTCTACGTAATGATTGGAATCGTGAAGAAATCCAAGCTTTATATGAACAACCTTTTTTGGATTTAGTTTTCAAGGCTCAGCAAGTACATCGTGAGCACTTCACTGCCAATTCGATTCAGGTCAGTACCCTTTTATCTATTAAAACGGGTAAGTGTCCTGAAGATTGCAAATACTGCTCACAATCCGCACATTACGAATCAAAATTAGAAGCAGAAAAACGTATCGCTGTAGAAAAAGTGATTAGCGAAGCAAAAGCTGCAAAAGATTCAGGTTCGTCTCGTTTTTGTATGGGTGCTGCTTGGCGTAACCCACATGAGCGCGATATGCCTTATGTTTTAGAAATGGTACGTGAAGTAAAAGCGTTAGGTTTAGAAACATGTATGACTTTAGGCATGCTTAACCAATCTCAAGCAGAACGTCTACAAGTTGCTGGTTTAGATTATTACAATCACAACCTAGATACATCTCGTGAGTACTACTCTCACATCATTAGCACACGCACTTTTGATGATCGTTTAAATACCCTAGATTATGTTCGCCAAGCTGGTATGAAAGTTTGTAGTGGCGGTATTGTAGGTCTAGGTGAAAGTCGTGATGACCGTGTTGGTTTATTGCATGAATTAGCTACCTTGCCAATTCATCCTGAATCAGTACCAATTAACATGCTTGTTCCAATTGAAGGAACACCTTTAGCAGATGTTGAAAAGCTTGATGTAATTGAGTGGATCCGCACTATTGCCGTTGCACGTATTATTATGCCGCATAGCTATATTCGTTTATCTGCTGGTCGTGAGTCATTAAGTGATTCAGATCAAGCATTAGCATTTATGGCAGGTGCAAACTCATTATTCTCTGGTGATAAATTACTCACCACACCAAATGCTGGTGAAGGTAAAGACCAAGCGTTGTTTAATAAACTAGGCTTAACCGCAGAAAAACCAAAACCTACAGTTGCTGACTTATCAGTAAATGCAATGAGTGCATAACTTAATGCAGTAGAACAAAAAGCCCTGATTTTTCAGGGCTTTTTTATTTATACAGAAGTAACTAAAATTCCGTAAGTGGCATTAAGAAATGTCCCTACCCGAATAATGTCTTTTCCTGCCGCATGCGTTACAGACAGCTCTTGGCTCAATACATCAAAATTAAAAGAATCAAAAACATCTTGATGGTGTAAGAGCCAAGTCACTGTATCTGCTATCTTATCATCCGCAATATAAGTTAAGGCCTTAAAGTCTTTACTCATAAATAACTCTTAAAAATAAATTTTATGAATTTTATATGAGTTCACTCTACCTTAAAAGAAAATCTAAGCTGCTTTAGGATTAACTAAAGAGCGACCTGACAATAAGCTTGTCAAAGCTTGTGGTGAAAATTCCAAAGAAAGTACATGATTCTTGAGATTAACAGAGTGCTTACTAATCAATGGAAGTAAACCATCTTCTGTTTCAAAGACGTATTCATCTGCAATATTTAAGATACCCTCAAGATTAGTTGTACTTGAAGCGAGATCATGACTAAAGATGTCATAAATCGTCTGTAGGTTAAACGTTGTCTGCTGCTCCGTTGGGTGCTTAATCAGATAATCCTTTAAAAACAAAACTAGTTTATGAGCAAAGAAAAAGTAATTTGGTTTATAGCTATACTTCATACTATTCATGGAACGGAACTCCAGATTATCTTTTATTGAATTACAACTAAAACAGTAGGAATTGAATCTTAAAAAATTCTTAAAAAATAAATTTATTCACAAGATAAATTAAAAGTTAATTTTATTATTTAAAAACATATAGTTACATAAACAAAATAAACATTTACTCTCAGAAATATTTTAAAATTGGATTAATTTAATAAAATACAAATACTTAAATATTACGAGTTTTTTAATTTTATTTTAAAAATGAATCATAAAGTATTTTACCAACCGATAAAAAATATATTTCAAAAAAATTTATTTATAAAAACAATTTATCAAAATACACATAAATATAATGTTATTCTTGTTTTTTGGTTGAAAAGTGATATATTTCCTTGGCCTTACTTAAGCAGAATAAACTTGCTGAAAAGTAATGGATTTTATTTTAAAAAGCTATTCTGGGGATTTTATGAAAAAGTTTATTTTTATAGCAGCGGTTTCTCTCTTAAATATAACAAATGCACAAGCAGCAGACGGCACAATTACTATTAATGGTCTGGTTACAGATAATACTTGTACTATTGATACTGGAGATAAAAACCTAACAATTAATCTACCTACAGTCTCATCTCAAACTTTAAAAAATGCAGGTGATGTGGCTGGTCGTACCCCATTTCAAATTAATTTAACGAACTGTGCTTCTGCTGGTAAAGTAGCCACTTATTTTGAACCGGGTGCTACCGTTGACTTTAATACAGGTCGTTTATTAAACCAAGCAACTTCAGGTGCGGCAACAAACGTGAATATCCAGTTGCTAGGCAGTAATAACGCTGTAATCCCTGTACTTGCTACAAGCACGAATAGCACACAGACCAACTCGCAATGGGTAAATGTTTCAGCAGGTGGTGATGCTGACCTTAGCTATTATGCTGAATATTATGCTACAGGTGCTTCTACTGCTGGTACGGTAACGTCGCAAGTAAAATACACAATTATTTATCAATAAAATTAAAACTGAAGCTTCTATTTCTAAATAGAAGCTATCTCCTATTTATTATTCATTATTGAGAATATGGCTCATGCTTTTTCGTGGTCGTAAGTTTTTTTGGGGATTAGTTTGCCTACAGGTAGCACTGACTACCACAGGTCATACTGAAATTGTTTTGCATGGAACTCGTGTCGTTTATCCTTCAAATGCACGTGAGATCACATTACAACTAAGCAATAACGGCACAGCTCCGTCTCTTGTTCAAGCTTGGATTGATGATGGAAATGCAAAATCAACTCCCGATGAAGCAAATGTGCCTTTCATTATTACTCCCCCGATTTCACGAGTAGAAGCAACTAAGGGCCAAACTTTAAGAATTACAGCTCTACCTAATTCGTCTCAATTAAGTCAGCAACAAGAATCAATTTTCTGGCTTAATGTTTTAGATATACCTCCTAAACCCGAAGGCAAAACTCAACAAGACCAAAGTACCCCAATTTCCAATAATTTTTTACAGCTCGCTGTTCGTTCGCGAATTAAATTCTTTTATCGTCCTATAGATCTAAAAGAAAATATTGAACAGCTAAGTGAAAAAGTTCAATGGAAAATAAATGATCAATATCTAGTAGTAAAGAATCCAACTCCCTTTTTCCTCACTATCACTTCCATTTTTCAAGGAAGCGAAGGCCATAAAGCCGACTTATTACAACAAGGTTTAATGGTTGCCCCTTTTTCTGAAGATAAAATAAAACTAAAAAATAAAAATGTAGCAGATATGAGCTTTGTATATATCAATGATTACGGCGGAAGAGTTGAGCATCCAATAAAGTTCTAACCTTAATATATTACTTAAAAAAACCTAAATACCTATCATGAATAGGCTCTAAAACTATGTCTAAATGGTTTATACCTTATATATGTTTAAAAAGCCCTTTTACTTGTTATGTGGCCTCAAGTATTGCGTTATTTATGCCTTTGGCAGCATGTGCACAAAATAATGTTGATGTTTCAGGTTTCTCAAAAGCAGAATTTGATAGCAATTTTTTAGTAGGTAATGCACAAAAAATTGATATTGGTCGTTTCAAATATGGAAACCCCATCTTAGCTGGTGAATATAGCTTAGATGTCTATGTTAATGGTCAATGGTTGGGTAAACGACGCATGCGCTTTAATGCCAGCTCTCCTAACGTAAATGCCGAAACCTGTTTTACAGAAGCCATGTTACTAGAATATGGCGTAAAAGCTGATGTGCTTAGCCAACATTCTCATACATCCTCTCTTTCTTGTGATGCACTAGGTCATTGGATAGATAATGCTTTTTATTTATTTGATAGCTCTCGTTTAAGAATTGATATCTCTATCCCCCAAGTCACATTAGAAAAAAATGCACAGGGCTATATCGATCCACATCTTTGGGATCGAGGTATTAATGCAGCTTTTTTAACATATAACGCGACTGCTTATCGAATAGTTAACGAACAACATGAAAGTGCATATGCTTTTATGGGGACTAATCTTGGAGCAAATTTAGCGAGTTGGCAATTTCGCCATAATGGACAATGGAAATGGCAAGACCATACTGATTTTCAATCTGATAATTCTTCTTATACTTCAACAAATACATATATACAAAAAGCATTTCCGAAAATTCATGGTGTTGTGACTTTAGGTGATTATTTTACTAATAGTGATTTTATCGATTCTTTACCATATCGCGGTGTAAATATTTCAAGTGATGACCGAATGCTTCCAAACAGTATGCTCGGTTATGCTCCCAGAGTGAGAGGTTATGCAAAAACCAATGCGAAAGTCGAGGTTAGGCAACAAGGCAACTTAATTTATCAAACAACAGTACCGCCCGGAAACTTTGAAATTAATGATCTTTACCCAACAGGATTTGGGGGCGAGCTACAAGTTTTGGTAATTGAATCTAATGGCGTAATTCAGAAATTCGCTATTCCCTATGCTTCTGTCGTCGAAATGCTACGCCCGCAAATGACTCGATACTCTTTCACATTAGGACAGTTTCGAGATTCAAATTTAGGTCTAAATCCTTGGCTAATACAAGGTAAATATCAACGGGGAATTAATAATTACCTCACAACTTACACCGCACTTCAAGCAACGCAACAATATCTCTCATTATTACTAGGTACAGCTTTTTCAACACCTATTGGAGCGATTTCTTTTGATGCAACCCAGTCAAAAACTGAGTTTGATCATCAACCTAAAATGACTGGGCAAAGTTATCGTTTAAGCTACAGTAAGTTATTTTCCCCAACAAATACTAATTTAACATTAGCGACTTATCGCTATTCAACTGAAAACTACCTCAAATTGCGTGATGCAATTTTAATTCAAGATTTACAACAACAAAATATTGATAGCTTTTCCATAGGCAAACAAAAAAGTGAATTTCAGATTACTTTAAATCAGGTGCTTCCAAAGCAATGGGGAAATTTTTACTTAGTCGGTTCATGGATAAATTATTGGAATCAACCCAAGACCACTAAACAGTTCCAATTAGGTTATAGCAATCAATTTAAAGATTTAACTTATAGTTTATCTGCAATGAGCAGCGAGATTGAAGAAGACGGCGCTCGCACAGGACAAGATACCCAGTACCTTGCGTCTTTCTCTTTTCCATTAGATTTTAAGAAAAATTCTCTGACTTTTAATAGTGTTATTGGTGATGACAGTCAGATTTTAAGCTTCAGTGGCTTTACAGGAAATCGCTTAAACTACGGCGCATCAATTTCCAATCAGGACCATGATCAAACTAACCTAAATATTAATGGCACCTATAAAACCAACTATACAACACTTGGTGCTTCATTCAGTCATGCAAATTCATACCAACAAGAAATGCTTAGCTTCAGTGGTAATGTTGTTGCACATTCTCAAGGAATTTTGTTTGGGCCAGATCAAGCCCAAACCATGGTGTTGGTCTATGCGCCGGATGCTACTGGAGCACAAGTCGGTAATACACCTGGGTTAAGTATTAACAAAAACGGATATGCCGTTATTCCCTATGTTACGCCTTACCGTATGAATGACATTAGTCTTGACCCGCAAGGCATGTCTACCCAAATTGAACTTGCTGAAAGTAGTTTACGGATTGCGCCCTATGCAGGCTCAATCACTAAAGTCCAATTCTCAACAAAAAAAGGTTATGCACTTTTTATTAATACAACAACATTAGATGGTTCACATCTACCTTTTGCCGCACAGGTATATAACCAGAATAACGAAGTAATAGGCATTGTCGCACAAGGCAGTCGCATTTATTTACGAACCCCCTTAACCCATGATCGTTTATATGTGAAATGGGGAAATACGAGTACTGAAAAATGCGAGATTGAATACGATATAGCGGATCAAATAAAGCATAACAACCAACCAATTATTATGACAAAGGCAGTCTGTAAATGAATAATATTTTAAAAAAAATTGGATTTTTGGCAGTAAGTCTATTTGCTTATAGCCATACAAATGCAAATTGTAATTTAAGTAAAGGATTTACTACCGTCGATATTCCAATGACGATAGGTAAAATCGTAGTGAAACCAAATGATCCAATAGGAACGATCTTACAAAAGAATACTTTTACAGTATCACCTAATAATTCGACTGCAACTTGTAATCGTGCGAGTGATCAAATTATTGCAGCTCTCCCCTTAAATTATCCAATTAGCCCAATAGGCAATAATGTTTATGCGACTAATATTCCAGGTATTGGTATTCGTCTTTATCGCGAAGCTGCCGATGCTTCAGATTTTTCAGGATATTATCCTTATAGACGTACATTAACCCCCAATCAAACATATACACTTTCCCCAGGATATTTTGTTATGGAAGTTATTAAAACAGCTATGACAACTGGTTCTGGTGCACTAGTTGCAGGCCGTTACAGTACCTATTACGTATCAGGGCAACAGAACCGCCCATTTTTAACCACTACTGTATTAAGTAATGCCCCTATTCTTATTGCGTCTTCATCTTGTGAAATTCAAAATGGTGTAGATTCACCAGTTCAACTTCCAACCGTGATGAAATCAGGCTTTAGAGCGATTGGTTCAACCCAAGGGGACCAGAATTTTAATCTATCGATCTTATGTAATGGTGGCGAAAACAATTCTGGTATCGCTACGAGCAATACGATCAGCTTAAGTTTTGATTATAATTCTGATACCTCCAATAATCAGGTAATTAATAACAGTGCTGCGAATTCAATAAAAGCTAACGGTGTTGGTGTTGAACTGTTATGGAATATGAATGGAGCAAATAAGCCGATTCAAAAAGCAACCAAACTCAATATAGGTAGCGTGAGTTCCAATCAAACTGTTGAATATGATATTCCTTTAACTGCCCGTTATTATCAGACCGCCACCAATGTGACCGCAGGTGAGGTTAAAGCCACAGCGACGGTGACGATTCAATATGATTAACTATTCTCTATAAAATTACTAAAAACAAAGAAACTTAACGCTACCAAGGGAACACAAAGGCTATTTTTTTTAAACTTTGTAGTTCTATTAAAAAATCACATAAAAAAATGCTCATAAGCAAAAATAGCAAATGAGCATTAGTGATAACCACTTAACCTGAAATACAAATTGTGGGAAATAGATCACAATTTGCATGACTATAATTTCAAAAAATAGCTTAAAGATCAAGTCTTTTTTTTAACAAAGATTCTAATAGCCAACATAACATATTGTTTTAAATAAATTAAAAAATAAATTTAATTCATGAGCACTATTTTATAGTGTTTCTAAAGAATTATCATTCTATTAATTAATAAAAACTTAATTTTAAGAAAAATTAAAATTCACTCATCAAGCCCAGTAAAACAAAAATCTATTTATTTTCATAATGTTATATCAAAACCATAAAAATTAAAATTTTACTGAATTACATAATTTATAATAAAAAAAACATAAAAAAATTTAGAATTCCCCTTCAATTGCAAATAATATCTTTAGACTTTTTATCAGAACGTAACATGCTCATTTTTTGGAAAATATTATGTATCTTATTACTAAGTCTAGGCGCTACAAGTATAGGTTTTGCGATTAGTAACATCGATTTTTTTCTTTTTTTCATAGGATTCCTTTTATTAATCTGCTTTATCTTAGCTTTAAAGCAAGCACGTGAAGATGCTGGTTTCTTTCCCGATAATTAAAATACTATGAATTTCTAGGATATAGTATCAATAGTAAAATCATGATTGAATGCACCATAGAGTCTATAGGGATGGTTGTAATCAAAATATGTCAAAAAGTTCTTCAGATGCTGGAATTTTTTTGTGGATGACTTATCAGACTATGCAAAAGATGGGCTTAGATGCAGCATCTATTTTTGCAAGTGTAAATTTACCCAATCAGCCTCCCGATAAAAATATTCGTAGAGATAATTCGACTCAACAAAGGTTTTGGACAGCGGCTGAAGAAATAAGTGAAGACCCTGATATTGGCTTGCATGTAGGTAGTCAAATGCCACCATTTAGGGGATTAGTAATTGAATATCTATTTTTGAGTAGCTCAACTTTTGGAGAAGGTTTACAGCGGGCTCTAAGATATCAAGCCATACTTACAGATGTATTTGACCTAAAATTAACAATTAAGGAAGATCAAGCAATACTGTCTGGTTTTAAGCATCCCGTAAGACATTATCTTGAATGTGCCATAGGTATTTTTCTTAATTTTTTTAAATATATTACAAATAAAGAGTTCAGACCTACTCAAATTATCTTGCCCCATCAAGAAGGTGCATCAGCAGAAATATATGAGGAAATATGGAATTGCTCCGTGATTTTAGGGCAAATGGAAGGTTCTATTATTTTTCCTAGCGTACTTTTAAATAAAGCTTCACCAGCTGCTGAACCAGAATTATTAAGAATTCATGAAACGCTTGCAGAACAACAGTTAATGACTTTAGAAAAGCATCAACTCGTTTATGCTATTGAGCGTTTGCTTAGCAATGGATTACTGGAATCTGGGCATTTTGATCAAAAATTTATTGCTGAACAATTAAATCGTAACCCTCGTACCCTTCGAGCAGATTTACAAGCAATTAATATAAATTATGAGAAAATTTTAAATCAGCATCGGGAAAAACTAGCCAGACGTTTACTTGCTCACACACAAGAAACAATTGATCAAATAGTTTATCTAACTGGTTTTTCTGAACCCTCTGCTTTTACGCGAGCTTTTAAACGTTGGACTGGTGAGACTCCTAGTGCTTATCGCCAGCGTAAACAAAATAGTTAAATTGATTCTAATGACACTTATTTAACTGCCTGTTAAGTCAAAGGGATAAAACATTCTTCTTTTACAATCATTTTAAATTGTAATTAAGAAGTTCCCAATATGCTTGGTTTCCCTGTAGGTGTTTTTGTTGCTAATGGTCTTGAATGGTACTTTCATAAAGTCTGGTTACACGAATATCCAAGTCAGTATCGTAATAGCCCATTTTTCACTCACATCGCTCATCATAAGCGCGCTCGCTTAAATGGTTTTCAAGATGAAGGTTATGCTGAATCGATGTTTAAAAATGCTGAAATTTATAATGAAAAAACAGCATTAATTGGATTAGCTGGAGCTGCTACAATTTTTTTGCCTGTCGCTCCATTTTTTACAGCTGGGCTCTATTATGGTTTATGGAATTATTGGCGTGTACATTCAAAAGCACATTTAGATTCAGAATATGCAAAAAAACGTATTCCTTGGCACTATGATCATCACATGACAAGTAATCAAAATGCTAATTGGTGCGTTACTAAACCTTGGTTTGACTATATTATGGGAACTAGAGTCACTACCGAAGTGTCTCAAACCGAGACCAATCCACTTGGTATTAAATTACCAAAGTTTTTAGAAAAACCAATTAATTTTACTGCTAGACATATACTCACAAAATCCTATGCCAAAATTGATTTAAATTCTGTTCAGGATCAATCTAATTTACGCAACGGAATAGAAGTCAGTTTAACCTAAATATATCAAAATAAAAAAGCTGCGGACTCCAGCAGCTTTTTATATAAATCGATAGTTAACAGCTTAAACTTTAAAAGGTTCGAAGCAGCTCACAAGAAAATCCATTACTACTCTTATTGCTGGACTATGCCGTAAATCTTCATGTGTGACTAACCAAATTTCAGCACTCATCGGATGATCATCTTGTAATCTAACTAAATTGCTAAGAGCGCCTAAAAAATCCGGTAAGACCGCTAAACCTACTTCTCCACATGCAGCTCTCCACTGTAACTCAGGATGGTTGGTCACCATAATGGGTTCTTTATGATTTAATCTTTCTTTTAATTTTTGCTGTTTTTGACCATGTACTCCCCCTACTTCCACACTAATCCATTCATAATTTTCAGGAGCCGTTGAAGCCAAATAATTTGGACCCGCATATACTCCAAAAGGAATTTCACCTACTTTACGAGCTACTAAATTTTCATCTTTAGGACGGCCAAATCTTACCGCAATATCAGCCTCACTATGCTGTAAAGAAACATAATGAACATCACCGAGCACACGCAATTTTAATTGAGGATAATGACGATAAAATCTGCCCAAATGAGGCATGATGAGATGTGCCGCAGTTAAAGGAGGCATACTAATAGAAACACTTCCCATCACTTCTTGCTGACCAGCCTGAGTTAAACGCTCAATAGAAAAAGTTTCTTCCATCATACGAGCAACCACCTGCGCAAGGCGTTCACCATCAGGTGTTAGGATGTAGGTGCGTGGTCTACGATCGACTAATTTAAGTTTTAAATTTTGTTCTAGCTGGGCAATTCTTCTAGATACAGTTGCATGATCTACTCCCAATTTGCGGGCAGCCGCTGACAGTGACTTTTCTTCTGTAAAAACTGAAAAGTAATGTAAATTTTCCCAATCAATCATTGTGCAAATTTTCACATTAGAAGTGTATTAATATGGAATTGTACACCTTTATGTAATTGCCCAGAATAAAACCTTTCTTGATGGGAGCCTATCCATGAACAGAACGGTGGCGTATGCCTATGCTGGTGTTGTCTTAACAATGTTTTTTTGGGGATCAGCATTTAATGCAATGTCTTATATCATTCAACATATGCCTCCGCTATCTGCTGCATCTGAACGGTTTTCAATTGCAAGCCTAGGCTTACTTCTGATCTTTTCAATAACCGGCCAATTAAGATGGGCAGCCTTAAGCCAAAATTTAGTTATCTATCTTGTGATTGGGGTAATTGGAATTGCAGGTTTCAACATAGGCTGTTTTTACGGCTTAAAAACGACATCTGCCGTGAACGGTGCTTTAATTATGGCAACTACCCCCTTAATGACTCTATTAATGACAATCATGCTAGATGGTGAAAAACTTACCACTAGTAAATTTTTAGGCGTTTTATTTGGCTTAAGTGGCGTATTACTTGTGATTAGTCAAGGCCATATAACAACTTTACTTCACCTAAAAATAGACATTGGAGATCTATTTATATTATTGGGTGCATTTGGATTTTGTTTCGCAAATGTCCTGTCTCGCCGTTATGTAAAAAATGCTACTCCGCTAGAAACAACGACTTTTTCTATGATGTTTGGGGCAATAACACTTGGTTTGTTGAGTATGATATTTGAAAATCCTCTTTCAGCCATTGCATCTGCACCTGTAAATGCACATTTAGCCATGGGATATGTTGTTATCTGCTCTACCATGATTGCTTATTTATTCTGGTTTAATGGCATACAAAAATTAGGTGCTGGCCGCGCTTCGGTATTTTTTAACTTTGTACCAGTGTTCAGTATGATCATTGCTCTGCTTGCTGGCCAGACGCTTAATATCTGGCAGTTAGTAGGAACCGCTTTAGTGATGCTTGGTGTAATGAGTAGCGGAGGTTTTTTAAAAATTAAAAGTACTCCACTTATGGCAAAACATTGTACAAAATAAGAAATATGCTGCTACATTAAAATTCTATTATTAATATGTAGCAGCATTTTCAAATATAAAATACAAAATCACCTCCCGACAATCTCTTTAAGTTCCTATATTTTCGAAAATATTTTTTACATTTTTGAAGTTTTATACAAAAGCTCATCTTAATTATTCCGTTGTAACAAATACTGTATGTTTCTTTAAAACTTAATAAAAGATTGCCATATATAGTTTTAAAACAACCAAAGGAGATATTAAAATGAAGCTGGATTTTACAACTATTGAAAAGCAAGCCAAATTGCTACAAGAAGAACAAGAAAAGATCGAGCAACGAGATCATGAATTTCAACTTGCTTTAGATAAACACCGAGAATCCCTGAAGAGTTTATTTAAAGATCTTTTCTCTGACCGAGAAGTTAAGACAGAAAATGGAGGCCACTTTTGTGTAAATTTTGGTGATTTCAAAATTTCTTTGTTGATTGAAACTGCTAAATTTGAAAATGGTGTTCCTGTAAAATTAAATTCGGTAAATCCTGTTATTATTAAATGCAAGAAAGATAAGCCCATTGCAAAAGCACAGTTTACTGATGCAACACAATATCTAGATAACCATTTAGAAACTCCAAATTATCAATATTATTTTAAGCAAGAAGATAAAACCCAACTTGTGCAATTTTCTGAACTTCCTACTTATTTCCAAATCGTTTTAGATGCAAACGCATAAAGTTGAGCCCTCTATAGAGGGCTTTTTCATATATTATTTTTCCATTATTTAACTTTTTAAAAAATAAAATTCGTCAAATACTTTTTCTATTTATCTATGAATTATTTAAGCCACTTTTAGCTTTTACAGACTCAAAAACTGTTTGATTATTTTTCAAATTACTTGTATATACATGTTTATATTTGTTTGTACAAATATTGAATTAATAAAAATAGAGTGGACTCTTAAAGGACAAGGAGAGTGAAATGGACTCATCGGCTGAGAAACCAAATAGTAGTTTTATTGAAAACCGAAGTATTGACTTTATTCCAGAAAATGAAAGACATGGCGGAGTGTTTGCTCAATTTACCCTCTGGTTTGGTGCTAATTTACAAATTACAGCCATTGTGACGGGTGCGCTAGCAGTTGTATTAGGCGGGGATGTTTTTTGGTCTATTATTGGTTTATTCGTGGGACAATGTTTTGGTGCTGCCGTTATGGCACTACATGCTGCCCAAGGTCCTAAACTTGGCCTTCCTCAAATGATTTCAAGCCGTGTGCAATTTGGGGTATATGGTGCTTGTATTCCAATCATACTTGTTTGCCTCATGTATATTGGCTTTACAGCAACTGGAGAGGTATTGGCTGGTAAAGCAATTGCACATCTAGCACATGTCAGCAATACAACTGGCATCTTAATTTACGCATGTTTAATCATTATATTTGCAACAATTGGATATCGTTTAATTCATTTGGTAGGCAAAGTAGCCAGTATTATTGGTTTGATCGCTTTTGTGATTATTTTGACTCAAATTTTAGCACTTTCTGATTTATCTGAACTCTTAGCAGTACGTCATTTCAGTTGGTCTTCATTTTTATTAGCAGTTTCACTTTCTGCTTCTTGGCAAATTTCTTTTGGGCCCTATGTTGCAGACTACTCCCGTTATCTTCCAACTAAAACGTCTTCATATCGTGTATTTTGGGCCGTTGGTTTAGGTTCTCTATTGGGTTCACAAATTTCCATGAGCCTAGGTGTTTTGATTGCTCAAGTCGCAAACGGCAATTTTGTCGGAAATGAAGTTCAATATGTTGTGGGTATGAACCCAATTGCCCTCGTCGTGACCTTTTTATATTTTAGTATCGCTTTTGGCAAAGTTACTCTGACAACCTTAAATGCTTACGGTAGCTTTATGTGCATTGCTACAGTTTGGAATAGTTTCAAATCGACAAATCAAATTTCAAAAATAACAAGATTACTCATTGTCTTAGCTATGGTTGTGATTTCGACATTTATTGCAATTATAGGTGAACATACTTTTTTAAGTGCTTTTAAAGCATTTATTTTGTTTTTACTTACCTTCTTTATTCCATGGAGTGCTATTAATCTGGTTGATTACTACTTTATCTCTAAAGAAGAATGTGATGTAGATGCGCTCTATGATCCAAATGGCAAGTATGGCCGTTGGAATCGAATTGGTATCACCTGCTACTTTCTCGGTATTTTGATCCAACTGCCCTTTATTGATAGTAAATTTTATACGGGACAAATTGCTGCAATGTTAGGAGGGATCGACTTATCATGGCTGGTAGGACTGATTTCTACAGCAGTGATTTATTATATTTTCGCCAAGAAAGCTCAACTTAAGTTTTCAAAGCAGTTAGTCATTGATCAAATCAAATAATTAAACTAGAGATAAGCTATCAGAATCACACACCTTGATAGCTTATTAAGTTGATTTAGTGACTATTCTTGCAATGCTTTAGCTTGTGCCGAAGCAGGCAATCCAAATAACTTATCAAAGCTCCAATTAAATATAAAAGTATAGATAGGAATAATGATAATAAAAGCCACATCTAACCAAAAAGCAGCAATCAGAGAAATATCCATCCACCATGCAATAAGAGGAATCAAAAATAGGACTAAGGTAAGCTGGAAACCAATAGCATGTCCAACTCTACGCTTAACTGTACGAACATTACTGCTCTGTCTAGCCTCCCACTTCTCATATAAAATATTGTAGATAAAATTCCAAGTTACAGCGATGGTCGTAATCATGACAGAGAGTGGTCCTGTATGTTCAACACTATCACCTGCCAAAATCGCTAAACCTACTGATGAAATAATCATTCCGATGACTTCATAAGAAGAAACATAGACAATTCGACGCTTTACACCTTGCATAATAGGCAAACTCTAATTAATTCTTTATATTTTAATTTCAGTCAAAATCATATATAAAGTTAATAGCTTTCAGTTCTACTGATATCAAAATGAATTTTAACAGCGAAAATATTGAACTCTTTATTACTGTACTCGATACAGGATCTTTCTCTGCGGCCGCCCGTAAACTAAATCGAGTACCTTCAGCAGTCAGTATGGCCGTTGCTAATCTAGAAGCAGAATTGGGTTACACCTTATTTGAACGTACTCCACGCAAGGTCATTCCTACACCTACCGCATTAGCTTTGGAACCTCAAGCACGAATTATTTCTGAACAACTTAGGCTATTTAGTACTCATGCCCATGAACTTTCTTTAGGACTAGAGAGTAAATTACGTATTGGTGTGGTCTCAGACGTAAATACAAAACTATTATTTTTTTCAATAAAGAAGTTAGCTGATAAATTCCCCTTACTAAATATAGAGGTTATTACTGCACCTCAAGATGACATTCTTAATTTACTTTATAGGGAAGAAATTAGTCTTTGCTTAGCTGGTTCAGACCTCAATATAAAAATGCGTGAGAATCTGCAATTAGTAATGACTGAAACAGTCGTTGCTACTATCTCGTCTAGTCATACTCTTCTACAAGAAAAAACAAAGCATTTTTCTATTGAAGAGTTAATCAATATTAGACAAATTGTAGTGGCGAGTAGCGACCATGAAATGACAGATTCTCGGTCAATTATTGGTGCTATGTACTGGAAAACGAATAGTCTACAAACAGCAATTAATATGGTTGAAGCAGGACTCGGTTGGGGAAACTTCCCGTTATCGTTAGTACAAGAAAAAATTTCACAAGGTCATTTAGTTCTTTTAGATTTTAAAAATACTAAAAATCATTTACCTCTATCCATTTACTTAATTTGGCTTCAAGACCGCCCCTTATCTAAAGCAGCTCGAGAACTCATTCAGATTATTCAAGAAAATTTATAATTTCTTATACTGTAGCTCTCTGAGCACACATGATCTTTTTATAGTTTTATTTCTAATTATATACTTACTTTTAAAATTCAGATTATTGCTCTTTCCTATTTTCTCTATATTACAAAAAGCAAGAAGCCTACTTTAAAAAGCAGGCTTCTTACTGTATTTCAGGACTAAGCAATAGTTTTTTATTTTGGGAAAATACATTTGTACTTTATTAAAACCTAGCATTTTAGTCAAGAATAAATTCAATAAAATACAATCATTTGTATCGAGCGTGAAAGTAGTCACACTTTAAGTTTTGTATAGAAAACACATGAGAAAAAGAAAGAAATTTCAATTAAAAAATTTCCAATTCTCCCACTAAAAAGTTCTAATTTTTTAAAAATCAGATAAAGGTCTTAATTTTAAGGAAGCTCACTTTACTCCCTTATTTTTGTATTTCCTCGTTAAAACTTATGGATTTTTCCCTATGCGCTAAACAAAATTAATTTCATAAATATTATCTTTGTATTACTAGTTTTTTAAAAATTAATTAGAATTTTGGATTCACCTTACTCAAAAAAATAATCACTTTCACTAGATTTATTACAGTAACTATTAGACTGCAAAGAATAACCTCTCATTAAAATGATATAGAATTGACTATGATAAGAGTACATCATTCTATAAATAGGATTTTATAAAGTTATACGTTTTCTAAATATTTAGCGTAGATAAATATTTCTTAAATTAAGTTTATTTAGAATATTCTATAGTCGTTATTGAACAAATATTTATAAATTCTGTGTAAGACATAAATGTATAAATTATGTTTGTAAACTTTTTTGAAAAACCAATTTTGGTCACATTTCAAGCAATATTCAATCAACCTGAAATTTGATTACTCTTCAAACAAAAGATGTTTTTAAAAGAATTAACTATTCGAACTGATAATTAACTAAACCCCAATCACTATAAACTTCTGACTGACATAAGTTCTAATTGATCGATAAATAACTAAGTTCACTTTACTCATGAGCTACTCATACGCTAGAATCACTCTCGCTCGTAATATTTAACCAAAATAACACAATATTTTTTAGGTCTAGTATGTGCCTAGTTTAGAAAATGACTTGTGTTTGATTAAAAAATTGATTAGTATTGCACGCACTGAAAGGCCTTGAGATTTAAAGCTTTTCTGACTTATAGGGCCTATAGCTCAGTTGGTTAGAGCAGCGGACTCATAATCCGTTGGTCCCGTGTTCAAGTCACGGTGGGCCCACCAAATTCAAACCTCATAAACTAAAAAGTTTATGGGGTTTTTTAATGCTTATCTAAATAGAATTCGTTTTACCGTTATAAACAATATTCAAAATTTAATTATCAAAATGTAAATTTTATTTTATCTTAAAATTTTAACTGCTTTAAAATACGTTTTTCTAAACTTAATACTTCTATTTCTTCTATTAAGCTAAGATTCTCTTCCGCATAAGCTCTGTATGTTCTAATTGAGCGTCCCAAAATTTTTCCCATAAATCACAATACTCTAAGCATAACTTTTCGATATAGTTATAATCTTCTTCTGTACAAGCTTGCATTAAGACATACCATAAGTCTTCTTCATGATCATCATCTGCGGCTTCGGCACTTTCATCTTCAGAAATACCATGCACATGATAATAACCACCACCCTCTACCTCTAAACCTACAGCTTTAGTCGCTTTACGTAACGGTGGACTATAAAGAATCACCTCTTCTTCTGCGACTGCTAATAAGGCTGAAACAGCTTTATAGTCATCATAAGCATTTTCTAAAAACACTCTAACTTGATTTGCAATTTCAGTCGGCTGATAAGTCAGACGATCTTGTTCTGTAATACCAAAATCATTTAATACGTCTTCAAATAAAGGATAGTGAGCATATTCAGGATTTCCCTGATAATAACCATCTTTGTCTAAACCTGGACGAAATCCAAACTCATCAAAAATATTTAGGCTCAAAAGAAAGCGCGGAAACATTTTCGCACCGGCATGCAATCTTGGCTCTAGTTGTTTAGTTTGAAATTGGGCCATGAGCAATGCATCAGTAAAAGTTTGTACAATTGCATGGCGGTATTCTAAGTGTATTTTTTTTAAATTTTCTTTATTAATTTCTCCGTTATTTAAAATATCAATTGCAGGATGATGTGACACCGCATGTTTAGCAATTTTTTCTCTTAATTGGGTCAAAAAGTCTGAATTTTTTTCCCATAGTTCAGTAGAAATGCTTTGCTTCATCCCTGCGAGTGCTTTCTTTCTAGGATTATTAAAATTCTCAAATTTCTTAGGCATATCTACTCTCATTAAACTTATTGAAGCCTGATCGATTTTTACATATTTTATTATAAAAACAATGACTTAAATTAATATTTAAATATGTTCCCTTATCAATCCATATTAGAATTAAAATCGTACGAAATCAAATAGAAAATTAAAAAAAACTTATGTTAATGATTATCATTATCACAATATCAACTTGAATCCAATCCCTTTTTTTATTATGATCATTGATATTAAAATTTTAATTTTTTCGATTAAGTTATAATTAGTTCTAACTATATGGAATAGTAATGTCAAAAAAAGAAGATATTATAAATACTGCTTTAAATTTATTTAATCAGATTGGCTACAATGCAACTGGTGTTGACCGTATTATTGCTGAATCTAATGTTGCAAAGATGACCTTTTATAAATATTTTCCTTCAAAAGAAAATTTAATTATGGAGTGTTTGCAACATAGAAACTTAAATATTCAAAATTCAATTAATGAACAATTAAATTTACATCAAGATGCTAATCCGCTTGAGAAAATTTATATTATTTTTAATTGGTATATTGAATGGATCAATAGCGAAACATTTAATGGATGCTTATTTAAAAAAGCATTTATTGAAGTATCTAAACAATATACTTCAATTCGTGAACCATTTTACGAGTATACAAAGTGGTTAACTCATTTACTACAAGACCAGCTCACTCAATTAGGTATAGAAAACCCAACTCCCCTTACTCATATCATTATTTCTATTATTGATGGGATGATTATTGATGGAACAACAGATAAAAAACTAATTAACGCTGAAAAAATTTGGCAGTATATTGAGTTTTTAATTAATGAAGAAATACCTCAACAAATTTCGTAATTTTAAAATTATCTAAGTTTATTATGTTTAAAGAAAAATAAAAAAGAACTTTTTAAATCTTCAAGCTTAGATAATCTTCATTTTTAATTGGCTACTTTAGCTTTCATAATTTTTCTAGGCTTTTTTACAAACTCATATTAGAATCCTGCAAATTTATCACCTTGCACTGATCTATGAAAAAATTTCTAGCTAACTCTATCTTTAAAGCTGCTGGTTGGACCTATAATGTAGATCCCAAAATTCTTGAAAAAAAACAAGTTATTATTGGATTTGAACATACCTCAAATCTAGATGCAGTGCTCTCTATTGCTCTCTTCCAAATTTTAGACATTAAGATTCATACTTTAATAAAGAAAGAACTCTTTAAGGGTCCCCTTAAGCCAGTTTTAGAAAAACTTGGTGGCATTCCCGTTGACCGCAAAGCGAGTAAAGATATTGTTTCTCAAATGGTTGAACAATTTCAAACTCATGAAACTTTTAACTTGGTGATTGCCCCTGAAGCTACTCGTGCGAAAGATGGCTCAGAACGTAAACCTATCCGTACAGGTTTTTGGCATATTGCGAAAGCCGCTAATGTTCCAATTGTACTCATGTATGCCAATGCCCGAAGCAAACAAGGCGGGATTCTAGGTAAAATTTACCCAACAGACTTACAAAAAGATTTAGAAACGATTAAAGAGCTATATGCGCAATTTGACATAGATGTCAAAATTAACTAGATCAAATTGGATTTGATTCGGCCTGATCTCACTCATTAGGCCTTAAGGTTATTATTCTTATTCAATTGGCTAACAAAACGCAGGGCAACAGTTTTCAACAAAACCAAGCCTATGCTAATATTCCAGCACTTTTGCATTTTCTTTTTTTGGAGTTCACGTCCATGGCGGGTCATTCTAAATGGGCCAATATTAAGCATCGTAAAGCGAAACAAGATGCAAGTCGCGGTAAAGTTTTTACTAAATATATTCGTGAAATTGTGACTGCTGCCAAACTTGGTGGTGGAGATGCTGCTAGTAACCCTCGTTTGCGTGCAGTAGTTGAAAAAGCACTTTCAGTTAATATGACACGTGACACCATCAACCGTGCAATCCAACGTGGTGCCGGTGGTGAAGATAATGATGATTTAAAAGAAGTAACTTACGAAGGTTATGGTGTTGGCGGTGTTGCTGTTCTTGTTGAGACAATGACAGATAACTTAAACCGTACAGTACCAGATGTACGTCACTGTTTTAGTAAAACAAATGGTAACCTAGGAACTGCGGGTTCTGTCGCTTATCTATTTACTAAACGTGGTGAAATTACTTTTGAAGATGTTTCTTTAGAAGACAAAATCATGGAAATTGCTTTAGAAGCTGGCGCTGAAGATATTGAAGTTTCAGAAGATGAAATTTTAGTAATCACTTCACCAGAAACTTTTGGTGAAGTTCAAGATGCTCTAACTGCTGCTGGTTTAAAATCTGACAACGCAGAAGTTGTTATGAGTCCATCAACTAAAGCTGAAATTACTGATGTCGACCAAGCAAAACAAATTCTTAAAATGATTGATATGTTTGAAGATCTTGATGATGTACAAAACGTTTATACAAACGTTGAGTTCACAGATGAGGTTTTGGCTCAACTTGATGCCTAAATCAAACATTTGAATTAAAAAAACGCACCATTTGGTGCGTTTTTTTATAGTTTATTGAGTAAGTTATAACAGTTAAAAACATTATATTTTTTAATCACAAAGCTGGAATGCAGCGCAACAACATTGTCAATTTTTCCAATACGTCTTAATAAAATTTCACTGTAGTCATCCATGTTACGTGCTACAAGTTCTAAAATAAAATCGGCACTTTGCCCTGTCACAAGAAATGCATTGGTCACTTCTGGAATTGCTTCTATTTCAGAAAGAAACTTATCAAATGTTTCGGTGTCATGCTTACTCAGTGACACTTGCAATAAAATGTGTAAGGTAAATCCAAGTTTACTAAAATTAATTTCCCTTTTGAGCTGCCCCATAACGTTGGCTTCAATCAGATGCTTAATCCGGCGATGCACAGAACTGACTGACAGATTGATCCGTTCTGAAAGTTCATTCAAATTTAAGTCTTCATGAGACAAAATTTCTAGAATTTGTTTATCAAAACGATCTAACTCCATTGTTATCTCCAGCCAGAATTTTACAGTGAGGACAGTATACCCTATACAACTCACCTGCATTTAAAATACAAAGGTTTAAAAATAGCTAAACCGTTTCTTCCTTTTACATATTTTATTGCAGACGTGCATTTTAACCGTGCAAATAATGGAGCATATGGCGCATTTTAGAAAGTCAATTTCATACTCTCATTTATTTTTTTCAATATAAGATATTACTCGCCCCATTATTTAAACATAGGCCAATGATAATTATAGAAATTTTACTATTTTTCTAAATTCTTAAAGTTGGCATTATTATTGTTATGTATTTGCAGGAAAATTTTTATCCATGTCGGGGAGTTCCTGTGAATAAGATCAAAACACTCGTGCTAGCAATGAGTTCTTTAGGCGCAATTAGCGTGACGATGCCTGTGCATGCCGCTACAGATGCTGAAGTTAACGCCTTACGTGATGAAGTAAAGGAGTTAAAACAACTCGTCCAGAAACTATCTGATCAACAAAAGACAGGTTTGTCGGTTAGTGCTCCAGCAACAATTCCCGTAGCACCAGCTACACCTACACCTCCTGTATCAAAACCAGGTTGGATGGCTATGGCGGATGGGCAAACCCAAGTTAAGCTTTATGGTAGTGTCCGCGCAGATGCAACCTATGACTTTAAAGGTTCAAATGGCAGCATTTCAAATGGCGCTAACTATCCATTAAATAAAGATGATCCGAAACAAGATTCACTAAATGTATCTGCTGCAACTTCAAGAATTGGTCTAGACATTACTCGACCTACTCAGTACGGAGATTTAACAGGAAAAATTGAAGCCGATTTCATGGGCGGAAATGGCGATAATGGTAATGGTACCTTCCGTGTTCGCCATGCCTATATGTCTTTAGGAAAATGGTTAGCTGGTCAAACGACCTCACCTTTTGTGAATACCGATACATCGCCAGAAACAGTAGATTTTAATGGCGCTATTGGTACAGGTACTACACGTACAGTACAGGTTAGATACACTCAGCCAATTAATGCACAACAGAAAATATTAGTTGCCTTAGAAGGCGGTGATGTTGAAAAAGCTGGTAATGCTGCCGGTGGAAGCCGTTTTCCTGCTTTAACAGCACGATATGATTTCAAAACTACAGATAATAAAGGCCTATTACAGTTACATGGTCTTGCCCATGAAAACCGCGTGGCTCCCAAAGATAGTACTTCTGAAGAAAAATTTGGTTGGGGTGTCGGCGTTGGTGGTAAATATGATTTAACGCCTCAAGATAGCTTGGTTGCTAATTACTATCATGTTAAAGGAGATGGTCGCTATTTACTTTATAGCAACTCAGCTTATGCCTATGACACAACAACTCAGGATATTAATTTAGGTGAATTTGATAGTGCCGTTATTGGCTACCAACGGAAATGGAGCCCTATCCTCCGCTCTACTTTTGCAATAGGCGGTATTCAATACAAAGATGATAACACCTATGCAAATAGCAATTTAACCAGCACCAGCTATAACAAAGAAATTTATAATGCCTTGGTCAATTTAATCTGGAATCCGGTTAAAAATATTGATTTAGGTGCAGAATATACATATGGCCAACGAGAAACTTTCGCAGGCGATAAAGGTGATTACTCTCGTGTCAATTTATTAGCAAAATATAGTTTCTAAAAATGGAAATAAAAAAAAGAGCCTTTTAAAAGGCTCTTTTTTTATTAATGGTATTAGTGCATGGCTTGAATTTTTTCTAAGAAGAGCTTCGCACGCTCGTGGCGAGCATCTAAATTATCAAAGAATTCATGCGTTGGACAGTCTTCTAAAATCTTACCTTCATCCATAAAAATTAGACGGTTAGATACTCTTTTAGCAAAACCCATTTCATGTGTAACACACATCATGGTCATGCCCTCATGTGCAAGTTGCACCATCACTTCAAGTACTTCCCCGACCATTTCTGGGTCAAGTGCAGAAGTTGGTTCATCAAACAACATACAGATTGGGTCCATGGACAAGCCACGAGCAATCGCTACACGTTGCTGCTGACCACCAGACAATTGGCCCGGAAACTTATCTTTATGCGCAAGTAAACCTACACGCTCTAAATATTTCAGACCTTTTTCACGAGCATCGGCAACTGAACGCTTTAACACTTTAACTTGAGCAATGGTTAGATTTTCCAAAACAGTCATGTGCGGAAAAAGCTCGAAGTGTTGAAAGACCATTCCTACTCGTGAACGGAATTTAGCAAGATCCGTTTTTGGATCTTTCAGAGAAACTCCATCAACAATAATATCGCCTTGTTGAAATGGCTCTAACGCATTTACTGTTTTAATGAGTGTTGATTTTCCTGAACCAGACGGTCCGCAAACAACAACGACATCACCTTTTTCAATACTCGTCGTGCAATCTGTTAAAACCTGAAAATCACCATACCATTTAGAGATATGTTGGATGTCTATCATTGGCATTTAAAATCTCCAATTAGCGAATGATGGCAATTTTTTGCTGTAAGCGTTTGACTAATTGCGACAGCACAAACGAACTACAGAAGTAAACTACAGCGACGATTAAATAGAATGTTGCTTTCGTTTCAGGACCATATGTATTAGCCAATGTATCTGCACGACCTAAAAAGTCTGGTGCACTAATCACATAAACTAATGAGATATCCTGAAATAAAATAATTGTTTGAGTTAACAATACTGGGAGCATGTTACGAAAGGCTTGAGGTAAAACCACGTAGCGCATTGATTGACCATAGGTAAAACCTAGCGCGTAGCCTGCATTGACCTGACCTCTTGAAATAGACTGAATTCCGGAACGTACAATTTCCGAGAAAAATGCAGCTTCAAAAATAGCAAAAGTCACAACACTTGAAAACAATGGTCCCCAATACGTATCAGATTGAAACTCAAATATTTTCGGTAACAAGAAGTAGAAAATAAAGATCACCTGAATCAGTGGAATACCACGAAACAGATCGACATAAAATTTTGCGAAATTACTTGCGATGGCATTGTTTGATAAACGCATCATTGCCAATGGGGTTCCGATTAGGATACCGCCCATCATCGCCAATACAGTCACGGTCAGGGTAAAAATGAAACCTTCTTTGAGTGCCGCGATCACGTCAGGGTTATGTAATAAAGAAAAATCCATAATTACTTCCCTCCTGAGCCTAAGCCAGGCACAGCCATTCGTTTCTCAATCCATGCCATGATAAATTTAATACTATAAGTAATAATTAAATAAACAGGTGTAGAGAGAATAAGAATAATGATGTCCTGAGAAGTTTCTTCCCGCATGGTTTTTGTATAAGCGAAGAAGTTCAAAACACTCAAAGCATATAAAACTGCCGAGTTCTTGAAAACGTTCATTGCTTCAGAAGTAATCGTTGGCCACACTGTACGATATGCAACAGGTAAAATGACATAACGATAGCTTTGTGCAGTGGTAAATCCCATTGCAGAAGCTGCAAACTTTTGTCCACGAGAAACAGTATTAATACCGGCACGTATGTGTTCAGATACACGCGCAGCGGTGTAGAGACCTAATGCAAAAACACCAATAACTGCAGGTTGCTGATTTAAAATATTTTTCCACCATCCACCTGCAACAACGTCCCCACTGCCTGCACTTAAGCTGTCCGGTAAAAATTCCGGAAAAACAAATGCCCAGAAGAATAGCTGTACAATAAGTGGAATATTACGGAAGATTTCAACGTAACAATTGCCAATAAATGCGAGAGGTTTGTTAGGTAATGTACGAATTACCCCTAGGAGAGAACCTAATAAAAATGCGATAAGAAAGGCTATAACAGCTGTCCAAACCATAGTAAAGACGCCTGAACCTAACATTTGTAACCATGTGGGCGCTTCAGCATGAGCATTGTAGCTTGTACTACCAATTGCTCTACAGACTGATTCTGCCCATGCGGCTTTATCGACACCATATTCATTAGACTCCGCACAGAATATAGTCCAGTTTAGCGAGCCGACTGACATGTTTGCCCCTTAAATGAATATCTTTAGGAAAATAGACCACTTAAGCAAGTGAGTCTCACTTGCTTAAGTAAATTTAGGACAAAAAGATCTTGTTAGATCCCTGCATCTGTTGGGTGAGCTTTTAGTTTTTTATAAGATGAACTTTGTGGCATGTTCAAATTTGTATTTTTTGGTGGAATTGGCGATAAGAACCACTTTTTATATAAAGCGTCCATTTGACCAGTTTTCCATAAATTATTTACAGTACGGTCTGCAATCGCTTTAAATTTTGGATCATCTTTAGCAAGCATAATACCGTAAGGTTCAGATGAAAGTACTGGCCCTACAATTGCAAATGCCTTAGGTGTAGAAGACTTGGCAACCAAACCAGCTAAAATATTATCATCCATTACAAATGCGGCAGCACGGCCAGATGCCATCATGGCAAAAGAGTCTGCATGATCTTTACCATAAATATTTTGGACATTAATTGACTGACCCTTTTCATTCATCTTAATGTATTTATCAGATGTTGTGCCTTGAGTTGTTACAACTGCCTTGCCGTTTAAATCTGCCAAACTCTTAATGCCAGAGTTGGCTTTAACTGCCATACGTACTTCTGTTGCATAATAGTTAGTTGAGAAACCCACTTGTTCTTGGCGTTGCTTAGAGTTTGTGGTCGTACCACATTCCATATCAATATTGCCTGCTAAAAGTTCAGGAATACGTGTTGATGAAGTTACTGCCTTGTATTCAACTTTTAGCCCCGGCATTTTCAATTCTTTTTTAATGTCATTTGCAAACTGGTTACAGATATCGACTGCATAACCTACTGGTTTACCTGCAACAACATATGAAATTGGGTCAGAAGATTCTCGGTGGCCAATAACGATTTTTCCGCTGCTTTTAATTTTAGCTAATGTATCTGCTGCCTGAATTTGAGAAGTAGCACCAACCGTACAAAGCATAAATGTTGAAATAATGAGAGAGGTTGCAGAACGTTTCATAAGAACTCCTTGATGATCATTCTCTCTATTTATCTATAGAATCATTCATATAGAGCAATAGAGTGATTTATTATTAAATTGCAATTATCGCGCCAACTTTTCCAAGTAGGACACATCCATTTGCTTCACTTATTTTATTCAGTCTGTTTTGCAGAGTTAATACCTTTAAAACTGCTAACATGTTTCTACTTTAATCTATGTTTTAATCTTCTGTCTATTATTAAGCTCATCTATTTACACTTAAATGTGGCAATTATTGATTACAATGTAAACACATGCACAATAAAGTGGCTTAACTTCAGCTAAAAACTGTTTTTAGAAAAATAGGATTTTGCAAAAAATTATAAAAATTAAAATTATTAAGTATTTAGAATAAGTTTGAATAATGAACTAAATAAAGAAGTTGCAGGAGTAAAATAATATATGCAAATGGTTTAATAAAAATCATTTATAAAATTGATAGTAATATTTAAGTTAATGACTGAACTTAGAAATATTACAAAAAAGCCCTGAGAAAAATCAGGGCTTTTTATAAAGTTTAAATTCCTCGCCAATCTACGCGTGCGTTTCTTTCGGTTTGATATATTCTTAAAACATATTGGCCTAGAGGTAAATCAAGCAAATATTTTTGATAGTTGCTCCATTCCTCAGAAACTTCTTCTGCTTCTTCACGCTCCCATGGCGTACCCTTCACCTCTAACAATGGTGCAAGCATCGAACACACAGAAATATCAGCAAGACTTAAGCGATCACCCACCATGTAGCGTGCTTGATTTTCTATCAGACAGCGGTTTAATTGATTTATGAGTTCGTCCATCTGCTCTTTGGACTGACCCACCAACTCCTCTTCAAGTTTATAGTTCTTCTTTACGAGTGTTTTGAGAAAAGGTTTCGATATTTTTTCAAACTGACGTAAATAGCCTTGTTCACCCATCATAATTTCTAAAGCATGGTCTCCTTGCGCCAACGTATGAGCTAGAGCCCAACGGCGTACATGTATACCAAGCTCATCAGCTAAACTATCAATTTTAAGAGTTTGTTGTCTAAGTTGCTCATCACGACGCAAAAGCGCGTGTTCTGGGTAGGTATCATCCAGATAAAGTGCAATCTTGGTTGATTCAGCAATCCATTGATGGTCATCTTTCAAAATTGGCAATAAATTTTGGCCTGTTTTGAGTTGTGCAAAAGCACGATGAAACCCTGGAATTAAGTTATGAGCCACATAATCAAGTTCTTTATGGTCTAACAACCAGCGAGCTTTTTCACAATAATGGGACAAAGGAAACTGATACAAAACCCGCATAAAATCTCCACGTTTATTTTTATTTGACTATTTGTACAAAAATGGTCGATGGTAAGTAGATACTTTAGAAGCTATTTTTATTTAAAACAATGGATATTGTGCTCATTTTTTGCTGACAGTTAGGTCTATTTTTTTATATCTTTTTTTACCGTACTTATTGCTCTTTTTCATATTAAAACTAATTTTATTATCAATTTTTCGCATAAAAACGATAATTTATTGATTTATAAATACTTTTAATATCTCTATTTCTCCATTAAAAATCAAAAAAAATGCTTTGCACTTTATTTCATAAGCTGAGCATAAGTCCTCGTTTAGTGGAAAAATATTTCTTTTGTAAGGTAATGACAGCAATACAAGGTGTCATTATGTCTAATTCTCTATCTAAAACGACGGCATACGTCCAAATCATTCAAAATGATCAACAAGCCATTAATGCTGCTTATCAAGTGGCTGATTATGCTTTAGAGGGTCGTAATACACGTGATCAACAACGCTTACTACCGCATGAGCAAATCGAAAGCTTTAGCCAAAAAGGCTTAGGCGGAATTCGAATTTCGAAAAAATATGGCGGAGCTTTTGTTTCCAATAAAACACTAGCTCAAGTTTTCCGTATTTTAAGTAAAGGTGATGCGAACGTTGGTCAGATTCCACAAAATCAGATTAGCCTGTTAAACCTGATCGAAATTATGGGCACAGAACAACAAAAACAATTTATCTTTTCAGAAATATTGGCAGGCAAACGTCTTGCTAACGGTGGACCAGAACGTAATACACATGACTCAAAAACTTTAAAAACTACACTTACCATTGAAAACGGCAAATATATTTTAAACGGTGAAAAGTTTTATTCGACAGGTACTATTTTTGCGCATTGGCTCGCAATTAAAGCGGTTCATCCTGAAGGTCATGTGGTTTTAGTCATTGTTAACCGAGAGACTCAAGGTATTGAAGTCATTAATGACTGGAATGGATTTGGTCAGCGTACAACAGCGAGTGGTACGGTTAAATTAAATCATGTTGAAGTTAATCCAGAACTCATTTTTGATGAACGTTTATTAACTAAAGCCCCTACTTATCGCGGTGCTTATTCTCAGTTATTACAAGTTGCGATTGATGTAGGGATTGCAGAAGCTGCATTTGACGATACTTTATCGACTATTCATAAAGCACGTCCAATTATTGATGCAAAAGTTGAAAAAGCCAGCTTTGAACATTACACCCTGCAAGAAGTAGGTAAGTTAAATATTTTGCTCGATGCTGCAATTTTACTGCTTGATGACGCTGCTGAATATTTAGATGAACTTGACCAACTTCAAACTGTGACTGATGAACAAGTAGCTAAAGCTTCAATTTTGGTCGCAGAAGCAAAAGTCTATGCCAATGATGCTGCTCTACAAATCTCTGAAAAATTGCTGGAACTAGGCGGTAGCCGTTCAAGTTTAAGCCAACACAATTTAGATCAACATTGGCGAAATGCCCGTGTACATACCTTACATGATCCTGTTCGCTGGAAATTACATGCCATTGGCAATTATTACCTTAATGGTCATTTCCCTGCCCGCCATGCCTGGATTTAAGGAGAAATTGTCATGACTTCATATCAATCGGTTCAAACTAAACAAACATCGGCATCTGGCCAAGCGCACATTATTCAAAATGATGCTGAAGCTTTAGAAATTGCAAAACAGTTTGCTGAGCAATTTAAAAAAAACGCAGTTGAGCGAGACTCTAAACGAATTTTACCCTATACCGAAATCGATGCATTGAGCCAATCTGGTCTTTGGGCAATTACAGTGCCAAAGCAATATGGTGGTGCCGAAGTTTCAAGTCATACAGTTGCTAAAGTGATTGCACTTTTAAGTGGTGCAGATGGTTCAATCGGACAAATTCCACAAAACCATTTTTACGCTTTAGAAGTCTTGCGCAATACAGGTACAGAAGCTCAAAAACAACGTTTATATAGCGAAGTATTAAATGGCACTCGTTTTGGTAATGCACTTGCTGAGTTTAAAACTAAAACTTCAACCCATAAACAAACCAATATCCGTCCGCATGAAAATGGTTATCTCATTCAGGGTGAAAAGTTTTACTGCACAGGAAGTTTATTTGCTCACCGTATTCCAACCTTAGTTCTAGACGATGCAGGTCGAGAATATCTAGCCTTTGTAAAAAGTGGTTCACCAGGATTGAAACTTGTTGATGACTGGTCTGGCTTTGGGCAGAAAACCACAGGCAGCGGCACAGTTAAATTTGATCAGGTTTTTGTCGATGTAGATGATGTTATTCCTTTTGATACTGCATTTTTACAACCAACCTTAGTGGGCCCTTTTGCTCAAATTATGCATGCATCAATTGAGGTAGGCATTGCACGTGGAGCCTTTGAAGAAAGCTTGCAAAGAGTGCATCAAGCCCGCCCATGGATTGATTCAAATGTAGAAACGGCCAACCAAGATCCTTTAACGATTTATGAGCTAGGACGCATTGCTGTCGATGTACGGGCAAGTGAAGTGTTATTAAAGCAAGCTGCGCAATCAATTGATGCCGCAAAAATTGAAACCACGCCTGAAAGCATTGCAAAAGCTTCAATTGATGTGGCCAAAGTACGTGCTCATAGTAGCGATATTGCACTAAAAGCATCGTCTAAGCTGATTGAACTTGCTGGAAGCCGTGGTAGTCAGTCACAAGATGGTCTAGACCGTTTCTGGCGCAATGCACGTGTGCATACGTTGCATGATGCCGCACGATGGAAATATTACTTTATTGGGAACTATGTTCTTAACGGTGTTCTACCACCTCGTCGGGGGACATTGTAATGGCAGATTTCAAAGCGAAAGAGATTTTACTCAATGCTTTTGATATGAACTGTGTTGGGCATATCAATCATGGCTTATGGACACATCCACGTGATGAGTCACACCGCTTTAATGAACTGAGCTATTGGACAGAACAAGCCAAAACTCTAGAAAGTGGTTTATTTGATGGTTTGTTTATTGCAGACATTACAGGTGTTTATGACGTCTATCAAAATGGTATTGATCTGACTTTAAAAGAGTCCATTCAGCTTCCGAGCCATGATCCATCTACACTCATTTCTGCTATGGCAGCAGTCACTCAAAACTTAAGTTTTGGGGTCACTGTGAACTTAAGCTATGAGCATCCGTATCAATTTGCACGCCGCTTTGCGAGTCTCGACCATTTAACTCAAGGTCGTATTGGCTGGAATATCGTGACAGGTTATCTAGATAGTGCGGAACGCCTGATTGGTCAAAAAGGTTTAAAAGACCACGATGCTCGCTATGAACAAGCTGAAGAATTTTTAGAGCTTTGCTATAAATATTGGGAAGGTTCATGGGAAAACGACGCCGTTAAAAAAGAT
The DNA here is from genome assembly GCF_029967875.1 of Acinetobacter sp. V89_4. NCBI lineage: Bacteria > Pseudomonadati > Pseudomonadota > Gammaproteobacteria > Moraxellales > Moraxellaceae > Acinetobacter > Acinetobacter sp. V89_4. The sequence continues at coordinate 788,152 of NZ_JASCAI010000028.1, forward strand.
AAAGTACAGCGTGTTTTTACAGACCCTTCTAAAGTTCACACCATTCACCACCACGGAAAATATTATCAGAGTGAAGGTGTTTTTCAGGTGTCTCCTTCTGTGCAACGCACCCCGACACTATTTCAAGCAGGTGCTTCACCAAAAGGTATGCAGTTTGCGACTCGTCATGCTGAGTGTGTATTTATTGGTGGCGACAAACCCGAAAAAATACGCGAACAAGTGAAAAAGATTCGTGCTCTTGCCGAACAGCAAGGCCGTTCAGCAGATGACATTAAAGTCTATGTCGGTATAACCGTTGTTGTTGCCGAAACACATGATCTGGCTGTACAAAAACTTAATGAATATCGTCAGTATGCAAGCCCTGAAGCAGGCCTCGCGCATTATGCGAGTTCAACTGGTATCGACTTAAGTAAATTTGCCGACGATGAAGCGATTCCTTACCAAAAAAGTAACAGTATTGTTTCGATTACCGAAAAATTTAAAGAGCAACAAATCACGAAAAATGACTTAAAAGCTCAGCATGTTTTAGGTGGTCGTTATCCCCTCATCGTGGGCAGTGGCGAAGAAGTTGCTGAATACTTAATTCATCTTTTAGATGAGACAGATATTGATGGCTTTAATTTGACACGTACAGTTGCACCTGAGTCTCACCACGACTTTATTCGCTTGGTTATACCTGAGCTACAACAACGTGGTCGCTATAAAACTGCATATAAAACGGGTTCACTACGGAACAAAATCTTTAATCGGGGTGATCAATTACCAAAACAACACCCTGTTCAATCGTTCCGATGTAGTCCCTATAACAACAGCAAAAACCTAACAACAATTGAAGAAATAACCGCTTAAATTTGGAGATAGACATGGCTCAAACAGCCTCTAAAAAATGGCTAGGCGTAGGCTTAGTCGTTGTAGTCCTTTTTGTTGCTTTATTCTTTTGGAATAAACACCGTCAAAGTGGCTCAAATGAACTTGTGATTGGTATTAGTCCACCATTTGCAAAAACTTTACAAGCTGCTGCCGATGAAGCAAAAAAACAGGGTATAAATGTGAAATTGGTTGAGTTTTCTGACTGGAACACACCAAATATTACCTTAAATCATGGGGATATTGATGCGAACTTTTTTCAGCACCAACCTTTCTTAGACAATGCAATTAAAGAAACTGGCTTTAAATTAAAGGCGTTTGCAGTAGGTGCAGCATCACATGTGGGACTTTATTCAAAGAAATATAAAAGCCTTGATGAATTGCCACAAAACGCACGTGTAGTCATTCCAAACGATCCAGTGAATCAAGGTCGTGCCCTACTACTATTACAACAAGCTAAATTAATTACGCTTAAAGACTCAAACAACCATTTATCTGCACTTAAAGATGTTGTTTCAAACCCTAAAAATTTGCAATTCATTGAGGTTGAAGGACCACAAACTGCTCGTGCAATTGATGATGTTGACTTGGCATTTGGCTACCCACACTACTTGCGCTTAGCAAAAACAGCTGATCCAGATAGTGCTCTTTTACTTGATGACAATACCAATAAACGTTATGCAATTTTGTTTGTAGTACGTGACGACTATCAGGATAAAGGCGACAAATTGAAGAAATTTGTTGAGATCTATCAAAACTCGCCAAAAGTTAAAGCTGTGCTAGATGCTGAGATTGGGCCAAAACTTTGGTTCCCTGGCTGGAAGTAATAACGGAAAGATTATGGCGATTCAGTTCAAACAGCATAAGCCTTGGTTACTCGGAATTACGTTAATTATCGTAGTTCTGGGTCTCGTCGGTTACCGTTATATTAAAAATAAACAAACCGATGATGTTTTAACGATTGGCATTAGCCCACCTTATGCTGAGTTATTACAAAGCGTTGCCAATGAAGTAGAAAAGCAAGGCGTTCATGTCAAACTCGTTGAATTTTCTGACTGGCGAGCACCAAATGTTGCCGTACAAAACGGTGATATTGATGCAAACTTTTTCCAGCAAAGCGTATTTCTACGTAATGCTGTTAAAGAAACGGGTTATGACTTACATGCATTTGCCGCGGGCTCAGGAAGTCATGTAGGTTTATATTCAAAAAAATATAAATCACTTAAAGACTTACCTTCAAATGCACGTGTTGCTATTCCAAACGATCCCGTCAATTTAGCTCGCGCTTTAATTTTATTGCACCGTGCAGGTTTAATTCAGCTTAAAGACATTAACAATGAACTTTCAACCACTCAAGACATTATTGCTAATTCTAAACAGCTAAGCTTTGTTGAGGTTGAAGGCCCTCAAACCGCACATGCATATAACGATGTCGATTTAATTTTCGGCTTCCCTCACTACTTAAAAATGGCAAAGGTAACCGACCCACATAGCGCATTATTTTTAGATCCAATCGATAAAAAATATGCAATTTTGTTTGTGACCCGTCGCGATTACCAAGATAAAAACCAAAAACTTGCAACCTTTGTTAAAGCATTCCAGAACTCAAAACAAGCACAAGATATTCTGGATAAAGACTTTGGCCAAGGTATGTGGTTTCAAGGCTGGAAATAAGGAGAATGACAATGGTGAGTTTTGGATCACAAGTTGATTTTTCTCTACCCCATATCAAAATTCGTGGTTTAAATAAGTTTTACCAATCGCAGGGTCAAAAGCTGCATGCTTTAAAAGAGATTAACCTTGATATTCCTCAAGGTAAGATTTTAGGCATTATTGGTAAAAGTGGTGCGGGAAAATCTTCCCTACTCCGCACTTTAAATGGCTTAGAACAAGTGAATACAGGCAGTATTCATATTCATCAACAAAACATTGCTGAATTGAGTCATGCCGAGCTTATTCAAACTCGCCAACGAATTGGAATGATTTTCCAACATTTCAATTTGATGTCTGCAAAAACGGTCTGGGAAAATGTGGCATTGCCCTTAAAAGTTTCCAATTACAACAAAGCAGATATCGATCAACGTGTAAATGAAGTTCTAGCACTCGTAGGCCTTGCAGATAAGTCTGGTCATTATCCATCACAACTTTCAGGCGGACAAAAGCAACGTGTCGGTATTGCACGTGCACTTGTTCACCACCCTGAAATTTTACTGTGTGATGAAGCAACCTCTGCACTTGACCCAGAAAGTACCGCTACTATTTTGGCTTTACTTAAAAAGATTAATCAGGAACTTGGTCTAACGATTGTACTCATCACTCACGAAATGCAGGTCATTCGAGAAATTTGTGATCAAGTCGTGGTGATTGACCAAGGTGAAATTGTCGAGGCTGGACAAGTTTGGTCCGTATTTTCACGACCAGAGCAACAAATTACTCAGGAACTGTTGAACCTTGAGCAGATCACTCTGCCTTTTAAAATTACTCCACTCCCCGATGAAGATTCGACTCATATTATTGTAAAACTGAAATATGAGGCTGAAGCGCATCAAGTACCCGATATACAAGAGCTACTTGCTAGATTTAAAGCACCCGTCAATTTATATCAAAGTCAGGTCGATACCATTCAAGGGCACATTATTGGTTCTCTTTTAGTCGGTATTCCCAACGTAGAAATTGATCTTTCATCTATACGACAAGACGCATCAACTGCAATTGCACAATTTGAGGTACTTGGCTATGCACGACCAGCTCATTGATTTATTAATTACTGGAACCGTAGATACCTTACTCATGGTAGGTGCATCTGCATTTATTGCTTTTTTAATTGGCTTACCGATTGCTGTTGTTTTAGTCAGCACTTCTGAGCACGGCATTCATCCGTCACAAAAAATTAATCAGGCTTTAGGTTGGGTTATCAACATTACTCGTTCTGTACCCTTTCTAATTTTAATGGTTGCGCTTATTCCGCTTACTCGCTGGATTGTAGGTACAAGTTATGGTGTGTGGGCAGCCGTTGTTCCATTGACGATTGCGGCAATTCCCTTCTTTGCGCGTATTGCAGAAGTCAGCTTACGCGAAGTCGATCAAGGCTTAATTGAAGCTGCACAAGCCATGGGTTGTAACCGTAAACAAATTATTTGGCATGTGCTTTTACCAGAGGCTTTGCCGGGTATTGTGGCGGGCTTTACCGTGACTATTGTGACTATGATTAACTCCTCTGCGATTGCTGGTGCTATTGGTGCAGGTGGTCTAGGAGACATTGCTTATCGTTATGGCTATCAACGTTTTGATATGCAAATTATGTTGGCTGTAATTTTTGTGCTCATTGTTTTAGTCATGTTAGTACAAGCAACTGGCGATGCATTAGCCCAGCAACTTGATAAACGTAAAGTTTAAAAGCAATACAACCCTGCTCTAGCCATGACTTTGTCATGGCTTTCATGTAAAATCAGCGACAATTTTTAATTTACACATTTGTGAGTGGTTTTCATGGGTTTTAATTGCGGTATTGTTGGTCTGCCAAACGTAGGGAAATCTACCCTTTTCAATGCATTAACGAAAGCAGCGATTGCAGCGGAAAACTTCCCTTTCTGTACCATTGAACCAAACACAGGTATTGTTCCTGTACCAGATCCACGTTTAGACAAACTTGCTGCGATTGTTAAACCACAGCGTATTTTGCCAACCACAATGGAATTTGTGGACATTGCAGGTCTTGTTGCTGGTGCATCAAAAGGTGAAGGCTTAGGTAACCAATTCCTTGCTAACATCCGTGAAACTGATGCAATCGCTCATGTTGTACGTTGTTTTGAAGACGAAAATGTAATTCACGTAAATGGTAAAATTGATCCATTAGACGACATCGCAACTATTAATACTGAACTTGCGCTTGCCGATCTTGAAACTGTTGCTAAAGCAATTTTACGCTTAACTAAAGTTGCTAAAGGCGGCGACAAAGAGGCTGTAGCAACTAAAGCAGTTTTAGAAAAAATCCAACCGTTACTTGACGAAGGTAAACCAGCTCGTGCAGCTGATTTATCTGATGACGAACGTAAATTAGTGCGTGGTTTTGGTTTAATGACTTTAAAACCAACCATGTATATTGCAAACGTTGCAGAAGATGGTTTTGAAAACAACCCACACTTAGACGCAGTTAAAAAACTTGCGGCTGAAGAAAACGCAATTGTTGTTCCTCTTTGCAACCAAATCGAAGCTGAAATTTCATTATTAGAAGATGAAGATCGTGCTGAGTTCTTAGAAGCAATGGGTATGGAAGAACCAGGCTTAAACGTGGTTATTCGTGCAGGTTATGCGCTTTTAGGTTTACAAACTTATTTCACTGCTGGTGTACAAGAAGTTCGTGCTTGGACAGTAAAAGTTGGTGCAACCGCTCCTCAAGCAGCTGGTGTAATTCATACTGACTTCGAAAAAGGCTTTATCCGTGCTGAAGTTGTTGCATATGATGACTTTGTACAATACAACGGTGAAAACGGCGCTAAAGAAGCTGGTAAATGGCGTTTAGAAGGTAAAACTTACGTTGTTCAAGATGGCGATGTAATGCACTTCCGTTTTAACGTATAAGTTAAAGCTCAAAAAAAGCCCCAATATGTTGGGGCTTTTTTTATGTTTAGTGACTTAAATCCATCGCCTCTCGTTTACTGCGCGCCTCTTGTAAAATACGCGCATGCAAAGGCTTTCTAAAACCTAGCATAAATATAAATTCTGCCAATACAAATAACGGTCCTATCGCGAGTCCAATCACATCATCAACAAAAGCTGGTTTTTTCTTTTCGAAATAATGCCCCACAAACTGAAAGACCCACCCCACCACAAAGAAACCAATACTCGCAGCCAACCATTCTCCAAAAGATAACTGTGCAATTTGGCTCGCCAGTGGATACACAGCGGCTAAAAGAATCAGCATGAGTAAACCAAAAACTTTATCTAAAATGAAATAATAGATCGTACTAGCTGCAATCAACACAATGGCTAAAGTCAGTTTAAAACTGCCAATATCGACTCCAGCTCTCGCAGTTAAACATAAAATTGAAAACACGATGAGCGGAATACCGATAAAATGCGTCAAAATATTTTTATGATTTAAGTGGTAAGCTGCATATTTGCTAAGCTGTTGCTCCAGATTTGACATGAGTTGTTCCCTATTCATCTATCTATAGTCATACTGTACAAATAAGGAAAACTTAAAGTTGTCAGCTATTTGACAAAGTAATGATTTTTTCATGGATGGGCTGATATTGGATCTTATTTATATTAATCGACTAAGAGAAAATACATGGTTTAGTTTGCTTCCAGAAGCATTCCAAAACTTTATTCTAGAGCACGGTAAGCAAAGAACCTTTGAAAAAAACAATTATGTGTTCCGTGCCCAAGATGTATTTGATGGCATTTATACTGTGCTTGAAGGCTCAATTAGCTTAGGTTATGTCGATGTAAATGGTAATGAAGCTCTTTCTGCAATTGCTGAGCCAATTATGTGGTTTGGTGAAATATCCCTGATTGACCATGAACCGCGCTCACACGATGCAATTGCTTTGAAAAAAAGTACCGTTCTGCATATTCCTGCAAAACCATTAAATGAATTACTCAAAGACAATCCATATTACTGGTATTACTTTGCTCGTTTAACCAGCCAAAAACTCAGGTACGTTTTCTTAGAACAGATTGCTATCCAAACACGCAGTATTTCTCAAAGGCTTGCTCAACGTCTTCTATTCATTTTAGAAGGATATGGGAATCATATTCTTATTCAAGATCATCACATCCATATTTCTCAAGAACAATTGGCAAATATGCTGACCACATCCAGACAGACAATCAACCATGAGCTGAGCCTGCTAGAAAAACAGAAAATCATCAAAATTGCTTTTAGAAAAATTGAGATTCTAGATATTGAGAAATTGAAAGTAGTTGCTCAAGTCCATTCCTAATCTTTGCGCAACTAGCTATATGACAAAAACTTAAAACCAAATTAAAAAAATAGATAACGCTGCAAAACAACACATTGTTCAAACTCTATTTCACAAAATAAATGTTTTAAAGCATATATTTTCATTTTACACTCAAGCTGAGCAATAATACTCAACAAGGCGCTGATTAACATGAAAAAATTATCAACAATTCTTACAGCTGGCGTATTGGCTATGTTAAGTGTTTCGGCATTTGCATGTCCAAAAGGAACTCAATTACAAGGTGGTACAGGGCCAAATCATAAAGGCGGAAAATGTGTTGCTGCACACGGCAAAGCAACTGCTAAAAAAGAAGCAGTAAAAGCAAAACAAGATGTTAAAAAAGATATGACTGAACAAAAGCATGAAGCAATGATGAAATCTATGCATGCTCAACATGAATCACAGCAAATGACTCATCAAATGAAACAAGATGCAGTGAAAACAGCAAACACAGCTAAAGCTGCGACAAAGCCGTAATTAACATTCACTCATTATCGTTTTAAAAGCAAAAAAGCGAGATTAATCATCTCGCTTTTTTATATTTATAAGTTTTTATTTTGGAGATGTGTTTCCAAGATTTGGCGTATCAATCGCATCCTTACATTGCGCTTTATCTCGCTCATAATCTGCTTGTTTCTTAGCAACTGAATCATTATTTTCAAGCGTTTCGCGTGCCCACACATCTAAACTCGTTAAAGCTTTACGACAAAGTGCATATTTCCCTTCTGTTACTGAGTCCGTCATTTTCACATTAATACGCCAGTCTGTACTCAATTGACGTAAAGGTTTACGAACTTTGTCATCAATTTGACTCAACTGCTTTTCATAAACCAAATGCTCAACCGTATTAATCAATGTCCATGCTTTTTGAGCATAAACAGTTGCATCATTGGTCAGTTTAGGTGCCGGCTTAATTTCTACTTTTTTTTCTGCCTCATGATTACCATTGTCACAGCCCTGCAATGTAAAAATACCTGCACTCAACATGGCGATATAAACTAAACGAATCTTTGCGTTGAACATAGCAAACTGCCGATTAAACATTTCGGCACTATGCTATTAAATTCGGCTACAATACTCAATCTTTCAAGTATTTTTATCATTTGGTTTATTGCCAAGGTGTATTGTGTCCGAACAACAATTGATGCCTGCCCAAACTGCAACTTTTTGGCAAGGCGCCAAAGATAGCCAAGCTATCGTACTCACCTATTTACCTGTTTCTTTTGCCTTTGGCGTTTCTGCATCTCAGTTTGGCTTTACACCATGGGAAGCTTTTTTTCTATCTTGCTCAATGTATGCTGGAGCCAGCCAGTTCTTAGTTGTCGCACTTTTAGCAAGTGGTTCTTCTATCTGGTTAACTGCATTAACAGTCATTGCACTGGATATTCGCCATGTCCTTTATGGTCCAGCGCTCTATAACCTGATTCCAAACAAATTAAATCTTAAGAAAACGGCGGTGTGGGCTTGGGGCTTAACCGATGAAGTTTTTGCAAGTGGAATGATTCAACTTTCACAGCGCAGACAACAATGGTCTGAGTCTTGGATGTTAGGCTTAAGTCTATTTAGTTGGATGGCTTGGGCAACTGGCTCATTGTTAGGCGGATTATTTGCAGATCAAGTGTCTCATCTGCCAAAGTTTTTACAAGCAGCTTTAGACTTCTTATTGCCTGCTTTATTCTTAAGTTTTTTATTAGCAGCATTTGAGCGAAAACATAGCCTTGTAGTTGCTGTATCTTTGGTTGTTTCAGCGTTGTCCTGTTATTGGATTAACCTCTCTGCGGCTATTTTTATTGGTATTCTTTCAGGTATTTTAGCCGGCTTGTTTAAATATTATGTGCTGAAACAACAAGAAGAGGTCGAAGTTTAAAATGAATCTAGAGATTATTCTGGTTGGTATCATTGTTGGTATTGCCAATTTCGCCTCACGTTTTGGACCATTCTTTGTTATACAGAAGCTACAAGGTACACAGCAAAGACGCGGTTCAGTCTGGCTAAAAATTGCTTTGGGAAGCATTGGTATATCTGCAATTAGCGCCATGCTTGTTGTTTCCACTCTTCCACCACTTCTTGAAAATCCTGATAAAAGCCTAGCTATGTTTATCGGCTTTTTAGTACTAGCAGGTCTTTATTTTAAATTTAAGAAAATTGTTCCGGCAACGTTAACTGCCGCAATTGTTTATGGTCTGATCTATACTTATTTACCTTTATAAATAGATAAACTGATCTTCCTTATATAAAATAAAACCTAGCCAGAAGCCTTTAAGATTGAAACTTCTGGCGTAAAAATCTAATTTTTGAATTGATTAAAAAGATAATCTTGCCTACTTAATAGAGATAAAAATGTCACAAGTTAAAATTTACGCAAATGAACAAACGATTATGCAGTATCGAGAATTACTTTCTCATGCAGTCCATCAAGCGCTCATTGAAGAGTTGAAATATCCTATCGAGAAAAGATTTCAGCGTTTTATCAGTCTTAAGCCTGGAAATTTTATCTATCCTTCTGACCGCAGCCAACACTACATTATTATCGAACTCTCAATGTTTGCAGGACGTAGCGCAGCGACTAAGAAACAACTCATTCAAACTTTATTTCGCAATATTGAAGAACAATGCAAAATAGCTCCGCAAGATATTGAAATTACGATTTTTGAAACCCCTAAAGAAAATTGGGGTATTCGCGGCAAAAATGCAGATGAGTTACTTTTAAACTATCAAGTTAATATCTAAAAAGTCACATCTTAATTGTCCGACAAAATTAATTTTTTTATGTGTGATAAGGCTTAACTCCACCATAAGTTCTGCTATGCTTAAAAAAATAATTTTGTCAGGATGATTCGCATGAGCGTGACACTCGGTACCCCCCTTCAATCTTCTGCATTTAAAGTTTTATTGTTAGGTTCAGGAGAGCTTGGCAAAGAAGTTGTAATTTCTTTACAACGCCTTGGTGTTGAAGTACATGCAGCCGACCGTTATGAACATGCGCCAGCCATGCAAGTTGCACATTTTTCTTATGTGTTAAATATGGCTAATCCAACTGAGTTAAAACAGCTCATCGAGAAAATTAAACCGAATTTAATTGTTCCAGAAATTGAAGCCATCGCGACAGAAGTTTTGCTTGAAATTGAAGCGAGCCAAACTGCAACTGTTATTCCTTCTGCTAAAGCTGTAAACCTGACCATGAATCGTGAAGGCATTCGTCGTCTTGCAGCTGAAGAACTTGGTTTACCTACCTCGGCTTACCGCTTTGCTGACTCACTAGAAAGCTTCCGCGCTGCTTCTGATGATATTGGTTATCCAAACTTTGTAAAACCAGTAATGTCATCTTCAGGTAAAGGTCAGTCTCGTGTAAAAAGTTTCGATGAAGTCGATGCTGCTTGGGAATATGCGATGCAAGGTGGTCGTGTTAACCAAGGTACGGTCATTATTGAATCTCAAATTGACTTTGATTTTGAAATTACATTACTTACCGTTCGTGCTAAAAACCCTGAAACTGGTGAAATTGAAACTCACTACTGCGATCCAATCGGTCACCGTCAAGATGCTGGTGATTATGTAGAAAGCTGGCAGCCTCAACCAATGACTGCGGCTGCACTTGAAGAAGCAAAACGTATTGCAAATAAAGTGACAACAGCGCTGGGTGGTTGTGGTATTTTTGGTGTAGAGCTGTTTATTAAAGGCGACAAGGTCTGGTTTAGTGAAGTTTCGCCTCGCCCACATGATACCGGTCTAGTTACTCTAGCGTCACAATTTCAAAGCGAATTTGAACTGCATGCTCGTGCAATTTTAGGATTGCCAGTAAATACAGCTCGCCATAGTGTTGCTGCGAGTGCAGTTATTTATGCTGGGGTCGATGCCAACAATTTAAGCTACAGCGGCTTAAATACGGCATTAGCCAACCCAAACACCGACTTACGCCTGTTTGGTAAACCAGAAGGTTTCAAACGACGTCGTATGGGTGTGGCAACTGCTCGTGCAGAAAATACTGACCTTGCTCGTACTTTAGCGAAAGAAACCGCTGATCAAGTAAGCGTAAACACCAACTCTTAATATTTACTTTTTGGTAGACCCATTTTCATGATCAATACATCGCCATTGCTGAACTACGTTACAAGCCATCATGATATTAAAGCCATTAATCAATGGCGAACGGATGTAGAAAAGCAATTGCAGGATTCATATGAAAATGGGCAATCTATTCGGGAAGTCATTAAAGCACGCTCAGACCTCGTTGACGAAGCACTGATCTTTTTATGGAAACATGCTGAACTTGATCAGACAGGTCTAGGTCTTTTTGCTGTGGGTGGTTATGGGCGCCGTGAAATGTTGCCCTATTCCGATGTTGATATCATGATTTTATCGGAACATGAAATTAACGAAGAAAATGAAAAACGCATTTCTACTTTCATTTCCTCTTTGTGGGATGTTGGCAATTTCAAGCCCGGTATTAGCGTTCGCACCATTCAAAGTTGTGTTGAACAAGCTGCTACCGATTTAACTGTTGCAACTACACTCATCGAAGCTCGTTTAATTACCGGTAATAGCCAACTTGCAAAATGGCCGCGTCGTATTGTTTCACAAACGTGGACAGACAAAACATTTTTTGATGCAAAAATGGCTGAACAAGCTAAGCGTTACCACCAACACAACAATACTGAAAGCAACTTAGAACCTGACATTAAAAATGCGCCTGGTGGCATTCGTGATATTAACCAGATTGGCTGGATTGCTAAGCGTCATTTCCGCGTAAACCGCATTTATGACTTAGTTCATTTAGGCTTTATTTCTGAGTTTGAATTAAACGTCTTAGAAGAAGCAGAAAGTTTTCTTTGGGAAATTCGTCACCATTTACATCGCTTAGCGAAGCGTGATGAAAACCGTCTTCTATTCGATCATCAAAGAGAAATTGCGGCTCAATTTGGTTACGCGCGTCAAGAAGGTCAGCCAGTAAACTACGGTGTCGAGCAGTTCATGAAACGCTACTACCGTACTGCCCAACAGGTTTCAACACTCAATGAAATGTTATTGGCCTATTTTAGCGAATCAGTTATTACTCCGCGTTTACCAAATTACGAACGTAAAATTGAAGTCGTTAATGACCACTTTAAGATTGTCGACAATAAACTTGCCGTACAGCACCACAAAATATTCGCAGAACATCCAAGTGCTATTTTAGAACTATTCTATATTTTGGCTAATCGACCAGATATTGAAGGTATTCGCGCTCGTACTTTACGCTTACTTATTCTTGCTGCAAAACGTATTAACCAAAATTTTCGAGATAATCCTGAGCATCAAGCCCTATTCATGTCAATCATTCGCTCACCTTATCGTCTATACGATACTTTGGTAGCGATGAAACGATATGGTGTTTTAGGAAACTATATTCCAGCCTTTGGTCAAATTATGGGCCTTATGCAATATGACCTATTCCATATCTATACAGTCGATGCACACACATTATTATTACTGCGCAATTTAAACCGTTTTAAAGAACCAGAATTTGCTAAAGAGTTCCCTGTTGTAAGCTCTGTTTTCCAACGTCTTGCACGTCAAGATATTGTGTTTATTACTGCATTATTCCATGACATTGCCAAAGGCCGCGGTGGAGACCATAGTGAACTTGGTGCAGAAGATGCGATTGAATTTGGACGTGCGCACGGCTTTACAGAGCGTGAATGTAAATTAATTGCATGGCTCATCCACAACCATTTGCTCATGTCGCTAACTGCTCAGAAAAAGGATATTTCAGATCCGGATGTTGTTAAAGATTTTGCTGAAAAACTTGGCGATATGGAACATCTTGATTATCTATATACTTTAACAGTTGCAGATATTAATGCGACAAATCCAAAACTGTGGAACACATGGCGTGCTTCGCTTATGCGTCAACTTTATACACATGCCCGTGATGTCATTCGTACAGGTTTAAGCCGTCCTGTTGACTATCAAATGCTAATTGAAGACACCAAATTTGCAGCAAGTGAATTACTGGTGAATAATTTCTCATTGGCAGACGTTGAAAAAGTATGGCAAGAACTGGGCGATGAATACTTCATTAAAGAATCGGCAGATGAAATTGCATGGCACACGCAAGCAATTTTGAAACACGGCGATAATCCAGAGCCATTAGTTCTGTTACGTGCTCATCGTAAAGCTGCCCAAGATGCTGTGCAGATTTTTATATATACGCGTGACCAACCCAATCTTTTTGCAACGACTGTGGCAGTTTTGGACCGTATGAACTTAGACGTTCAGGATGCAAAAATTATCACAGCAAGTACAGCATTTAGCTTAGACACCTATGTTGTGCTCGATCGCTTTGGTACATTGCTAACCGACCCTGAACGCGAAGAAACAGTTAAAACTGCATTGGTGAAGGCGCTTAGTCAGCCAGACCAATATCCGGGACTTATGCAACGCCGCATTCCACGTCAGCTACGTCATTTCGATATCGAAAATACAGTTGACGTAACATTGAATGAAGCGTTACAGCAAAACATGGTTGAAATTTCAACACTCGATCACCCCGGCCTACTTGCACGTGTAGGTGGCTTATTTATGATGCAAGGTTTAGACATCCATTCAGCTAGAATTGCAACTTTAGGTGAACGTGCAGAAGATATTTTCTTTGTCACGAAAAAAGATGGAAAACCGTTAAATAACGAAGAGGTTAAACTCTTCTCGGAAAAGCTTAAAGCTGCATTAGATGAAGCATCTAATCAAATTTGTCAGCACTGAAACTCAACTACTTGGTAACTGTTTAATGAACTCTAGCTTGTCGTTATTGCACCCATATCCATTTGAAAAGTTAAACCAACTTTTTAAGGATACTACTCCTGCTAACCTTCCCTTGATTCCTCTATCAATTGGTGAACCAAAGCACCCAGCACCAGAGTTTGTTAAACAGGCAATTATTGACAACTTCAATCATCTATCAACTTATCCAAACAGCAAAGGCTTACCTGAGCTTCGCCAAAGTATTGCAGACTGGCTCACTAAGCGCTTTAAACTTAACAGCATTAGTGCTGAAAACCACATTTTGCCAGTGTCTGGTACGCGTGAAGGGATTTTCTCATTTGTTCAGGCGCTCATTAACCGTGAAGACGCACCGTATGTGGTAATGCCGAATCCGTTTTATCAAATTTACGAAGGCGCAGCCCTACTTGCCGGCGCAAAACCTTATTTCATCAATTGCACCGAAGAAAATGGTTACTTAGGCGATTTTGATGCTGTACCTGCAGAAGTGTGGGAAAAAACTGCTCTTCTTTTTGTATGTACGCCGGGCAACCCAACTGGTACTGTGCTTTCTAAAGAACAATTCAAAAAGTTAATTGCCTTATCTGATCAATATAATTTTGTTATTGCTTCTGACGAATGCTATTCAGAACTTTGGTTCGATCAAGCACCTACAGGTTTATTAGAAGTATGTGCAGAACTTGGTCGTGATGACTATAAAAACTGTGTTGTATTTCATTCACTTTCTAAACGCTCAAACTTACCGGGTTTACGCTCAGGTTTTGTAGCGGGTGATGCAAAATTATTAAAACCATATTTGCAGTACCGTACCTATCATGGTGCAGCAATGCCTGTTCAACATCAACTTGCATCAATTGCGGCATGGAATGATGAAAACCATGTTGAAGAAAACCGTAAGCAATATCGTGCAAAGTTTGATTTATTCCAAAACGAACTAGGTCACTTATTACCTCTACAAAAGCCAGATGCAGGTTTCTATTATTGGTTAAAAGTCGATAACGATGAAACTTTTGCCAAGATGTTGATGGAAAAAGCCCATATTAAAGTTTTACCAGGTCGTTATTTATCTCGTGACACAGATCAAGGTAACCCAGGCGAAAATCATGTGCGTATGGCTTTAGTTGCCGATTTAGCGCAATGCGAAGAAGTAGTTAAGCGTTTAAAAGCAATTCTTTAAGCATACATAAGTTGTATAGCCTTCATAATTATTTAGCATGAAGGCTATACAACCAACATTAACTATAAGCAATGAGTAAGATTGCAAAACATATAAAAGCCAGACTAGAACAATAATATAAGCCTATCGCTGAACGTTTAATCTGTTCTAGAACTCGGTTTTGAAGCAATAGCCGAACCAACAGTAAGTTCCAACCAAGTACAACTCCAGTCATCCACGTACTCATCAGCAATTTTTGAACCAAACTAAAATCATGCTGAATAAGCAACATCAAGCTACTATAAAACATAATATTTTTGGGATTAAGCAGACTAGATTGTATTCCTAACATTAAGCTCTTAACTTTATCTTGATATTGATACTCTTGATCAATCAACTCATTTTTTTGAGTAGAAAAAGTTAAGGTGCCAGCACGAGCAGCCTTAAAACAAAGATAACTCAAATAAACCAAATACACCGCCCCAAGCCACTTAAGTACTAAAAGAATGGTCGTACTCAAATTTCCAAGTAACATAAATCCGAACATACACGCCATCAAAATCAAGGCATTGCCAAACGTAATTCCTGCAATGACGCCGTAGGTGTAACGCGAACCCTTTTGCAAAAGACTGGTGAGAATAAGAAAAAAATCAGGTCCCGGAGATAGCAGCGCTAAAAAGTGAGTAAAGGCGATAACTAAAAAAACTTCCATAACGATTTCATCTTTAAAACTGTATGGAATAGCTTAAAAATAGAGAAAAATAATTTATTGTAAATTATTGCGCGGCTGCGAGTTGGAACTGACGAGGAGTGATTCCAGTATGCGCTTTGAAGGCTTTATGAAAATGGCTCTGATCACTAAAGCCCAAATTTACTGCCAACTCCACAAGCGAAATCCCTTGTTTTAATTGAGCTCGAGCTTGGTTAATTTTTAAATTAATTTGAAATGCATGAGGTGTTAAGCCAACATTGGATTTAAATAAACGAATGATTGCATATCGACTAAGACCCACCTGCTGTGCAAGTTCTTCTAGAGAAATAAACTGTTCTGATGATTTAATAATATGAATTAAATCCAGAAAGTCTTCATACAAATATTGAGTTTTCTGTATTTCTTCTAATATAAAATGAGGTAGTAACAAGTGAGTAAGGCAATAGATAAGCGACTGTTCTTTTTCAAAAATCAATTTTTCAGAATCAAATAAAGTTTCATTCATACCAGAAAAAGCCTGATATAAAGACTCATCTTTAAGAATGAGAGGTTTATGCTGGGGTAAATTTAAATCAAAGCCCTCTTTTTGAAACTCTGTAAACCATTGCTTAAGCCAAGATATATCCAGATGCAACATCTGGTAACTCCAAGCCTGATCAGGTAATGGGTTACAAGAATGTTCTATGTGGGCAGGTACAATGACTAACGTACCAGCAGAAATCTTTTGTGCTGTACCAAATGAACTTTGAAAAACGCTATTCCCTTCATCTATAGCTCCAATAGAAAATGTTGGATGACTATGAGACTTATAACATGTTCGACTAAAACAAGATCTTCTGGCTTCAACATAAGGCATTCGCCCATCTTGCCAAAACTCAAAAGCTTGAGGAATAGCGTTCATTGAATTCATTAACTTGCTAATGCTTTTTCAATATCAGCTTCTAATGCTTCTGGTTTAGTCGTAGGTGCATAGCGATTAAGCACTGCGCCATCTTTCCCTACCAAAAATTTAGTAAAGTTCCATTTAATCGTGCTGCTCCCTAAAATGCCTTTAGCTTCACGTGTCAAATATCTAAAAATCACGTGGGCTTCTGGTCCTTTTACATCTACTTTCGCAAACATCGGGAATTTAACCCCATAGTTGCGCTGGCAGAACGTACCGATTTCTTTATTGCTACCCGGATCTTGCCCACCAAACTGGTTGCAGGGAAACCCTAAAACTTCCAAGCCTTGATCTTTATATTTCTCATAAAGCTTTTCAAGGCCAGCAAATTGTGGTGTAAAACCACATTTACTTGCAGTATTTACAATTAGTAAAACTTTACCTTTGTAATCAGCTAATTGCTTAACTTCACCCTCTAACAGTTCAGCTTCAAACTGATAAATATTACTCATGGATAGGTTTCCTCATCATTTTTTTCTTCTGATTTAAGTTGTAATGATGCCGAGTTTACACAATAGCGCAAACCAGTCGGCTGTGGTCCATCTTCAAAAACATGCCCTAAATGGGCTTCGCAATCATGACAAACTATTTCTGTTCTGACCATACCATGCGATAAATCGTCATGTTCTTCAATTGCAGTGGGCTCAATCGGTTTAAAAAAGCTAGGCCAACCACAACCACTGTCATATTTAGTATCTGATGAGAACAATTCTGCACCACAGCAACGGCAGACATAGGTGCCATGTTGCTTAGTATTCCAGTATTGCCCCGTAAATGCAGGTTCAGTGCCCTTTTGTCGTGTGATCCGATACTCTTCTGGTGATAACTCTCTTTGCCATTCCCGGTCTGTTTTATTGACTTTTCCCATGACATGCACCTTTATTCTGATGAAACATTTCTGATGATTGAGTTTTATATTTACGCCATTCCTCGCAAAAACACTAGTCTCTGAACGTAAAATTTGTTGGAATTTAATCACCTAAGCAATAGAAAGCAAAAGGTAAGCAAAATTCAAAATTAAAAGTAAGCAAATTTATGTTTTATTTTCTTCCAAGGAAGCAAAGATGGTGCTATTCTTGTTCGGCACGGTTGTATAGGACAAAACATGTCTCAGAAAAAAAGTGTGCTTTTCCAGCAACTATTACCAGTTATCAAACAGTATCAGCAATCGGGCTTTACCCATGAAAAAATTGTTGAATTACTAAAAGATCAACACGATCTGAATTTGGTAACAGTTAAAACATTTAAAAGTTATTTATACCGATATGCAAAAGTGAATCCAGTTATGTCTAAAAATACTGCTATCCTCCAATCCATGCCAACTTCTCGAGAAATAAAGAAATCATCGAAGCTTGAGCATGTTTGTTATGACATTCGCGGACCAGTATTACGAGCCGCCAATGAAATGGAAGAGCAAGGACATAAAATCATCAAGCTCAATATCGGCAACCCTGCTCCATTTGGTTTTGAAGCCCCACAAGAAATTATTAATGACGTTGCTTTAAACCTACCAAATGCGATTGGTTATGTTGACTCAAAAGGTATCTTTCCAGCACGTAAAGCTATCTGCCAATATTACCAACAAAAAGGCATCCTAAATATGCACGTGAATGACGTGTATATCGGTAATGGCGTGTCTGAACTTATTGTTATGGCGATGCAAGGCCTGCTTGATGATGGCGACGAAATGTTGATTCCAATGCCAGATTATCCGCTTTGGACAGCAGCTGTTAATCTTTCAGGTGGTACAGCAATTCATTATAAATGTGATGAAGAAAATAGCTGGTATCCAGATATTGCTGACATTGAAAGTAAGATTACATCGAATACTCGCGGTATTGTCATCATTAACCCGAACAACCCTACTGGTTCAGTCTATCCACGTCATATTCTTGAACAGATTGTAGTGCTTGCAAAAAAATATGATCTAATTTTATTTGCTGATGAAATTTACGACAAAATTATTTATGACGGTATTGAACATGTTTCAGTAGCTTCATTAGCTGGCGACCAGCTTTGCGTATCTTTTAATGGTTTATCAAAAGCTTATCGCATTGCAGGTTTCCGTTCAGGCTGGATGGCAATTACTGGAGATAAAAGCCGCGCTGCTGACTATATCGAAGGTTTAGATATGTTGGCATCAATGCGTCTATGTGCAAACGTTCAAGCTCAATATGCGATTCAAACTGCTTTAGGCGGTTATCAATCAATTAATGACCTGATTCGTCCGGGTGGCCGTTTGTACGAACAGCGTAATATTGCTTGGGAAATGCTAAATGAAATTCCTGGTGTAAGCTGCGTAAAACCAGAGGGAGCAATGTACTGTTTCCCTCGCCTTGATCCAAACATCTATCCAATTGAAGATGACGAAAAGTTAATGCTTGATTTGTTACGTGCAGAAAAAGTGTTATTGGTCCAAGGTACGGGCTTTAATTGGCCAACTCCAGATCATTTCCGTGTGGTTTTCTTACCGGCTGAAAATGAATTACGAGAAGCAATCACTCGTTTAGGTCGTTTCTTAGCCAATCGTCGTTAAAAAAATGCATATCAAAAAAGGCATCTTAAATTAGATGCCTTTTTTGATAATTTTATTTAACTAATTTAAAAAAAGAATAATTACAAACTCTTCCGCGCTTTTATTTTCACTAAAATAACTATTTGAATTTAAATATTTTTCATTAAAATTTTAATTTATTTAATCTTTAAACTCTGTTTAACAATTCATTTCTATATTTTTTACCATACGTTTAAATTTGTGCGTAATTTCACATTTCCTGCAATCTTCATTATGCAAAAAATGCATGGATCAATATTTTTTTGCATTTCACACTGCTTCAAAATCGAGCAACAATCCCTTCCCATAACAACATCACCATATTCGATTCGGTTAAAACAGATTCAGATATCTAGGAAGATAAAATCGGTAGAACGACCGGACTGAACTAACAAGGAAAGCTTTCAATCATTCAAATCCCATCAAAGAATGATTGAATCAAATGGATAGAGGTTCATATGAAGCAAAAGAAATTGCTCAAGTATATTGTTATTGCTATTTTACTTGGCGTACTGACAGGCTGGATTTGTCACCACTTTTTTAATGAAGGTGACCAACTCAAACAAATCGCTTCTTATTTTAGCATCGGCACAGACATCTTTTTACGCCTCATCAAAATGATTATTGCTCCATTGGTATTTGCCACAATTGTTTCAGGCATTGTATCAATGGGGAAATCTACATCGATTGGTAGTATCACACTCAAGTCAATGACTTGGTTTATTACTGCTTCGTTTGTATCACTTGCCATCGGCATGGGTTTAGCAAACTTTTTCCAACCAGGCGCAGCTCTAGATTTAGCACTACCAACAGCTCAACAACTTAGTGGCGCTTCTCTCCCAGAGACCACTGGCTTTACACTGCAATCATTCTTAAGCCATGTGTTCCCACGCAGCATTGCAGAAGCAATGGCAAATAACGATATTTTACAAGTACTTGTTTTCGCTATTTTCTTTGGTTCAGCACTCGCTTTTGTAAATCAAGGCAACGAAAAAGATTCAGTTATTGTTCGTTTGACTGAAGAACTTAGCAAGATCATGTTCCGTATCACCGATTACGTCATGATGTTTGCACCATTTGCAGTATTTGCTGCAATTGCTTCAGCAATTACAGTACAAGGTTTAGGCTTAATTGTTGACTACGGTATTTTAATCGCTGAGTTCTATTTCGGTCTTCTATTACTTTGGATCATTTTGTTCTCTGTTGGTGCAATCGTACTTAAAAAAGATATCTTCCGCTTAGGCAAATTAATTCGCGAACCTGTAACTCTTGCTTTTGCTACAGCTTCAAGTGAGTCTGCCTACCCTAAAGTAATGGATGCACTCAATAAATTTGGTGTACCTAAAAAAGTGACTAGCTTTGTATTACCGTTGGGTTATTCATTTAACCTAGATGGTTCAATGATGTACACCACGTTTGCAGTACTGTTTATTGCTCAAGCTTACAACATCGATCTTAGCTTCACTCAACAAATCTTAATTCTGTTAACTCTGATGGTGACAAGTAAAGGTATTGCAGGTGTATCACGAGCTTCAATTGTGGTTATTTCAGCAACACTCACCATGTTCCATTTACCTGAAGCTGGCATTCTCTTATTGCTTGGTATTGATCAGTTCCTTGATATGGGTCGTACTGCAACAAACGTAGTAGGTAACAGTATTGCTACCGCTGTTGTTGCTAAGCTTGAAGGCGAAAAAGTAGCAGATACTGAAGAGCTACCAGAGCCAGTATTAATTAAATCAACTCAAGAACAAACGCCCGCTTAAGTTTCTCTTTTCTCCCACTCTCCCAACTTAAGAGCAATTTTATATGACCTTATAAAATTGCTCTTCTTTTTATTCTAAAATTAAACAATAAAAATTTATGTGTATTTCCATATTAAATAATGAACCAAATAATATATTTTTATTCCTATTAAATTTTCTTAAAACAAACCTTAAAAAGAGAATAAAATTCACCCAAACAGAATTTAAATTCTTAGAAATAAACATCAATTGATTATTTTTTAATTCACTTAACTACCACTTAATTATATTAAACTATTGGAATTATTGTTTAGTTTATCTATCAATAAAATTATATAATTTTACTTACAAACAATATTATATAAAATCAATGATATATAAATACCAAATGGTAAAGAAAAAGCATACCCCCCATTATTTTTAAATTTTATAATAATGAGAAAATCATTTGTATCACTTATATTAAAAACAAAAAAAAGAGATAAATTAGAAAAACTTAATAGATTTTTTATTTTATTCATGATATTTATTAACGCTAAATAAAGGCAATGACTAAGCAATTGTTGATGAAACAAATGCTATTCAGGGATGCTTCTTATTCAAACAAGTTACGAATATGTTTTACATGGTATGTATTTTGCTTAGGAAAAGCAGGCGTATTCGGCAAACTTCTACTTCGTCACTTCATAAGGATATTTTCGATGTTGACTAAAACTGTTAAATCTTTAGGTTTAGCGATGGGCTTATTGGCCTGCTCTCTCCCACTTTACGCAAAAAATAATGTAGTTGTTGTAGCCACTGGCGGTACTATCGCAGGTGCTGGCGCAAGCTCAGCAAACAGTGCAACCTACACTGCTGCAAAAGTTCCAGTTGATGCCTTAATTAATGCTGTTCCACAAATCAAAGATTTGGCGAATGTCACTGGTATTCAAGCATTACAGGTCGCTTCTGAAAGTATTACTGACAAGGAATTATTACAAATTGCTCGTCAAGTAAATGAGCTGGTAAAAAAACCATCTGTTAATGGTGTCGTGATTACTCACGGTACAGACACTTTAGAAGAAACAGCATTTTTCTTAAATCTTGTTGTTCACACTGATAAACCGATTGTTATTGTTGGTTCAATGCGTCCTTCAACTGCTCTTTCAGCAGATGGACCACTTAACCTTTATAGCGCAGTTGCTTTAGCAGCTTCTGATGATGCAAAAAATAAAGGCGTTATGGTTCTTATGAACGACTCTATTTTTGCAGCGCGTGATGTCACTAAAGGCATTAACATTCATACAAATGCTTTTGTTAGCCAATGGGGCGCTTTAGGTACATTAGTTGAAGGCAAGCCATACTGGTTCAGACAATCTGTAAAACGTTTTACAAATGCTTCAGAATTTAATATCGAAAATATTAAAGGTGATGCACTTCCACTGGTACAAATCGTTTACGGTTCAGACTCTATGCTTCCAGATGCTTATGAAGCATATGCAAAAGCTGGTGCTAAAGCGATTATCCATGCAGGTACAGGTAACGGTTCTGTTGCGAACTATATCGTTCCAACTTTACAAAATCTTCACGACAAGAACGGTATTCAAATTATCCGTTCATCACGTGTACCACAAGGTTTCGTATTACGTAATGCTGAACAACCTGATGATAAATATGGTTGGGTAGCTGCTCATGACTTAAACCCACAAAAAGCACGTCTTCTTGCTGCACTAGCTCTTACTAAGACTAATGACGCTAAAGAAATTCAACGTATGTTCTGGCAGTACTAAGTTTTTCAACCAGCTCAAACCTTGGTGTTTGAGCTGGTCATATTTTATAAAAATAATGTCTTTTATATTAAAACTGTACAATAGATGTTCAACTCATTCTTCTTAAATAATAAAATCCTTAACAGTTTGCCAAAATATTAACCATTTCCTTTTAACTTTGCGTGTTAAACTATGCTTCGGTCGCATTAAGGATTGGTTTATGCAGTTTGTTCATCTAGGTATTTATACAGAATTTTCGATTACAGAGTCGATAGTTCGCATACCTGACTTGGTCAATGCTGCGGTTAAAGACCAAATGCCTGCGTTGGCATTAACTGACCTCTCTAACCTCCATGCGGCGGTAAAGTTTTATAATGCTTGTTTAAAAAAAGGCATTAAACCTCTTTTAGGTAGTACGATTCGCCTTGATGATGCTCAACACCGTGCAACTTTACTTGCAATGAGTGATGTTGGGTGGAAAAGTCTTACCGAAATCGTTTCACGCGGTTTTATTGAAGGACAACAGCTCAGTATTCCATGTGTAAAAAAAGAATGGGTACTTGAACAGCATCAAGATATTATCGTTTTACTTGGCCAGCATAGTGATGTTGGTCAGATGCTTTGTTCATCTAACCCGCAAAAAGCAGCTCCCCTTTTAGAAGCATGGCTCGAAAAGTTTGGTAACCGTGTTTATCTTGCTTTAACACGTACCGATCGTCCTGGTGAAGAAGACTTTATTCAAGAAGCAGCTAAACTTGCTGCACAATATAATGTTGGTGTAGTTGCACATAATGATGTGCACTTTGTAGAAAAAGAAGATTTCGAAGCGCACGAAGCGCGTGTTTGTATCGCTGATGGTTATGTACTCGCAGATAATCGCCGTCCACGCATATATAGTCCTGAGCAGCACTTTAAAACCTCAGATGAAATGATCGAATTGTTTTCCGATATTCCTAGTGCTATCGAGAACACCTATCATATTGCTAAACGATGTAACGTTAAACTGCAACTCGGCACTTACTTTTTACCTGACTATCCAATTCCAGATGGTTTTACCATCGACACTTATTTTGAACATTTATCTAAAGTAGGTTTGGAAGAGCGCTTAAATTATCTTTACCCTGTTGAAAAACGTGGTGAAGATTGGCCAGAGATTCGTAAGCCTTACGATGAACGAATTGATTATGAAGTCGGTATTATCCTGAAGATGGGTTTCCCCGGCTACTTCCTCATCGTCATGGACTTCATTCAATGGGCAAAAAATAATGGTGTACCAGTTGGGCCAGGCCGTGGTTCAGGTGCAGGTTCATTAGTCGCATACAGCTTAAAAATTACCGACCTTGACCCACTTCGTTACGATCTGCTCTTCGAACGTTTCTTGAACCCAGAACGTGTATCGATGCCTGACTTTGACGTCGATTTCTGTATTGCTGGACGTGACCGCGTTATTGATTATGTATCGCGTACTTATGGTCGCGAAGCCGTTTCACAAATTGCAACTTTCGGAACCATGGCAGCAAAAGGTGCAATCCGTGACGTTGCACGTGTATTGGGTAAATCTTACGGTTTAGCTGACCGTATTTCAAAAATGGTACCTACCAAACCACTCGGTGTGGATTTAGCTACCGCTATTGATATGGAACCCCAGCTTAAAGATATTGTGACCAACCCATCTAACCCAGATAACGACGATGCAAGCGAAATCTGGGAAATGGCATTAAAATTAGAAGGTGTAACCCGAAATACCGGTAAACATGCCGGAGGTGTAGTCATTGCACCAGGTAAAATTACCGATTTCTCGGCTGTACTTTGTGATGCAGATGGAACAAACCGCGTTGCTCAATATGATAAAGACGATGTAGAAGCAGCGGGTCTGGTCAAGTTCGACTTCTTGGGTTTACGTAACTTAACCGTTATTGAAGACGCGATTCAAAATATTAATAAAAACCGCGACAGTAATGATCAACTCAATATCTTGCATGTTCCTCTAGACGACGCTAAAGCCTATTCTGTCTTTGCCGATGCAAATACAACAGCGGTATTCCAGTTTGAATCCGTCGGCATGAAACGGATGCTTAAAGAAGCACGTCCAAGCAAATTTGAAGAAATTATTGCGTTCGTATCCTTGTATCGTCCGGGTCCAATGGACCTGATTCCTGACTTTATTCACCGTATGCATGGTGGAGATTTTGAATATCTCCACCCTCTTTTAGAAGGTGTATTAGAACCAACGTACGGGATTATGGTTTATCAGGAACAGGTAATGCAGACTGCACAGATCTGTGCAGGTTATACGTTAGGTGGCGCAGACTTACTACGCCGTGCAATGGGTAAAAAGAAACCTGAGGAAATGGTCAAACAGCGCCAAATCTTCTTAGAAGGTGCTGCTGAAAAAGGGATTGACGAAAGTACAGCAAACCATATCTTTGACTATATGGAAAAGTTTGCAGGCTATGGTTTTAACAAATCTCACGCGGCTGCTTATGCCCTAGTTGCCTATCATACTGCATGGTTAAAAGCTCACTATCCTGCTGAGTTTATGGCAGCGGTAATGACATCGGAAATGCAAAACACGGACAGTGTTGTATTTTTGATTGATGACTGTCGAAACAATAATCTTGAAGTCTTACCACCATCAGTCAACATGTCGACTTATCACTTCCATGCAAGTAACGATAAAACGATTGTTTACGGTTTAGGTGCAATTAAGGGCGTCGGCGAACAAGCAATGCAGTCAGTTATTGACTCTCGTCGACAATTTGGCCCTTATACAGATCTATTCGATTTTTGCCATCGTATTGATTTAAAGAAAATCAATAAGCGTACTCTTGAAGCTTTAATTCGCGCTGGTGCACTCGATTGCTTAGGAATTGAACGTGCAAGCTTAATGGCACAATTGCCTGAGGCTGTTCAAGCCGCTGAACAAGCACGCAGTAACCGTGAAAGCGGAATTATGGATTTATTTGGTGAGGTTGAAGAAGTTCAGCGTAAGCCAGCTAAACCAGTAAAACCATGGAGTGACGAAGTTCGTCTTAAAGGCGAAAAAGACACGCTTGGTTTATATTTAACCGGTCACCCCATTGATGTTTACCGACAAGAACTCAAAGCTTTTATTCCAGTAAAACTAAATGAAATTACTGCGACGCGTCGTGGTGTTACGACGGTTTATGCAGGGTTGGTTATTGATGTCGCAAACTTCCCGAACCGTGTGGTTATTGTACTAGATGATGGTACGGCACGTATTGAAGTCAGCTGTAACCATGAGCGCTTCCAACGTTTTAAAGATATTGTGCAAGTTGAACGTGTTGTCGTTTTCGAAGGCGAAATCTATGAGCGAGAAGGCTTTGATCGTCCAATGGGACGTTTAACCAAGGCTTTCACGTTAAATGAAATAAGACAAAAACGTGCTAACAGTATTCAAATCAAATTAACAGAAGAGTTCATGCAACCAACATTGGCGAAAGATCTGCAAAACATGATCTTGCCATTTTGCAATGTAGATATGCATCAACATATCACTCTACAGTTACAGATTGATCAACCCTATGCTCAAGCCGAACTTCAGTTTGGTCCGCAATGGAAAGTCGCTCCTCTAGATGAATTACTTGCTAAACTCAGAGATTATTTTGGTAAAGATAATATTTATATTGAATATCAAGTAAAGTCGAAAGCAGCTAAAGCAGCAGACCCTGTTCGTCCACATGCTGTTGCCCCTCCTCCTGCGGGTATTTCTATGGATGATGCATTGGATTTATACCAAAGCGAAGTTTCTCAATATTCGTAATTTCTGGAAATCTTATGAGTTCGTTTGACCACACCACCGTGTCAAAGCAATTAGCACAAGTGCGTATTGTCATGGTAAATACAACTTTGCCTGCCAATATTGGTAGTGCTTTACGTGCCATGAAAACAATGGGACTAATTAAATTAGTTCTCGTAGCACCAAAAACATATCCTCATCCAGATATACAAGCACTTGCCGCAGGTGCCCAAGATTTATTTGAACATCTTGAGATTGTAGATACCTTAGAAGATGCGATTAAAGACTGTCATTTAGTATTTGGAACAAGTGCACGTAGCCGCACCATTCCTTGGCCTTTACTTGATGTGAGACCTGCGGCTAAAGAAGCTATTAAGGCCACCACTCAAGGACAACAAATTGCTATTGTTTTTGGCCGTGAAGACCGTGGCTTAACAAATGAAGAATTAGCACTGGCAAATTATCATTTAACCATTCCTGTAAATCCGGACTATGGCGTGTTGAATGTTGCGCAAGCGATTCAAGTTGTATGTTACGAACTTCGCATGTCTGCTCTCGAGCAAGAGCAAGTCGATCAGAATGTAGATGAAATGCCATTAGTGCAAGGCCAAAGCATGCAATGGGATGAACCTTTGGTGACTCAGCAACAAATGGAAGAGTTTTATCCTCATCTAGAAAAAATGCTGACCGAAATCGAATTTTTAGATCCAGAAAATCCACGTTTATTACCTTTACGCTTGCGTCGTTTATTTGGTCGTATACAATTAGATCGTATGGAATATCATTTACTTCGCGGTATTTTTAGTCGCGTACAAGCTTTAACAAGTGGTAAATGGAAAAAAGCATTATCTGACAAGGAGGATCAACCCAATGCTTAAGCAGCTTAAAGAAGATATAAAAGCTGTATTTGCGCGAGATCCTGCTGCCCGCAATACACTTGAAGTTCTCACAACTTACCCAGGTATTCATGCAATTATGATGCATCGTGTTGCGCATGAATTATGGCAAAAAGACTGTAAAGGTGCAGCTCGCCTACTTTCTTCATTTAGCCGTTTTGCAACTGGAATTGAAATTCATCCTGGCGCTAAAATCGGTAAGCGTTTTTTTATTGATCATGGCATGGGTGTTGTGATTGGTGAAACTGCTGAAATTGGTGATGATGTTACGCTTTATCATGGGGTTACCTTAGGTGGTACCACATGGAAAACTGGTAAACGCCATCCAACTTTAGAAGACGGTGTTGTTGTTGGTGCCGGTGCGAAAATTTTGGGTCCATTTACTGTAGGTAAAGGTGCCAAAGTCGGTTCAAATGCTGTAGTGACCAAAGCTGTTCCTGCCGGAGTAACTGCTGTAGGAAACCCTGCTCGCTATATCTATAAAGATACCGACAAAACTAAAGATAAAGATGAAGAACGTCGCCGCGATTATGCACAAAGTATTGGTTTTGCCCCATATGCGACAACTGCTGATCAGTCAGACCCTATTTTAGAAGGCATGCGTGTTTTACTTGATCGTATTCAGCACAATGAAACGCGTATGAATAATTTATGTCAGCGTTTATCAGAGCTAGATCCTAGCTTCGAAAAAGAAAGTCAAGATGAACAACCTTTTAGTGATGAAGAGCTAAAAATTCTTGAAGAAGTGCGTCGTGAATGTGGTGCACAAAACAAGATATCAAAAACGTAATATTCTTGATTCATAATGTAACACGCTTACCCTTGCATGTCGGTTTAGCTTTTTCTAGACTTGTCACTACCAAATCTGACTTTACTAAAATGAACGGAAGATCCTATGAATTTTAAGCCTTTGGCATATATCATCCTTGCGACTTCAAGTTTAACAGCTTGTACAATGGCACCTGTAAAACAACAAAAAATTGAGCCTTTTGTTTTCAAGGAACCAGAGCTTACTCCTCCTTTTTATGCGTTAAATCCTTTTAACTACGATCAACCGCCAGCATTTGAAGTTGCCTTAAAAGACGCTGCTGCACAGCCAGTAACCAAAATGGTCGTTAATCGTCAAGATGACCCAACTAAACAGCTTACTCTCGACGTCAACAAACTGATTGTTCCGACTGTAAATAATTCACAGCGTTCAATGAAATACGCTGTATTAGCTGGTGAAAATGAAATTGATGTTACAAGTATTGATGACTTTTTACAGTTAGTAGAAGGCAAAGCTCGTCACTACCCACCTCGCTTTACTGATCGTCAAGAGCGTAAAGGCTTCGAAAGTAAACTTAAAGAAGTAACACAACAACTTGATACACTTGCTGCAAACCCAAATGCATCATTTGATATTTTGCTTCGTGCTTTCAAAGCAAGTGTTCTTGCACGTAATCTTGATTTAGGTACTGTTCATACCACTAGATCTTTAGAATATGCTCAAAGACTTTTAAAAATTAGCCCAGATGATGCAGAAACAAACTTCTGGTTTGGTTTCGGTTTATCTGAAGGTGGTGGTCAACGTGAAGCTATTCCTTACTTAGATAAAGCCATTAAAGGTAATGTTCAAGAAGCGTATCTAGCTGCTGCAAATAACTATATTGCAATGGAGCAAAAGAAAAACGCGATTCAGACACTTAAAAATTATAAAGTGAAATATCCAGATGAATCGGAAATTGCTGATCGTTTAATTCAAGAAATTGAAAAACAAGGTCGTTGGAATGTATGGCAAGTTTTGACTAACCCTGCAATGTCTGCAACTACAACACCAAGTGCACCACCTAAAAAATAAGCTTAAATAGATAAAAAGGGCTGTTTTGACAGCCCTTTTTTTTATTTGATCATTTGAAAAATATTTTAAAATTTGTATGATCTACCTACCATTGAGCCACTAAATTTTGACCATAATGTTTTCAATAAAAAGAAGCAAAACAGTATTGACGGTCATGCTACTCGGTTCAATTCTGAGTGGTTGTCAGGTCGTTAATGTTAAACAGCAAGCTTTGAATGTGACTATTGCAAATGAACGTAATAGTATTCTTACGCAAGATAAACTCAGCGAAGCAAGTCTGAATGTTTTATCCATGTCTGGTCAGGAAGCTAAAGTTTGCACTGACACCCCTGATAACTGTGTAAATCAACTCAAAAAACTTCCTCAAATTTTAGATGAACAGTTTTTATCAGCTGCAAGTGAAATGTATCTGGCAAAA
This sequence comes from Acinetobacter sp. V89_4, assembly GCF_029967875.1. NCBI lineage: Bacteria > Pseudomonadati > Pseudomonadota > Gammaproteobacteria > Moraxellales > Moraxellaceae > Acinetobacter > Acinetobacter sp. V89_4. The sequence continues at coordinate 817,519 of NZ_JASCAI010000028.1, forward strand.
GCAATGGCCTTGTCAGATTCCTCGGATTGTAAAATTAGTAGATTTACTAAACATAAATCTGAAGAAGAACAAACCAATATTCAGAATAAATATGATGATTGCTTAGACCAACAATTAAATTTACTCGATAAAAGTATTCGTTATAGCTACGCCTATCTATTTTCAACAAAACGTAAGCCTACCGACCGTATTTTTGATAATAGACAAGTTCAGATTCGGGACTTTTACAATCAAGCCATAGCAAAAATGGTAAGTGTTTATGATTTACGCTATCCAAAAAAAGATGTCGTAGAACCTCAAATACATATTGGTAAAAGTGTCTATTCGATTGATTTTGAATTTCACCAACAACTTGCTGGACAAAAATTAGAAAAGTTAATTTCTAGTTATAATTTAAATTTTTCAGGGTTAAGAACCATTAACCGCCGCGATGGTTTTGGCTCTGAATTTGTAGCGGTTTTTCCTAGTTCAGGAAAAGAAGATATTAATGAATATATTCTAGACCCGCTTAAATACAATTATAAAAATGGTGTTAACCCCAATATCCATCATGCACGTTATTTGGCTGCAACTATTGTCGCTGAACCAAAACATGCGACCACTGTTGAAGAAATTATTAATAATTCTGAATTCGTGATTCGCGTTTACGACCCTTATCGCACCGATAATATTAATGTCGCTGGTAAGCAATATCCTCTAGCAGCCAACTTCTCTGCACCTTATGGTCTATGGCTGGCAGAAAATAACTTAGGAGTGGCAGCTTATTTAAGCCTGATTGATCGTGACCAGCACTTGACCATGCCACATCTCTACATGCTTGAACCCTACAACCCGAATAAGAAGATTATTGTGTTGGTTCATGGTCTAGCAAGTAGCCCTGAGGCATGGATTGCTTTGACCAATGATGTTATGGGTGACACGGTTTTAAGAGATAACTATCAGGTTTGGCAAGTTTTTTATTCAACCAATATGCCGATTTTGGAAAGCCGTTTCCAAACTTACGCCCTTCTTAAGCAAGCGTTTGGTTCTTTGAACCCTAGTGACCCTGCTGCACATGATGCTGTTCTTGTGGGCCATAGTATGGGGGGTATTATTAGCCGCTTACTGGTCAGTGATGGTGATATTACCAAGCCTGCTTTAGATTTGATGACGATTCGTCAGCAAAACCGTTTCAAGAAACATCCAATGGTTACTGAACGATTGCAAATGCATTCAATCAATAATTTTGATCGTGCAATTTTCTTAGCTTCTCCTCATCGAGGTACAGATTATGCCGATCGTTGGTTTACGTTAGCTGCACGTAAAATTATTCGTTTACCGGGTGCATTTTTGTCTGCTGTAGCGACTTCACTCACCACTGAAAATTTAGATGTTAAAGATTTCTTGAGTAATATTGATAATGGTTTGATTCAAAATGGTCCAAGTGATTTGAGTCATCAATCTAAATTTATGGAACTTACAGAAAATATTAATCCACACCAAGGGTTAGTCTTCCACTCTATTATGGGTAACATTACCAAAAGTGATGATCCAAATGTTATTACCGACGGTATCGTTCCCTATAAGAGCGCTCACCTAGAAGGTGCAAAATCAGAGAAAGTTCTTCCGGGTGGACACTCTATTCAGTTAACACCTCAAGCGGTACTAGAGCTACGTCGTATTTTACGAGAGCATTTGGTCGAACACGGTTTATATAAACCATAAAAATAAAAAAGAGCCAAAGGTTATCCTTTGGCTCTTTTGTTTTGAAATTAAATTTTATTGTCCAGAACGGATGATGTAATCAAACGCAGAGAGCGATGCTTTAGCACCTTCACCTGTAGCAATAATGATTTGCTTGTAAGGTACGGTTGTACAGTCACCCGCAGCAAATACACCTTTGACATTAGTTTCATTGCGGTCATTCACAATGATCTCGCCACGGTTGGTTAACTCAACTTCACTGTCTTTTAAGAAGTCAGTATTTGGCAGTAAACCAATCTGTACAAAGATCCCTGCTAGCTCTACCACATGCTCTTCATCAGTTGCACGGTCTTTATATTTAAGACCAGTCACTTGTGAGCCATCACCTAACACTTCTGTACTTAAGGCATTCATAATCACAGTTGTGTTTGGCAAGCTATGCAGTTTGTTTTGCAAAACTTGGTCTGCACGTAGTTTTGTATCGAACTCAACCAAAGTTACATGCTCAACAATCCCTGCAAGGTCAATTGCAGCTTCAACACCTGAGTTACCACCACCAATCACCGCTACACGTTTACCTTTGAACAATGGACCATCACAGTGTGGACAGTACGCAACACCACGGGTGCGGTATTCTTGCTCACCAGGTACATTCATTTCTCTCCAACGTGCACCTGTTGAAAGGATCACAGTTTTCGATTCAAGTTTTGCACCGTTTTCAAGTTCAACTTCAACTAGACCATTGATCGTTTGGTTTGCACCTGTGATTTTGCTGACACGTTGCAGGTTCATGATATCAACATCGTATTCACGAACATGTGCTTCCATTTCGGCAGCAAACTTAGGACCTTGAGTCTTTTGCACAGATGTGAAGTTTTCAATGTCCATGGTATCCATGACCTGACCACCGAAGCGTTCAGCCACGATACCAGTGTTAATACCTTTACGTGCTGCATAGATTGCTGCTGTTGCACCCGCAGGTCCACCACCAATCACCAATACATCAAAAGCATCTTTGGCATTGAGTGCTGCTGCATCTTTTTCAGCTGAGTTGGTGTCGAGTTTTGCCACAATCTCTTCAAGGGTCATACGACCTTGGCCAATGTGCTCATTGTCTTGGAACACCATCGGTACAGCCATGATTTTGCGTTGTTCAACTTCGTCTTGGAAGAATGAACCATCAATCATGGTTGCTGTTGTGTTCGGATTATAAATCGCGATCAGGTTAAGCGCCTGTACCACATCCGGACAGTTATGACAGCTTAACGATACAAACACATCAAAGTTAGCTTTGAGGTTTAAACCTTTAATCTGGTTGAGCACTTCATCAGAAACCTTCGGTGCATAACCAGACACCTGTAACAATGCCAAGATCAAAGATGTAAACTCATGACCCATTGGTAAGCCTGCAAAGAACACACGAGGTTGTTCACCTGCTTTAGCCACACCAAAGCTTGGACGACGTGTATTGTTGCCATCAAAACGGGCAGTCACTTTGTCAGAAAGCTCAGCGATTTCTGTCACTAACTCTTTAATTTGAGCAGCTTTATCTGATTCATCTAAAGCAGCAACTAATTCGATTGGACTTTCTAAACGTTCTAAGTAAGCTTTTAATTGAGTTTTAATGTTTTGATCTAACATCTGTTTTTACTCCAATGCATCCAAATTCTTTCAATAGATGCATAGTACGTTAAAACACAAAATAGGTGAAACAGTATGTTTTTATAGATTTAATCGGTTTTTTAGATTTAATTGTTATTTACTTCATCAAAAAAAGCCAACCTGAACTCATCCAGCGCAGGTCGGCAAACTGGTTCAACTAGAGTAAGACCACACCAAATACCGCCCCAGCAATCAAGACATGTAAAGGATGAACCTTTTTAATTAAAGATAATAAAGTCGCAATGACTACCATAATAATGAGTAACGTATTTATTGCCGCTGCCTCAGAAATAATCCAAGCACTGGCAAGTACAGTTCCCACAGTGACAGGTTGTAAAGCAAGCTGTAAAACACGTCTCCATTTTTTATCTTTAAATTTTGACCAGCCTCTCATCACAAATACAGTAATAAGAGATGAAGGTAAAAATTTAGCGGTAGACGTTACAAGTAGACCTGACAACCCTGCTACATGCCATCCCACCAACGGTACAATCATCATATTTGGACCGGGTGCAGCTTGAGCCATGGCGAATAATGCACTAAATTCTTGTGCTGTCATCCAGTGATGAATATCAACGACTTGACGTTGCATTTCAGGCAAAATTGTATTGCCGCCACCAAATGCAATAAGAGACAATTGAGTAAAAATGATGGCTAAAGTAAGTAGAACTGCACCCATTACACACGTCTCCAAATAATAGTTGAATAAAGTGCCAACAAAATCAGCATGGTCAAAAGCAAGGAGATTTTTAGAAAAGCAATGCTAACAATTGCTGCCACAACAACACACATCGCTATTGGGTTACGTAATAATGGTTTCAACATTTTTAAGCCGGTTGCCACCAGAAGCCCTGCTGCTGCTGCTCCCAACCCTTCAAAAAGATGCTTAACCATTAAATTGTCTTGGAACTGCTCATAGACATAATGTAAAAGTACAACAATTATCGTAGGCGCAAGGATCAACCCAATCAGTGAACTCACCGCGCCACGGACACCGCGAAACTCCATGCCAATAGCAACAGATAAATTAATGATATTGCCGCCCGGTAAAAATTGACACAGACCCAGTAACTCAGTGAATTTTTCAGGACTTAGCCACTGTCGTTGCTCTACAACAACTTTACGAGCCAAAGGTAATACACCACCAAATCCGATTAAACCTAATGTTAAAAAACCTAAAAACAGTTCTGTGCAAGTCGGTACGGTCTCCTTCTGCACAGCAATCTCAACATGGTTCATTTTCGTTACTTTTCACTTTATCTGACCAAGATAGAATGCTACTTTTATGATATATCTACAAATGCTTTTATTTTCACTAACCATACCCTAAAGGTATTCCTATGCTAGATTTACATAAGCTTCATGCCTTTGTGGTGGTGGTAGAAGAAAAAAATATCACGCATGCAGCAAACCGATTATTTATTCAACAGCCGCCTTTGACGCGTTTACTCAAAAAGCTTGAAGAAGAACTCGGTACACAGTTACTTATTCGCCAGCCTCGTGGCATTGAACCGACTGAAGCGGGTTTAGCCTTATTTAAAGAAGCACAACTTTTATTAGAACATGCCAAACATATTCCAAAATTAGTCCAAGATGTTAGTCAAGGTAAAACTGGACAACTCAATATTGGTTTTACAAGTTCCGCAGGTTTGCATCCGCTCATTTCACTCGTATTACGGTCATATCGAGAAATATATCCAAAGGTACTAACCAAACTTGAAGAAGCAGGCAGCCAAAAACAATTAGATCGATTAATCTCAGAGAAACTTGATATCGCTTTTTTAAGAGCGCCCATCAGCCGTGATATTGGGCTAAAGCATCTTCATATATTAGATGAGCCAATGGTAGTGGCATTGCCTATGGGCCACCCACTTACACAAAAAGAAAAAATTAGCTCAAATGACTTATCAGATGAAAATTTTGTTTTATACCGTCGTTCTTCAGGACAAGGCTTATATGACAATATTTTATATAGCTGTTATCAAGCAGGCTTTAGTCCACGCATTATTCAGGAAGCACCTCGTCCTACTGCAACATTAAATTTAGTCGCTGCTGGAATTGGTATAACGATTGTGCCAGCCTCAATGCATAACTTTTGGGAACATGAAATTGTATATCGCGAGTTTGATGACTCTATAAAAATGAATGCGCCTATTTATTTGATTACACGTGAAAATGAAAATTCAGCCAAAGTTTCAAATTTCATTGAACTATTACAAAAACTTTTGCCCACAATGGCCTGAGTGCAAAATCTAGGCAATAAAAAGTGCTCTAATGTGAGCACTTTTTATTATCATCAATCTACTATTTTTGATTGATTCGTTTAGATAATTCTTCTGCAGATTCTTTACGTTCCGAATAGCGATCTGTCAGATATTGTTTTTGTCCACGTGTTAATAAAGTGAACTTATAGAGTTCCTCCATTACATCGACAATTCGGTCATAGTAAGAAGATGGTTTCATACTGCCATCTTCTTCAAACTCTAAAAAAGCTTTAGCAACCGAAGACTGATTCGGGATCGTAATCATACGCATCCAGCGCCCTAAAATGCGCATTTGATTCACAGCATTGAAAGATTGAGAACCTCCACTAACCTGCATAACAGCTAATGTTTTACCTTGTGTTGCACGAATTGCTCCACCAGCTAGGGGAATCCAATCAATCTGAGCTTTTAAAATCGAACTCATTGCACCATGACGTTCTGGTGAACACCACACCATACCTTCTGCCCAAGCCAAAAGCTCATGCAACTCTTGCACTTTCGGATGATCTGTTTCTGCATCCTCTGGTAAAGGTAAACCTTTAGGATGAAAAATTTTGACCTCCGCACCTAAATATTCAAGAATTCGTCCAGCCGTCAACACAGCAAAACGGCTATAAGAACGCTCACGATTAGAACCATATAGCAATAGAATGCGTGGTGGATGTTCAAGTTGCTGTGCTTGCACTTGTTCAAAGGTAGGCTTATCTAAAAGATTTAATGCCACATTGGATAAATCATTGTTAAGACTATTCATGTGAGAAATACTTTTTCTTGAGCCAAAGAGAAACTGAAACGAGTGAAATTAAAATCGGAACTTCAACCAATGGTCCTATCACTGTGGTAAATGCTACAGGTGACGCTAAACCAAATGTTGCAATGGCAACGGCTAACGCGAGCTCAAAGTTGTTACCCGCAGCGGTAAAGGAAATGGCAGTGGTACGTGAGTAGTTATTCCCCATACGTTTACTCATAAAGAAGCTAATGAAGAACATCACCACAAAGTAAATCGTAAGTGGAATCGCAATACGTAATACATCTAAAGGTAAGCTCACCACATCACCACCTTTTAGACTAAACATAGCCACAATGGTAAAAAGTAAAGCAATTAAACTAATCGGGCTGATTTTTGGTAAAAATTTAGTTTGATACCAATCTAACCCTTTTGATTTAACTAAAACCAAACGAGTTAAAAATCCCATTAAAAATGGAATACCTAAGTACACCAAAACCGCATGTGTAATAGTCCAAAAATTCACATCGATGACTTGCCCTGCCACACCAAAATACGGTGGCAAAAAGGTTAAGAATAACCATGCATAAGTGCTAAAGAACAGAATTTGGAAAATGCTGTTAAAAGCAACCAACGCTGCGACATAGTGGTTATCGCCACAAGCCAAACCATTCCAGACCAATACCATTGCAATACAACGTGCCAAGCCAATCAAAATAAGGCCAGTCATATACTCTGGATAGCTATGTAGGAAAATAATCGCAAGGATAAACATTAATACTGGAGCAATAATCCAGTTCTGTACCAGCGATAAAGTTAAGGTTTTCTTATCTTTAAATACTTCTGGTAACGCAGCGTAATCAACCTTTGCTAAAGGTGGATACATCATCAAAATTAAACCAATCGCAATTGGAATATTAACGTTATCTACGCTTAATTCATTTAAAGACACAGATGCTTGAGGAAAGAAAACTCCAATCGCTAAGCCTAAAGCCATCGCAATAAAAATCCATAGCGTCAGATTTCGATCTAAAAAGGAAAGCCCTTGTTTGGTCATGTTCTACTCGAAGAAAGAATTGATTAATTTTGCTCAATACACAAATGACTAATGTACTTATGCTAAGAAAATCCGAATTTTTAAGACAGAAATCTTGGAAGATTAATCACAGCACGTTGTAGTGATGAAAGGCTTATCTTGTTGCTTTACTCTTGTCTCACTCGCGTCATTTTCTATAACCTTTAAAATATCTAAAGCCCATAGAGGCAAATCAGGATTTAAGCTGTAATAGACCCACTGTCCTTTTCTTTCATCCAGTAATACTCCATGAGTTCTTAATAAGGCCAGGTGTCTGGAGATTTTGGGTTGGCTCAACTCAAGCTGTTCTGTTAGCTCACAAACACAAATATTTTGTTTGTTTAGAACTAATTTAAGAATATTTAACCGAGTTTGGTCAGATAAACATTTAAAGAAATCGACTTGGTTAATCATATCTTCAACAGAATATATTCGTTATTGCAAATATACGGATATCCATATATAAATGCAATATCTTAATTTGACCCTGTATTTCCCATGACTGAGCTAGTGAAGATTTACCATAACCCTGCTTGCGGAACCTCGCGCAATACTTTGGCGCTTATTCGTTGTGCAGGACTTGAACCTATCGTTATTGAATATTTGCAAAAACCACCAAGTAAAGATGAGCTAATCCAACTCATTAAAGATTCAAACTTAACTGTACGAGAAGCCATTCGTAAAAATGTTGATCCATATAAAGATTTAGAGTTGGAACAAGCCGATTGGACCGATGAGCAGTTAATTGATTTTATGGTTCAGTACCCAATTTTAATTAATCGCCCATTTGTGGTTACATCAAAAGGCACACGACTTTGCCGCCCTTCTGAGATTGTACTGGACATTTTAGATTCAAAAAACTTAGGCTATTTTGCAAAAGAAGATGGTGAAGTAATCATTGATGAGCAAGGTCGTCGTATAAAATAATTGAAGATACTTATTAATATAAAAAGCTAAATGGCACGACACCATTTAGCTTTTTTGAATGAAACGGATTAAAAATAGGATTTGATAAAAGGAAGGAGTTGCTCTCCTATTACCATGCCTAATAAACCGACTAATGCAACAAGAGGTGGAGCTGGTGACTTAACATTTAAAACGTAATATAAGACACCAACGAGCAACCCTACAGCCAAAGATAACAAGTACATTTTCATCGTACATACCTTAGGGAAGCAAGCCATTTAACGAGGCAGGTTCCCAAACTGTTTCATTTAAAATGCAAAACAAGAACACCCGAGTGCACCCCAGAAAGACTTTTTGTCTTTATCATTTACAGGAACATCAAGCATCCAGGAGTGACTATGCCCATGCATGCCACAACTGCTAGCACATTCACACAATGCACTTTGTGACTGTAATGATTGATTCGAAGGAGCATTACGATTTTCAGATAAACGCCACTGACCGCCAAAGCGTTTTACTGGCGACCATGTTGGAGATGCTGGCGGTAACGGTGGATCGTCTTGCTTAAACTCTGCACCTGCATATACCACTTTTCCGCCTAAGACAGTAAGTACCGACTCAATCCACTGGATATCTTCTGCTTCAACCTTGAAGTAGTCATCGGACAATACGACCAGATCAGCAAGCTCACCTGCTGTGAGTGAACCTTTGACATCTTTTTCACCTGAGAACCAAGCCGAACCTTTAGTCCAGAGTTTAAGTGCCGTCTGACGGTCTAACAGATTTTTTTCATCATAGAGTGGTAAACCACCGACTGTTTTACCAGTACTTAGCCAATACAAACACACCCAAGGGTTATAAGAGGCAACACGAGTCGCATCTGTCCCAGCCCCCACAGGAACACCAAGTTCTAACATTTTCTTAACTGGTGGCGTTGCCTGAGCAGCTTCGGCACCATAGCGTTTTACGAAAATCTCACCTTGATATGCCATACGGTGTTGAATGGCAATACCACCACCCAACGCACCAATACGTTCGATATTACGCTCAGATACAGTTTCGGCATGGTCAATAATAAATCGAGTTGCAAACGGCTGTTTTGAATTGACGCGCTCAAAGACATTGAGCAAACGATTAATACTTTCATCATAGGTTGCATGAATACGGAATGGCCATTTCTTTTCAGCCAAGTGTTCTACAATGGCTTCGAGTTCGCCTTCCATTTTTTCTGGTAAATCCGGACGTGGCTCATAGAAATCTTCGAAGTCACCCGCTGACCAAGTCAGGTTCTCACCTGCTCCATTCATTCTAAATAACTCATCACCATCACCCGGAAATGTCATTTCTGTCCAACGGCGATAATCATCAAGCTCTTGGCCTGCCTTCTGAGCAAATAAGTTGTAAGCAATTCGCACTGTCATCTGATTTTGATCATGCAATTGCTTAATGACATCATAATCTTCAGGGTAGTTTTGACCACCGCCACCTGCATCAATTGCTGAAGTAATACCTAATCGGTTCAACTCACGCATGAAATGACGAGTTGAATTGACTTGGTCTTCAACTGGCAATTTCGGTGCTTTACCTAAGGTCGAATACAAAATCATAGCGGATGGAGTTGCCAGCAATAAACCTGTTGGCTCACCCTTTTCATCTCGTACGATCTTGCCACCCGGTGGGTCTGGCGTGTCTTTGTTAAAGCCTAATACCTCAAGCGCAGCTCGATTCAACAAAGCACTGGCATATAAATGTAAAACGAATACAGGAGTATCTGGCGCAGCTTTATTAATTTCTTCTAAAGTCGGTAAACGCTTTTCGGCAAACTGGAACTCAGTCCATCCGCCTACGACACGAACCCATTGTGGAGCTGGCGTATTGTCTGCTTGCTCCTTAAGTAAGCGTAATGCATCAGCAACGGATGGCACACCTTCCCAGCGCAGTTCCATATTGTAATTTAAGCCACCACGAATAATATGCAGATGACTGTCATTTAGACCTGGTATAACGCGACGACCATTTAAGTCTACGACTTTGCTTATAGATGTTGCGAGCTTCATAACCTCATCATTTGTGCCTGTGCGTACGACTTTACCGTCTGCAATCGCAATTGCTTGTACTTCGGGGTTCTGAGGATCTAGTGTTGTGATTTTACCGTTTATGAGTATGAGGTTTATTTCGGTCATTCTGAACTCCATTCTTGTGAATTATCGTTCTAAAAAATAAAGGTATAGCAACATATATATTTCATTATTCTTTTTGATTTTACACGACGGAGTCTGACCGTTTTACATCCAATAAGAGGAGTTAATTCTGTTACTTTTCTTTCGGGAAAAGTAACCAAAACCATTGCCATCTGCAAAACTCGTTCAATTACAATCTTTTCAGATTTTGTCCTGCCTCGAACAGTTGCAGATGGCTTTTCCACTTATCAAATATAGTCAAAAATCGAATAAATCAACTTAAATATCGAAATACCCTTAACTCAACTATTTCTTATTTTGCAGGAACTGGTGCAAGTACTTCGTGTTTTGATGTTGTACGTTCAGGCGCCTTATGTACCATCGTATAGGCATAGTCCACACCCATACCGTAAGCACCAGAATGCTCGCGTACAATTGCCATAACTGCATCATACGTATCACGATGTGCCCAATCACGTTGCCATTCGAGTAAGACTTGTTGCCAAGTTACTGGAACAACACCTGCTTGAATCATACGTTGCATGGCATAGTCATGTGCTTCTTTTGATGTACCACCAGAAGCATCGGCAACCATATAAATTTCATAATCGCCTTCAAGCATGGCACCAAAAGCAAAGGTGTTATTACACACTTCAGTCCACAAACCTGAAACGATTACTTTTTTACGATTATTTTTTGCAAGCGAATCACGTACTTTTTGGTCATCCCATGAATTCATTGAAGTACGTTCTAGTAATGGAGCATCTGGAAATACATCTAAAAGTTCTGGATAGGTATGACCAGAGAAGCTTTCAGTTTCAACTGTGGTAATGGTGACAGGAATATTGAATGTTTTAGCTGCTTTTGCTAAGCCTACAGTATTATTCTTTAATACTTGGCGGTCTATTGATTGTACCCCAAAAGCCATTTGTGGCTGATGATCAATAAAAATAACCTGACAATTCGTTGGTGAAAGTTGTTCTAAAAGTGACTTATTCATGGGTAAACTCCATTATTCCTTATGAGTAATGCATTAAAATTGCTTACTGCTCATTATCAAAACAGATAAAAATGTAAAAGCATAGACAGCAAATCAACACGAATCTGTATGCTGTACGAATACAATAAAATCAATGATTGCTTTTTAATTTTTATAGTTTAATCATTGATATATATTTTTTTAACTTTTGCTTATCCATGGATCGATTAGACTGTATTTCCACTTTTGTAAGTGTCGTAGAACATGGGAATTTTAGTAGCGCAGCCAGAGCACTCGACATCTCTCGTGACTTAGTGGCCAAACGTGTTTGCTACCTCGAAAATGACCTGAAAACCACACTGTTAACCCGAACCACAAGACAGATGAACCTCACCTCTTGTGGAGAAAAGTTTTATCAGCATAGTAAAGTCATTTTAAGTGAGTTTGAATGGGCTGCCTACGAAATTAGCTACAACCAGCAGTACCCAGAAGGTGAACTCAAGCTCAATACGCCAATGTCTTTTAGCAATATTTTTCTTCAAAATATCATTTCAGACTTTATTGAGAAATATCCCAGCATTAAAATTGATCTATTCATGACTGATCAACTACTAGACATGAATAATAATAAATTTGATTTAACCATTCGTGTAGATGGCTCCCCTCCAAATTTGGCAAATAGTAAAATATTAAATACCTACCAACGATATTTATATGCAACACCTGAGTATTTCAATCAGCATGGATTACCAGCCTCTTTAGAAGAACTTAAAGATCATAAATTTTTAATTTATTATCAAGATAGCCGACATAAAAAACTGATTTTCCAAAAAGATCAAAAAGAAGTATCCTTTAATTGCTTCCCAGTCATGACCTGTAATAATGGTGAATTATTATTAGATATGTGCTTGAAAGATCACGGTATCGTCTTTCTTCCAGAGTTTATTGCAGAGCCTTACTACAAAGAAGGTAAATTACAGAAATGTTTGGAGGACTACACCAGTCAGCCGCTTCACTTATATGTTACATGGCCAAATCGTAAAATTTTGTCGAAGAAAGTAAAACTATTTATTGATTTTTTAACGCATCAAATCATTCCTATAAAATAACCATCTGGGCCTTTTCCATAGGAAATGGCCCATTATTTTTTAGTTAGTTTGAATGGTTTCAATTTTCTTATTTTTAAATAAATTTAATAAATTTTGCTCTGCTGATACTGTGCTGTCTTCTTCAACAAATATCGTCGCGTAGTGTTCTAAATGTTCTTCCATCAATTGGGTTGCTCGTTTTTCATCGCCTTGTTCAATTGCATCTAAAATTGCACGGTGTTCATCTGCCGAACAATTATTATGTTTTGGAATTTCATATAACCCTATTAATAACGAAGTTCTCGCAATAAGTGTCTGCAAATAATTAGTCATGATCGTATTCTGATTTGCTTCAATCAGCTTTAAATGAAATTGTCCTGATAGCTTAATCCACTCAGCCCAATTACCAGCTAAACGCTCATGAGACTCTTGATCTACTAAGCCTCGAAGCTCACTAAAATCTAGGCTATGTGACTTCTGAGCTAGCTTTTTTACAGTAGCGATTTCAAGCATGCTACGTGCTTCAAAGACCTCTTTTGTTTCATGAGGACTATGTTTTGCGATGAGTGCTCCACGATTAGGCTGAATTTCGATGACCTTATCATGTGCAAGTTTAACAAAAACACGTCTTAACACTCCTCGCGTTACACCGAATGCTTCACACAAAGGTGCTTCAACTAAGCGTGCGCCAGGGGCAAGTTGTCGATTTAAAATAGCATCAACAATAGCGTTATATATATGATCATCAATTTCATCATTGCTCATTTCTACGGTTTTTTTTGGTGCATTTGATGGCATTGATTTCTCCATTTTTATTAATGCCTCCTCTTTTTAAAACTTTAGCTAATGACAATAGTGTAATTTTAACTTAAACGTTTTGGAATATTGCTCTCATTCCCACAACAAATATACTGAACCGAATAATTCAATATTAGATCTCTAAATATCCACTTATACACCTAAATTTACTTACTTTTTATAAAAATTAAGCACTTTTCATTTTATAAATCTGTCTCTTCATATCCAAAATTCATACCAGTTTAAATAACTCATAAGCGCTACTTCTTAAATTTGGCATAACTTTTGCTCAATTAAAATTGTGCACAATCTAAATACAACATTGTACACAATTTTAATTTCATTCTTTTAGACAGAAAAAACAATGCTGCTGAAAGTGCCTCCATCTTAAGGAAGTGAGTATTCAAGATGAATAATACCGAAGCAATAATTAAACCTTCTTATGATGCAAAACTGACAAATCAAGACTTAGCTCCTTTAAAAAAGCAAACATGGGGCGCTTATAATATTTTTGCTTTCTGGATGTCTGATGTTCATAGTGTCGGCGGTTATGTCATGGCTGGGAGCCTTTTTGCACTTGGGCTCAATAGCTGGCAGGTACTTTTATCTTTACTCATCGGCATTGCCATAGTTCAGTTTTTTACAAACCTCATTGCCAAGTCTAGCCAACAAACTGGTACGCCCTATCCTGTTATTTGCCGCGCAACCTTCGGTGTGATTGGTGCAAATATTCCTGCCGTTATTCGTGGTCTTATTGCTGTCGCGTGGTATGGCATTCAAACCTATTTGGCATCAAGTGCTTTCTTATTGGTCATTTTAAAGTTCTTTCCAGAATGGTCGGTCTATGCCGATGTTTCAACTTATGGATTTCTTGGACTGTCCTTTTTAGGATGGGTTGGCTTCATGCTGCTTTGGTTACTACAAGCGATTGTTTTTTGGTCTGGCATGGACAGCATTCGTAAATTCATTGACTGGGCAGGTCCAGCTGTCTATGTTGTGATGTTTGCGATGGCAGTATGGCTGATCTGGAAAGCTGGCTGGCAAAATATTGATTTAAACTTGAGCGGTGTTCAATACGACGGTTTTGCGGTTGTACCAGTCATGATTGGTGCTATTGCGCTTGTTGTCTCATATTTTTCAGGGCCTATGCTGAACTTTGGTGACTTCTCTCGTTATGGCAAAAGTTTTAATGCCATTAAAATGGGAAACTTTCTTGGCTTACCAATTAACTTCTTAGGCTTTTCTTTACTTACTGTGGTGTGTATTGCGGCAACGCTTCCAGTCTACGGCAAGCTCATTACAGACCCTGTCGAGATGGTTGGAAAACTTGATAACACCTTTGTGGTGATTTTAGGCAGCTTGACCTTAATGATCGCCACCATTGGAATTAATATTGTCGCTAACTTTGTTTCACCTGCCTTTGATTTTTCTAATGTTTCACCAAGCAAAATTAGTTGGCGCATGGGTGGAATGATTGCAGCAGTTGGTTCGATTTTCATTACCCCATGGAATTTGTTTAATAATCCTCAAGTGATCCATTACACCATTGATATTTTAGGTGCATTTATTGGCCCACTTTTTGGTGTATTGTTAGCCGATTTTTACCTTGTTAAAAAACAAAAAATCGAAGTAGATGATTTATATACCTTAGATACCAAAGGTTTGTATTGGTACAAAAATGGTTATAACCACTCTGCCTTTTATGCCTTAATTCCAGCTTCATTAATTCCTATTCTCTGCGTACTTTTACCACAACTATCAGGGCTAGCTAATTTTACATGGTTTATTGGGATGGGATTCGGTTTTGTCATTTACCGATTTCTTAACCAACCGCTTGCCCATGCTAAATCAGCAATGACTAAGGTAAAAGTACAATGAAAATTAAAATTATTAATCCCAATACCACCAAAAGCATGACAGACAAAATTGCTGCATCAGCAAAGATAGTCGCAGGTTCTGATACTCAAATTATTGCAGTGAGTCCTCAAATGGGCCCTGCAACGATTGAAAGTTATTATGATGAGGCCCTAAGTGCAGTAGGTGTGCTGGAGGAAATTCACCAAGGTGAACTTCTAGGTGTAGATGCTTATGTTATTGCCTGTTTTGGTGACCCTGCGCTTTATGCTGCCCGTGAAATGACTTCAGCACCTGTGATTGGTATTGCCGAAGCAGCTATGAGAACTGCAAGTTATGTAAGTACCGGTTTTAGTGTGGTCACAACCTTACAACGCACAGTGAATATGAGTTGGCATCTGGCTCATCGCTATGGGGCTACACCATTTTGCAAAAATATTCGAGCTTGTGACATTGCAGTTGAAGAGTTGGAGCTTCCTGACTCAGATGCTTATCGAACCATACGAGATGAGTGCAAAAAAGCACTAGCGGAAGATAAAAGCGATGCGATTGTTTTGGGCTGTGCAGGTATGAGTGATTTATGTCTAAAGCTACAAAACGAGTTGGGAGTGATTGTTATTGACGGCGTTGCAGCAGCAGTTAAACAAGCTGAAATGTTAGTTCAGTTAAATTTAAAAACCAGCAAAGTTGGTGATTGGGCCTCACCTCCTGTAAAGAGTTACACAGGCATATTGTCAGGATTTGGAATGCACTAAAGAGCTATTGTTTCAATTCCAACTCAAAACGCTGCGTTGGAATTGAAACGGCTGAAAACCAAAGAATTAAACTACAGCTAACTCTGGCTGTTGTTCATTTTTATAAAATGGCACATCACCGTTAATGGTTGCACGGTGCATGATGCGATGAGCATCGCCATAATCAAATAATGCTTTATGTTGCGTACAACGGTTATCCCAAATCGCGATATCACCATCTTGCCACTTCCAACGCAAATGAAATTGCTCTTGGGTCGCATGTTCAAACAAGAAATTAAGTAATTGCTCACTTTCTTGTTCAGGTAACTCATTAATGCGAGTGGTAAAACCCTCGCTTACAAACAACAAAGGCTCACCTGTAACCGGATGGGTACGCACCACTGGGTGAACCACTGGTGGATTACGCTTAAATGTTTGCAAAAGCTTTTCACGTTCTTCTTCGTTATGAGCAAAACGCTCAAGTGGAAAAGACTTACGAATATCGTGTGTTGCAGTTAAGCCACGCAATTTTTGCTGTAACTCAAGCGAAAGCCCTTTAACAGCTGCTGTGTTGCTCGACCACAGGGTGTCACCGCCGACAGGTGGAATTTTAATGGCTTGCAACACACAACCTAAAGGTGGATTTTTACTAAAAGTCACATCTGTGTGCCAAAGTTCATTGTCACGCAAGTCTTGTTTCCAACTGTCGAGCACCATCACCTCAGGCACATCTTCAATTGAAGGATAAATCGGGTGCACATGTAAGCTGCCAAAACTGCGTGCCAAGTCTGCTTGTGCTTGTGGCGCTAATTGTTGCTTTCGAAAAAAAATGACCTGATGATCAAGCAAAGCCTGCTGGATTTGTTGCGTTGTCTGTTCATTTAACGCATTCAAATCAATATCGTGAATAATTGCGCCAATGGTAGGCTTGATCACTTCTATATTTAAGTTTGCTACTACTGTATTCATCTTCTTTACTACAACTGCTGACCATACCAAGGAGAAAACTGTTTTTGTAACCAACGTAAAAACAGCTCAAAACTAACTGCGACAATTGCAATCACAATAATGCCCAAAATCACCGTATCGGTAATTAAGAACTGTGCTGCCGATTGCACCATAAAACCAATACCACGGTCCGCTGCAACCAATTCTGCTGCAACTAATGTTGACCAGCCCACCCCAAGACCAATACGAATACCGGTAATAATATGGGGTAAAGCTGTTGGTAAAATGACATGCCAAAATACTTGTGCCTGACTTGCTCCTAGCGACAGTGCAGCACGTTCACGATTAAGCTGATGGCTTAACACACCATGCGCACTACTAATGATGACAGGCGCCAAAATCGAGAAGAAAATCAAAAGTACTTTTGTGGTTTCGCCAATACCGAACCAAATTACGAGTAAGGGTAAATAAGCTAACGGCGGAATTGGACGTAATAATTCAACCAAAGGATCTAGAACAGCGCGAACCCATTTGTTCAGACCCATCCATAAGCCCAGGGGTACACCAATCACCACGGCGGCAATCAAAGCTAAAAACACACGAGAGATACTGGCTGCCAAGTGTTGCCACAAAGTAGCCTTCATAAAGCCTTCTTGGCTGACCGATATAAATTTTTGCCAGACTGCCTGTGGGCTCGGTAAAAACAATTCAGGTACGACATGCAAAGCAGTAATGAGGAACCAAAGTGCAACCACACTTCCCACACTAATTATGCTGACCGCCAAAGTGCGATGCTTCTCAAAAAATGACGATAGAAATGAAGCATTTTCTGTTTGCACATCTGGCTTAAGTTTTAGCCCTGCTTTGTCATATTCATAGACGTTATCTTTAGTACTCATGTGGTTAACGCCTCCTTACCGCTTTGCTTTTGTGCTCTTAAGCTTTCAAATAGCTGTTCTCTGAGCTGAATAAATTGAGGGTCCGATTTAATTGAGCGAATAGACTCGCCCTGACGATATCGATTAGCAAAATCGAGATGTAGAGTTTCTACAATTTTGCCCGGATGTGCTGTCATCAGTACTAACTGATTGCTGAGTAATAATGCTTCTTCAATGTCATGTGTAATTAAAAAGAAGCTTTTATTTTGTTGAATCCATAAATCGAGCACTAACTGCTGCATGTTTTCACGCGTAAAAGCATCTAATGCCGCAAAAGGTTCATCTAATAAAATAAACGGCGCGTGGCTGATCAAAGCTCTGGCAATACCAACACGTTGTTTCATACCGCCGGAAAGTTCCCAAATATTGGCTTTTTCAACGTGACTTAAACCTACAATTTTTAAAATTGCGTGCACTTGTGCTTCGATATCCGCGCGCTTTAAACCTTTTAACTGCAAAGCGAAGCCAACATTATCTGCAACATTCAACCAAGGAAGGAGTGCATGATCCTGAAACACGACAGCGCGGGTTACATCTGGTCCATTTACCACTTCGTGATTTACAAGCACATCACCTGAACTCGGCTTTTGAAACCCCGCCAAGATATTAAGCAAAGTTGTTTTGCCACAACCTGACTCGCCTAAAATCACGGTTAAAGAACCTTCTTCAATGGTTAGGTTAATGTCTTGTAAAACTGGCTTTTGCTGTTTAGGAAAAGTCAGATGAATATGTTTGGCTTCTAGTACACTCATGACAACTCCTTAAGGCTGCAAAAATGAAGAATTCACATTGCCTTTATAATCGGCTTTAAGTTGATCGACCTTGCCCTGACCTTTTAAGAACTTCGCTGTATCAAAAATATTTTGCGCAAATTCACCATCTAACGTTTGTTTTTGCTGAGCGTGGTCTAGGTAAATATTTCCACTTAATAAAAGTGGGATATCTTTTGGATCAGAACCTGTAAGCTGCGCAATTTTTTGCACGTTATCGGCATCTTTAACGTAAGCGGCTGGATCTTGATTATATTTTTCAAGCTGCTCAAGCGTAGTTTTAACAAAAGCTTTTAAGAAATCAGGATTTTTCTCTGCAAAATCTTTACGCACAACCCATAAGTCATAAGTTGGAGCACCCCATTCGCCCACTTGTTTTGAGTCGGTTAAAACCGTACCAGATGCTTTGGCTTTACTTAAAGCAGGTTCCCACACATATGCTGCATCAATATCACCACGTTCCCAAGCAGCTGAAATTTCAGGTGGACGCAAGTTAATAATTTTTACTTTGTCTTCTGGAATGTTCCAATGTTTAAGTGCAGACAAAAGGCTGTAATGCGTGGTTGATACAAACGGTACAGCAACGGTTTTGCCAATTAAATCTTGAGGAGTTTTAATGCCTGATTTATTACTTACTACTAATGCTTCAGACCCACCAAGTTTTGATGTAATTAAGAATACTTCAATCGGTAAATCACGGCTTGCCGCAGCAGCAAGTGGACTTGAGCCAATATTGCCAAGTACGACATCACCTGAAGCAAGTGCGTTTACAACATCTGAACCCGCATCAAATTTTTTCCATTGAATATTACGTTGGCTATGTTTTTCATATTCCCCATTGGCCTGGGCAACTTTGCTTGGGTCCACCCCTGTTTGGTAGGCAATTACGACAGGTTTGCTGTCGCGAACTGAAGCACTTGTATTATTGTCTTTTTTATTTTGCCATACGATAAATGCAACAATTGCTACAACCACAATTGCCGTGATAATCAACGGTTTGGTCTTTGTGCTCATAATTTCATGATCTTTCAATAATATAAGCTCATGGTATGCAGCTGGCTTTATAATGAAAAATAAAAAAATATGAGTTGCTTATCTATTTTTGATAAATAACTTTTTCATATAAGTTTTTATCTTTTGGTAAAAAGCAAATATCAACAAGCCTTACAGATTAGCCATAAAATTAAAATACTTATATATCAATAATTAAAAAGGATATTCAAAAAACACATGATGAGAAAAACCTGACATACCTACTCTAATTATTTTATCCTACTCATTTCGTCATTTTTATTTTTTGCTTATTGCATCCAGAGTTTTGCATCTAATTAATTTTCATTCTTTTATATAAAGTTCAGATTTTATTATCTTTTTATCTTAAAACTTCTGCAAATATTAAGATTTGAACAAATCTTTTTCTGGTTTATACATGACGCAAATTTAATTTTTATTTTTAAGAGGAGAAAAATTCTTTTGTTTAAACATTCTCAATTTTTGAAAAAAACATTAATTACAACGTCTTTGATTACATTCAGCCTTTCAAGTCATGCGGCTCTTACCTTTGGTAATGCTGAAGAAGGTCAACTTAAAGTGAGTGGTACTGTTCGAGCTAAATATGTTTATGATTTTGACTCTGACCCCACTACCAGTAAATTTTCCTTTAATGACGCGGTATTATGGCTAGATTACAACTCCCCGAAATGGATTGGCCACCTAGATTATCGGGTTTATGAATATTACGGGCGTTTAGGCGATGCCAATTGGCTTACCGATGCGTGGTTGGGTTATAAAATTAATGACAACAGTAAAATTATTGCTGGCTTAAACCCAGTTCCTTTTGGCTTGGGTCGCTTTTGGGGAAATACTTATTATTTAGGCATTGCCAATAGTGCAGGTTGGGAAGATGTACATAACCTTGGCGTAAAATATGATTTCAATGATGGAATCAATGAAGCACAACTCGCCTTTTATCCTACCGATGGTGGCACCTATAGAGGTAAAAGCAAAGACTCGAGTCGATTTAGTATCAACCCAGTCAATGCGGATGACTCTGTACCACAAGGCACCAATACTAAAGAAAAGAACTCCATTGTTGTTCGCGGTGCTCATACCTTTAAAAATGTCTTAGGCCAAGAAAATTTCTCTACTCAACTGGGTGCCTCTGCATGGTATTCCACCATTGAAAATAAACGTTCAGGGCAAGATGGCGATCGCCAAGTCTATTCAGTTTTTAGCAATACCAATTACAATCAATGGAATTTACAGCTTTTAGCTGGTTATCAAGACATTGATAATGCCGACGCTCAATATAAAGACCACCTGACTTTGGGCGGTTTCGATTATTCATTCAACTCTGCAACCAAAGGTCAGATTTACTCAGCCGAACTCAGCTATTTATTTCCTCAGCAGTTTGGCCCAATTACCTCTATTCGCCCGTACTTAAACTATAGTTCTTATCGAAAAGAGCAAGATGGCTTTAAAGACTCCACCCGTTTTATTCCCGGCATTGCCTTTAACTATCAAAAATTGACAGTACAAGCCGAGTTGCTGGTGGGTAAACACGATCCATATCTAGGAGACAGTGAAGGTCTTGCGGCTGGCGGAAGCAATGATAAATGGAACAAAAAAGCATTTGTGATTTTTGCTTATTACTTCTAACTCAAAAAAACAAAGGCCAACAGATGTTGGCCTTTGTTTTCATTTAGATATCTATTTTTACTCTAGTCGATTACTGGTGAATTATTGAGAGGAAGTTCTGCTTTATCTTCATCAATCACATCGACATCTTGAGCAGTAGGCTCAAACTTAATCAGTAGCCCAATCACAATTAAAGGAATAAATGCAAAGATAGAAATAATCAGGTAAACATCGGTTTTATATCCCGCCATCCAGATCGGTAAAACAAACAAAGCAATTGCTTGAGCAACACCCGTTACTGCACGGTTAAAGCCGACCCCAACGCCACGAATCGAAGCTGGATAAGCCATAGTTGGATACACCATCATTTGTGCACCTGGCCCAAAACCTTCAGCAAAAAGCCATAAACCTAGCATGCCAATTGCGGTGTAGAGTAAAAAACTATTACCGGGTTCACCAATTAATGCTAAGGCAATGAGGGCTATAAACTGGAGTAAAAAGCCTGTAAGCAACACATGACGAGATTTAAATCTGCTAGCAACAAA
The DNA here is from genome assembly GCF_029967875.1 of Acinetobacter sp. V89_4. NCBI lineage: Bacteria > Pseudomonadati > Pseudomonadota > Gammaproteobacteria > Moraxellales > Moraxellaceae > Acinetobacter > Acinetobacter sp. V89_4. Next base: position 839,310 of record NZ_JASCAI010000028.1, read on the forward strand.
TACGCCTAACAGCCCGCCCGTAAATGCAAATAATAAATTAAGTCCAAGTGTGGTGGTAATGGTCGTCAAGACATCTGTATGGAAGAAACGCGTTAAAATAGAAGGTAAAAAGAAGGCAATGGTCGTGTACTGAAATGCCACCGAAATGTGAATCACAATTGCCACAATCGTTCTTGGCAAATAGGTTTTATTAAATAAAACTGCAAACCCCTCGCGCTTTTTCTTTTCAGCAGTTCTTTCTACTTTTTCAACTGTAGCGACTGCATTAATTGCATAGGACTCTTGTAGAACTTTAGCTGCACCTTTTAAATCGCCTTGGTTTGCAAGCCAAATGGGTGATTCAGTTAAATATTTACCGCGAATAAAAATAATGAGTAACGCTGGCACTGCTCCAAAAATTAAAGATGCTCGCCATAACCAGTTGCTATGCTCAGGGGGTAAAAGAAAATAAAGCGCCAGAACTAGACCAAAACAGACCGAAGAAGCGGCATACCACATTGGGCACCATGCGGCTAACCGCGCTGCCTTGTTGCTACTACCGTTAAATTTGGAAAACTCAGATAAGTATGACATTGCCACAGGCAAATCAATACCAACACTAATTCCCATAATAAATCGGGCTAAAATCAAAACCCAAACATTTGGTGCAAAACCAGCGACAATTGCCGCAATGACAAAGAGCACCATGTCCGCCATAAAGACCCGATAACGGCCAATTTTATCTGTCAGCCAACCTCCAATCAGGTTACCAACAATGGTTCCGCAGACAATTGCTGAAGCTACGACCCCAGTCATCACAGGGCTTAAAGAAAACTCTGAGATGACTTGCTCAATACCAAAAGAGAGCGTTGTTAAATCATAGGCATCAATAAATACCCCAATTAGTGCCAACCAAATAACTTTATTCGATTTACCCTTCCCTGCAAATTTTGAAATTAATTGTGAAACATCATCGGGAGATTTAATTTCATAACGATGGTTATGATCGAGTTCTTGTGTGCTCACTTAATAATTCCTGAATTTTAATAACAGGAACAAAATAATGATTATTCACATAATACAAAAACAAATTAATCTGATGTTTTAATCTCAATTATAGAATTATCTTTTCATTATTAACTCAGCATTAAAACCGATATAAAAAGATAAAATAAAAGCTGGTATTTAACCAGCTATTTATTTAAAGGTTTTCCAAAATATTAACTCGCCTCAGCAAGTTTTAACTCTTTTAGATTACGATATTTTGCACCGCGGTGATTTTCAGGCAAATATGGTCCAGCACCAAATAGTTTTTCTCTTAATGTTCCTTGTGCATATGAGGTTTGATATACCCCACGTTTTTGCAACTCTGGCACAATAAACTCAACCACATCGGCAAAGGTTTGATGAGCCAAAATATAGGCAAGGTTAAAGCCATCAATATCGGTATCTTCAACCCATTGCTGTAAAGCATCCGAAACAGTTTCTGCCGAACCCACTAACACAGGTCCATTACCACCTAAACTGTTCCAATTTGCAATTTCTTCAATGGTCCAAACACGTTCTGGGTCTGCATTTACATAAGAATCTAATAAAGATTGAATCGCGTTGGTTTGAATATATTCAACTTTGTCAGTTGGTTGATATTGTGAAAAATCAACACCCGACCAGCCAGACAGTAATGTTAACGCCCCATCGTAGCTTCCATAGCTTTGATATTCTTTAAACTTAGCTTGTGCTTTTGCATCGGTTTCATCAGTGACAATCGACAAAAGTGCATAAATTTTGACAGAGTACGGGTCGCGACCTTCTTGAGCCAATTTTTGACGAATGCCCTGTACCACTTTTTTAGTGGCAATTTTAGACGGCGCTGCTATGAATACGCACTCGGCATTTTGACTTGCAAACTTCTGCCCGCGTGAAGATGCGCCTGCTTGGTAAAGTACTGGTGTTCGCTGCGGTGATGGTTCACAAATATGGATACCCGGTACAGTAAAGTATTTACCCTCGTGCTGAATTGGATGCACTTTTTTATGGTCAGCAAAGATACCACTTTCACGATCACGAAGTACCGAACCTTCTTCCCAAGAACCTTCCCAAAGTTTGTAAAGGACTTCTAAGTATTCATCAGCAATATCATAACGATTGTCATGATTAACCTGAGTTTTTAGGCCCAAGTTTTTCGAACCACTTTCCAAATAAGACGTCACGATATTCCATCCAACTCGTCCTTTGGTTAAATGATCTAAAGTACTAATACGTCTAGCAAAAGGATAAGGATGCTCAAAGGAAATAGATGTAGTCACACCAAAACCCAGGTGCTTTGTGACTGCTGCCATCGCTGGCACAATCTGTAGCGGATCATTGACCGGAACTTGTACTGCACCTGTTAAGGCATGTTCAGCACTTTGATGATAAACGTCATAAATACCAAGCACATCTGCAATAAAAATACCGTCAAAAAAACCACGCTCAAGAATTTGTGCTAAATCTGTCCAATATTCTAGATCTTTATATTCAACAGATCGATCTTGAGGATGTCGCCATAATCCAGGAGATTGATGGGCAATACAATTCATTTCAAAAGCATTAAAACTAATTTTCTTAGTCATAAAATATCAACCAGCATTTTATTTAATTTTTATACTAAAGCAATTTTTATGTTTTCTTTATAATATAAACCCCAAACAAAATATGATTTTATTCTAATATATTTTTATAATTTAATTTAAACAACCAAAACAATATTAAGCCACTAAAACAGCAGCTTAATATCTAAAACTATAATTTATTGTTTAGCAACATTCCCAATTCGCCATTGATACGGTGGTAATGTGCCGTTTACACTAAAATCACCGATAATACGATTTTTAAATACTCTCGGGTTATGTGAAGATAAAGTTCGTACATTACGCCAGTATCGATCTAGACCTAAATCTTTGTCTGTTGCAGAAGCACCTAAAGCGTCAAATAAAATTGTAGAAGCATTTAAAATTAGATCGGTAATAACCGTTTGAGACTGCGCACTTTCAAGCTCAGCAAGTGCATTTTGCTCCTCTTCAAGCTGCTCATTATTTTGAAATGCTGCCAAGTAAGCACGTTGTAAGCTTTGTGCGACTTTTTCAACAATCGCCCCGGCACTGTAAGCCGCGCCACGGATTTGGCCTACTACTTCTAAAATTTGCGGATCCTGTTTTACAAATTGAGCATTTGCATGCGTGTAGTTTCGGGTCCGTTTAGCAACAGCTTGAGAAACATCATAGGTTGCAGCACGCCCTAGACCTGTAATGATTGCTAGTTGGACCAGTTGATAGTAAGCCGCTGAATATTTAAAACGGTCATCATCAGGTAAAATTTCAGTTTCATCGACCAATACATCATGGAAATATGCTGTGCCACTTGCGGTGAGTTGCTGACCAAAGCCATTCCAGTCATCAACAATTTCGACGCCTTCATCTTCACGGCGAACAACAACCGAGCCAGATTCACCCTTTAAATCTGTTACACCAACGTCAACCCAGTCTGCATATAGACTCCCTGTGGTGTAATATTTTTTACCTTTAACACGAATTTTTCCGTCACTGTCTCGATACAAATGAGTTTCGAACTGATCAATTGACTCCTTTCCACCTTCAGACCATGCACTACCCACCGTTTCGCCATTTGCAATTCGGCTAAGCCAACGCTGTTGAAACGCTTTGTCTTTACTTACCAACACATCTTCAGTGAAACCAAAATGCACACGCAAAGCTTGCGGTAAGTTTGAGTCAGCTTCTGCAAGTTCAACGAGCAATGCAAATAGTTCAGGAATGGTTGCATCAAAGCCACCATGAGCTTTGGGAAGTCTTAAGCGCGTAAAACCAATATCTTTGAGCCACTGGAGTTGTTCATAGGGCAAAATATGCTGTTGCTCACGGATTAAAGCCCCTTCTTTAATACGGGCAAAAGTTGGTCTGAAATTTTTTGCCAATTCATCATACCGTTCAGAAGGTCCTTCACCCCATACCCGCGAAATAATTGAGGCCTGACTAAGTGCTGCATGCGTTAGTGAACCGAGATGGTGCTCAAAATTTAGATTTGTCATGTAAATAAAACCAATATTGCTTTGCTTTTACCATAAAATATTTATTTCACATGAAAACGATTATTTTTTTATAACTGTATTCATTCTTTATATAAGCCCCCCAAGCACAAACATAAAAAGCTCATCTCTCAAGCCCTAAGATAGCTCTTTTTGTCTAATGCTCTGCTGGCTTTGCAGAAGTGTTTGTATATATTCTGAATAGACAGATAATTTTTCAAAAATATGCTCTGAATAAAACATATCATCAATTAAGTGGGTCATTTGACCAGCAGTAAAGGTGTCGCATAAACCAACCAATGCTGCGTTCATTTGAGCAAACTTTGCGCATAATTTGACATAAGTTTCATCCTTATTTTTGAATAATAATTTCCGCATTTCTAAGCTATTGAGGTTTTTTAAGTCATCATCTTTTGTGGTTTTAATCCAATAAATTTTTATTTTTAAAAATTGCTCCAGTGCTTTTAAATGTTCGACATCTACGTCTAAACTCGTAATTAAAAAAACTGTAGAGATATCACTTCGGCACAGTGCTTTGATTAAGCTTAGATAAATAAATTCGACTTCATTAAGCTCTGCAAGTTCCAAATCTATATAAATTTTTAGACTTTCTAAAACATCATCTACTTTGAATAAGGCTTTTTTTTCAGCTTGGTAATATTTATTAAGAATTGAAAGCACAGGTACAGTTGCAGGCGTTGTATAAATAGCGGCCTTGTTTAAGTTAGCAAAAATAAATGGTGAAAATAGATAAGCCACACTACTTTGATGTGCCTCAATATGAGATTGAATTAAATATACTGTTTCAGATTTAGAAAAGTCTCTGAGTACTTTCGCTCTTAATAAAGTAGCTTCAAAATTAACGTAGGTTTGCTCTAATTGAGCCAATATAGATACAGGAATAGGCTGATTTTTAATAATTTTATGCAGGACATTGAGTTGAGAAGTAATAAACATTTTTTAACATCCAAGCTATTTTAGAAGAGCTACACTTAAATCAGGTCTTTAATAACCTACGTAACAACCAGACCTCACGCAAAACAACAAAGGAATAAAAGAGAAGAAACTATTCTGCGCTTATTACCCAAAGTCACATTTACTCTGTTTTGGAAAGTGATTTTGGCCATTCGTAAATCTTGTTCATTTATTTTGGACTTTTGAAGAATGGATACATAGCTACAGATATTTGAAAAAAAACTATAGCACACCTCATGAATGCTTCAGACTGTTATAGTTTTATAAAAAATTTCTGTATCTACATATACAAAAATAGTAAGTGCATGATTAAGGAAACTTCTTAAGGTAGGTAGTTTTCATGAGACGATCTATTGCATATCGCCAGATATTTCATCAATGTTTCAATGCAACATGCATTTTTACAAATGCAACATCAAGCATAAACTTTGTTAACAGACTGAGAACAATCAATCAGTCTATTCTCTTGAAATATCAAGCAATTATATTGCTTAACCCTGTTGGCATTTTACTTGCTAAGAACATTTATCACAGAAGCAAGTTTAATCGTCAGAATACTTTGTTGCCTGAAAATAAGTATTTAACTCATTTAACCATCATCAGCTAGTTCACAGGGGGAAAGTTTATGAGCCTCGGTCTAACCGCTCTAGAATTAGCGCGAATACAATTTGCTTTTACAGTATCCTTCCATATTATTTTTCCGGCCACTTCCATCGGTCTTGCCTGCTTTTTAGCAGTGCTAGAGTGGAAGTGGTTAAGAACCCAAAACCCGATTTATAAAGATCTATTTAAATACTGGATTAAGATCTTTGCCGTTGCCTTTGGTATGGGTGTGGTCTCGGGCGTGGTCATGAGTTACCAGTTCGGTACTAACTGGAGTGAATTTTCACGCGTCGCCGGAAGTATTACTGGTCCTTTACTTACCTATGAAGTCTTGAGTGCCTTCTTCTTAGAAGCAGGTTTCTTAGGCATTATGTTATTTGGTTGGGGACGTGTTGGTCCTCGAGCCCATTTCTTCGCAACACTTATGGTTGCCATCGGAACATGTATTTCCATGTTCTGGATTCTATCTTCTAATAGTTGGATGCAGACACCTCAAGGCTTTGCCATCGAAAATGGCATTATTGTGCCAAAAGACTGGTTTGCAATTGTCTTTAACCCATCCTTCCCTTACCGCTTTGCCCACATGGGTGCAGCCGCCTTCTTAGTTTCATCATTATTGGTCGTCGGAACATCTGCATGGCATTTAGTAAAAGGCCGTCGTGATGAATTGGTGAAAAAATCGTTCTCGATGGGTCTCTGGATGGTGCTTGTGACTTCATGTTTACAAGTAGTCATTGGTGATAACCATGGTTTAAACACCCGTGAACATCAACCAGCCAAACTTGCCGCAATGGAAGGTCACTGGGAAACCAATCACAATGAGCCGATGCCATTATTGCTATTTGCAATTCCAGATATGAAAGAAGAACGTAACCACTTCGAAGTGGGTGTTCCTTATTTGGGTAGCTTAATTTTAACGCATAGCTTAGATGGCCAAGTGACAGGCTTAAAAGATTTCGCACCTGAAGATCGTCCAAATTCAACGATTGTTTTCTGGAGCTTCCGTGTGATGGTGGGTCTTGGTGTACTCATGGTCACTTTGTCACTCATTGCACTTTGGTTACGTAAGCGTGGAAAACTCTATGAAACTTCGTGGTTCCATAAATTTGCATTGGTGATGGGACCATCTGGTTATGTCGCTATGCTTGCAGGTTGGGTAACTACTGAGGTTGGCCGTCAGCCGTGGGTTGTATACGGCATTATGCGAACTAAAGATGGACTTTCACATACGGTTTCCGCAGATCAGGTCGGACTGAGCCTGTTTATTTTTGTGGTGGTCTATACCATCGTATTTGGTAGCGGTATTTACTACACCTTAAAACTAATTAACAAAGGTCCATCATTCATTGATTCACCAAATGTTGAAACTGGTGGCGTAGGACACTTTAAAACACCAATGCGTCCACTTAGTGCAGTCGATGAAAATATTGACAGCAAACAAAACTCTGGGGAGAACCGTCATGATTGATCTTTCTTTAATATGGGTCGGTATTATCGGTTTAGGTGTCATGATTTATGTGGTCATGGATGGCTTCGACTTAGGAATCGGGATTATGTTCCCCTTCATTAAGAACAGCCAAGAACGTGACGTGATGATGAATACCGTGGCCCCTGTCTGGGATGGTAATGAAACGTGGATGGTACTCGGTGGCGCTGGTCTATATGCTGCATTTCCACTGGTCTATTCAACAGTTTTATCAGCACTCTATTTACCGATCATTTTCATGGTGATTGCCCTGATTTTCCGTGGCGTGGCGTTTGAATTCCGCTTTAAAGCTCATCGTACTAAGCATCTTTGGGATTTAGCCTTTATCTGGGGTTCAGTTTTAACCAGCTTCCTACAAGGGATTATTTTAGGTGCCTATATCCAAGGGATTAAAACCGAAAATGGTATTTATGCTGGTGGTCCATTTGACTGGTTATCTCCATTTACGATCTTTACAGGTATTGGTGTAGTTGCGATGTATGCAACTTTGGGCTGTGGCTGGCTCATCTTAAAAACTGAAAAAGGCTTGCAGCAACGTATGTATGAGCTTATGCCAAAGCTGATTATTGCACTGCTCATTATTTTTGGTGGCGTAAGTTTATATACACCTCTGACTCATCCTGAAATTGCAGATCGCTGGTTCTCTTTACCAAATCTGTTCTATTTTAGCCCTGTGCCTATTTTGGTCTTATTGTTTGTTGGTTTGATTTTATCAGCGTGTAAAAAGCAAGATCATGACCTCAAACCATTTGCATATACATTGGCTCTTGTTTTCCTTGCATTTACTGGATTCGTGATTAGTTTATGGCCATATATTATTCCGCCATCAGTCACCATCTGGCAGGCTGCAGCACCACATTCAAGCCAAATGTTTGCTTTGGTCGGTGCACTTATTTTGATTCCAATCATTATTGCTTACACCATTGTGTCTTACTGGGTATTTAGAGACAAAGTCCGTGTAGGTGATGAAGGCTATCATTAAGTATGGAGGGTTTTATGAAAAAGTCATCCGTTAAACTCAATCAAACCCAATGGTTTATTTTGCTATGGCTCGGTGGTTTTTTAGCCTTAGCTGTGATTGCAGGATTGTTTAAAGTGATATTGATTTATGCAGCCCCTTACTTAAAGTAATTCCAACTTTCTAAACAAATGCCGTTTGTAGATTCTGCAAACGGCATTTATTATTGATTAAGTGCATCTTTCATTTTGTTATTTCGTGCAGCTCATACATGTATAAATCAGAACAACTCGCTCATAGCATTCGCCAACTCATTGAAAGTGGCACTTTAAGTGGGCATGAAAAATTACCTTCATTAAGAGATCAAGTACAACGCTCTGGCTTTAGTTTAATGACCGTAATGAATGCTTATCAGGAGCTTGAATCACAAGGTCTGATCTATTCAAAAGAAAAGTCTGGATACTTTGTTGCCGAGCAAATTGCACTAAAGCCACTCGAACACTATTCAGTTGTTTCACTGAACTCTAAAATTGAAATTAATTCCTTAGTTTTTAAATATCTTAAATCGATTCAACATGAATCTGTCGTGCCTTTTGGTTCAGCTTTTCCAGACAGTCAGCTTTTAACAGCACCCAAACTCATTCAAATTATGGGACAGCTTGCGCGTCAAAGACAAAGTTATGACCAAACCACAAGTCTACCGCCAGGCAATTTGGCCTTAAGAAAACTGATTGCTCAGCGCTACTGTATGCAAGGCATACAGACCGATCCAGATGACATTGTCATTACATCAGGCGGCTTAGATGCATTAAACCTTTCGCTACAAGCTGTCGCTCAACCTGGCGATTATATTTTATTGCAGCAAACTGTGTTTTATGGGGCTTGGCAAGCTGCCGAGCGTTTAGGGCTTAAGGTGATTACTATTCCTGAACATCCTCAGCATGGTTTTGACCTAGAGGCTTTTGAACAGGTTATTCAAACATATCCAATCAAGGTGTGTTGGCTGATGCTGAATGCCCATAACCCGATTGGTTTTACCGTCAATGATGACATTAAATATAAAATTGCCAAACTGCTTCACGAACATCAGATTTATTTGATTGAAGATGATGTTTATGAGGAGCTTTTTTATGGCGGCCAAAAACCACTTTCAATGAAGTATTTTGACCAACAAAATCTGGTGCTTCACTGCTCTTCTTTTTCTAAAACATTAGGTGCAGGTTTTCGGGTTGGTTGGGTCTATGCGGGTAAATTTTCAGACCATATTCAACACTTGCAACTCATGAGCACCATTTCAGTAAATGCTCTCATTCAAAATGCATTGGTTGAGTTTTTGTCTCATCATCATTATGAAAAGCACTTGCGTACACTTAGACTTTCACTTGAGCGTTATAAAAAGCAGTTTTATCACTATTTAAAGCAGCATTTACCGAGCTCTTGCGAAGTGTATTACTACCCAAGTGGTTATTTTCTATGGGTCAAACTTCCTAGTACGCTAGATAGTATGCAAGTTTATGAAGAATTGATTCAGCAAGACATTGGCGTTGCACCAAGCCCTCTGTTTAGTGTTTTACCTGCACAGCAGCATTATTTGCGAATCAACTGCTCTTTTGAATGGAACACTAAAATTCAAAATGCTTTAGATCAAGTCATCAAAACCATTCAACAAAGAGTTGAAGCAAGTCTCTAAAGAAATGCTTCGACCTAAGCACAATTTTATAGTCTTTATTTTGTGGTAACTTTATAGCTTAAATCTATAGTTTTTAGGGAAACAGTTTCAAAGGATTAATATGGAAATTGATGAAGAACTCACCCTTAAAAAAATACAGATTTTTTTAGCTTTTATGCGCTGTGGAAATTTGTCTAAAACAGCCACAGAAATGCAGCTGAGTAATGTCAGTGTTCACAAAGCACTACACTCTTTAGAGAGCGCTTTACGTTGCCCTCTTTTTAAAAATGAAGGCCGTAACCTCATCCCTTTAAAAAGTGCTTATGTCTTTGAAGAAAGGGCACAAAAAATCGTACAAGACATTTTTATTACCGTAAATAAAACCAGAGAAGCAGCAGGTTTTGCAGCCAAGGTTTTACATCTAGGTTCTCTTTATTCTTTGACGGTAAACACCATTCCAAATGTGATTAGCGGCCTTAAACTCAGACGCAGTGAGCTTGATATTCAACTGTTGCTGAGTTCGAATCAGGATTTGGTGAAAAAGCTTAAAGCAACTGAGCTTGATGCCATTATCGTGGCTTTAAATGAAACCACTCAAGATGATGACTTTGAAATTTTGCCAATGTTTTCAGATGACATTTTTTTGGCCGTTAATAAAGATTCAAAATATGCCGATTTTAAAGACATTGATTTAAGCCTTTTAAAAGAAGAAACTTTTTTAACTTTAACTAAGGGTTTTGCCACTCATAACGATAGCGATATTATTTTTAAAAAAGCAGGTTTTTCTCCTAAAGTTGCTTTGCAAGTGAACGATATTTTTACCTTAATTAGTATGGTCAGTTCGGGCGTTGGTTTTGCCCTTTTACCGGGTCGTATTTCTGCGGTTTATGAAAGCTCTGTTAAGCTTATTCCCCTAAAACAGCAATATCATATGCAACAAGAAATTGGTTTGGTTTTCTTGAAGAGTAAAGAACGAGATCCAAACTTACTCGCACTGATTGCTGAGTGTCGTATGTTTGCTTCTAATTTTAAAAGATAAAAATAAGGGCCGTTGTTTTGTATAACAACAGCCCTTTTTATTTAAGCCGTGGACGCTTAGCCACCTACCAATGCTTTAACCGCAAAGAATAAAACTGTTGGTCCCATTAAACAGCCAAGTCCTGTATGGAACGTTGCTGTGAGTGCACCATAAGGTACTAAACGGCGATCTGTCGCGGCCAAGCCTGCCGACACTCCACTGACAGTTCCAGCCAAGCCACCAAAAATCATGGCAGAACGTGGATTGTCTAATCCCATAAATTTTGCGGTAAGCGGTGTTGAAACCATTACACAAATTGCTTTCACCAGCCCCGTTGCAATTGACAGCGCCATGACCTCAGAACTTGCTCCAATGGCCGCACCTGTCACTGGCCCTACAATGTAAGTCACTGCACCCGCACCAATTGTGGTAATACTCACCGCATCGCGATAGCCAAAAATCCACGCAAACATACAACCAACAATAAATGGCAAAATGGTTCCGAGAAATAAAGAGAAGGCTCCAATAAACCCGGCTTTTTTCGCCTCAGTCGCTTGTACCTCAAATGCAGTTGCGACAATGGTAAAGTCACGAAGCATTGCACCACCCATAAGCCCGACACCGGTAAAGAGTGCAAGATCGGTAATACCTTTTTCACCGCCTGTCATTTTTCCGCCAAACCATGCCAAGATTAAACCAATTACAATCGCAATTGCTGAAGCATGCACTCTTCCCTTGGTTAAATATTTAGATAGCTTAGTCGACAACCACATAATTAAAGCAATTAAGGCGAAAGCTGTAATTAAACCTAAATGGGTTAAGTCCTTTAATAATAATTCAACCATGAACTTTGCCTCCAATGCGGTTTAATGTGGTGTCTTCTTCCTTCGGTAAAGGGCTTGCCTTGTTGTAGCGGCTTAAGCCCGCAATGGTGAGTGTGCAAACAATAACTGAAACTACCGCAGCAAACAGTGCCATATGCCCACTAGATAATGCTGTAACCACATTTTGTTGTGCTGCCATGGCAACAACAACAGGAATGTACATGGTGCCCCAGAATGAAACGCCTTTTTCGGTTTCAACTGTCATAACACCACGTTTTTCCATCCATAACCGTATACAAATGAGTAAAATCATGGCGATACCCACGCCACCAACATTGGACTTTACACCCAATAAAACGCCCAACAAATCGCCAACAATAACACCCACCAAGGTGCAAAGTGCGAGTAAACCAACTCCATATATAATCATGACAATCCCTCATATCCTTGGATCATTTATGCTTTTGTAAAATCTGACTCAAAAAGAAAAACTATTTGCCTGTTCTTTTTGCATTGCCATCTGAATAGTGTCTATGCGTGTCCCTTGAAATGACAACACGGTTCCTTCTTTAAATGTTCGGCGTGCAAGTGTAGTAAGTACCGTTCCCGGTAAAGCTTCGATCTGCAATCTCACACCTCGCTCCCATGCAGCTTGGATGGTACTTTCCCAATCTACAGTTCGACTCATATTAAAAGCCAAGTCATCACCAATCTGTTCTGGCCTGCTAAGCGTACGAGCCGTTGTACCACTTAAATAACGTATTTTAGGCTGCTTTAAAGTCACTCCCTCCATAGACGCTGCAAGTTGCTTTGCTTGCTGACTTAATAATTCACAGTGCGATGGCACTGATACATCTAATTTTTTTGCCACCACGCCTTGTTGCTTTGCCAAAACAGCAACTTGGTTCATGGCTTCAAAACTTCCTGAAATAACGATCTGGTTATGTGCATTAATATTTGCGACAAACACCTCTGGCGTTATTTCATAAATCTGTTTGACCCATGTTTCAACAGCTGCACGCTCTGTACCAATCAGAGCAGTCATACCATAGCCAGTTGGATAGGCGTTTTGCATGAGTTCACCTCGATAGGCAACCAAACGAACAGCATCCTCAAAGGCTAAAACTTCTGCTACAACTGCAGCAGACCATGCACCAATTGATAGACCAGCCACATAATCAGGTGTTAAGTTTTCCGCTGTTAATAAAGCTGAACTCACCACACCTGAAATCAGTAAACAAAGCTGTACTGCACGTGTCGATTGCAATGCAGCCGGACTATCTAGTATCAAGACATCTTCTTTGAGTGTATCCGATGCACGCTCAAGGTATTCTTTAGCTAGAGCGGTTTGAGCTAAGTCGTGCAACATATTGCTTCGTTGCACACCTTGTCCCGGATATACCCAAATTGAAGCCATGATATCTATTCCCTAATTCCATGGGTTTTCTACTAAAACAGCACCATCAGAACGTTTTAATAGAACTTTTCCACCGTTCCCAGCCCATTCTTTTAATGCCAAACCACCTCGTGGAAGTTGAAGCTGTATATCCACATTCAGCCCTACTTGCTGAAAATTTTCGAGTAGCTCAATCGCCTGCATTTTGGTAAAAGGTTGTTCAGCTCGAATCAATAAATCTATGTCACTTTGCTCGGTTACTGTTTTAATGCCCGTTGCCAACTCAAACCCGAAACTTCCTGTATATCCCCAACATCCTGAAAAGTTTTTCATAATGCTGGAAATTCTCTGTAAACGTTCTGCCAAGTGCTCAAACTGTTGCGTATCCACGTGAGTCAGCGCTTCTGGCTTAAGTTGTCTGCCAATCGCAGATCGTGGCATTTGAGCTGCATATCGTTGATAGCGAAATTGTCCTCTTACACCCACAGCCACCTGCTCTACAGGAGTAATTGCCCGTCGAACTACAACAGGATCACCTCGTAGCAAAACCTCTTTCACCCAAAGCGGAGCATTATCGGCCAAGCAATCGACCGTCATGCCCCACAATAAATCATGGGCTTCGAGCTTAAGTTTCATGACCATTGCTCACGCAATAATTCACGGACCTTTTTAGACATTTGACGGTTTTGGCCGTGAAGTCTTTGTTCCAATCCTCTAGATTGATCAGCATTAATTTCTTTAAACGCTTGAGCGATCACCTGCTTCGCTGACAAAAGATCATCGGTTGTCGGTTGTTCAGGGTTTTCAACAGATAACAGTTCAGACAACAAACCAAGTGTGGCATAACTTTCAATGTCATAAGCCATTGGAGGAATACTGGAAGCCAATTGCTCTAACTCATCAACCGATCGCAAGGTAACGCGTGCAGCAGATTCCTTACCCATCGCATGCACCATAACACCTGAATCTTTTAAGGCAATAATACGATTGGCTTGGTATCCATGCGCCAGGAAAGCACCCGACATCGACTTACCAACCAATAAACTGACAACAGGATGGCCTGCCAATCTGGCTCTAGCATAGCTATCTACTGCACCCGCTAAAGCTTGATGAATACCTAATAATTCTTCGCGGCGCCCATAGGCCTGACTCAGGACATCAACCAAGCATAAAATGCCGCGTTTAGTTTCTGAATGAACATCGGCTTGAATCACGTCATCAACCGCTTTTGCCAAGCTCCAGCCTTCTAGCAGTCCAACTTCACCTTGTTTTGCCCGCGGGAACAGATTATTGCTGTCTTGAACAACGGCAATCACACGCACCGCTTGCTGATCAATCTGACCATCAGCCACCCAAACCGAAGCTGGAAAACCTTCAATTGTCTTAAATCCCTGAGTGAGTGCTTTAAACCAATGTGCACCACGTGTAGATGCTTTTAATGTATCAACGGCGATATTCATGCTTGCTCTCCTTGATACAAAGCTTGAACCTGTGCTGGGGTAATCTGCTCAGCAGTATCGACTTGTTGTAGCTTCGCTAAATAGAATGAGTAGTTTGAACTACGGTGCTGCTGTGGTACGCCTTGAGTTAAATAATCGATGACTTGCTGACGAATTTTCTGGCGATCATCGTCAACATAAGCATCTGCCAAACCACTAGCGAAACGCTGATTACCACCAGTAATACTCCATATAAATGGACGATCTTTGGCGTTATATTCTTGTACACCAGCTTCTTGTTCAATCACTTGCGGGCCATTTAAGCCTAAACGTCCTTCTTGTGTCATTACAATATAGCTACATAGACCAGCCGCAATTGACATGCCACCAAAGCACCCTACACTGCCTGCGACCACAGCAATCACGGGTTGATACTGCCGTAAGTTCACAATTGCAGCCTGAATTTCAGCAATTGCAGCCAAACCGAGATTTGCTTCTTGTAAGCGAACGCCACCCGTTTCCAAAAGTAAAATTGCCGCTGTTGGAATACCTTTTAGATTGTCTTCAACTGCAAGTTCTAAGGCACCCGCAATTTTGGCACCGCCCACCTCACCTAAACTTCCACCTTGAAATAAACCTTCAATTGAAATTAAAACCACTGGGCGTTTTTGAATAGATCCTTTTGCAATCACCACACCATCATCGGCTTGCGGGACAATATTTTGCTGAGCCAACCAAGGCGACATAACACGTGCAAATGGGTCGAGTAGCTCTCGAAAAGTCCCTTCATCTAATAGCGCTTTGGCACGCTCTCTGGCGCTAAGTTCAATAAAATCTTGTTTATTTAACAAACTCTGAATATCAGTCATGAGCAATTTCCTCCAATGCTTGTTCTAGACGTAAGCGAACGACACCAGGAGTTGCACCAAAGTCATGAATATCAATATTGACCGCTGGCGGTATTTGCGCAGTAAAAATCCGTTCGAAAAGATTGTGCCAACGTGCTGCACTGCCATCTACCGAAGTCACTACATGAATAGAAGCTTTTCCAGTTTCACCAGGTTCCATCAAAATTTCTAAATCACCTGAACCAACACATCCTACTAGTGCTTTTTTTACAGGTGGCTCTGTGGCCACAAATTCAAAATGAAGTGTTTCCATAATCAAAATCCCTTTTCATTTTTTCCAGATGACTGCTCAGCACGATCTATAAACAATGTTGCTGCCAACAAATCTGCGGCACCACCAGCAGAAGCTTTCATCCGAAGCAAGTCAATCTCTAAAAGATGCAAAGCACGTCGGCCTTCTAAGCTTGAGCTGCCGCCCAAATCAAGTACTTGCTGAGCACCTTGTTGCATACGTTTTAAGCCATTTGTTCCAGATCGATAAAGCACACATGTATCGGTCAGATCGGTCATCATCGCAAGTAAGGCATCTAAACGAGCGAACTCTTCTTTCATTGGTTTACTACGACTTTGGTAAAGCTGCTTTAAACCAAAATTCACAATAGTTGGAAAACCTTGTTGAGCCTGTTCTTTAGCACCTAAGATGCCTAATTTCTTTTGTACTTGCTGACCATGACTCAAGGCCTGCTTTGGAATAAAACGATCTTCAAGCTGAGCAATCTGGCCTGCTAAATGGCATAGCTCAACAGCCGATAAGTACTGTTGATTACTGCGCGCTAATGCTGCTGCCGTAACCATTAAACCCAAGGCCCAAATTGCACCGCGGTGTGTGTTAACACCATCTGTTGCCAACATCATAGTGTTTTCACCTTGGCGGCCAATTTCTCCAATGTCTTCACGTAAGGCCAAACAAGCTTTTCCATGATGCTTTGCAGCTTGAGCCATCGCTTCAAACATGGGTCCTAAACTTTTCGCAGAGCGCTCCATTAACTCAAAAGTCAGGTCATCATGTGCACCACTGCCACGGCGATCTACCAATGCTGGTTTAGGTGTTAGATTAACTTCATCAATTAAAGCCTCGACCGCCATATCTGCTAAAAGCTGACTATCGCTAAGTGTTTGATATTGAACTTGTGTCATCATTACCAACTCCTGAATTTTGCAGGTGGTTGATATAAACCATCAGACCATGTCACCAAGTCAGCAATATTTTTTGCAGCTAAAAGCTCACGTGTTGCATCGGTGCGGCGAATACCTAAATCTTCAGGGAATACCACCAAGCCTTCGCTTCTTAAACGTGCTGTTGTTTTAGGGTCCTGAGTTAAACCAATACTGGTCACGCCTGCCACCGCAGCGATCATGGCTTGGCGCTCTTCTTGGCTGCTTGCTTTATATAGATAAGCAATGCCTTCTTCAGTCAGTAGATGGGTGACATCATCACCATAAATCATGATTGGTGCTAAAGGTAGGCCTGCTGTTTTAGCAACATCAATGGCATCGAGACGATCCACAAAAGTTGGCTTGCCACCCTCTTGGAAGGTTTCCACCATTTGTACAACGAGTTTTTTACCACGTGCCAAATAGGTTTCAGTTTCATTGGCACCTTGCAAACGCATATCTAACCATGCTGGCGTATCGTGACGACGGCCACGCGGATCATGCCCCATGTTTGGTGCACCACCGAAACCAGCTAAACGACCTTTGGTAACAGTCGAAGAATGGCCCATGCCATCAACTTGCAAAGTTGCACCGATAAATAGGTCAACGGCGTATTGACCTGCAAGCTGACACATCATACGGTTAGAACGTAAAGCACCATCACGACCTGTAAAGAACACATCAGGACGAGCTGCAACATATTTTTCCATACCGAGTTCGGTACCAAAACAATGCACGCTTTCAACCCAACCTGTTTCAATCGCTGGAATTAAGGTTGGATGCGGATTCAGTGTCCAGTTTCGGCAAATTTTTCCTTTTAAACCTAAAGATTCACCATAGGTCGGTAAAATCAGTTCAATTGCCGCAGTGTTAAAACCAATGCCATGGTTTAACGATTGCACATTATGCTTCTCATAAATTCCGCGAATTGCCATCATTGCCATGAGTACATGCACAGGCTTGATATGTTTCGGGTCACGGGTAAACAAGGGTTCGATATAAAATGGCTGGTCTGCAACCACTACATAATCCACCCAAGAGGCAGGAATATCGACACGTGGTAACTCTGAGACGTCATCGACCAGTTCATTCACCTGAACAATCACAATACCGTCACTAAAAGCCGCAGGTTCAATAAGTGCTGGAGAATCTTCGGTACTTGGACCTGTATAGATATTGCCTTGACGGTCTGCCATAAAGCCCGCCGAGAGCACCACATTTGGAATAAGGTCAACCACCAAACGTGAATACAATTCGATATAAGTGTGTATGGCACCAATCTCTAGCAGTCCATCTTCAATTAACTGGCTAATGCGTAAACTTTGTGGGCCAGCAAAAGAAAAATCGAGCTTACGCGCAATGCCTTTTTCAAACAGATCAAGATGTTCCGAACGCCCAACGCTTGGCATGATCATATGTAAATCATGCAAAACATCTGGATTGGTTTGTGCTAAAGAACGCGAAAGGAAATCTGCCTGCTTTTGGTTATTCCCTTCGAGTACAACTCTGTCACCCGGTGTAATTAAGGTTTCTAAAACTTTAATAATGTCTTGAGTTGGAATCACCACACCATCGGTATATTGGTTTGCCATCTCTAATTTTAGTTGTTTGGCATGACGCCGCTTTGTCCATAACCGTTCTTTATTCTGAACTGATCCTTCCATGTGCTTACCTATATAGATCGCAGTTTTGTTCTGTATCTATAGAAACGCTTTATGGAGTTTCGATCAATCAACCTAGATGAGCTGTTATTAACTTCAGGTTAATGATTAATTTTATATTCGATGAATTTCTTCAAAAAACCAATCTAGACAGATTTTGACTTTAGGCAAATTTGCGTATTGTGGTCGGTACACCAAATAATAAGAAAAGGGCGATGAGAAGTGAATTTGAGGAAATAATCGTATCAAACGCCCGGTTTGTATATCTTTTTGCACCATAACACTACGCGCTAATGCAACACCATGTCCTTCCATTGCAGCCTGTAAAACTGCAGATGAACTGTTGATTTGCATACCACGGCTAATATTGATGTCATTCAAACCTACACTTTTTAGCCAAGATTGCCACCCCGGAAATTGTTGATGTTTTTCCATAGAAAGATCATGAATTAAAGTGATATTTTTCAGATCATTTGGGGTTAAGAGAAATGAATGTTCATTTAAAAATGCGGGCGAACATACGGGATAAACCTCTTCATCCATAAGTTTAACGGCTTCTAAACCTTGCCATTGTCCTTGACCATATCTGACACCCACATCGACTTTTTGTTCTAAAAAATCTACGGTTTTCAAGTTAATGTCTAAACGAATATCAATATCTGGATATTGTTTTTGAAAATGATCAATTCTTGGTAATAGCCATTTTTCGGCAAATGCTGGACTGACCGCAATATTAAGCACACCTGATAGAGAATCTTGTTTTAATTTCTCCAAAGCCAAAGTGAGCTTATCAAAACCCGCCCGAATATCCGGTAAAACCGATTCAGCCAGTTCAGTAGCGACCAGTCGATTTTTACCGTTAGTTTGCCGATGAAACAACGGAAAGCCTAACCAATCTTCAAGTGTACGTACCAATTGCCCCACTGCGGCTGGAGTCACATTCAACTCTTTTGCCGCAGCAGAAAAACTTTTGTGGCGTGCGCTGGCTTCAAAAGCACGAAGTGCATTCAAATAAACTGGTGAATTCATAGGCACTAAAGATTTTCTTTATTGGATAAGTAGATTATCTCATTTGTACTTATAAATCTTTATTTCTAAAATGCTCTGTAATCTATTCATAACGATTAAATTTTTACATCTTGAGTAGGCTTGCTCACTCACTTTATTTATTTTGTTATTGAATAAAGAGAATTTAGTTTACGAGGAGAGTAGTCATGTTGATCCATGCCGATTTTTCACAGGCTGTGATTATCAAACCTGAAGACTATCATTGGGTGAAATCTCCCCGTGGAGAAGTTGATCGGGTCATGCTTGATCGTATTGGTGATGAAGTAGCCCGTGCGACCAGTTTAGTGAAATATGCGCCCCATACAACCTTCCCTGAACATCGACATCATCATGGTGAAGAAATCCTCGTACTTTCAGGCGTATTTACTGAAAATCAAAATCTGCACTACGCCGCTGGATGGTATTTACGGAGTCCCCATCAGTCAGCACACCAACCATCGAGTGAAGAAGGTACATTGATTTTTGTCAAACTTATGCAAATTCCTACGTCAGAAACTCAAAGCTTACGAATCAATACCAACGACCCAACACAATGGCAAGAAATAGGTTCGCGTTTAATTTGCACATTGGTTGATGCAAGTTATGAACACACTTATTTAGAAAAACTTAAACCGCAGCAACTTTTTACTGAAGAAGCTGAGGGTGGAATCGAAATTTTGATTACCCAAGGTCAATTAATTGATAAAGAAATAGTTTTTGACGCTGGAACATGGATACGTCTACCTCCAAAAACACCTGCCCATTTTCAAGCGGGTTTGTCTGGCGCTTGTCTTTATGTAAAAACCGGACACCTAGCCTCAGCCATTGCTGAATATAATTAAAGGCTCTTTATGCTTCAAAATACTATGCACCGCCAAGTATTAATTTTGGCGAGTTCCCAATCACTTTTCCAAACCGTTTCCGTCATGGTCATGACCATTGGTGGTTTGGCTGGGGCAAATATTGCAAATACCCCAACACTTGCAACACTGCCCATCGCATCTATGTTTTTGGGTACGGCTTTAATGATGTTCCCTGCATCAATGCTCATGGCACGTGTAGGACGACGTAACGGTTTTCTATTCGGTGCTTTTTTAGGTGTGCTCGGCGGCATTATTGCATCAATCGGAATTTTTTATAGTTCACTTATACTTTTAGCCTTAGGCACGTTATGTGTTGGCGCATATCAATCCTTTGCCCAGTTTTATCGTTTTGCTGCCAGTGAAGTTGCAAATGATGCGTTCCGCTCACGCGCTATTTCTTGGGTTATGGCAGGTGGAATTGTTGCAGCTCTCATTGGTCCGACTTTAGCCCGTTTTGGTGGACCCTTATTCCAGCATTTAGAATATATCGGTTCATTTTTAATTATTAGTATCATCTCACTTGTGGCAATGGGGATTTTATCTAGCCTACATATTGCCAATACAGTTGAGCAAAAGTCTGACTTTACTGCTGGTCGTCCATGGCAACAGATTGTCTTTCAACCCACCTATTTAGTTGCTCTGTTTGGCGCAGTAACAGGTTACGGCATCATGATTTTAGGTATGACTGCCACACCAATTGCTATGCGACATTCACACCATGAACTTGGGTCAATTACGACAGTCATTCAACTACATGTACTTGGTATGTTTTTACCCTCATTTTTTACTGGAAATTTAATTGCTCGCTTTGGTGTGCTTAAAATCATGTTTGCAGGTCTTTTATTATTTGCCTGCTATATCGGATTTGCTCTCTCAGGTATTCAGTTCGCATCTTTTGCTATTTCTTTAATTTTATTAGGTGTGGGATGGAACTTTTTATTTATTGGCAGCACTTCTTTACTTACCGGAACGTATACAGCAGCTGAAAAAGCTAAGGCCCAAGCCATTAACGACATGACTGTTTTTGTTGTCGGCTTAATTTGTTCTTTTAGCGCAGGTGCTTTACTCGATTTATTTGGCTGGGAAGCCATGAATATTGCTTTAGTACCGTGGCTGGTAATTGCAGCATGCTCATTACTATGGTTAAGCAAAAGACGGCCAGAAGCTTTAATTTAACTTTGTGCATCTGCTCTTATTTCGAGGAAATAATATTTTAAAAATTTGGCGTACTTTGATTAAACATTGTCGCCATTCGATTTGGATGAATATTGTTCAAATTTCTATGATGTCTCTATCGAAAAGCAAGTTCCTTAAAACTTTAGTTGAGAGACAGAATATGAACATAGTTAAAGAAAAAATCGTTCTCATCACAGGCGCATCATCTGGTATGGGAAAAGCATTTACCAAAGCATTACTCAAAGAAGGTGCAACTGTTTATGCCGTTGCCCGTCGCGTTGATGCTATGCAAGAACTAAAAGCACTTGGTGCTCATACATTAAAAATGGATATTACCAATCAGGATGATATCGACCAAGTTGTGAAAACAATTGAAAAAGAAACCCATGGTGTTGATATTTTAGTTAACTGCGCAGGCTTCGGCATGTATGGTGCTATGGAGGATACTACCCTTGCCGATGCACGCTATCAATTTGAAGTGAATCTGTTTGGTATGGCCTATTTAACCCAAAAGGTTCTGCCTAGTATGCGTAAAAAAATGCAGGGCGTATTATCAACATTTCATCAATGGGTGGGAAAATTTATACCCCACTTGGTAGTTGGTATCATGCGAGCAAACATGCAGTTGAAGGTTGGTCTGACTGTCTACGTTTAGAATTAAAATCATTTAACATTGATGTTGTTGTCATTGAACCCGGCGCTATCGCAACTGAATTTGCAGATGTAATGGTCAAGCCTATGCTTGAACGTTCAGGGCAAAGTGCCTACAGCCACATGGCGACGGCAGTTGCTAATGCAACACATACCTCTGTTGAAAAAGGTGCTCTTTCAGATGTGCAAGTGGTCGTTGATATGCTCATGAAAGCCGTCCATGCATCCTCACCTAAAACACGTTATGTGGGTGGAAAATATGCCAAACTGATGATATTTGTACGTAAATGGTTTGGCGACCGTGTGTTTGATCGTATGGTGATGTCAGTTATTAAATAAATGAAGTGACCCATATAAATTTAATGTTGAGATGCTCAAATGAAATATGCTTCAAATTTTGCCCTAAATACCAACTGGAAGTTATTACTTAATGACCTTGGCATAAATGTTGAAGATGCATTACGTTTGGCATCTCTGCCACTTGATTTATTTAACCGTAAAGATGCAAGTCTTACGCCCGTTCAATATTTCAATTTTTGGCACGCAATTGAACAACTTGCTGGAATAAATGACTTACCTTTAAAAATTGGTCAAATGATTACAGTTGAACTGTTTGATCCAGCGATTTTTGCCTGTATTTGTAGTCCAAACTTTAATATTGCGATACAGCGTCTATCTGAATTTAAAAGACTTGTTGGGCCAATGCAGTTACAAGTAGCAATTGATAACGACACAACAACGCTAGAACTCAAATTTTATAATGTATCTACGCCAACGCCGCAAAGTCTTGCCATGTCAGAACTGGTCTTTTTTGCTCAATTAGCAAGAATATGTACAAGACATCAGGTTATACCTTTGAAAGTTACGCTGCCCGATTTGCCTAGTCATCTAGCAGAATACAAAACATTTTTTGGCGTACTTCCACAAAAAAGTGAACACATTTCGATTGTCTTTTCACGCCAAGATGCTGAACGTCCTTTTTTAACAGCCAACCCGACCATGTGGTCTTTTTTCGAGCCAAATTTGCAACGTAGTCTTATACAGCTTGATGAAGATGCAACAGTTAGCGAAAAAGTTAAAGCAATACTTTTAGAAAACCTACCTGCTGGACTGTGTACAATAGAAGATGTTGCTCAACGACTCACGATGAGCAAACGTACGCTACAACGGCTACTTTTAGAAGAGCAAACTAATTTTAAAACGCTTTTGGATGCGACACGTCAATCTCTTGCCCAACATTATTTAGAAAAATCATCAATGAGCACGGGTGAAATTTCATTTCTATTGGGCTTTCAAGAGCACAATTCTTTTAGCAGAGCATTTAAAAACTGGACGGGTAATACTCCGCAAGAATATAGACTTCTGCATTAATTCCTATCGCGGTTTATTCAACATCCATTCCAGATTTTGGCGAACCGCAGGCCACTCATGTTTTAAAATGCTATAAACGTGAGTGTCCCGCAAAATATCATCTTTCACAATTTGATGACTTCTCAGCACACCATCAAGCTTTGCACCTAAACGTACAATTGCAGTTTGACTTTGAACATTTAAAGAAGATGTACGTAACTCAACCGCAATACAGTTCAATGACTCAAATGCATGAGCCAACAGTAGCTTTTTACACTCAGTATTTACAGGTGAGCGCTGTGCAGATTTTCGGTACCACGTCGAACCAATTTCTACACGGCGATGGGCTTCTTCAATATGCATTAAAGTTGTCATACCTAACGCCCGACCTGTTTTACGGTCTTCAATATAAAATGGCAACATAGAACCAAAACTTTGTAAACCGAGACGTCTTTCAATTTCAGCAGCCATTTGTTCAGGTCTTGGCACACGGGTATACCAAAGATTATAAAGTTCCCCATCACAAACAGCCTCTGCTAGTGATTCAGCTTGAGTTAAGTCTAAGGGCTTTAAAATAACGTGCTCACCTACCAACTCAACAGGTGTAGTAAAAGACATCTTTGTCTCCTCAATTGATATTAAAGTTGTATATTTTCGAAATTATTTATTTAACTCAGCCACACTGTACATGGCATCGGCTATGGTTTGATGACCAGATTTCGATAGGCCATCTGCCGCGCCCAAAATATCTCGACGTTCTTTGTTTTGCCCAAGTTTTGATTTGCCTCGTAGCTTGGTAATTTCAATCTCAATACCTACAATGGCTTTTAACATCGGTTCAAGATAGTCCTTTGGTGCATCGGACATTTTCCATGGTTCAGGTTGAGATGCTTCGTGGGTACGGGTTAAACGAGCCACGACACCGCGAACGTAACGTTCATCATCGTGAACTGTTACTTTGCCATGAGCATGCACAACCCTGTAGTTCCACGTCGGCACTTGTCTGTGCTGTTCATGTTTGGATGGGTACCAGTTTGGTGAAATATAAGCATCGCCTGCTTGAAACACGACCAACACCTCATCTCCATTTTTAATATCCTGCCAGACTGGATTAACTCTAGACACATGCGCACGTAGTACACCCAATTCCCCTTCGCTTGCCTGTAATTCAAATGGAAGATGATTTGCATCTAAGCCATTACCTCCATGAGTAAAAAGCACACCAAATGGATATTCGGTAATAAGAGAATGCAATACGTTCAAACGGTTTTCTGCATAATCATCGGGGATATACATGGCTCAAAACCTCGCTGTAAATATCAGGATTATTTATATTTTGTGTTGTAAATTTTCTGGTTTATGTGGTTTATTAAAAAGAACCACTTTGTATTTTTTTAAGTAGACCAGAATTATGGCAAGAATGGCAAAAGTTGTTGAACTTCCGTCGATTGCAAAGATTAATAAAAGCCAAGGAAAGATAAGTGCTCAACTGACCCAAGCTTTGCGTGAAGCTGTACAAAGTGGTGATTTACAGCCCGGCGATCCGTTGCCTTCTTCACGTGAATTGGCTCTAACACTTGGGGTCGCTCGCGGAACGATTATCGAAGCTTACGATCAGCTTTTAGCCGAAGGTGTGTTTGACTCTCAAGCACGAACGGGCACCTATGTGTCTCATGCTTTAACTAAAAAAACTACGCCGCAACATTCTCAAAAAGAGACCACACCTAACTCAATCCCTTTGACGAAATCGGCACGTTCTTATGCCCAAGTGCTTAAAGAGTTTAAACCACTTCCTCATGCCCCTTTTGCAGTATCTGTCCCGATTGCCCGTACCCAACCGAGTGATATTTGGCGTAAGTTTGGTAATAAATTTAGATCTCGAGGTGCTGGTGCTCCTTCGGGTTATGGCGAGCCTCAAGGCGTTCTATCACTCAGAGTTGCTATAGCAGACTATGTACGCCGATCACGCTCTGTCCACTGCGAACCTGAACAAATTGTAATTACTCCCGGTATTCAGCAATCACTTTATATTTGCAGCCAGATTTTATTTGAAGTAAAGGATGAAGTTTGGATTGAAGATCCAGCTTATCGCGGTACAACAGCCATTTTTGAACATGCTGTACAAAACATTCGGATGGTGCGTGTTCCTGTCGATGAAGAAGGTATTCAGGTTGAAACCGGAATTAGACTTTCGAAAAATGCACGTGCCGCATTTGTGACGCCGTCTCACCAATATCCACTTGGCATGCCGATGAGTCTAGCAAGACGTACTGCTTTATTGGCTTGGGCAAAACAGCAAAATGCATGGATCATTGAAGATGACTATGACAGTGAACTCCGTTATAACGGTCAGCCCTTCCCATCGTTACAAGGTATGGCACCCGATCAAGTCATTTATCTTGGGACTTTCAGTAAAGTCTTATTTCCATCGCTTAGGCTTGGCTATGCTGTGTTACCTAAGGAACTGGTGGCACCTTTTTGTGGGCTCAGAGTCTTAATTGATCGACACCCACCTGCTGCGGACCAACATGTTTTGGCTGCTTTTATTCAAGAAGGCTATTTAGAGCGGCATATTCGACGGACTCGAAATGTCTATGCAGAAGTTCGAGAATACATTATTGGCTTGATTGAAAAATACATACCTCAAGAGCTGGCTTGGTTACAGCCAGGCGATCAAGGCATGCATATGGTGTTATGGCTTGCTCATCATATTAATGATATTGACGTTGCGAGCTCGGCAGTCGATGTAGGCATTGCGCTTAAAGCAATTTCACCGACATTTTCAAAAGAACAACAACGTCCGGGTTTAATTGTTGGCTTAGGCGATTTTGAACCCGAACTAATGAGACAAGCCATAAAAAAACTATCAAAGATTATTCAACAACATGACAAATCAAGTTAGATAAAACCTACAACAGCAACCATAGATGAATCGCAAATGGTCCAATCAATACCATTAAAATACCTGCGATTACCATGGTTAAACTTGCAATCACTCCTTCTTCACTATTTCTTTGCTGTGCTCTAACTGTACCAAAACCGTGGGCTGCATTTCCGAAAGCTGCCCCATTTGCTACATTAGAACGGATTTTAGTAATCGCTAAAATTGCATCGCCGCAAATCATACCAACCAAACCAGTAATAACGGTAAATAGTGAAACCAATGCTGCCGAACCGTGAATATCTTCCGCTAAAATCATGGCAAATGGTGTTGAAATAGAACGTGCCATTAAACTGTTGGTCACTTCTGGGCTAAAGTGGAACCACTGTGCCATTTCATAGGCAGACATCACACCTACACTCATCCCCACAATAATCGCAATCGAAAGGACCCCCAGGTTTTTACGAATCGTTTCCCGATAACGATAAATCGGTACAGCGAAAGCAACCGTTGCTGGTCCTAATAAATTAACAATCCACTGCGTATCTTCAGCATATGTTTGATATGAAATTCCAAAAATCGTCATCAAAATAATGGTGAGTACAGGCACGCTAATCGCAGGCGATAACCAAAGTTTTGGATTTTTCTGATAGATTTTCTTTGCCACAACATAGGCGACCAAAGTCCAGATCAGGCAAAGAATTGACCAAATATTCATGTCATTTGCTCTTTAGATATGCTTATGTTGAAGACGTTTTCGAGCATGCAAATAAGCTTTCAAACGATTGTAATAATGAATCGTCAGACATGTACTGAGCATGACCGAAATGGTCCCAACCGCAATGCTCAAGACAATTTGCCAGCCTTCGGTCATAAATAAAGTTTTATACTGAACTACGGCGACTACAACGGGCACGAAAAATAGTAACAGTTCACCTAAAACAACGGTTGCTCCCATTGCCACCTGATCCATTTTGATAATTTTAAAGAACAGGCATAGAAGCAATAAAAACATACCTAAAATGCCTGCCGATACAGGCACACCGAGTTTTTGATGTAAGAGATATCCGACCCACCAAAAACCAGCCAAAATCAAAATTTGTTTAACTAAAACTAAAAATGAAGGTTGTGTGGGTGTTCCAGAAGCAGATTCAGTACTCATTTTGCGAAATTAAATGGTTAACTACACTATTATGCTATCTTGGTTAAAGCTGCTAAATATGAATTATTCATGTTATTATCATTCAAAAATGGAATAATTTATTCTTTATCATGCTTTCTCTAAAATCACTACATTGCTTCGTTACGCTGGTAAAAACTAAAAGTTTTACCCGTACTGCTGAAGAGTTGTATCTGACTCAACCGACTATTAGTAAAATATTACAGCAGCTTGAAGAGCAACTTCAGGTACAGCTTTTGGTTAAACCTGATCATGGCCGTAAAAGACAAATTGAATTAACTGAAATTGGAGAGCGGATTTATCAACATGCGATTGAGCTTCTTCAAGCAGAACAGAACATCTTTCTTGAGATAGAAAACTACCAACAATTAAAAACAGGAACTTTAAAACTTGGCGTTCCGCCTTTAGGCTCACAGCTCTTAACGACTGCTCTATTTGATTATCATCAACAATTACCAGATATTGAATTAGCTTTTATGGAAGTGGGTTCACGTGGTATTGAACAAGCTTTGCTTAATAACGAGTTAGATGTTGGCGTTTTATTGCAGCCTTTTGATACGCAAATCTTTAATAGCATTGAGCTATGTAACTACCCTTTAATGGTTCTTTTACGTCGGGATGCGAGTTGGGCAACCCGCAAAAAAATAAATCTAGAAGAGCTACAACACCAATCATTTTTAATGTTTCCTGAAAATTTCTCTTTAAACAGTATTATTCTCGATGCCTGTAAACAGCATGGTTTTTATCCAACCATTGCTTGCCGTACCAGCCAATGGCACCTCTTGGCAGATATGGTGCTACAACGTATGGGGATTGCGCTTCTCCCACAGTATTATACCGACATGCTTGACCCTAGTTTATTTGCAGCGGTACCACTCGAAAAACCAAATATTCAGTGGCACTTAGTCATGGCTTGGAAAAAGAATCTTCCTGTCTCACCAGCCGTACAGGCATGGCTGAACATTGTTCGTCAACATTTTCAGCACATTAAGCCCTAACGTAGAACACTGAAATGGCTTAATTCAAAAACCGATAAAGCTTTTCCACAAAAAAGCTACCCAATCTTGGATCAGCTCACTTAGACTAGATCCGATTGTTTTATGACATGGACAATAACAATGAATAATGAACATTTTAAGCTGTACACAGATTCACAATTTCTAAGCCCCTACGCGTTTACAGTTTTTGTAGGGCTACATGAAAAACAAATTCCATTTGAAATAGCAACCATCAACTTAGGCCAGCAAGGCCAGTTTGAAAAATCTTATGTAGCAAAGTCATTAACTGCCAAAGTGCCTGTACTTGAGCATAACGATTTTGCCTTATCAGAATCATCTGCCATTTTGGAATATCTTGAAGAGCTTTATCCAAACACATCTATTTATCCAAAAGATATTCAAGCACGCGCAAGAGCAAGACAAATTCAGGCATGGCTCCGATCAGACTTAATTGCACTAAGAACTGAACGACCAACCGATGTTATTTTTATTCAGCCCAAGTCCACTCCACTTTCAGAAGAAGGCAAAAAAGCTGCGGAGAAACTTTTCTTTGTTGCAGAAAAACTTCTTGCGTCTGATGCCGAATTTCTTTTTGGTTCATGGAGCATTGTGGATGCTGAACTTGCCCTGATGCTGCAACGCCTTATTCAAAATGGTGATGTTGTACCAGAACGTTTAAAAAACTATGCATTACAGCAATGGCAACGACCGACCGTACAAAAATGGCTTGCCTTGCGACATAAATAAATCCTTATATTTACACCAAACATGAGATAAAAAATGAGCGATTCAAACTATATTCCTCCACAAGTTTGGCAATGGACTGGAGAGAAAACCGATTTAAACCAACCTACCTCAGGTGCGCGTTACGAGCATACACTTCCAGTAGGGAAACATCCGCTCCAGCTCTATTCTTTAGCAACGCCTAATGGTCAAAAAGTCACTATTTTGCTAGAAGAGCTTTTAGCATTAGGTCATCAAGATGCTGAATATGATGCATGGCTGATTAAAATTGGTGAAGGACAGCAATTTGGCAGTGGCTTTGTCGAAATTAATCCCAACTCTAAAATTCCAGCATTAGTTGACCATAGCCAAAACCCACCATTAAGAGTGTTTGAATCTGGCTCAATTTTGCTTTACTTGGCTGAAAAGTTTAAAGCTTTCATTCCAACTGATATTGCTGCACGTACTGAATGCCTTAATTGGTTATTCTGGCAAATGGGTAGCGCGCCATACTTAGGTGGTGGTTTTGGGCATTTTTATGCTTATGCACCCATTAAAGTTGAATATGCGGTTAACCGCTTTGCCTTGGAAACAAAACGCTTACTTGATGTGTTAGATCAGCATCTAGCAAAGCATGAATATTTGGCTGGTTCTGAATATAGCATCGCTGATATTGCGGCGTTTCCTTGGTATGGTGGTCTTGTTAAAAACTGGGTGTATAACGGCGCGGAGTTTTTAGGTGTCGATCAATATAAAAATGTTCAGCGCTGGGCAGATGCGATTTTAGCGCGCCCTGCGGTTCAACGTGGTCGTATGGTCAACCGTACTTTTGGTGATTTAGCTACACAGTTGCATGAACGCCATGATGCGAGTGATTTTGAGACCAAGACTCAAGATAAAGTTTAATCATCATTTTTAAATAAAACCCACTTTTGCTCAAAAAGTGGGTTTTATCATTCTTCCAATAAAAATCTTATTGATGTAAAGAAAGTCCTTTAATTGCTTTATCAACTGCCTTTTTAGGTCCTCTTAACGCCACTCCGACCAAATTTAGTTGATTCGCATCGTCAGCTAAAAAAACCGCCCGATTATCCTCATCATTTCCTGTAGAAAACATGGCATGTACATAGGGAATTATCGTTAAATCTTGCTCAATTGCTTTCCGATGTGCTTTTTGTAGACCAGATAACTCCCCCTCAAATACCAACATCGGCTGCCCTAACATGTTGCCATACTCATAGCCATTCGCATCGATATAAGGTTTCCCCAACATTTCAGGTACAGCAGAGGCAATCCCCGTTGCCAAAAAAGCCACCACATTTAATCTCTGCCACGTCGCAAGATCATTACGGACAATCAGCGCAATTTTTGTGTCAAACATAAACCTCTTTCCTGAATCATAACTTTAACTCGCTCATCATGACTCATTTAGATTTTTCTCGTCTTGTACGTTTGTGCAGGAGCCATCACAAACGTACAAGACCATAAATTTGCGAGTCACTATGCTGGGTTGTTTTTGTTTCAGCAGATACGTTATGGAAATCTTTTTTTATACCTTGAGTGTGATGTATAGCCCTGGTCCTGTAAATTTTATGGGACTAAACGCTGGGCTAACCGGACAATTCAAAAGAACAATTTATTTTTTTATAGGTGTCGGTTGTGCAATGCTGATGTTATTCATGATTTTTGGATATATCGGTGCCGCGATCATTCCACAAAATGCCTTGCACTATATTGCTTTGTTTGGCGCGTGTTATACGTTTTACCTTTCATATCAAATGCTAAAGTCAGATATTGATATTAGTGACGAAGCCACTGAAGTTCAGGCACTTTCATTCTGGAATGGTTTCTGGATACAAGCTTTAAACCCAAAAGGAATTTTAGTGATTCTGCCTGTTACAACCATTATGTACCCGACAGCACATATCATTGGCGTTCAAATATTCTTAGTATCATTGCTCATTTCACTGGGTGCAGCTGGCGCGCCCTGTCTTTATTCTTGGGCAGGTGCAGTGTTAGGTAAAAAAATTAAAAATAAAATCTGGTTTAATCGTATAAACAAAGTCATGGGAATGATGCTAATCGTTTCTGGCATATTTATGTTTTATGATTTTTTGAAAGGCATGAGCCTAATTTAAGTTAAAGTCTATGTCAGCCTAAACAGGCTGGCTTTTGTTTAAGAAGAGAGTTTATTGATCATCCGCCATCTGGCTGGAGTCAATCCAAATGCTTTTAAAAAATGACGTGTCATGTGGCTTTGATCAAAAAATCCTGCAATCAATGAAGCTTGAGTTAAGGACTCTCCATACATCAAACAGGACTTCACAACTTCCAGTCTGCGCATAGTCATATATCGATGTGGACTTGTACCAAATAGCAATCGGAAGTCCCGTGAAAGGCTCCAACGGTCTCGTCCCACATTTTTTTCAATATCATCTAAAGAGATATTTTCATATAAAGAGGCATGTATAAATTCTCTAGCGCGCTCCGCTGCAACATAGTCATAAGCATGTGAGGTACGCTGATTATTACCAGAAATTTCGTAAAGTGTGGTTGCCAAATCATATAAAGCATCTTGTTTTTCTAATGGATCAATATGGTGATCCATCCCTTGTAATAGAACATCAGTTGCCTTAAATAACCGAGGATCCTGACTCAACCCATTCTCAAAAAATGGTAAAGGTTTACCCTTCATAATTTCCTGTAGTGTTGCAGGTTCTACGTACACCATCCGATATCTAAAACCGTCTCGACTACCTGACTCGCCATCATGTTTTTCATCAGGATGCAAAACCATCGTCATACCCGGCAAGCTATGTTTCATCTCTCCACGATAATGAAAGCTTTGAACACCTGTTAATGTTCGACCAATTGCAAAAGTATCGTGGCGATGCGACTCATAAGCATGATCGGTAAAAAAGGCTTCAATTCGTTCAAGACTATTCGGGTCAGAATTTCTAACAATCCAATCATTTGCATTGGGTAATTCAATCACATATTCACCAAAATTTTATATGTGCTAGAGAGCATTCTACCTATACGTTATACGCTATCGTTATTTTGAAAAATAGCCTGTATATAACTCACTCAGCCAAGCAACAAAAACGCGTACGCGTGGCGAGAGCTGCCGATGCTGCGGATATAAAGCAGAAACTGACATCTTCGGGATTTCCCACTCACATAAAACCTCAA
Source organism: Acinetobacter sp. V89_4 (assembly GCF_029967875.1). Taxonomy (NCBI): domain Bacteria; kingdom Pseudomonadati; phylum Pseudomonadota; class Gammaproteobacteria; order Moraxellales; family Moraxellaceae; genus Acinetobacter; species Acinetobacter sp. V89_4. The sequence goes on from NZ_JASCAI010000028.1 coordinate 871,523, forward strand.
CCAGTCGACCATTTTTTAATTCATTTGCCACATGGTAGCGCGGGACCTGAATTAAACCTGCCCCACGTAAAGCAGATAATACATAGTTTTCAGCATCATTTACCGCGATCCAGCTTTTCAAAAAATAATCTTGTTTCTTGCCATTCACCATTAATTCAAATGGATAATTTCGCCCGCCTGATGTCGAGAAAAAATTGACACAATAATGTGATAACAAATCCTCTGGTTGCTGTGGTGTTCCATTTTTATTTAAATAGTCAGGACTTGCGCAAATGACTTGTGGCATATCGACCAAATGCCTAGCAATTAAAGTGGAATCATCCAAACGTCCTCCTCTCACCACACAGTCTATCCCTTCCCGAATCAGATCAACCAAACGATCACCCGTACTAATTACAAGTTCAATGTCGGGATATAACTCGTGAAATTGGTCGATATTGGGTAAAACAATTTTAGTCGCATGTGCACCTGATAAATCAACACGTAATAAACCACGGGGCTGAGCAATTACATTACGTAAGGACGATTCGGCATCATCGAGTTCCGATAATATTTGTGTACAGCGTTCATAAAATGCCTGTCCATCTAGTGATGGTCTTACATGCCGAGTCGTCCGCTCTAGCAAACGACACTGTAAATTATTCTCTAACTCTTTAATGGCATTACTTGCTGTAGCACGTGGGATATTTAGCTGATCGGCTGCCTGGCTAAAACTACCCAACTCTACTATGCGGGTAAAAAGTTGCAAGGTATCAAATTTGTCCATGGTGCGATCTTTTAATCCTACCCATTATTAATGTCTATGGAATTATCTTATCCAATTCTGATGATTTATCCCATATTTCTATATTATTAAAATAAGCCATACTTACTCAAACAGGCAATCTAAAAATGAATATTTCAAGAAAAACAGCTCTGGTTACTGGCGCATCACGTGGTATTGGCCGTGCTATTGCAGAACGTTTAGTCCAAGATGGTTTTTATGTGATTGTTAACTATGCTGGCAATAAAGTGCATGCCCAAGCCACTGTAGAACATATTATTGAGCAAGGTGGTCAAGCCTCAGCTATTCAAGCGGACGTTACAAATGAACATGAGGTGAGCCGTTTATTTCAAGAGGCAAAGGCCATTAATGGTCAAGTAGATGTGGTAGTTCATAGTGCCGGTATTATGCCTATGGCAAAAATTACACCTGAAAGCCTGCCAGATTTCGATAAAGTGATTCATACCAATTTACGTGGCTCGTTTTTAATATTGGCGCATGCGGCCGAAACAGTGCCAGATGGTGGTCGGATTATTGCGCTTTCAACCAGTGTAATTGCCAAATCTTTTCCGGCATATGGTCCCTATATTGCTTCAAAAGCAGGTGTCGAAGGTTTGGTACATGTGTTAGCAAATGAGTTACGTGGACGCAATATCACTGTAAACGCCGTTGCACCCGGCCCGACAGGCACTGACCTTTTTTATAATGGAAAAACTGATGAACAAGTAGCGGCTATTGCAAAACTTGCTCCATTGGAACGGATCGGAACACCTGAAGAAATTGCTGGCGTAGTTGCCATGCTAGCTGGCCCAGATGGGCGTTGGATAAATTCACAAGTCATTCGGGTAAATGGTGGATTTGCTTAATGTTTAAAAACGTGTGGATTATTTTAATCTGCACGCTTTTTACTAAATAATAAAATTTCTTAAATCTATTTTATTTTAATAATCTTATAAAATTAACTAATAATATTTTATATAAAACATTCATCGCTCTTATTTATCAAAAAAATATATATAAATAGATATTCCTTATTTTTGCTTATATTTAAAAACGCGTAAATTGATCCTTAACAATCTAAATCAAAGATAAGGATATATTCAATGAACGCTAAATTAAATACTGAAACTCCGCAAAGTTTTATTTCAAATGGTTCAAATACATCCTTTTCAGCCGAAGATATTCTTGCTAAAGCACAGCAATATGCACAAGAACACGAACTAAATTTTAGTGGCAGTTTATCACCTGTTGACGCATGGCAACTCGTACAACAAGGAGAAGCCGTTTTAGTTGATGTACGTACCAATGAAGAACGTAAATTTGTAGGTTATGTCCCTGAAAGTGTTCATGTTGCTTGGGCAACAGGCACATCGTTTAACCGTAATCCACGCTTTTTAAAAGAACTCGAATCAAAAGTTGGCAAAGATAAAACCATTCTTTTGTTATGTCGTAGTGGCAACCGTTCAGCACAAGCTGCCGAGGCCGCATTTAATGCAGGTTTTGAGCATATTTATAACGTTCTTGAAGGCTTCGAAGGCGATCTAAATGATCAGCAACAGCGTAATCAGAAAAATGGCTGGCGCATCCATCAACTTCCTTGGCAACAAGACTAATATTTTAATCAATTTTCAGTGAATCAAGGAAAGCTTGTGACTCAATGGAACATTAATGCGGTTGTACAAGGTTTACAACAAGCAAGGCATGACTGGCGTCAGCAGCAACACAGGACCAAAGAATTTGGGGGCCGTGAACTTCCATCTAAAGAAGCGTTAAAAGCTATTTTAGATGACCTATGTGGAATTTTATTCCCAATGCGTTTAGGCCCTGCTGACTTACGTCAAGAAACTGAAGATTCTTATATTGCCTATACTTTAAATCGGGTACTCACAGCCTTACATGCTCAAGTACAACTGGCTTTAAATTATGAAGCAAAACGTCATTTGAGTCATTCGAACGCAGTCCAACAGCCAGAAGAACTTGCTCAAAATATTGTGCAGGATTTTGCCAACACCTTACCCTCTATACGACGTCTTTTAGACGGCGATGTGCGTGCTGCTTATGAAGGCGATCCGGCGGCGCATAGTGTGGATGAGGTATTACTTTGCTATCCGGGCATATTTGCGATTATTCATCATCGAATAGCGCATCAACTGTATGCCCAAGTGCCTTTATTGTCGCGCATTATTTCCGAGTTGGCGCATTCTGCAACTGGTATTGATATTCATCCGGGTGCAAAAATCGGTAAAGGATTTTTCATCGATCATGGTACGGGTGTGGTGATTGGTGAAACTAGCGTTATTGGAGAGCGTGTTCGTATTTATCAGGCAGTGACCCTTGGAGCGAAACGATTTGAAACGAATGATGATGGTGGTTTGAAAAAAGACTATACACGCCATCCAATTGTTGAAGATGACGTGGTGATCTATGCAGGTGCTACTATTTTAGGTCGTATTACGATTGGTCGAGGGTCCATTATTGGGGGAAATGTCTGGCTTACACATAGTATTCCTGCAGGAAGCCAGATTTTACAGTCACCACTGGAGGCTTATCAAAAAAATCCAGAATTTAAATAAATCGTATTCACAATTTTATATATAAGAGTTTTAACCAATATATTAAAAACATGAATTTGGTATATATAAATCAGTTTATTACTTATTTATATTAAATTTTCATAAACATATGCTTATTCATAATAAGTGAACTGTGTTCATTTATTTATACCTTATTCATATTTTGAAAATCGAATATTTAATTCTAATCTGTTAACACGATAATTTAAAAATTTAACATTTTATAACCAAGCCACTGTAATAAGGAAAAATGATTCATGGCGAAAAATACTGACAAAGCCCAACTTGCGCTGGGGGACCACGCAGCCCGTCAACTGGCCAATGCAACCAAAACTGCTCCCCAACTTTCTACAATTACTCCCAGATGGCTGACTCACTTACTTCAATGGCTTCCTGTTGAAGCAGGTATCTACCGCTTAAACCGTGTAAGTAATACCGATGATATTCAAGTCGCTTGCACACAACGCGATGAAGCAACTTTACCTCAAACTTTTGTTGATTATGACCCAGAGCCACGCGAATACTTTTTAAATGGTGTATCTACTGTTTTAGATGTACATACACGTGTTGCTGACCTTTACAGCAGCCCACACGACCAAATTAAAGAACAGCTCCGTTTAACCATTGAAACCATTAAAGAACGTCAAGAAAGTGAGCTTATCAATAACCCTGAATACGGTTTACTGGCAAGTGTGACAGATGACCAACGTATTTCGACTTTAAATGGCCCACCTACTCCAGATGATCTTGATGATTTGCTACGTAAAGTTTGGAAAGAACCGGGATTTTTCCTAGCACACCCTGATGCGATTGCAGCATTTGGCCGTGAATGTACACGCCGTGGTGTGCCACCTCCAACGGTTAGCTTATTTGGTTCGCAATTCATTACATGGCGCGGTATTCCACTCATTCCATCAAATAAAATTCCTGTAGAAGATGGCAAAACTAAAATCTTGCTGCTTCGTGTTGGTGAAAAGCGTCAAGGGATTGTTGGTTTGTTCCAACCAGGTCTTGCTGGTGAACAGTCACCAGGGCTTTCAGTACGCTTTATGGGAATTAACCGTAACGCGATTGCGTCGTATCTAATCTCGTTATATTGCTCACTTGCAGTACTCACTGATGATGCGTTGGCAGTATTAGATGATGTGGAGGTGGACAAATATCATGACTACCCAGTTAACTACAAGTAATCTGCAAGGTAGTCCAACGGGGCCTGAAGTGACTGGTGTTAATCCACCAGCCAACTTCCCTGATGAGTCCACCATTGCTCAACTTGCTAATGAGTTTTTTTCAGCATTACCAAGCTCAAGCAGTTCAGCTTCTCCATCGGGCCTTAACTTGGACTTACCTGTCGGAGCGCCACCGCACCCTCCACAACCAGGTGAACCATTTTCTGCACTCAGTGGTCGTGCGCCCAATATCGCCTTTCAGAAAAGTCTCAATCCGGAATTTCCTGAGCATATTCCAAATTTGCCAGACTACCCTGAACGTCGAATTGTAGCGTCTGCGCCTGTGGTTGGTGGAGCTAATTTGCCACGCCCACCATTTGAACCACATTTGCCACAAAGTGCTCACAGTGAACCCAATGTGCCACGCATTGAACCAAGCTTACCCACTGGTGCAGGTGAATCACCTTATTATTTTTTAAATGATTTTTCTGCTCCCAATGCAGCAGAACCGTCTGTTAAAGGTGTTGAAGATAATTATTCGGTTGCACAGTCTTTTCAATTGCCACATGGTGACCAGCTGAAATCATTGCTGACGGAAGATCGTTTTGCAACGAACACGCCTCCCCAAAGTTCGGCAAGCTCTGCATTTTATTTTTTAGACTTGCCTCAAAGTGGACAAAGTTATAGTCACTATCAACCATCGCAACCCACTTTTGTAGCAAGTAGTGCTCAACCACTCGATGTACATGCTATACGTCGCGACTTCCCAATTTTACAGGAACGCGTCAATGGCCGACCTCTAGTCTGGTTAGATAATGCTGCCACTACACAAAAACCGCAGCGCGTGATTGACCGGATTGCTTATTTTTATCAGCATGAAAACTCAAATATTCACCGTGCTGCCCATGAGTTAGCGGCTCGTGCAACCGACGCCTATGAGCATGCAAGAAATGTAGTTGCCCGATTCATTGGTGCTCCCTCTTCCAAAGAAATTATCTTTGTTCGAGGAACAACCGAAGGCATTAACCTGATTGCAAAAACATGGGGTGAGCAAAATATTGGTGAAGGTGATGAAATTATTGTTTCTCACTTAGAACACCATGCCAATATTGTGCCTTGGTATCAACTCACTAAAAAAACTGGAGCTAAATTAAGAGTCATTCCTGTGGATGACACGGGTCAGATTATTTTAGAAGAATTGCCAAGACTGATTAATGAGCGCACTAAACTACTGTCGATTACTCAAGTTTCGAATGCTTTAGGTACAGTCACACCTGTTGCTGAAGTCATTAAAATCGCGCATGCCAAAGGTGTACGTGTTTTAGTTGATGGTGCTCAATCTGTTTCGCACATCCCTACCGATGTACAAGCTCTTGATGCTGACTTTTTTGTGTTTTCTGGACATAAAGTGTTTGGTCCTACAGGAATTGGTGCGGTCTATGCAAAACCAGAGTTGCTAGAAAGCATGCCTGTTTGGGAAGGCGGCGGTAACATGATTCAGGATGTTACCTTCGAACAAGTAGTTTACCAACCTGCACCAAACAAGTTTGAAGCTGGAACTGGAAACATTGCCGATGCTGTTGGTTTAGGCGCTGCGCTTGAATATGTAGAAAGTCTAGGTATTCATAACATTGCTCGCTATGAACATGATCTACTCGAATATGGTCAAAATGCACTGAGCAGTGTGTCTGGTTTACGCTTGATCGGAACGGCACATCACAAAGCCAGTGTTATGTCCTTTACCTTACAAGGTTATTCAACTGAACAAGTCGGTAAAGCTTTAAATCAACATGGTATTGCGGTACGTTCTGGGCACCACTGTGCACAGCCAATTTTACGTCGTTTTGGTGTAGAACAGACCGTGCGTCCGTCTTTGGCTTTTTATAATACAACTGAAGAAATTGATTTATTGGTTTCGGTGTTACATCAACTGACACGTAATAGGCGTAGCAATTAAATCTATTTCTAGACTAGAAAAGACTGCTTTTGAGCGGTCTTTTTTTATGGATTATTTACTGAAGCTACTTTAGCTCAAAAGTTATATATAGAAGTAACAAGTCAAAGTAGTTATCACGGCGGAGTCTTACCGTTTTGCCTCCAAAGAAAGTAGCTAATTCTGTTACTTTTTTAAAAAGTAACCAAAAACTTTCTCATCCACAGAACCTGTTCTCTGTTTTCATTTTTCAAAAAATATTGCAAATACATTATCTTTATAAATTATGGGCAGGCTGTGGATGAAATTTAGCACGAGCAAATACTGGTATGAACGCCGTAAAAACTATATACAATCTAAAATCGTACTTCTGCCCCCCCATTAAATACTCACGGCAATTAAACAAACAATCCCCAAATCAATCTCAATGCAATCCCAATTAATAAAACTCCCATTACCCGCTCAAAATAAACCCCAAACTCCAAAAATCTTTTACGTACAATAGGCTGAGCAAACAGTACACTCACCACCATAAACCAGATGGCATTAACCATACACATCCAAACCCCATAAAAAACCTGAACTTTCATCGGAGTGGTCGTACTTACAATTGTCGTAAAAATTGCCAGAAAAAAGATGGTGGCTTTTGGGTTTAACGCATTGGTGAGAAAACCCATTGTAAACGCTTTAAATAAACTCGGAGTGTCACTGTCTGCTGAGCCATTAATCTCAATATTGGTATTCGGCTGGCTACGTAAACACTGCCATCCTAAATACACTAAGTAAGCTGCGCCTGCTGTTCTGATCAGTGACATCAGCCATTCGCTTTGTTGAATCAAAAACCCAATACCAACAAGTGTATAAAACACATGGACTGAAATCCCGACACCAATACCAATTGCAGTTAGACATCCAATCAAATAGCCATAACGTACACTTTGTCTTACCGTAATCACAAAATCTGGTCCCGGTAAAATCACCGCCATAAAATGAATAAGAGCTAGCGTTAAAAACTCATGTCCATACAACTGCCACATAACAATTTAGTTTCCTGAAAATCACCTAAAAGATTGTATTGCGATTTTTTAGACGCGATAATCCAATCAAAATCCAAATAACTTTTGCCTCATGAGCACAAATCAAAGTCTGGTTCTATTAAATGAAATGGCGACTTTCGTTAAGGTTGTCGAGTCGGAAAGCTTTTCTGAAACTGCACGCCAGCTTGGTACAACACCTTCTGCTGTGAGCCGCGCGATTGCCCGTTTAGAACGTGCTTTAGGTACCCGCTTACTCTATCGGACTACACGGAAACTTCGTTTAAGTGAAAGTGGACAACAGGTCTATCAACGTTGTTTAGATATGGTGAATGCTGCGCAAGCGGTCATGGAAAGTTCGGGCCAATTTCATGTCGAGCCAGAAGGTATTATTCGCATGAGTGTTCCGAAAGCTGTGGGACATTTTATGATTCATCCGCATTTACCCGAGTTTTTAGAACGCTACCCGAAAATTGATATACAAATGCTTTTAGAAGATCGCTATGTAGACCTGATTGATGATGGAGTAGATTTAGCACTTCGAATTACAGAGCAACCACCGGGTGGCCTTATGGGTCGAAAGCTGATTGATATTGATCACTTGGTTTGTGCTACACCTGAATATTTGTCCAAGCACGGTACACCGAACCATCCTCATGATTTAAAGCAACATGAATGTATTTACTTGGGCGAACAAGCCAGTGACTCAAAATGGAAATTTCAACAAGGAAATAAATCGATAAGTGTGGCTGTGCGTGGCCGCTATGCTGCAAACCATACGGGTGTGCGTTTGAGTGCTGCATTACAGCATTTAGGTATTGCGAGCTTACCTTACTTCGTTGCACGCCATGCTCTACAACAAGGTACCTTAGTTCAAGTTTTACCAGATTGGTATTTTAAGACCTATTATAGTGGTGGGCTGTGGCTACTTTATCCACCGACAAGGCATGTCCCACCTAAATTGAGTGTGTTAATTCAATATTTGGCAGATAAATTAGCAGCAGAGCCGACTTTAAAAATTTAGACGGCTCTTAGCTCGAATAAATACTATCTAGAGTTCTAATCTTTAGAGGTTATTAGCACGATTACTCAACCAACAAATCTTTTGGATTAATCGTATCGCCATAGACTGGTTTTAACGTTTTTTCATAAGCCTGATGAATCACGCCTTCTTTTGCCAATTTCTCTAAATCTTGGTTCAACCAGTCCAATAACTCTTTATCGCCTTTTTTCACTGCTGGTGCAATTAAGTCCTGCTCACCTAAATTGGTAATGCCAACAGTGTAATTTGGATTTTCTTTAGCCCAAGCTAAAACCAGCAAGTTATCATGTGCAAGCGCAGCACCACGACCATCTTTTAAAGCATCGAAAGTTTCTGTGTTTTGCTCATACTTTTGTAGCTTAATTTCAGGGTGAGTCTTGGTGAAGAATGAATCAGCCGTTGTACCTTTGTTTACCAACAAAGTTTTATCTTTAAGTTGAGCAACATCGGTAATCGGATGACTTTTAGGAGAAACCACACCTAGTGCCACTTTTAAATAAGGTTTAGCAAAATCGACCACTTCTTTACGTTCTGGTGTAACAGTAAAGTTGGCAAAAATAATATCTACTTTATTGGCTTTTAAATATTCGACACGATTAGCCGCTTCAGTTAAAACAAACTCAACTTTGTTTTCATCGCCCAGCAAATCTTTCGCAACATGCTTGGCAATTTCTACATCAAAACCCTGATTTTTACCTTGAGCATCTAAATATCCAAACGGCGGTTTATCACTAAATACACCAATTCGTACCACGCCATTCTTTTTGATCTGTTCAATACTCGACACAGTTTGTGTGGTATCTGCCGTTTTTTCAGTAGATTGAGTTCCTTTGTCACATGCAACTAAACCTAAACTCAGTAAAGACGCAGCTAGAATATGCTTCACGTTTTGAAATGTTAATGTTGTCATTATTTCACCCTATCGTTCTTGTAAAAGTCTTATTTAAAATAGCAGCGCCTACTTCTAGACACTGCTCTAGCGATATCGAAAATTATTGGCCTACATCTAAAAACACATTCGGATTGACCGAGTCACCGTAAATTGGCTTCAAGGTTTCATCATAAATTTTATTAATTTCACCACTTGTTCTGAGTTGCTTAATTTCAGTATTAAGCCAGTTCAATAATTGGGTATTGCCCTTTTTAACTGCTGGTGCAATAAACTCTTGATCACCAATAGACTGAATACCTGCTACATAACTTGGGTTCTTCGCGGCCCACGCTAATGCATAAGTACTATCTTGTGAAATTGCGTCACCACGACCATCGGTTAAGGCTTTGAAGGCATCCGAATTTCTTTCAAACTTCAGTAAATTCACTTTTGGATAATGCTTGGTAAAGTAGGTATCTGAACTTGTGCCTTTATTTACGATTAATGTCTTACCTTCTAATTGGGCAATGTCAGTGATCGGCTTGGCTTTAGGTGAGACAATGCCAAAAGCACCTTTTAAATAAGGCTCAGCAAAATCCACAACCTCTTTACGTTCAGGGGTTACTGTAAAGGTCGCAAATACCACATCGGCACGGTTTGATTTTAAGAACTCCACCCGATTTGAAGCTTCAGTCACAATAAACTCAACTTTCTTTTCATCACCCAGCAAATCTTTAGTCACCCGTTTTGCTAAAGCCACGTCAAAGCCCTGATTATTACCTGCACTATCTATATAACCAAACGGCGGATCATCGGCAAAAACGGCAACTCGTAGAACCCCATTTTTTTTGACTTGCTCTAAAGAATGGTCTTCTTGACTATTACTTGCCTGTTCAGTGGATGGCGTTTTACTACATGCAGTTAACAACACCCCAGCAACAGCAAGACTGCTTAATATTTTTATTGAATTACGTTTAAACATTCACTTCCTCATGATTCAAATAATAAAAATTTAGTACGACAAAATATTTAAGAAAGCTTTCGCTCGTTCTGTTTTTGGCTGTTCAAAAAATTCTTCTGGTGAAGCCTGTTCAATAATCTTGCCCTTATCCATAAAAATAATGCGGTCAGCAACCTTACGGGCAAAGGACATCTCATGTGTCACAATCAACATAGTCATTCCTTCATTCGCTAACTTGAGTACCACATCGAGTACTTCCCTAACCATTTCTGGATCAAGTGCAGCGGTAATTTCATCAAGCAAAATGACTTTAGGTTGCATGACCAGTGAACGCACAATGGCGATACGCTGTTTTTGTCCGCCTGAAAGCTGTCGTGGATAATCAAGTTTTCGCTCAAACAGTCCAACTCGCTTTAACAATTCATCTGCTACTTGTTCTGCTTCATCACGGTGGCGTTTTTGTACTTTGAGTGGCCCAAGCAAAATGTTGTCAATAACATTCATATGCCCAAATAGCTCATAGTTCTGAAAAACCATGCCAATTTTTTGACGAGCGTTAGTCCAGTCCACATCTTTACCAAGCACACCTGAGCCTGTTAAACGGATTTCACCACCCTGAATCGGTTCTAAGCCGTTAATACAGCGCAATAAAGTACTTTTACCGCAGCCCGATGGACCTAAAATAACTACCACCTCTCCTTGTTCTACATCCAGATCAATGCCCTGTAAAATATGACTTTGTGCAAATGATTTCTGTAATTGTTGTATCGATAACAAAGGCATAATTACTCCCAGACCTTTTCTAAATGTGCCGCCAAACGAGATAAGGGATAGCAAATCAGAAAATACAAAATAAAAATAAAGCCATAGATCCAAAGAGAAGCGCTCGGCACGGTCAACAGCGAATTTTCAATAATTTGCTGGCCAACTTTAATGACCTCAACCACACCAATCAGGACTGCCAAAGAGCTGGTTTTCACCATTCGAGTAAATAAATTAATCGCACCTGGCGTTACTCGTTTTAGACTTTGTGGAAAAATGACATAGACCAAGGCTTGAACATGGGTAAGTCCGAGCGCATAGGCCGAATCTCGTTGATGCTGATCAATCGAGGTAATGGCTGCACGAACCAAATCGCCCATTTCTGCCGTACCCCATAAAACAAATACAACAACGCATACCCACATTGCGGAAAACTGCCAGTTAAACCATGTTGCAAAGCCGAAATAAAAGACAAACAGTAAAACTAAAATTGGAATGATTCGAATCGCTTCTAAATACAGGCGACATAGCGCTTTAACGACTATGTTTTTAGAAGTCATAATGACGCCGAAAACTGTGCCGAAAATTGCAGAGAAAAACACTGAAATAAATGCAATTTTTGCAGTTGCCCAAAGTCCCCACATTAAACGTTCGAGGTGACTCGCTTGAAATAAATAATCAAGTTCCATGGCTCACCTTTCGACTTCTGTGCTCCAGATAACTGGTTAAAATAGACACGGGCAATAAAATAATCAGATAAGCCATGATGAGTAAGAACAAAGCTTCTGTGGTTTTATAGTCCATACCAATTAAGTCTTTAGTGACAAAAAGCAGTTCAACGACAGCAATGGCACTAACCACAGAACTTTCTTTAATTAGAAATAGACAATTTGCCCCTATTGCTGGAATTGAAATAGCCAGTGCTTGAGGAAAAATGACATATCTAAAAATTTGAATCGGTTGTAGACCAATACTTTTTGCAGAGTCAATCTGCCCTTTTGCAACAGACTGCAAACCTGCTCGGAAGGCTTCAGCCATATAGCTTCCACCCAAAAAGGTCAATCCGATCACACCACAGGCAAAACCATCGATTTTGATGCCAAGCTTTGGCAAACCGTAATACAAAAAGAACAGTTGAATTAATAAAGGGGTATTTCGAGATAACTCAATATAGAACTGGGCAATTCTATTTAGCACCCGCACGCGATATGTGATTAAAATGCTGCAAATTAGCCCTACAATAATTGCCAGAATAATGCTGATAATTGAAATCTTCAGCGTGGTCAAAGTTGCAGAGAAAAATTGCGGCAACACACTATGGATATACTGCCAGTTCAAGGAAAATTCCAAAAATAATATTAAAACGTTATAAATATTTAGCTTTCGTCAGCTATTAAATATTTGTGCAACGAGTTTATTTTTTTCCCAATTGGTCTAAAACTATTTTTATTAGATAAGCTTTTCTATAAGTTTGATAAATTCGATCTGGCAATTGAAAACCTTCAAATCAGATGAATACAACCGCTCAAAACATATTCACTAAAATAAAGATGAATAATAAAACCAATAAAAAAAATCGGACACCAAGACCCGATTTTTTATTAAATGATTTTTAATCTATTGCTTACTTTCTAAGTACATCGCCAATGCTTGGGTCTTTATCAAAAACCGATTTAGCATATGGGCAAAGCGGAATTACTTTTACATCTTTTTCACGAACAAAAGCCACCAAGGCATCAAGTAATTGGCGACCTACACCTTGTCCACGATAATTTTCATTCACATCTGTGGCATCAATAATTAGCATGCTTTCGCCTGCCCATGTATAAGTCATTTCACCTGCAACGGTTTCACCATCAAGTAAACTAAAGCTACCGTGTTTTGTATCATCTTTTTGTTGAATATTCACAATAAATTCCTCTTCTTACGACTCATATTTATTTAAAAAATGACTTTGTATATCTTGAACTATAAGAACAAATCTAAGTGTAAAAAAATAGCCTGTTTTTAGCAGCGAGTCTGTATGCTTTTTAAAGACAATTCATGCATAAAACTCATAATTCTATTCGTAATTCTAGGCCTAATCCTTTCAAACCCTTGCTGATAAGCTCTGCAACCAGATTTATTCATTTCTTTTATGAACATTTAACGGTTTTAAACGTCGGAACTTTTATGTCTTCTTTCCATCAAATTGAGCAAGATGCACATGAGAATAGCACACCGGCATGGGGTGCTGTATTTGTAATGTCACTATGCTGCGCAGTATTAATTGCCTCAGAATTCATGCCCGTAAGTTTACTCACACCAATCTCTTCAGATTTAAATATGAGTGAAGGCCAAGTTGGCCAAGCAATCGCAATTTCTGGCATTTTTGCTGTGGTAACCAGCTTAACTATTAGCCGTGTATTTAAGACATGGGATCGCCGTCATATCATGCTGTTACTTACCCTACTCATGATCATTTCTGGCATGCTGATTACATTTGCTCACTCTGCTGCTTTATTCATGGTGGGTCGTGCAATTTTAGGTGTAGTGATTGGTGGTTTTTGGGCAATGTCGACATCAATTGTCATGCGACTCGTTCCTCCGTTTTCAGTACCTAAAGCACTCGGTTTATTAAATGGCGGAAATGCTCTAGCCACCACAATTGCAGCACCATTAGGAAGTTTTTTGGGTTCAATTATTGGCTGGCGTGGTGCTTTTTTCTGTATTGTCCCCATCGCGATTGTTGCACTTATTTGGCAATTTAAAAGTATGCCTTCTCTTCCTGCAATATTGTCATTTGAGAAATCTAAAAATCCATTTGGTTTACTAAAACGCCCAATTGTACTTTATGGGATGACCGGAATTTTATTACTCTTTATGGGCCAATTTGCGCTATTTACCTATCTACGCCCATTTCTAGAAACCGTTACTCATGTCGATGCGAAAATGCTATCCATTTTATTATTAATATTGGGTTTAGCAGGTTTAGTGGGTACATTTGTAATTAGTTTAATCCTCCACCAACATGTTTATCGTTATCTGATTCTTATTCCATTCATCATGGCATTGATTGCTGGAGCTTTTGTGCTAGGTGGTGGGCATTTATGGTTTGTTGCCATATTGATGGGTTTATGGGGCTTTATTGGAACGTCGGCACCTGTTGCATGGAATACCTGGCTTGCCCAAACACTACATCAAGATGCCGAAATTGGTGGTGGTTTGATGGTTGCGATTATTCAATTTGCAATTACTCTAGGTGCAACTATAGGTGGATTATTATATGACTCATATGGCTATAGTGCCACGTTCTATATGAGCGCAACTATTTTGCTATTAGGCGCAATTACTGCTTTTCTCACATGGCGAAATGCTACTCACGTAGTACATCGATAACCAATCGTAATGCAGGTGAAAGTTGTCTTCGATGTGGATAGTACAAATGGTATCCGGGAAACTGGATACTGTACTCTGCTAAAACTTGAATCAGCGTCCCTTCTTTTAGATCCTCTCGAATCAAATCTTCGGGAATATAAGCAAGTCCAAATCCAGCTCTAACCGCCTCGACGATATCGTAGCTTTCATTAAATATCCATTGCCCCTGAATTTTGATTTTTGTCTCTTGACCATCTTTCACAAATTCCCACGCATACACGCTGCCTTGGGTGGTTAAACGATAGCCAATACATTGATGATTGATTAAATCTTTAGGAGTATTAGGAATTCCATATTGTTCAAAATATGCTGGTGTTGCTATTACCGCCATTTTGACATCTGGACTAATACGTACTGCAATCATGCCATCAGCTACGCGGCTTCCGAAACGAACGCCTGCATCAAAGCGCTCTGCCACAATATCGACCATCCCACTATTGGCAGTTAGTTCAACTTGCACATCTGGGTAATCACCCGCAATCTTTTTAAGTTTTGGAATCAGCACTTCCCGTATCGCATGGCTACTAGCATTAATCCGAACCGTACCAGCGGGTTGGTCTCGAAATGAAGTTAAAAGGGATAATTCATTATCGATTTGGTCAAAACTAGCACTAATCGTTTGTTTCAACCTTTCGCCTGCTGCTGTAGGTGAAACACTACGTGTAGTTCTGGTCAGGAGTAACATTCCCAAACGTTCTTCTAAACCCCGAATCGTATGGCTTAGCGCAGATTGTGAAATTCCCATTTTCCCTGCGGCTTTAGTAAAACTACCCTCTCTTGCCACCATTAAAAAAGCATAAAGATCATTATAGTTTTCTTTATTTATCATCTGCTTTATCTCTTATTGGGGAGTCAACCTCATTATAAAGGATAAAACTATTCATGAATATTACTCATAAGTCCATGTTTGTTTTTTAGACTAATTATTAAAAAGAAGATTCGTTAAAATCCATATCAAGCAGTAAATATGAAGATTTAAATAAACTGAGGCGATTATTATGAGTCATTTTATTATTGTAAAAAATTAATAAATTCCACTCATATCTTTACGTTAAAGAATAAATAGCTTCATTGCTTTTATGTGCTTTTTCTTAAAGAAGCGGGGTGAATTGATATGGCTAGTTATAAGTTTTTTAAAGGCTTAGTCAGCCTATGTGTTTTGTTCTCAGTGACTTCCGTTTCTTATGCAATAAAGCCTCAAGGTAAAAATCAACAAAGGGGATCGATGATGAAAATCCGTATTGATATTGATGGAACACAGCAACCGCTATTTGCCACATTAGCCATGTCACCTACTGGTGAAGATTTTGCCAAGCAGCTTCCACTGACATTAATACTTAAAGATTATAACTCCACTGAAAAAATAGCTGATCTACCCACCAAGCTAACTACACAAAACGCGCCTCATGGATATGCCGGAAAAGCAGGTGATCTTACCTATTATGCTCCTTGGGGTAATCTAGCTTTTTTCTATAAAGACTCAGCTGTTGGTTACGCGAATGGCCTCATTTTTCTTGGAAAACTAGATGCTATTCCCCAAGCATTCAAGCAAAAACAACCCATCAAAATTTCAATTTCCCAAATCGAATAAGCATCTATCTATTCACTCATTCACATTGTTTAAATTGAGGTATTTATGACTCCATCTCCCTTTTTTAAAAAGCTTAAAACACATACAGCGGCTGCAATTTGTGCAGCAACTATTGGTCTATTTTCTTCAACTTCAGCTATGGCGGCCGATATGTCTAATGGTGCGAATAACTTTTATCAAAGTCAGCAAGTGACTATTCAAAAAGTGACTTTTAAAAATCAATACAACATGGATATTGTCGGCAATCTGGTTATTCCCAAAAATCTGAATAAAAAAACTAAAGCCTCTGCAATTGTAATTGGTCACCCTATGGGGGCTGTAAAAGAGCAAAGCTCTATGCTTTATGCACAAAAACTGGCTGAACAAGGTTTTGTGACCTTAGCAATTGATCAATCATTTTGGGGCGAAAGCGCGGGCCAACCAAGAAATGTGGCTGCACCAGACATTTATGCAGAAGCGTTTAGTGCCGCTGTAGATTATTTGGGAACACAATCTTTCATTGACCCTAATAATATTGGTGTACTGGGTATTTGTGGAAGCGGGAGCTTTGTCATTAGTGCAGCAAAAATTGATCCGCGTTTAAAAGCTATTGCCACTGTAAGTATGTACGACATGGGCGCAGCAAACCGCAATGGCTTACGTCACTCACAAACCCTAGAGCAGAGAAAGCAAATTATTTCAGAAGCCGCTGCACAGCGTTACGTTGAATTTAAAGGTGGTGAAACCAAATATACAAGCGGAACTACGCATGAGCTAACAGCAGATACACACCCTATTCAACGTGAATTTTACGACTTTTATCGTACTCCACGCGGAGAATATACGCCTAAAGGCTCATCGAGAGAGCTTACAACCCACCCAACTCTCACCAGTAATGTTAAATTTTTAAACTTCTACCCATTTAACGACATTGAAACAATTTCACCACGTCCGATGCTATTTATTACTAGTGATCAGGCCCATTCAAAAGAGTTTAGTGAGGAAGCTTATAAACTCGCAGGCCAACCTAAAGAGCTTTACTACGTTAAAGGCGCTGGACATGTTGATTTATATGATCGAGTCGATCTCATTCCATTTAATAAATTAACCAGTTTCTTTAAACAAAACTTGAAGTAATACAGATGATAGAGGCTCAACACGGGCCTCTATTTTTAAATGAACTCAATGAAACTCTTGTACCAGACTATTAATATGCGCTACGGCAGCAGTTCGGTTTTCAACACAAAGTTTTTCAAAAACATGCTCTAAATGTTTATTCACCGTCCGTGGACTAAGCTCCAAAATTTCTGCAATATCCTTATTGGTTTTTCCTAACAACAACCAGTGCATGACTTCGGCCTCACGTTGAGTCAACTGTGGGCAATATTTTAAAATATCAGCCATTTCCAAAGCCGGCGTAGAAGCCTTAATCTGTATCAGATAATTTTTTGCCACACTTGGTTCAGTTTGCCACGGCGTAAGCAATAAAAGCTGTAATTGCTGAGATGGCGTTGAATAAGAACAGCTTGTTAATTTTTTAGGGTCTTTTTCATGCTCTAAGTCTGAAAACCAAGCTTTTAAGCCTGCTTCAAAGCCCTCTAACTCAGGTAAATATTGATTCAGTAAATCACTGGCTTTTTGGGTTTTCCAAACAATTTTACCGTGAACATCTAGCGCAAGAATGGCTGTTTCCGTTGCATCAATCACCTGTTTTTGTTGCTGCAATAGTTTGGCATGTGCCAAATGTGTTTTTACCCTTGCTAATACTTCTTCAATATTCAGAGGCTTGGTTACATAGTCCACCCCACCGACCTGAAAACCCCGCACTATATGCTCTGTTTCCGACAAACCTGTCATAAAAATGACGGGAATAAACTGCGTAATTGGACTTGCTTTAAGTTGTATACAACTTTCAAAACCGTCCATATGTGGCATATTGCCATCGAGTAAAATCATATCTGGTAAGCATCGGTGGGCAATTTCAATTGCACTCAACCCATCAGTTGTAACAAGCACGCGATAACCGGCCTGATCCAGACTTTCATGTAGCAAGCCTAAATTTTCCGGCACATCATCCACAATCAGAATAACAGCCTGCTCATTTAGCGAAGCTTGCTGAAAAGAAACATGTTGCGTACTCATTGCTTATCCTGAATTAATCGTTGCGCGTGTTTTAAATCAAACTTTCGAATAGCCTGTTCAAGCTGTTCCCATAACTCGTTATGCTCCGGAAAATTTTGACGGCATTGCGTTAAAGTCTGTTGAATTCCACGGATATAACCTTGTCCAATCAAATCATTTAATTGCTGCAAGCTTTGCGGTAAATCGAGCAGCTCATTATCTTCTGGCTGTTTAATTGGCGTATGAACAGTGGTTTGCTCTTGTTTATATATCTTTAGATCAAGTGTTTGAACTTCATTATTTTCTATGGATGTCTCTGATTTAGAATCAATCCACACCAAACCCAATTTGTCTCCAATTTTACTCAGCAACAAATTAAGATCGATTGGTTTTAGCATAAAGTCTTCGCTTAAGACTGCATCTTGTGGATTGACTTCGCGCTCGCCTGCATTCGCTGAAATAATTAAGATCGGCACATTGGTAATATTATTCTGACGTAATAATCGCGCAGTTTCCCAGCCGCCCATCAAAGGCATATTTAAATCCATCAGAATCAGGTTAGGTTGAAAAATAGGTACTCGTCTTAAACAGTCAATGCCCGACTCGGCTTCTTCAATCATAAATCCTAAAGGTTTTAGAAAATTAGCGACTAAACCTCGGTCCACCGCTTCATTATCGACAACCAAAATTCGTTTACGCTCGCCCTGATAACCCGTAATTTGGTTGGAGTAAACATTAGAAATTGGATGAACTACTTCTTTTGAAGGTAAGTAAAACTTAATCTTAAACTGAGAACCCTGATTGAGTTGACTAGTCACAGATAGCTGTCCACCGAGTAAATCGACTAATAATTTTACAATTGGTAGTCCGAGTCCTGTTCCGGTAAATCCGCCTTGCACGACATTGCTGCCCCGTTCAAACGGGTTAAAAATTCGTTCTAAATCAGCCTCAGCAATACCACAGCCCGTATCTCTAATTTCAAAATAAGCTGTCTGAAAACGGTACTCGATTTTTAAAGTAATTGTGCCGCTCGTGGTAAATTTTAAAGCATTGCCCAATAAATTGATGAGCACTTGCTCTAAGCGTTTTTTGTCGGTACGAACATAGTGCGGTAGGTTCTCTCCAATTTCATAAATAAACTGTAAATTCTTCTGTTCAAACTGTGGCTGAAACATTTGAATAATCTGTTCTATAAAATTGGGGAAATGAACATCCACCACATTTAAAGAAATTTTACCTGTTTCAATTCGTGCTAAATCTAGTAAACCGTCAATCAGTGAAGTCAAATGTTGCCCACTACGGCTAATCACCCCGAGCGCCATTTTGCCTTGTTCTGAAAGCTGCTCTTGTTTTTGAAGTAATTGGCTATAGCCCAAAATACTATTTAGGGGTGTTCTTAGTTCATGGCTAATGCCAATGACATAACGGCTTTTTGCATCATTTGCTCGCTCTGCTGAAATTCTGGCATCTTGCAGATCTTTTGAAGTGACTTCATGGGCAGCAATTTCATCAATCAATAATGCTGTTTGCTGATGCGTTTCGATTTCGGCATTACGACGGCTTTCATCGTTTAACACTAACCACCATGCAGCAACACTCATCAATAAAAATAATATCGTGTAAATTTTGACAAATAGCGTAAATAGCTGAGGAACGGCTGCCGCATTAATGGTTTCTAAGTAGGTCTTTTCTTGGATATAAACCAGACTTAAACTCACTGCCAAAACGATCGACAGTCCTAGAGTCAGTAATAAATACAAACTGACCCTGCTATTTAAACGGCTAGCCCAACGTTCAGGTAAATACTGCCAAATGGCTTTTTTGAGTTGTACTGACCAACGTGCATCGGGTTTACATAAGTCGTGACAGCGTGCTTCAAGTGAACAGCATAGAGAACAAATCGTACCGTTATAGGCTGGACAGCCCGCCATATCTGCAAGTTCATAGTCCCGTTCACACACGACACAATTTGCAACCGATGTCGCCTGAATTTTTTCAGGCTGACGTGCAATGTAATATTTGCCTTTAGTTAGGTAAGCAATAACAGGAACACATAACACCGCGCTCCCTAGAGCAATGAAACTCGCCAATCCTTTTGCCATGAGTCCAAAAAAGCCCAAATAGCTAAGCATCGATAACACTGAAGCAATCAGTAAGGCGCCCACACCTACGGGGTTAATGTCATATAAGTAAGCACGACGAAATTCAATTCCCTTTGGGCTTAAACCTAAAGGTTTACAGATAATTAAATCGGCAACAACGGCACCAATCCACGCCAAAGCGATATTGCTATATAGCCCCAAAATGCGTTCAACCGCATGGCTAATCCCCATTTCCATCAAAACAATGGCAATAAACACGTTAAAAAGAAGCCAGACAATTCGCCCCGGATGGCTGTGAGTTAAACGGGCAAAAAAGTTGGACCATGCCAATGAGCCAGCGTAGGCGTTGGTCATATTAATTTTAATTTGCGCCAAGCAAACCAGTGCTAATGTAAGAATTAATGCAAGCTGAGGATTTGGAATAAATTGCTGATAGGCAACCCAATACAGATAAGTCGGATTATCGAGTTCAGAGACAGGAATAAACAGCTGAAAAGCCAAAACCATCAGCAACATGCCCATCAATACTTTTAGAAATCCAAAAATAATCCAAGATGGACCACCTAAAAAAACGGCAAACCGCCATGCAGTTCTGTTCTTTTCTTTTTGCGGTAAAAAACGTAAATAGTCGGCTTGCTCACCAATTTGGATCACAAATGAAAAAATAAGAGTGCACGCCGCACCAAAGTAATACAGATTAAAATCGGTCGAGTTTGAAACCGCACCAACAAAATGCAGGCTACTACTTAAAATTTGTGGCTGTTTCCAAAGTACAAAAAACCATGGTAATAACAGCAATAAAAGCCAGATTGGTTGTGTGATTGCCTGAACTTTATTAATAAAACCAATACCTTTGACCACTAAAGGCAAAATCACTAAGGCAGAAATTAAGTACCCGATAACTTGCGGGATACCTAACGCAAGCTCAAGTGCCATCGCCATAATGGCGGCTTCAAACGCAAGCAAAATAAAGGTAAAGCTGGCATAAATTAGAGAGGTAATGGTCGAGCCAATGTAGCCAAAACCTGCACCACGAGTAAGCAAATCGACGTCTACATTATATTTTGCGGCGTAGTAACTAATCGGCCAACTGGTTAAGAATATGATGGTACATACGACAATTGCTGCCCAGACTGCATTGCTAAAGCCATACTGCCAAAGCATAGTCGCCCCAATGGCTTCCATAGCCAAAAAGCTGACTGTCGAGATTGCGGTATTGGTAACAGTCCAAGGTGACCATTTACGTACTGAGGTAGGTGCATAGCGGAGCGCATAGTCTTCGATACTTTCATCTGCCACCCAAATATTATATTCACGGCGTGTTTTGATCACACGTTGTGGCGCTTGTTGGGGGCGTGAAGAATCTGGCATAACACTCATGTTTTGGATGGGGCTATATTAAACCCAGCAATCCTTATGCCAAAAGTCATTTATCATGGCGATTTTCTTAAATACGCACATATACGCAAAATAACGTATTTTCAATTTTTCCCAAAAATCACACACTCAAAACCATCAAAAAACAATGATCAATATTTGTGTTGATTGACCGAAAATGATTGGGAGATTGATGTTATGAGTGTATCTGAACATCCAAATCTGGACACTGTGCAAGGTACAGATTCACAAAAAGCAGTGAATGAAACCTTAGAAGATTATACTTTACGTTATGCTCCACACAGCTTTCGGCGCTGGAGTCCCAAAGTTGTCGCTATTACTGCACTTGGTGGTATTGCCTATCTTGCTGACTTTTCTATTGGTGCCAGTATTGGTATGTCTTACGGAACAACTAATGCTGTTTTCTCCATTTTATTTGCAGCGATTATTATCTTCTTAACTGGCATTCCTTTAGCCTACTACGCAGCGCGCTATAACATCGACCTTGACTTGATTACCCGCGGCGCAGGCTTCGGTTACATCGGTTCGGTTCTTACTAGTATCATTTTCGCCAGTTTCACATTTATTTTCTTTGCCCTTGAAGGCTCAATCATGGCACAAGGGTTATTGCTTGGTTTAGGCATTCCGCTTTGGGCTGGTTACCTCATCTCAACCGTTATGGTGATTCCACTTGTCATTTACGGCATGAAAGCCTTGAGTAAATTACAAGTTTGGACCACTCCACTTTGGCTCATTCTGATGATTGGTCCTGTGGCCTACCTGATTTATCAAGAACCTACTTTAGTCAGTCAATTTGCTACTTTTACAGGTAAAGAAGGTTTTGCAACCGTAGACATGGCCGCGATCATGTTAGGTGCTGGTATTTGTTTATCGTTAATCATGCAAATTGGTGAGCAAATTGATTACTTACGCTTCATGCCTGCAAAAACAAAAGAAAATAGCAAAGCATGGTGGGCAGCGGTTATTTCAGCAGGTCCGGGTTGGGTGATTTTAGGGGCAATTAAACAAATTATTGGGGCATTTTTAGGGTTCTATTTACTCACTAAAATACCGGGCGTAAACAGCACTGAACCTGTTCAACAGTTTAATGCAGCGTTTCATGACATGCTTCCGGGCTGGGCAGCTTTAACACTTGCAGTGATTTTGGTGGTTATTTCTCAAATAAAAATTAATGTGACCAATGCTTACTCTGGTTCCCTTGCATGGACAAGTGCCTATACACGTATTAGCAAACATTATCCGGGTCGTATTGTCTTTGTGATGGTGAACTTAGCAATTGCGCTTGCTTTAATGGAAGGTAACATGTTTGCAGTACTGGGTAAAATCTTAGGGTTTTATTCAAACTTTGCGATTGCTTGGGTTGTGGTTGTAGCAACAGATATTTCAATCAACAAATATGTTTTAAAACTTTCACCGAAAGAACCTGAATATCGCCGTGACATGCTCTACAACGTAAACCCTGTCGGTATGGTTGCGTTCCTTGTATCAGCAGGCCTATCAATTGCAGCATTCTTCGGCTTACTTGGTAGTTTCTTGGCGCCTTACTCACCGCTTATCGCACTTGTGCTTGCTTTTGTCTTAACTCCAGTCATGGGTTTATTAACCAAAGGAAAATACTACATCAAGTCACACGATGACGGTATTAAAGAACCACGTTACGATGCTGAAGGTACACCAGTTGCAACGGTTTACCACTGCCGCGTATGTGAACAAGGCTATGAGCGTCCAGATATTATGTTCTCTCACAAACATAACGGCACGATCTGTTCTTTGTGTAAAACACTCGACGCGTAAATACTATCGAAACTAAAAAAGAAGCTTTAAAGCTTCTTTTTTTATATCTGATTATTCTTAGCCAATCGGAAATAAGCGTTCAGGCACTACATCTTTCATCACAATGGTTGAGATGAGTCGTTGCACACTTGGAATAGCAGATAATTTTTCATCATACAAACGCTGAAAAGCCGGTAAATCTTTAGCGACCACATGCAACAAGTAATCTGGCTCACCAAACAAACGCTGCGCTTGAATAATTTGCGGGATGTCTATCACGGCATTTTCAAACTTCTCGACTGCCTGTTTATCACCTTCTTTAAGCGTAATAAAAACAATCGCTGAAAATTCAAATCCCACTAAGTTTGGGTCGAGTTCTGCCCGATAGCCTTTGATGGCTCCCGATTCTTCTAAAGCCTTCACTCGTCTATGACAAGGTGAAATGCTCAAACCTACTTTTTCTGCCAACTCAGTGATAGATAATCGGCCATTTAATTGCAATTCAGCAAGAATCTTTTTATCTGTGCGATCCATTTAGAAAAATTTACCCCAAATGAGTGTGATATGAGCAAACATTTAAAAGCACATTCTAAATACATGAGCATATTATTTTCAACAAGCTCGAATAAATAGGGATTTTTTCTAAACCACGAGTGAAACCTTTGGAAAATAGTTTGCCGAGATAAGCATATGGCTTTTAACATTTTTATTGCATTTTGGAGTGTCTCCATTCTTTTTATTATTACGCCAGGGGCAGACTGGGCCTATGCCATTTCGGCAGGGATTAAAGGCAAAGTCGTCGTACCCGCTATTGCAGGTATGCTATTCGGGCACTTTATTACGATTTTATTGGTAGCGGCTGGTGTTGGTCTGCTTGTAGCAAATAACCCAACTGCTCTGATGATCCTAACAATTGCAGGTTCTGCTTATTTGCTATGGATGGGAATAAACTTATTACTTACCCCTCCAACTCCGAACGAGTCTGATTCTGAAAAGGCTCAGTCATGGTTAAGTTGGGCAACCAAAGGCGTTTACGTGAGTGGATTAAACCCGAAAGTTTTTTTGCTCTTTTTAGCCCTGCTTCCTCAATTTATTGACACGACTGCTTCATGGTCCGTAACTACACAGATTCTTGCCTTCGGTGTTGTCCACATGATTAGCTGCGCGATTATTTACTTAATGGTGGGTTATGGTTCAGAGGCTATTTTGAAAACCAGACCACAAGCAGCACAGTTAGTGGGCCGTTTTTCGGGCGGTTTGATGGTTGTTATCGCAACATGTTTATTGATTGGACAAATTTAAAAGTCATTTAGGAAAAAGTTACTGACTCACTTTTCGGGTCGGTAACTTAAATAATAAATATAAGAAAAATTTATCTCATTCGTTTGAGGTTATAGGTCACGACTCCCCAAATCACCAGTTCTTGCCCCTCTTCAATATAAATATTTTGATAATCAGGGTTTTCTGCTTTTAGCCAAACTTTAGGTGGATGAAATTGACTATCAATCATTAAGCGCTTCACAGTGAAATCATTGTCGATGAGTGCAATCACAATATCACCTGATTTAGCGGGAATGCTACGGTCCACAATAAGCGGATCATTAATATCAATTCCAGCATCTAACATGGATAAAGAGTTGGCTTTAACAATAAACGTGGCATTTTCATTTCTAATTAAATATTCATTTAAATCGAGTGCTTGCTCAATATCATCTTGTGCAGGTGAAGGAAAACCTGCAGCAACACGTTCAGTTGCCAAAGGAATATGGTAAATTTTATCGTTATTTGGGTGGACCTGTTGGACATTAAGTTTTGAGTTAAAGTCGGTCAAGTTATTGGTTTTGACATTATTCAGTAACCAATTTTTGATAAAGTTAACTTGAGACTCGGGAACACGAATGACTTTGGTGGGTTCATTGAACTGTGCTTTACGTCCGGCATTTTCTCGTGCACCGCCATGCTCGAACTCTTTTTTCTTTGGCATATTGCCTCCATTCCACTGTTCAAATCCTACACAAACAATGTAACTTGAAAAAGTTACATTTTCAAGTTGACGAAATATTTTTTTTGCATAACAATAAATCTCATGATCAGATTTTAATCCATTTTGCTTTTAACAGGGATGTTTTAACCAAAATGGCAATTTGAAGAAAATCAAAACCTATTTCGAAATAGTCTTTATCGCTGACTGTTTTTTGATTTTTATCAAATGAGATTCTGAACACTTAACATTCTGGTTAAATTCAGTTTTTGGTATGGAGACATGCGAAATGAAAAATCAACGTGATGCGGTTTTAGGTTATGCAAATGAGCAACATGCTTACTATATCCGCCTAATTGAAAATGATGCGGTTTTAGGTGAAAGCTACGGATTATTTTGTGAAAATCCAGATAGCGAAGCAGCTGAAAGTATTATGACGACACTTTTTTTGAAAAAATCTTTTTGGTTAAACGGTTCTGAATACCTTGATATTGTAAAAGGCCTACAACCTCTTCCTCAGTAAATAAGTAAGCTAAAAAACAAAGGAGGCAAAAGCCTCCTTTGTTTTTAAAACATTCTGCTTAAGACGTAAAACGTCCGTAGGCATCACGTTTTTGATTACGAGAGTTTTGACCACGGCCATCATAATCATCGTCGTCATCACGGCTGCGACCTCGGCCTCGTCCGCCTGAACGGCCTCCGCGATCATCATCGTCGTCATCACGGCTGCGACCACGACCTCGTCCACCTGAGCGGCCACCACGATCATCATCATCGTCGTCATCACGGCTGCGACCACGACCTCGTCCACCTGAGCGGCCA
>NZ_JASCAI010000004.1:0-34798 GCF_029967875.1 Acinetobacter sp. V89_4
GGTCAACGTGACCAATTGTGCCCACGTTTACGTGTGGCTTATTACGTTCAAACTTGGCTTTAGCCATGATGATCTTCCTTTATAAACTGCTCATGCAGGGTCACTGCACGAGCGCTTGGTTTTTAACTAAGAATTAGTTTGGGCTTATAGTAATCGAAAGATTACTCGTCGTCACCTTTTTTACCGCCAGTCTGGAACTTAGCGATGATGCCTTCAGCCACGTTACGTGGAGTTTCAGCGTATTTAGCGAATTCCATAGAATAAGTCGCACGACCTTGAGACATAGAACGCATTTGAGTCGCGTAACCAAACATCTCAGCCAATGGAACTTCTGCTTTAATTGCTTTAGTTCCACCAGGAAGATCATCCATACCTTGAACCATACCACGACGACGGTTTAAGTCACCCATGATATCGCCCATGTAGTCTTCTGGAGTTTCTACTTCAACTTTCATGATTGGTTCAAGAAGGATAGGATCAGCTTTCATGAAACCGTCACGGAAAGCGTATGAACCAGCCATTTTGAACGACAATTCATCAGAGTCGACATCATGGTAAGAACCATCGAATAATGTCGCTTTGATACCCACAACAGGGTAACCAGCCAATACACCATTCTTCATACGTTCTTGAATACCTTTGTCAACCGCACCAAAGAATTCTTTAGGTACTACACCACCAACAACTTCTTCAACGAATTGGTATTCTTTACCAGCTTCTTCAACATCAAGCGGCTCAAGACGTACATATACGTGACCAAACTTACCTTTACCACCAGTTTGACGTACGAACTTACCTTCTTGTTCAACAGACTTTTTGATCGTTTCACGGTAAGCAACCATTGGTTTACCAATGTTCGCTTCAACACCGAATTCACGCTTCATACGGTCAACGATGATGTCAAGGTGAAGCTCACCCATACCAGCAATAATTGTTTGACCAGATTCTTCGTCTGTACGAACACGGAACGATGGATCTTCTTTAGCCAAACGGCCTAAAGCGATAGACATTTTTTCTTGGTCTGCTTTAGTTTTTGGTTCAACAGCCAATGAAATTACTGGCTCTGGGAATTCCATACGTTCAAGAGTAATGATGTTTTTCTCATCACATAATGTATCACCTGTAGTAACGTCTTTAAGACCTACACACGCTGCGATATCACCTGCACGGATTTCATCAAGATCTTGACGTTCGTTCGCATGCATTTGCACGATACGACCGATACGTTCACGCTTAGATTTAACTGGGTTATAAACCGGATCACCTTGTTTAAGAACACCAGAGTAAACACGTACGAATGTTAAGTTACCTACGAATTTGTCGTTCATGATTTTGAAGGCAAGCGCAGAGAACGGAGCTTCGTCAGATGCTTCACGAGACGCTTTAGTTTCGTCTTTGTCGTCAAGGATACCTTCGATCGCTTTAACTTCTGTAGGTGATGGTAAGAATTCAATTACAGCATCCAACATACGTTGAACACCTTTGTTTTTGAACGCTGAACCACAAAGCATTACTTGAATTTCAGAAGCTAATGTACGAGCACGTAAACCTGCAATGATCTCTTCTTTAGAAAGATCACCTTCTTCAAGGTACTTGTCCATTAATTCTTCAGAAGCTTCAGCCGCAGCTTCAACCATTTTTGTACGCCATTCGTTAGACGTATCAACTAGGTCAGCTGGGATATCAGCATATTCAAACTTCATACCTTGAGATGCTTCATCCCAGATAATCGCTTTCATTTCGATAAGGTCAACAACACCCTGGAATGTATCTTCAGCACCAATTGGCACAACGATAGGTACAGGATTACCACCTAAACGAGTTTTAACTTGCTCAACAGCACGGAAGAAGTTTGCACCAGTACGGTCCATCTTGTTCACGAATGCTAAACGAGGCACTTTATATTTGTTCGCTTGACGCCATACAGTTTCAGACTGAGGTTGTACACCACCTACAGCACAGTAAACCATGCACGCACCGTCAAGAACACGCATAGAACGTTCAACTTCGATTGTGAAGTCTACGTGTCCCGGGGTGTCAATTACGTTGATACGGTGTTGTTCGAATTGGTTACCCATACCAGACCAGAAACAAGTTGTAGCAGCAGAGGTAATTGTAATACCACGCTCTTGCTCTTGTTCCATCCAGTCCATTGTTGCTGCACCGTCGTGTACTTCACCAATTTTGTGAGATACACCTGTGTAGAACAAAATACGTTCAGTTGTAGTTGTTTTACCTGCGTCAATGTGCGCAGAAATACCGATGTTACGGTAACGAGTAATTGGGGTTTGGCGAGCCATGATGTCTACATTCCTAAATGTTATATTTAAAACAGGACGCACCAATTAAATTGATGCGCGCGAATATCCAAACAGGCAACTTAAATACCTGCAAAGCTCCCACTTTGATAAAGAGCAATGTTGAATCGAGCTGCTGTACGCATGAATATTCTCCTGAATAAGGCCTGTTTTATCCGCTTAGAAACGGTAGTGAGAGAAGGCTTTGTTAGCTTCAGCCATACGGTGCACATCTTCACGTTTTTTGATTGCTGCACCTTTACCTTCAGCTGCATCAAGCAACTCACCAGCAAGACGTAAAGCCATCGTTTTTTCAGAACGCTTAGCAGCAGCATCTACTAACCAACGCATAGCTAAGGCAGTACGACGGGATGGGCGTACTTCCATAGGTACTTGATAAGTAGCACCACCAACACGGCGTGCTTTTACTTCAACCATAGGACGAACTTTTTCAAGAGTAGTCTCGAAAAATTCAACTGGGTCTACTTTGTTTTTTTCTTGAACACGTTCTAAAGCACCGTAAACGATACCTTCAGCAACAGATTTTTTACCATCTTGCATTACGTGGTTCATGAATTTAGCGATTGTTTGGCTGCTAAATTTTGGATCTGGAAGGATCTCACGAGCAGCGACTACGCGACGTCTTGGCATTTTAATACACCTAATAATATGACACTTCAGGATAATCCAGCAGTTTGTACAAGTGTCATGTACACGACGCTGGCCTTACTATACGTCGCTTGAATTACAAATCTATGAAGAATTCAAACAAGCGAAACGCTAAAGGGCTTATTGGACTAGTTTCCTAGAATTACTTCTTAGGACGCTTAGTACCGTATTTAGAACGTGATTGATTACGATCTTTAACACCAGCACAGTCTAATGAACCACGAACGGTATGGTAACGTACACCTGGTAAGTCTTTAACACGACCACCACGGATAAGAACAACACTGTGCTCTTGTAGGTTATGACCTTCACCACCGATGTAGCTAGATACTTCAAAACCTGAAGTTAAGCGAACACGGCAAACCTTACGCATAGCTGAGTTAGGTTTTTTAGGTGTAGTTGTATAAACACGTGTACAAACACCACGACGTTGTGGACAAGCCTTCAACGCAGGAACTTTGGATTTTTCAACCAAAGTCGTACGACCCTTACGGATCAACTGATTCGTTGTTGCCATATGGCAATTCTCCCGTTATTAAAAAACCTTAAAAAGAAAATACCTCTTTTTAAGGGCACATAATTGTAAGCTAAGATGCAAAAATGGTCAACACGGCAATACGTACCAAATGTTGACCATATCAATCTTTGACAGGATAACTTACAAATCTAAATAGAGTTCAAATTTTATTTTTAAACCTCTTATTTGTAAGCGTATTGTTAAGAGTATTTTTTATCATTCAACTCCTCTTCATCTTCCTCAGGAGTTAAAGCAGGTTTTTGCTCAGTATGCTCATGTTCCTCTACATGTTTATCAGCAAGTTGCTCGATACCTTGATGAACATTTTCCTGAATTTTTTCTTCACTCTTTTTACTTTCTGTAGGCTTTAAGACAATAGATACTTTTGAAATGACATCATGGTTTTCTACTTTATGATGTGCAGCATGAATATTACCATCCTCACCCACATTTAAAAGACGAGGACTAGCCTTCTGAATGAGCGTAACTGCAGCATAATAGGCTTGTAGCGGAGATAAATGCTCACTTGGATGCTCATTTAAATAATGTCTGGCAGCGCCAAAAATGGCTTGTGCTTTATGACCAACATCTTCTTGTAGTTTCCAACTATATACGGCGCTTAAAACAGCACCAGCAACAGGTGTAACTTTGCCAAAAGCTGAAAGTTTAGGAATACGATTTAACCAACCCCATTTAAACTCTCCATCTTCATCGACTAACCAGTTCTTTAAAGTATCAAAATCGGTAGCTGAGCCTAACACTTGCTGAAATTGATGAATATCTTGCGTTTCCAACATATTTCGTAATGTTTTTAAAGCTATCAATAAAGTTTGCTTTTCAGCAATCAGACTAATATCAACTTCTTTAAAGATAAACTCGACAACGTCTTGGTCTGTAACTTCCAGAAGTTCAAAACCATGTGATCTACCAGTCTGATAAATCGTTCTTAAAACCAGCACGAGTGAAACAGGAATATCTACAGCGGCGCCAACTACACCCGACACGCCTGTAATTGCACCTTGTACAGTTGCAATTAATTTATTTTGTTCAATAAGCGCCTGACTTAAACGCTGAGAACGGCCCGTATCTTTAGTGAGCTCAAATAAATCTTTAGCACCCGCTTCTTCTAGGATTTTTTCAGTTAAGGTGCTTTTTGAACTAAAGTCATTCAGCCAATCAAATAAATAACCTGAGATTTTTTCATCCCAATCAGGGGAAAGAAATGTAGCCACACCATTTACTTTTGTAAAATGTCGCCCAAAGACCTGACGAGTTACTTTCGGCAATTGTTCTCGCAGCATTTGTTGAGGACTTTCATATTGCTCAACTTCAAATGGGCTTTTTGTTCTCGATTTTCCTTCAACTGTTTTCCCAGTTGGAATTGGTTCAATTACCTTACTGACGTCACCTGATTGGTTCTGTTGCAAGATACTCAATCCTGTAGAACTGAGCTTTTTAGCCACTCCGAAGACCTGAGAAAACAAATTGTCAGATTGATTATTATTAAATTTTGTCATCAAGTACCTCGATTTTTTAATTTATCTAATTAGACATAAATACTAGGTGGAATGTGGATTTATCTCAACTTGAATGTGTGTATTTTAGTTAACCCTAAATGCAACATACTATGTATTTAGTTATTTTTTTTAAATGTAAAATTGTCATAAAGATTTGCCATAAGAAATAAAAATCCTTTCTGCTATCATGTTAACAACGAAAAAACATGAGTCTTGTTTTCTTACAGCTATATTCTCCTATTTGTTTTCATAGCTGTTGATCACCATAGACTCTTAATATCACCATAAAGGGACCTGTAGATGAAACGTGTTGTAATCACTGGTATGGGTATTAACTCATGTATCGGTAACTCTTTAGAAGCAGTTACTCATTCACTTCAAAATGGAATCTCCGGGACACGTTTTAACCCAACTTATGCTGAACTCAATTTTAAAAGTCATGTGAGCGCTGCTGCAGAACAAGATTTTGATCATATTGATCGTAAGTTAAAACGCTTTATGGGCGTATGTGCAATGTACGCTTACAATGCTGCTGTAGCTGCTGTTGAACATGCAGGTCTTACTGCTGAGCAAATCGGTGGTAATCCACGTTACGGTATCGCAGGCGGTTCAGGTGGTGGTTCAACTGCATCTGTTGTTGAAATGACAGAGCTTTTAGAAACTAAAGGTGCACGTAAAGTAGGACCTTTCTTCGTACCACGCAACATGTCAAACACTATTACTGCAAACGTAGGTGTTGCATTCAAACTGCAAGGTATTGCTCATACAATTACAAGTGCTTGCGCAACTTCTGCTGACGCAATTGGTTATGCGTACAACCTGATTCAACTCGGCAAACAAGACCTTATGCTTGCTGGTGGTGGTGAAGAAGATCATTGGTCTCAAAGTTTATTGTTTGATGCAATGGGTGCGCTTTGCTCAAAATACAATGAAACTCCAGAAACAGCATCTCGTCCATATTCAGCAGACCGTGATGGTTTCGTTATTGCTGGCGGTGGTGGTTTCGTAGTACTTGAATCACTTGAACACGCTCAAGCACGTGGCGCTAACATTTTAGCTGAAGTTGTTGGTTATGCTGCAAACAGCGATGGCGCAGACATGGTTGCTCCAAGCGGTGAAGGTGCTACACGTTGTGTGTTAATGGCGCTTGAAGAAGCTAAGCAACATGGCGTAGACAAAATTGACTATGTAAATACACATGGTACATCTACTCCAGCTGGTGATATTACAGAACTTAAAGCAATGGAACGTGCATTTGGCGAAGGCAATGTACCTCCTCTTAGCTCAACTAAATCTATGACAGGTCATAGCTTAGGTGCAGCTGGTGTACAAGAAGCTATTTACTCTGTTCTAATGATGCAAAACGACTTTATTGCACCAAACATCAATGTAACTGAACTTGATGAAGGTGCAAAACCTTTTGATATCGTACTTGAAAA
This sequence comes from Acinetobacter sp. V89_4, assembly GCF_029967875.1. NCBI lineage: Bacteria > Pseudomonadati > Pseudomonadota > Gammaproteobacteria > Moraxellales > Moraxellaceae > Acinetobacter > Acinetobacter sp. V89_4. Next base: position 6,440 of record NZ_JASCAI010000004.1, read on the forward strand.
ACGTGATGCAAAATTGAATACTGTAATGAGTAACAGTTTTGGCTTTGGCGGCGTTAACGCTTGCCTTATTTTCAAGAAGTGGGATGCATAATCCCACCTAGGATTATCGATGGATGCACCTTCTGATGCTTTTTTGTGGGTAAAAGCATTACATATTATTGCCGTGGTTTGTTGGTTCGCTGCTTTGTTCTACTTACCACGTCTATATGTTTATCATGCCATGAGTGAAGATGCTGTTAGTCATCAACGCTTTGAAGTAATGGAACGTAAGTTGTATCGTGGAATTATGTGGCCTTCTCTGATTGCCACATTAATTACTGCTCATTTTCTTGTGGATTGGGGCGATGCAACTCGACATTACCATCAGGCAACATGGTTTTACCTTAAAGTCGCTTTAGTCGCTTTGTTAGTCATCTACCATTTGGCATGTGGCTACTACCGTAAAAAACTCATTGGAAATGCTCACTACAAGTCACATAAGTTCTGGCGCTTCTTTAATGAAATGCCAACCTTAATTTTATTTGCTGTTGTGATTTTAGTTGTCGTAAAGCCTCAGTTTTAACTGGGGCTTTTGCTTTTCTTATCCAAGAACTCTTTTATTCACAGTAATAAGAAAACTAGATCTATTTAAAGCTTTATATTTTTAAAACAGAACGATAAAACTAATGAATAACCATGCCTCTTTATTTCGCGATATCTAACCTATAGTATGCTAAAGAAATAGATGAACTCATTTAATGGCAAAGCTATGCTACTTTTTAATGCCTTTAAACGCTTAATTCGCACACAATTTATTCTTCTTACACTTTTTATTTTCCGTCACTTAAAAAACTACCCCATTAGACATTTGACGGCCCAAGAAAAAGTATTAGCACAAATGGTCTTTGGCGACATGCTCAATTGTGAACAACCTAAAATTATTGCTACTCGCTACCTTCCTTGGCAGTCTTACGGTATTTTTATGGCTCCAAACGGAAATATTTATGTCAATCTTTCCGATTACAGTGAAAATTATGCTCTAGAATCTAAATTTATGCAGGGTATTTTTATTCACGAACTCACTCATGTCATGCAGTATCAAAAAGGCATTCATGTACTACTTAAAGGCGCCTTACTGCAATCAGCCTATTATCTGAGCTTTAAAAGTTACAACCCCTATAAATACACCTACTCTCCCCACAAGGCTTTTAGCTCTTATAACATTGAACAACAAGGTGAAATTGCCCGTGACATTTGCTCTGGTAAAATCCCAAATATTATCTGTTCACCGCAACTTCATTTGTAACTAAATAATCAATCATTCTTTGAACGTAACATTTCTTGCTCAATGTAAATGAGAATTCTTATAAATCAGAAATACTTACCTAAGCTATAAAATCACTCTTATTTAATTCAAATTATTGAAAAAAATATAACGCCCTTATTCCAAATTGGCTTGTGATAAGGCAGTATACAAACAATAAAAATAATGAAGCCTGTTTCTATTCTATACAGAAAATCTCGTTATTTTTACGCAGAAAATATGTGATTGGTATATATTATTGATCTTGACATTTTTGTTTACTATTTTAATTGTTTAATATCGTATCATACACATCGTTGAAAAATTATATCTATAAAAATCAACACTATGTGTATCTATATTCGTTATGATCTAGGATTAGGTTTGAATGAAAAGTTTTAAAGTTGCCCTTGCTCAGTTTTCTCCGCATATTGGCAATATTGACTCAAACACCAAAAAGATGATTGAGCAAGTAAATCAGGCGAAAAAACAAAACGCTGACCTGATTATTTTTCCCGAGCTTTCTGTTATTGGTTATCCAGCTGAAGACTTATTGCTACGTCCAAATTTAAATAAACGTATGCAAAAGGCTTTTGCTCAACTTGCCGAAGTTAAAGATATTGTTATGGTTTTCGGATTTGTGAACCAGACAGAAGATGGTCAACGTTATAATTCTGCTGCTGTCATGAAAGACGGTCAAGTTTTGGGTGTTTTTAACAAACACAATTTACCAAACTATGGCGTCTTCGATGAAAAACGTTATTTCCAAAAAGGACATCAGCATTTGGTGTTTGAATATCTTGGACACAAGTTTGGTGTATTGATTTGCGAAGATATCTGGTCAATTAATACCGTAAAACAGCTAAGCCAATTAAATGTTGATACTGTTCTTGTATTAAATGCATCACCATACGAAGTCGGTAAACCACAGCACCGTACACAAACCTTAAGTGAACTTGCAAAACAACTTCACCTCAACATTGTGTACGTTAACCAAGTGGGCGGACAAGATGATTTAATTTTTGATGGCACAAGTTTTGTCAGCAATAAAGATGGTGGAATTGCTTTACAAGCACCGAGCTTTAAAGAAGACCTCTACATCGCTGAATTTGACCCCAAAAACAAAGCGTTTAAAGTCACAGAATCAGCTCCTGCTTTAGAAACATTTGCAGAGATCTATCAAGGTTTAGTTCTGGCAACACGTGACTATGTAGAGCGTTCAGGTTTCCCTGGTGTAATTTTAGGTTTATCTGGCGGTATTGATTCTGCCCTTACACTTGCTATTGCTGTTGATGCAATTGGTGCAGAAAAAGTACAAGCCGTAATGATGCCTTATACTTATACTTCTCAAATTAGTGTAGAAGATGCGGCAGAACAAGCTCGTCGCATGGGTGTAACTTTCGGTATTGCTGAAATACATTCAGTTGTAAATAGCTTTATGCAAACCTTGTATCCTTTCTTTGGCAACTCACCAGCAGATGCAACCGAAGAGAACTTACAAGCGCGCGCACGCGGCACATTACTCATGGGATTATCAAATAAATTTGGTAATTTAGTACTCGCTACTGGCAACAAGTCTGAGCTTTCAGTTGGCTACTGTACACTTTACGGTGATATGGTTGGTGGCTTTGCAGTTCTAAAAGATGTTTATAAAACTATCGTATTTGAATTAGCAAAATACCGTAATAGCTTAAGTGAAACTCCTGTTATTCCTGAACGTGTTATTACTCGTCCACCTTCAGCAGAACTTCGCCCAGACCAAAAAGACCAAGACTCTTTACCAGCATATGATGTATTGGATGCCATTCTTTACGCATACATTGAAGAAGATTTAAGTCAGGCAGATATTATTGCCAAAGGTTTTGATAAAGAAGTAGTTGAAAAAGTTATCCGTTTAGTTGATCGTAATGAATATAAACGTCGTCAAGGCGCGATTGGGCCGAGAATTACTTCTCGTGCATTTAGTCGTGAACGACGTTATCCGATTGTCAACGGTTGGACAGCGAATGACTGAGCAGGAAAACTCATCAAAAACTACAGCACTTGCTCAAGCACTTTTGCTTGAGCAGGTGGATTTTTTCAAAAAACAATTATCTATAGAAAACTCACCTATTTATTTCCAGCAGTTCATTCAACTGTTTATGCAACATGCTGACGAAATCAAGCTTCATGAAGTGGTGGATTTAGAGCAACTACAAGCCGTTGTGAAACGTTATGCTTTTGAAATGCAGCTAGGTGCTGGTTTACTTGAGTTTATTGGGGAAATTGCGCAGCGTATTTATCTATCTGCCATGAAGTCTCCAATTCAGCTACAAGAATTGGTATCTGACCACCAATTTGAAATGTGGCTCTCCAAATTTTTAGAAATGGAACATATTCCTCTTTATCTCAATCAGTTTTTAAGAAGTAGTCCTTCTGTACAACAACTTTGCCAATATATTGCCACCTCAACCTTAGAACAAAAATTACCAAAATTTCTAAGCGCATCTAGAGTTGATGACTATCACTTTGAATGGCAACACAAACTCAAAAAGTTCTCCTTTCTACAGCAACAACGTCTTGAGCATAAACTTGAAACTTGGATTGCCAGCTTTATTCATGAGCAACTCACAGAATTAAGTCTTTTATCGAGTGAAGATTTAGAAAGCCTAGTGCGTCATGTCTGGGAAGATATTAGACATAAAAAAATGTATGAGTTTATGAAGCAACTCACTCCTCTCGATGTTGAAGAGTTTTTTGTTTTAATTTACGAATACTGGAAAGAGTTACGCCAGTCGCAATTCATGCAAGATCTGATTTTGTATGGTGTCGAAGTTTTTTATGACTTTTATAAAGACCAGAGTTTATTTGAAGTATTAAGTGAGATTGGTTTAACCGAAAGCGACTTACAAACTGAAGCTTTACGTTTTTATCCAAAGGTTATGAATGCCTTTAATGAACATGGTATTTTAGAACCGTTATTACAAGCGCTTTTAGCTCCTTTTTATCAAAGCTCAAAAACACTCGATACGATTGAAAAACATTTTAATATGTAAAAAGCAGATAAAAAGAAACCATGCATGAGCATGGTTTTTAAAATGGTGGCTATGACGAGACTTGAACTTGTGACCCCCGCATTATGAGTGCGGTGCTCTAACCAACTGAGCTACATAGCCGTAAACTGTGTGCGCATTATCTATAGTTCTGTATAGCAGGTCAAGAGTTCAAAACCATTAAACTCCATCAAATGAACAAATAAGATTCAGATCATCATTATTTGTTCATTTTTTAGCAAATTCGCACTTTAAACAATTGATCAACCAAAGAAATATATTAGAGATCTAATACTAGTTTTTTTCCTTTTGCTCTTGATACACAAATCATCATGCTCTTTTGTGAAGCCTTTTCTGCATCACTCAAGTATTGATCAAAATGCTCTGCTTCACCTTCTAAAATAGCAGTTTCACATGTGCCGCAAACCCCTTCACGACATAAGCATTCCACATCAATATTTAATGTTTCGATGGCTTGTAAAATTGTCTGATTACTTTGTACTTCAATTTCCTGATTAGACTTAGCAAGTACTACCGTAAACGCTTCACCATCTTCTGGAACTGTTGAAGCAAATTGTTCCCAGTGGATATACTCATCGCGGTAACGATGCTTATTACAGCAATCAATCACAGCATCAATCATGGGTTTCGGTCCACAGACATAGACATGCGTGCCTTTAGGTTGTGATGAAATCAGTTCATCCAAATTTAATGCGCAACCTTCTGAGTCAACATAACTAAACACATGATCAGGATGTTTCTGTTTTAACTCATCTAATAAAGCCGCGTGTTCAGGTGAGCGATAAGCATAATGTAGCTCAAACTCAGCACCGCGTGCTGCAAGCTCATCCATTTGTGGCAAGAATGGTGTAATACCAATACCACCTGCGATTAAAATATGTTTATTGCCTGTTTCCGCTAATGGAAATAAATTTTTTGGTTCTGAAATCTGAATTTCACAGCCTTCATTACATTGATCATGCATAAAAACCGAACCACCCTTACCTTCCACATCTTTACGAACACAGACTTGGTAAGTCGATAGATCTTGCGTACAACTCATCAATGAGTAAGCATTTGAAAGTTGCTCATTCATTTTGACAATAATATGGCTTCCCCCACTAAATCGAGGAAAGTTCTGCCCATCTTGACGTTTGAACGTAAACCGTTTGATTAAAGGGGTTAGCTGCTCCACATGAGTAACAACTGCCGGGAACATTTCATAATGACTAGCCATATTAGAATCCTTCTTTTACCGCATATTCTTGTTGTTAGGGCTTATCCTTAAAGCCCTAAACACATGTATTTAATGGTCATGAACTCTTCAAGACCATACTTTGAGCCTTCACGCCCGACGCCTGATTGTTTTACACCACCAAATGGTACAACTTCATTTGAAATTGCTGTGGCATTCATACCGACCATTCCATATTCAAGTTGTTCTGACACTCGCCATAAACGTGAAATATTTTCGCTGTAAACGTAAGCTGCCAAACCGAAAATGGTGTCATTTGCCTGAGCCACGACGTCTGCTTCATCTGTAAAGCGAATAAGGGGCGCAACTGGACCAAAAATTTCTTCTTGGATAATTTCCATTGTACGGTCAACGTTCGTTAGAACTGATGGCTCATAAAAGGTTTGTCCCAAAGCATGTTGTTTCCCGCCGCAAGCAACCTTAGCACCTTTACTGACTGCATCATCAATCAATTGCTGTGCTTTTAACACTGCTTTTTCATTAATTAATGGGCCAATTTGAACACCATCTTCTAGCCCATTACCAACTTTAAACTTTTGTACTTCTTGTACAAACTTCTCGGCAAAAGCTTGATAAATATTGTCATGTACATAAATGCGGTTAGCACAAACACAGGTCTGGCCTGCATTACGGAACTTGGCAAAAATCGCACCTTGTACAGCTTTATCTAAATCGGCGTCATCAAACACAATCAGTGGAGCATTTCCGCCCAACTCAAGCGCTAATTTTTTAATGGTACTTGAGCACTGCTGCATCAATAAACGCCCTACTGGAGTTGAGCCAGTAAAGGTCAATTTTTTCACTTTTTCATGTGAAGTAAATACCGAACCAATTTCTTGTGATTTACCTGTAACGACGTTAATCACACCAGCCGGAATACCTGCTTTTTCTGCAAGCTTCGCAATCGCTAAAGCACAATAAGGCGTTTCATTCGCTGGCTTAATCACGACCGTACATCCAGCTGCTAAAGCCGGTGCTGCTTTACGGGTAATCATGGCGATTGGGAAATTCCACGGCGTAATCGCAGCCACCACACCCACAGGTTCTTTACTAATAATAAAACGCTGCTGGTTATTGACGGTTGGAATCACATCACCATAAATACGCTTACCTTCTTCAGCAAACCATTGAATAAATGATGCAGCATAACGCACCTCACCTTTCGCTTCTGCCAAAGGTTTACCTTGTTCAATGGTCATGATTAAAGCAAGTTCATCGGTATGATCTAGAACTAGTTTGTACCAAGCTAATAAAATATCTGCACGATTTTGAGCCGTTAAAGCTTTCCAACTTTGTAAAGCAGTATAAGCAGCTTCAACCGCCTGTGTAGCCTCGGCCGCTCCCATATTTGGAATTGTGCCAATTTCTTCGCCTGTAGCTGGGTTAGTCACTGGAACTGTTGTATTTGACTGTGCAGCTAGCCATTGCCCATTAATATAGGCTTGTTGCTGAAATAATTCAGTGTTTTGTAAACTCGACATATCATCTTCCTAACTGAAGAATCAGGTGTAAGTCATCTTTACACCTGAATAAATCCATTTGTTTTATTTATGATGCTGCGCTACTAAATGCTGGAAGTAAGCAATACCATGCTCACTAATTCCTGAGCGTTGCTTGTCAGTCATAATACGGCCTTGACCACGATAACCACGTGATTTCAAACCACGTTGTACGCTTTCGACCAAGTTCAAATCTTCAGGACGGAATACATTGCGATACCACTCAATTAAGTCTTTCTGATCTTGAGTGAGTTCTTCGTTCGTGAAGTAAATATCGTAATGCTGCAAAGTCGTTTCTGCATCTACTGGAAACTCATAGATCACAGTCATGAAGTTGCTGCCCGGTGGTACGTTGAACATAGTACAAGGCCAAGTCCAGAAACCATGAAACTCAGGATCTGTTATTGATGGATCAAGCTTAAATGACTTCTCAGATGAGCGAGCAAAACCATACTGTAAAGTCCAGTTTTGATGTGTGGTATGCCAATATTTATCAACTTGTACTGAGTCAGCAAAACCAGGATGTGCAGGCCCACAGTGATAGCACTCTAGATAGTTATCAACAATTACTTTCCAGTTTGCTGGCGTTTCTGTCACAAAACGTGCAGCCAGTTTCAGATCTTTAATCACGCTACATGCTTGATTTAAACGCTCAGCAAATTCCGGAAGTTGCTCTTCTACGCAAGTTGCATTTTCATCCATATTAATGAAAACAAAGCCTGCATATTCCTCAACCTTTAAAGGCACCATGCTTGAGTTTTCTTTATCGAAAGATTCAACATGGTCACAGTTACGTGCCAAAGCCAAGCTACCGTCTAGCTTGAAAGTCCAAGCATGGTATGGGCAGGTAATTACATTTTTTGCTTTACCACTGCCACTTAAAAGTTCGTGACCACGGTGTGGACATACATTATAAAACGCACGTAAAACGCTATCTTTACCGCGAATGATGACAATATTTTCGCCAATTACTTTACGGGTAATATAGTCATTCGGTTGTGCCAATTCACTGCCATGTGCAACACAAATCCAGCTTTTAGCAAAGATTGCTTCTTTCTCATGCTCAAAAACTTGCGATGAAGTATAGAAAACTTTAGGAAAAGTCCATGCAACATCTGGGTTTGCACAAAAATCTTCAGGTAATTTTTCAACTGCACTCATGTTTTTACTCCATTAAATTCTTTTCGTCCAAATGACTCGATATTAAACTGATGTCTTTTCGGTACTGCCAAACATACGACGTATCGCACTCAGCATGTTTTGATATAACTGTTGAACTTCTGGGCAATCACGCATCAGACGTAAACTGCCATGTAATAAACCTTTGCCTAAATGGAACTCACTCGGGATGCCTGCTTGTTCCAGTTTTTGGGTAAGGCGATAACCGTCATCACTTAAAGGGTCATACTCTGCAACCGCTACGAAACTCATAGGCATATCTGAAAAATCAGGTGCCAATAAAGGTGCTAGACGTAAATCCTGCCAATCTTGTGAATTCGGTGCATATTCCTTTAAATAAAAATGCATATCTTCAGCCGTTAACAACGGCGCATGGGCGTGCTTTTGTGCGGCTGGTGTATCAAGCGCTGTAGTTAAACACGGATAAACCAAAGCCAGTCCTTGAGCTTGCATACCACTATGCTGTAGATGCACTGCAAGGGCTGCTGCTAAATTACCGCCAGCACTATCCCCTGCTAGAACGATATTTTCGCTATCGATCTGCCAAGTTGAACCATGCTTTTTAAGCCATTGATAAACTGCTAAACAATCTTCATAAGCTGCTGGAAAGCGGTGCTCTGGTGCCATGCGGTAATCTACGCTAATGACAACTGCATTTAAGTCCTGACACAAATAACTAGTAATAAACTCATGTGAATCGAGCCCGCCAACCATCCAACCACCACCATGTAAATACAATACACATGGCCAACCTGACTCAGGTCGATCGGTTTTTGGTAAATACACACGAACAGGAACTTGATGCTCATCATTTGCAACAAAGCGATCTTCAACTTCAATCTTGCCATCACGTGGTAAAGTGTAGTGTCGGCACATCGCGTCATAGGCCGCACGGACTGAGTCAATATCTGCATCTGCTGGTGAATAAATGCTGCTCCAGTACACTAGGCTTTGCATTTCTTCACTTAAGGCATAAGTGGTCTGTTCATGTGTAGTCATTACCGTTCCCTCTAGCTGGTTTTTCTATCCAGTTTGATTGAGCTTGCAAGCTCAAGCTGCATCCGTTTTGCATGTTCATCTTGAGACTGGTTTAAACCAATTTCTTGCTCATCATAACCTTGTTGCTCAATTAAATGCGATGGGACTTTGGCATAATCCTGAATCAGCCATTTCACTAAGCCATAGGTTTGAATCAGAATAATCACGATGAATGGTAAAGCCGTCACAATGGTTGCTGTTTTCATGGTGTCTAAAGGTGCTTTACTAAAGATCATGGCAATTGGAACTAAAGTCAGCATGACACACCAGAACAAACGGGCATTTGGCGATGGATCTTGCCCTTCACTTAAACCACGTGTACATGTTGCTGAAACTGCATAGCCTACCGCATCCATGTGTGCTGCCAAGAACACCACCATAATGCCGAGGAAAATCCACATCATCAGCTTTCCAGCAGGTAACAGGCTGAGTAATTGACCTATCGCAACCTCACCACCTTGTTGGCTTAAGATTTGCGGTACATTTACAGCTCCATGAATAAAGCTATAAACACTGTAGTTTTCAAACACACCAAAGATGAACCAAAGACCGACACTACCGCCAATCACCATGGCAAAGATGACTTCTTTAATGGTACGGCCTTTCGAAACACGCGTTACGAACAGTGCCACACCCGGCGCATATGAAATCCACCACAACCAGTAAAATACAGTCCATTCACGCGTAAATTTGCCATCACCCATTGGGTCAGTAAACAGACTCATATCAACAAAGTTGGTTGCCATTAGACCGAAACTCATTAATGAATTATTCAAAATGAATTGCGTTGGACCAAAGCAAAGTACATAAATCGCAAATAACACCACGCCCAAGCACACCATGTGACTTAAACGCTGCATGCCTTTATCCATGCCCACATAAGAACTGAGTGCGAACAGAACCGAAACACCTAAAATAATGATGACCTTAGTCATAAAGGTATTTGGAATACCTGTAAGCTGAGACAAAATATTGGTAAATGTCACGGCGGTGAGTACTAATGAAATCGTCAATGCACCAAACATGCAAAGCAAGAACATAAGGTCAACTAAACGTCCAACCACACCGGTTGATTTAAAGCCTGTTACCGCTTCAATCACAGAAGCCAAACTTAAGCCTTTATTTTTTCTCACATGGTAGCTGTAGCACAAAGAAATTGATGCCAAAGCATAAATTGCCCACGCACTTAAACCAGAATGAAAAAACGAGTAAGCCACGCTATATTTCAATGCTTCTGCTGACTCAGGCGGTAAGCTCAAACCTGGCGTTTGATAATAGTAAGCCCAATCCAAGAAGCCCCAGTACAGTGTAGAAGATCCAATACCAGACAAGATGAACATAAAAATCCATGACATAGTGGTGTATTGAGGCTTTCCTTCACCTAGTTTGATTTTTCCGTATTTACTAAAGGCCAAACCAAAAGTAAAAATAATGGCTAAAAAAGCAAACAGTAATACCGGTGTTGTAAATACCGATGTCGTCCACTGCATCCATGTTGCAGCAATTTTGATCGACTCTTGCGAATAAATCGCCAAACCAGCAACTGAAATAAATACAAACAGTAAGCTGGTTACGGCAAGAACTTTATCCGTATAAATTTTTGTGTTTTGATTATCCATATCCATACATCCATTTTTGGATGGCGTTATTCCATAGCGAACACGTCCATTTTAATTTGGGCTACACACGATGCAATTGCATCTCCTACCTCATAAGTTTTTGCCTGACCGCCGATATCGGCTGTTTTTGGCCCATTAATTAATACATGCTCAATCGCCTGCATAATGTCCTGACCTGCTTGGATGCAGCGCTCGTCTTCTTCACCAAAGAACTCGAACATCATGGCACCCGACCAAATCGCAGCAATTGGGTTAGCAATTTGTTTACCGTAAATATCTGGTGCCGAACCATGTACAGGTTCAAACAATGATGGAAATTTTCTTTCTGGGTTTAAATTTGCTGAAGCAGCCAAACCAATGGTTCCCGTACATGCAGGACCTAAATCGGAAAGAATGTCGCCAAATAAATTGGATGCTACAACCACATCAAAACGCTCAGGTTGCAACACAAAACGCGCCGCTAAAATATCAACATGCTGTTTATCAGCCTGAATTTGTGGATATTGTTTTGCCATCGCGTCAACGCGTTCATCCCAGTACGGCATGCTGACAGCAATACCATTTGATTTAGTCGCTGCAGTAATTTTTTTCGCATCACGCTGATTTGCAAACTCAAATGCATAACGCAAAATGCGATCTACACCATGGCGTGTAAATACGGCTTCTTGTAAAACAAACTCTCGGTCTGTCCCTTCAAAAGCTTTACCACCAATGGCTGAGTACTCACCTTCACTGTTTTCACGAACCACGTAAAAATCGATGTCGCCTGGTTTTTTACCTACTAATGGACATTTCACACCCGGCATTAAGCGCACTGGACGTAAATTCACATATTGGTCAAAACCACGACGGAACTGAAGTAGCGAACCCCAAAGTGAAATATGGTCGGGCACTTTATCTGGCCAGCCTACAGCGCCAAAATAGATCGCATCGTAACCTTGCAAGGTTTCAAACCAGTCATCTGGCATCATTTTGCCGTGCTCAAGGTAGTAATCGCAGCTTGCCCAATCAAAAGCATCGAGTTGAAGCTCAATACCATGCTTCTCTGCCGCTGCCTTTACAACCTTAATGCCTTCTGGTAGAACTTCTAAACCAATGCCATCGCCTGCAATCGTGGCAACTTTATATCTTTTTGCCATAAGCTTCCTTCACACCTTCGACTAATATCCTTGTATGGCTTAAACATGATGTTTTAAGCAAAAATGATCAACAACGGAACTATCACTCCAATGGACACGGATCGTGAACAATCTACCTAACCTATCGGATTTAAAGGTTTTTTGCACAGTCGCCAAACTAAAAAGTTTTGTCGAATCTGCTGAGGAACTTGGGACATCGCCAGCTTTTATTAGCAAGCGAATTAATATTTTAGAAAACACGTTGAGCTGCAAACTTTTTCATCGCAGTACGCGTCACGTTAGCCTAACGGAAGATGGCAAACTCATCCTTGAGAGAGTTTCAAATATTCTTGAAGAATTTGATGAAGTCTGTGAACTAGTCAATAACCCGCTCAGTACGCCCACAGGTCGTATGGATATTATTAGTAGTTTTGGTTTTGGCAGAAAGCATATCGCACCAATTCTGTCTAAATTAATGATGCTTTATCCAAAGCTTCAGATTCATTTTGACACCATCGACAATACCAAGGACTTGATTCAACACAGTATTGATTTGGATATTAGAATTGGTAATGAAATTGCGCCAAACATGATTGCGAAGAAGTTAGCTTCTAATTTTCGAATTTTATGTGCAGCACCGAGTTATTTACTTAAACACGGTGTACCAGACAGCATTGAAGATTTGCAAACACATGATTGTTTGACGATTAGTGAGCGTGATCAATCATCTGTGCTATGGAAATTTCGACATACTTCTGAAGATGTCTCGGTTCATGTCAAACCACGCTTTGTTTCTAATAACGGCGAAATTATTCATCAGCTTGCCATAGAAGGCCATGGTATTATTTTCCGATCAATTTGGGATGTTGCAGACGAATTGATTACTGGCCAACTTCAGCATATTTTGCCTGAGTACTGGCAAGATGCAGATGTCTGGGCAGTTTATCCATCACGACTCAAAAGCTCATCTAAATTACAAACTTGCATTTTGTTCATTCAAAATGAATTACTTAATCGATTGCAACATGTGCAAAACTTAAGCCGAGGCCAACTCGTTTCACCCGCAGTCAAACGTGAACCTCCGCCTGAAAAAGTCTTTCTTTAAAAAAAGCCCTAAGTGAGGCCTATCCACTTAGGGCAATAAATTGCTCTTAAATTTTAGAAATAATACCCAATTGAGAGATAAAACAATTTATCCCAGTCATTGCTACTACCTTGTGCAAGACCATCAGCCCCACCGCCCACCATTGGATCATTTTTACTCATAATGTATTCACCCTGAATACCAATAGCTTTGTAATTAAAATAAACTCCGGCAATTAAACGTTCAGAGTCTTTATAACCATCCTCATCTTTAAAAAAGCGGCTATGAGAGATATAAGGTTTAATGTTTTCAATCTGATGGAATGGCTGAGCAAAGGTATAGTTAATTTCATTGACCAAATACTTACCTTTATTAGCGACTTGATATGGATAGTCGAATGCACCAATAGTTGAACTATTTGGAAATAAATCATCGCCATTAGTCACATCTTGTTTACCAGCCAAGACCATCCATTGCCACGCTTGATATTGCGTTTGAGCAAAAATATTCCAAGATTTTCGGTGCCCATCTATATTTGTTCTTTTATTTTCTAGATCAGAGTACCAAACTGACCCACCTAGCTCAGTCGAAAAATTTTGAGACTTATCTAGTTCAAATTTCCTAGACGCTCGGGCAATCCACATATTCTTTTCTTCAATATTGGTGCCATTGGTCAAATCATCAGCTTCAACAAAATTACCACTGTAACGACTTGAATCCTTTGATGGTCCCTTATAATTTCCTCCATCAGATGGATAAAAACCTAAGGTCAAATTATATTTATCATCTGCAAATTTATATTTGATACCCAAATTATCAATATCTTCTAAACCCACTGTATTTAAAAGTGTTTCGTAATAACTACTTCCCCAAAATTCGCCAAAACCAAAGTCAACGGGTTGTAAACCTGCCGTGATTCTTTGCTGGTCAGATAACTTATAACCTACCCATGCTTTTTTTAGAAAAATTGCATCGCATAAGCGATCATATTGATAACAACGGGCATCCGTCCCTGCAATCCAATCTGGATTTTCATAACCTAACACTAATTTAATATCGGTTAGCCGCCAGTCATCATTTTGAGAACCTTCATTTGCATCAACCACATAATCTTTATGCAAATAACGGGAGCGTACCGCGCCAGAAACTTTAAATTGACCCGAGTCTAAAGTTGGATCTCCCCAACTCAAATCAGCTGCAGAAACTTGAACTCCCGCTGTTAAACTTAAAATCCCTAAAAATAATAATGACCTTTTCATGTCTTCAACATCCTTGTTAAGTGTTATAAGAACATGAAGAAATTGACGTAGACAAACAATGCCACAACTATAAAGTCGGTCTTTACAAACTGTGTTTAATCAAAAAATGAGCATAAAAAAAGACCACGCAGGAGCGTGGTCTATAAAATGGTGGCTATGACGAGACTTGAACTTGTGACCCCCGCATTATGAGTGCGGTGCTCTAACCAACTGAGCTACATAGCCGAAAACTGTGCGCGCATTATCTTAGTTTCTTTAATGCACGTCAAGAAAAATTTTAAATAAATTAGGTGAAGTGAGCCTATAAGCCGGGTTCTGTCGAGGATGGTCATTCCTCTAGGCGTACAATCACTCATACGCTCAAGCGACCTACCCGAATCCAGTACGGGCCGTACCTCAGGATTCCTATTTGGTCTTGCTTCTGGTGGGGTTTACCATGCCGTGAACTGTTACCAGACACGCGGTGCGCTCTTACCGCACCCTTTCACCCTTACCTCACGAATGAGGCGGTCTACTCTCTGCTGCACTTTCCGTCGGCTTTCACCGCCCAGGCGTTACCTGGCACCCTGCCCTATGAAGCCCGGACTTTCCTCCCCTGCTTCAGTCACGAAGACCTCCACAGCAGCGACCATCCAGCTCACCTCAGGGGCGCATATTAACAAATTTATTTACTAATTGCTCGTGCTTTTTTGAGCAATTAATTTTTTATATTTGTCGAAGAGCTGTTCTTCTGTTTCCTCATGCTGTGGATCTTTAGGAATACAATCTACAGGACAAAACAACTGACATTGCGGTTGGTCATGATGACCAACGCACTCAGTACATAAATCTGGATGAATTTCATAAATCACCTCACCCATAAAAATTGCTTCATTCGGGCAAACTGGTTCACAAACATCACAGTTTATGCATTCATCGGTGATATATAACGACACGTTACCAACCTTGTTGATGTTTACGTTCAAAGGCCTCAACCACAGCTTGCGGAACAAACTTGGTTACATCCCCTTTTAAACGAGCAATTTCCCGAATCAATGTCGAAGAAATAAATGAATACTGCTCAGATGGTGTTAAAAACACCGCTTCAAAATGTGGATCAAGTTGACGGTTCATATTAGCCAATTGAAATTCATATTCAAAATCAGAAACCGCTCTTAAACCACGAAGTACTGCTGTTGCCTTTTGCTCTCTGAAAAAATTAACCAGTAAACCATCAAAGCCAACAAATTCAACATTTGATAGGTGGCTTAGTGATTTTTGGGCCAGTTCAACTCTTTCTTCTAGACTGAACAAAGGGTTTTTATGATGTCCAATTGCAATTGCTACTACAACCTCATCAAACATTCTTGATGCTCTAGTAACTAAATCAACGTGTCCATTCGTGATGGGGTCAAATGTTCCAGGATAAATTACACGCGTTTTAGACATCCGCTAGTACTCTAATTATATTGTGAACCTATTTTAGCAAAAGTTATACATGAGGCGAAATATTCATGTGCAGGAAAAACTTCACCTTAGCATCAGTTTACGGCACAATAGGCATAATTGTGGAAGTTTGAATTATGGCGAAAGCAACAGTAGTGAAAAAAAACAATGGCGGAACAATCGCACAAAATAAGCGTGCCCGTCATGATTATTTTATCGAAGAAAAATTTGAAGCAGGCATGTCACTTCAAGGTTGGGAAGTAAAATCCTTACGTGCTGGGCGTATGACTTTGACGGAAAGTTATGTCATTTTCAAAAATGGCGAAGCATTTTTACTTGGTTCACAAATTCAGCCTTTATTATCGGCTTCGACCCATGTTGTACCTGAAGCGACACGTACTCGTAAGCTATTACTGTCCCGACGTCAGCTTGAGCACCTAATGGGTGCAGTTAACCAGAAAGGCTACTCATGCGTTCCTCTAGCGTGTTATTGGAAAGGTCATTTAGTCAAACTAGAGATTGCACTTGTGAAGGGTAAACAGCTTCATGACAAACGTGCAACCGAAAAAGACCGTGACTGGCAACGTGATAAAGCTCGTATATTTCATAAGTAATAAAAAAACCTTTAAAGTTAACTTTAAAGGTTTTTTTATGTCACTTTAAATTTAGCAGAATTTTAAATTACCGTAACAGTTTGGTGCAAAAGATTGATTTTTAAGTTGTAAATCTTTCAATGGGAAATTCACAATGGTATTGGGTAATTTAACTTCACCAACTGCCAAGTCTTCACCAAATAAACAATTTAAAAGATTACACCTCACTGGATTTTCAGTTAAATAACCACTAATTGGACCTACCACCTGCTTTAAAACGTCATTAGTTATTTCAATTTGTTTACTTGGTGTCACGTTACCAATATCAATTTCATCATCAAAAGCCATCCACCAGCCACGTTCCGCTGCTGCATCTGCACCTGGCCAAAATATTTGTTGGCCTTGCAAAGAAAGTGAGAAAGGATTGTTTAGTTCAATTTTATGAATAAATCCAAGACTTTGATCAACAGTTAATGCAGCTCTTAATCCGGTAATGCTACCTGTTACATTTTTTTGTAAATTTAATAGCCCAAGTGCTGCATTAATAGAAGCTTTCAAGTCTCCAGTGAAGTTAAGCTGATCGATATTTGCTACCCCGTTCAGCATGACATTATTCATTCTTGAACCAGAAATGACTTGTCCATTAATAACAATAGGTGCCGTGGTCTGTTGTAATTGCAAATTATAATCAGATGAATTAAATCCTAAAGGGATACAAATTCCGATACATGCATTCACAGTTCCATCAATGGTCTTACCTGTATCTTGATAAGACATATTACGAGCCGCGGTATAAGCTAAACCAGTGGTATCTTTAATTTTTAAATAACCACTTAAGCTATTAATTCCATTTGGTGTTTCTGAATTTTCAAGTCCCATAGTCAATAGGCCCACAACCTTTTCCGCACTTAGACGGAAACCTTTTATTTCTCTCAAAGCTGCGCTGTCTGGATTTTTAATTGCAAATTCAATAAATGGATTACTAAAAACAGCAGAAGATGAAGCTCGACCCTCACTTGTATCACTTAAGCCACTTAAACTTAAGTTATCAATATCAATATCACACCCACCTAAACCGTTTACTCCGCCACACCCTAATTGCAACTTATTAACATTGGCATTTAGTTCAAGATTTGCCTCTAGACCTAATTTGTAAAAGCCAATATTTTGCTGATTCATCGAAGCATCAGCCTGTTTTGGGTCTGTATATGTAAATGAAAATAATGCCTGAGCTTCAACTTTAGAAAGTTCTGAATCAGTAAGTGGAACAAGATTTGCAGGTTCTAAATTGGCATAGCTTAAAGTAGCCCAACTTAGACAAAGAGCTGTTAAAAAAATTTTCATGATTATTCCATTTTTTTATTTATTAAGTTTTAGACATCACTGTCCAAATAAACCATTTGGTAAAAAATAATCAAAAAAGAACAAAAAAAATACAACGTTTTTGTAATTAGAGTAAGAACCAAATATTTATTAAAATAAAATCAAATACTTATTTTAACTTATACGATAAAGTAAACCAGCAATATATTCACCAAACCATTTAGCTGTATCTAAATCACCTTGTGGAGGAGTAATTTCAACAGGAGCGTTATCTGACTGTGTCATCAAACCTAAGCAACTCGATAATCGGTTTAAATCTTTTTCACTATGCCCTGTCGTCATTAAAGGCAAACCTGACCAAAGCATGCCATGTTGCATGGCAAAAATATTTAATTGTTGTAATACCGCTAGTTTATCGCCACTCAGTCCGCCCGAATTTGCAAAGCCCGCCGCAAGTTTGCCTTGCCACACACGTTCTTTCCAACGCTTAGAAGTACTGTCCATAAATTTTTTAAAATCGGCAGTCATACTTCCCATATAGGTAGGTGATCCGAAAATAATGCCTTGTGATGCATCAAGCGCATCCCAATCAATATGCTCAATATTCATTAAGTGTACTTTCACCCCCATCACCTCTGCACCAGCAGCAATAGCAGAGGCCACCTTAGCGGTATGACCATATGGACTGTGGTAGACAATTGAGAGATGTTTTTCAGGCAAAGACATAAGATTAAAATTTTGAGCGATTTTTTCTATTTTATCATTTTATTAACGCTTGCTAAACCTACATCTATAAATATGAAATAGAAGCGTTTCAATACAATTCACAATCGTAATATCTTTAAGCTAAATAGACGCTCTCTTACTTTATTTAATGACTACAAAATAAGAGAGTGAATTTAATGATGTTTATAAAGCTTAGATAAAAACAAAGGTAGCCATACGCCCAGTCTTCGCATCACGACGATAAGAAAAATATTCATCGCTCTGTTGATATGAACATTGGTCTCCGCCTAAAACCTGCTTCACACCTAGACTCTGCAAAATAAAACGTGCAATTGCATATAAATCTGCATGAAATTTATTTGGAGCAGCCCCCTCAACAAAAGCTGTTTCCAACTCAGGATATTTATCACAAAAAGCAGCTTTTACTTCAGCCCCAATTTCAAAACAAGATTGGCTAATCGCAGCCCCTAACCACGCCCAAGCTGGAGGGTTCTGCATAGCAGCAATCGTGTTTTCAACAATCCCACCGGCTAAACCACGCCAACCCGCATGTAAGTTTGCGACTTCGGTACCTTCGGCGTTACCTAACACGACAGGTAAGCAATCAGCAGTCATCATCATTAGAGCATGGCCTTTGGTTTGAGTGACCAAACCATCACCAATTAAAGCCTTAAAAGGAATTTGTTCATTTACTGTATGGCAAATCGTACTATGTGTTTGAGTCATCCATGTCATTTTTTTAACACCGAACTTAGCAAACTCATACAGCAATATCATACGATGTTGCTGAACACGTTGTGCTTCATCATTAACATGTAAAGCCAGGTTAAAGCCAGACAGCTCATGTTGATCCGTTGCTAATGCTAAAGGATGTTGAACACGTGTCTGTCCTACACATACGCCTTGAGGTAAACCTTGAACAAATTCCATATACGCGTCCTTAATATGCAGCGTTTTCTGAACGTAACACATCTACTAAATGCGTAAAATCTTCAGGCCACGGCGCTTCAAATAGCATTTCTTCACCAGTACGAGGGTGTTTTAAGCCCAATTTAGCTGCATGCAATGCTTGGCGTTTAAAACCACGCAAAGTATCAATAAGTAATTCAGACGCCCCTGCAGGTACACGTACACGGTTCATATAAATCTGATCACCAATCAATCCATAGCCGATATAACTAAAATGGACACGAATCTGATGAGTTCGGCCTGTTTCAAGACGAGCTTGTACACGAGTAAAATCTTTAAAGCGTTCTTTTACATTGTAATGGGTCACAGCATCACGCCCGCCCGGTAAAATCGCCATTTTCACACGGTCAACAGGATGACGTTTGATCGGTTCATCAATAGTACCACCAGCAATAATATTTCCATAAACAACTAGGTCATATACACGGTAAACCGATTTATTTGCCAACTGTTTACTTAAAGAAAATTGTGCTTCAAGGCTCTTGGCAACGACTAACAAACCGCTTGTATCTTTATCAATACGATGCACTAAACCTGCGCGAGAAAGTTCCGACAATTTTGGGAAATGATAAAGCAATGCATTCACTAAAGTTCCAGAACTATTGCCTGCCCCTGGATGTACCACCATGCCTACTGGTTTATTAATGACTAAAATATCGTCATCTTCATAAACAATATTAAGTGGAATATTTTCAGGTTGACTTGTGGTCTGTGCTTCGAGCTCAACTTCGAGTGTAAGCAGCTCTGTCCCTTCACAACGGTGCTTCGGCTTGACAATGTTACCATTCACCAACAGATGGCCATCCTTCAACCATTGTTTAAGCTTTTCACGTGAAAACTCATTCCACACCAAGGCCGCAACCTGATCGATACGTTGTCCCAGATAGGTTTCATCTAACTGAACTTGCAACGATAAACGTGTTGCAGTTGTATCAGAAGTATGGTTATCTGCATCCTCAGAATCTTCAAGTAAATTGAAGTCGGTTTCAGATAAGTTTGTGTTTGAAGATTGTGCTGAAGTCATTTGATCATTGAGATAAAAGTGGTTTAATAGCGCAATTGTAGCTCATTGCCCAACATAACAGAGGAGTTTTTATGTCGCTACCACGTTATAAAATTACGATGCTTGCCTTATCTTTAGGTGTAGCGTCTGCATTTGTGGGCTGTAGCAGCAATCCAAGTAAAAAAGAAGTGGTCGATAGTGGCCCACAATCTAGTGAACAAGCTTACTTCGAAAAGGCCCAAAAGTCACTTGACCGTGGTCAATATCTTGATGCGACCAAGTCTTTAGAAGCAATCGATACTTATTATCCGACTGGACAATACGCACAACAAGCACAACTTGAACTTCTATATTCAAAATTTAAACAAAAAGATTATGAAGGCGCGATTGCCTTAGCAGAACGTTTTATTCGTTTAAATCCTCAACATCCAAATGTAGATTATGCTTACTATGTTCGTGCTGTATCGAATATGGAGCAAAACTACGACAGTTTGATGCGCTATACATCTCTGCAGCAATCTCATCGTGATGTGAGTTATTTAAAAGTTGCTTATCAGAACTTTGTTGATTTAATTCGTCGTTTCCCAAGTAGCCAATACTCTGTTGATGCTGCTCAGCGTATGAAGTTCATTGGGCAAGAACTTGCTGAAAATGAAATGACTGCTGCACGTTTTAACGTTAAACGTAAAGCTTGGATCGCAGCTGCTGAACGTTCGCAATGGGTAATTGAACACTATCCACAAACTCCTCAAGTTCCAGAAGCATTAGCGACTTTGGCATATAGCTATAACCAATTAGGTGATAAAGCGACTTCACAACAATATATTGAAGTTTTAAAGCTTAATTACCCTAACTTGGTGAAAAAAGACGGCACAGTTAACATGCGTGCTGCTCGTAAAGAAGGTAACTGGATTAACCGTGCGACTCTGGGTATTTTTGGCCGTGAATCTACGGCTGCAACTCCAGAAAGCACAGCTGAAGCAGAAGCTCCAAAACGTGGTTTCCTCAATCGCGTAAGCTTTGGTTTAATTGGTAATTCAGATAAAGAAGAAACTGAAGAACCAGAAAAAACAACTGTTGAAGCACCAAAGTCAGAGCGTAGTTGGACAAATCGTTTAAGCTTCGGTTTATTAGATAAACCTGAGCCACAACCAGCAGAAAATACAACTGTTGCTCCAGCTGCTGTTAGCTCTACAGATGTATCGACTGACACTCAGTCAGATGATGCAACGCAAGGTACTAGCGACACTGCTCAATAAGTTACAAATTTTAAAAAGCACCAATAAACAGGCAAGTGATACCACTTGCCTGTTTGTTTTTATAAAATATTAAAATATTTATTGTGTAGATCTTGCCTCATCATGTCAGAATATTCTGACTCACTCTCTCATCAGTTTTAATACGGTTATCTGAATTATGGCAATTCCACAACATACGATTGATCAGATTTTAGATCGCACAGATATTGTCGATCTGATTGGTCAACGTGTGAAACTGAAAAAGACGGGACGTACATATTCCGGCTGTTGCCCTTTTCATCAAGAAAAAACGCCATCGTTCCATGTCTATCGCGACAAGCAGTATTATCACTGCTTTGGTTGTCAGGCTAACGGGAACGCGATCCGTTTTCTTATGGACATTGATAACCGAAATTTTATAGATGTCATGAAGGAGTTATCGAGTAGCACTGGAGTCGAACTACCGAAAGATAATACTGAAAATAAAAAGCTGTCTTATACCCGTCAGGTTACGAAACCACCAGTTGCTAAAGCAAATACGGCGGAGCCTGTAACTCCAACTCCACAACAACCAACTGATGAAAGCTATAACACGCTTGAACCTGTATTTTTTGATGACCCATTTGCTCAGTTTGAGCAGCCTTTTAGTTTTGATGAACCAGTTCAAGAAGGTAATTTATATGACTTACTGGAAAATGTTGCTCAGTTCTATGAGCACCAATTACCTAATAGTCAAAAGGCAAAAAACTACTTTAAACAACGTGGCTTAACTAATCAGACTATTCAGTTTTGGCGCTTGGGCTATGCACCAGAAGACTGGCAACACTTAGAAAAAGCTTTTCCTTATGATATTGACGGTTTAAAACAGCTTGGACTTATTCGTTCAAGCGATAGTGGTCGTGATTTTGACTTATTACGTGACCGTGTAATTTTCCCGATTCGAGACCCTAAAGGCCGCGTCGTTGGTTTTGGTGGACGTGCCTTAAATGATGAAATCAAACCCAAATACATCAACTCACCTGACTCAGAGGTCTTTCACAAAAATCAGCTACTTTACGGGCTTTATGAGGGTAGAAAACTTAAGTCTAGCGACTGGTTAATGGTTGAAGGCTACATGGACGTCATTGCACTTCAGCAATATGGCATTACAGGAGCTGTTGCAACTTTAGGAACAGCAAGTAATACAGAACATCTTAATATTCTATTTAAACAAAATAGCCGAATTACCATTGCTTTTGACGGTGATGCTGCGGGCCAAAAAGCAGCACGCAGAACATTAGAAATTGCTTTACCACTTCTCAATGATGGCCGCGAACTCAAATTTTTTGTTCTACCAAATGACCACGATCCGGACTCTCTTATCCGTCGTGAAGGACTTGAAAATTTCCAGAAACTATTACAACAGGCCCCTCTTTTGTCTGATTTTGTGTTTGCCCATTTAACAGGTCAACACGACATTAGCACTCCTGAAGGCAAAAGCTTGGTCATGGGTGAACTCAGGGAACTAACTGAACTATTACCCAAACAGGGCTCTTTCCGTTATTTACTTAATCAATCTTTCCGTGAAAAACTCGGACTAGGTAAACGTTTTACCCCACAAGTTAGTCACGATGCATCGTTATCATTTAATATTCAAACGAAAGATGAAGACTTTGCTGTCGCAATTTTGATGCACCATCCATTCCTTTATATTCATTTTGAAGGATTACGTGCCTATATTCCCCAAGATGAGTTATTGGCTAAAATATTAGCAACTTTAAACCGTATATTTGATGAGTTGCCTGATGACCAAGAGCTAGCGACTTATTATGTTTTAGGTGCATGCAGCAATTATTGCCATGAAATTGCAGATATTATGCAAAGAACCAATATCCAGGCATTAACTCAAGCACCTGAAGTGGCTGACAAGTTAGCTCAAGAATACGCGTTAGGCTTAAAAGAAAGATATTTACGTCAAAAGCTTAAGTCACCGATTTCTCTGATTGAATCAAGAAATTTAAGACAGCAACTCAATGAACTCACAAAACAAATTAGTTTAAGACTGTTGTCTTAATGTTTTGGCTTACGCTCATGATCAAAAACATCCTGTAAATGCTGTTGTAGCCATTCTAAATAATCAGGATTTTCTGCCTTGGCAGCTTCGCGTAGCAAAATAGATGTCGGATGCATAAGCTTTTGCGTCAAACGATGTGCGAATTGCTGTAATACTTGTTCAGCATTTTCACCATGATGCAAAGCCTCTAATGCGTGCGTAAGCTCTTGTTGACTAATTTCTTCACTATGTTGGCGGTAAGCATGAATTGTGCTACCTGCCTCTTTAACTTTTTGATGAGTAATAAGCTGGGTAGCTAACTGATTAACCATGACTTCTGCTTCAACAGCTGCCTGACGTCGTTGAGCAAGATTTTCATCAATCACACTTTGTAAATCATCAACACCATACAAATAGACCCCATCAAGCGCTTCAACTTTAGGATCTATATCACGAGGCACTGCTAAATCAACCATTAACATTTGTTGATAGCGGCGTTTCTTTAATGCAGCCTTAACATCTGGATAAGCAATAACTTGATATAAACTACCAGTACAGCTAGACACAACATCAGCACGATATAAATTTTCAGCCAATGCTGAAAAATCAATAATTTCAACTTCAACTTGATGTGAAATCTCTTGAGCCAATTGGTCAGCACGCTCACGGCTACGGTTACAAATAATAATTTTGGCAACACCCATTTCAGCCAAATGTTTAGCAACTAAACTATTCATTTCACCTGCTGCAACGACCATTACAGTAAGTTTTTCGGGCTTACTAAAGACCTGTAAAGCTAATTGAGCTACTGCATACCCCATCGAAACGGCATGACTTCCTACCGCAGTTTCGGACCGTACACGTTTAGCAGCATAAAAAGCATATTCAAAAACACTGTTTAATTCAGGAGAAACCGTTTGAGCTTCTTTAGACAATGCTAAAGCACTTTTAACCTGCCCTAAAATTTGCGGCTCACCTAACATGAGAGAGTCAAGACCACTCGCTACTCGCATTAAATGTGTAATAGCCTGCGTGTTCTCGTAACGATAAACATGATGAATTAAGTGCTGTACATCAATATTATTGGCATCGGCTAACCATTTCAAAAGGCTTTCGGCATTTTCTGCCATGGCATACACTTCTGTGCGGTTACACGTCGAAACGACCACCAAATCCTTTAAGTTCTGGTGATGGTTTTGTTCGGCAAGCAAACGACTTAATCGCTCTGCATTGAAAGCAATTTTTTCGCGCAGTTCGACAGAAGCTGTTTGATGGTTGACACCCAATGCAAAGAAAGACATATCAGATCATCATTTCGCTAAATTTATGCTATTGTGCAACATCGGTGTCATAAAAAGCATTACTTTGGATCAATAAAAATTGCGTCAAATGAATAGCCGTATTAATTTTAACGGTGCTTCGATAAGACAGTATTCTACCACATTCTTATTGTTAGGTAGCATGTCCTCGCATGTCTATGCACGTCCTGTGCAAGAGACCTATACCGTGCATTCATTTGATCAGGCCTTAGAACAAACTATGGTCGCTGAATTTGCTCTGGCTTATGATGATATTCCTAACGCTTTGCACAATTACACAGTCCTCGCAATTAAAAGTAACTCTACCTCAATTAAACAACGAGCTTTAGACGTTGCTCTTGAATATAATGACTTACAAGCCGCTTTAAATATTGCTACACATTGGGTAGCTCAAGAGCCTAAAGATGTGCCGGCTTTATTCTATTTGTCACATATTGCTTTAAAAACACATGAATATCAGCTTGCCGCTGAAACATTAGATAAAATTTTAAAAATAGATCCGACTGCTGATTTAGAACAAATTTTAGCAAGTATTGCTCCAGAAAATGCTCAAGATCGAGATGTACTATTAACAGCTTTACGCTCTAGTGCTGAAAAAGATAACCCTTCTATTTTAGCACTCATCGCCAACTTAGAAGCCCAAAATGGCCAATTAGAATCTGCTCTAACCAACATTAACAAGGCATTACGCCGACGTCCTAAAGTGACGAGCTTTATTTTAATGAAAGCTAACCTGCTCATTGCTCTGAGCGATCAAGAAGGTGCGCTTAAATGGTATGCGAAGTCCAGCCGTAAATATAAGAAAAATTTAGACATTCGTTTAGCTGAAATCCGCTATCTCATACAAATCAATCAATCTCAGCTCGCGTTAGAAAAGCTAGAAAACGTTATAGAAGCTAATCCTAAAGCTGAAGAAGCATTGTTTATTGCAGGCTTAACCAGTATCGATTTAAAGCAATATGACAAAGCAGAACAATATCTTGTTGATCTACGAAACTCTGCAAAATATCAAAATGAAGCGTATTACTATTTAGCTATTAATGCAGAACGTAAACAACATTATGAAACCGCAAAAGCCTACTATCGTTTAGTTGATGGCAGCTTATACGTCGTTTCCAGACGCAATCTGATTGCAATATACGATAAACAAGAAAATTTACATGATGCTTTACGGTTCCTCACTCAAGAACGCGTAAATTATCCCCAACATGCAAGTTTCCTATATCAAGCTCAAGCTGAAATCTTAAAGAAAATGGGCAATAAAAAAGCTGCATTAAATTTATTAGATGAAGCGATAAAGAATTTACCCGATGATCCGGAACTCATTTACGCAGAAGTTTTATTACTTGATCCGTATACTGATCGAGATAAACTCGACAAAACATTAAAGCAATTATTACAACTTGAGCCTAACAGTCCAACTTACCTCAATGCATATGCTTATACATTAGCCCTGCAAAACCGTCGGCTAAAAGAAGCACGTCAATATGCAGAGCAAGCCTTAGAATATGCGCCGGAACAAGCTTCAATTCTTGATACGCTAGGCTATATCGCATTTTTGCAGAATGATTATGAAGCCGCGGCAGAGGCTTTAGGCAAAGCCTATGAACTTAGTCACAATATAAATATTGGCGTTCGTTATGCTAAAGCATTGTATATGCAAGGATCATTAACTCAATTTAGCGCTGTGTTACAACAACTGAAACAAAAACATGCCAATGATCCACAATTACAACAGCTTGATGCGTTAATTTTACCTACATCTGCAAAAAAGAGTTAAATATATGAGCAAATTTGCCCAACTGTGCACAGCGATCTGTGGATCAAGTGTATTATTTCTAACCGGTTGTCAGCATTTTACTCAACCAAAACCTGCGGTTACCCAGCAAGTTCAAGATGAAAAACACTTTAATTTACAAGGTAAAATCGGGGTTCGCACACCACAGCAAACTGGTAGTGCTTTTTTCACATGGGTTCAACAACAAGATAATTTTGATATTGAATTAAGCGGTATTTTAGGTGTAGGAAAAACCCAAATTCAGGGTAAACCCGGTGAAGTGAAGTTAAATAGTGCGAAAACTGGATTAATTACTGCTGCCTCTCCAGAAGAGCTTTTAGAGCGTGCAACTGGTTGGCAAGCACCAATTACTCATTTAACAAGTTGGATTTTGGCCAAACCTGCAACTTTAAGTGCTCAGATCAGTAAAGATAATGAAAATCGCGTAAACCAACTCATTGAAGATGGCTGGACTGTTAATTTTAGCTATGATGGCGAACAAACTTTGCCAAATAAACTGGTTTTAAAGCAAGCCCTTGCTGAAGATAAAGAAAACCGTATTACAATGGTCATCCAAAACCGCTAAGTCTAATTATATAAATCTATGATTCGAGTTCCTTCTCCAGCTAAGCTCAACCTGTTTTTGCATATTACAGGCCGACGCGAAAATGGTTATCACGAGTTACAAACTATTTTCCAACTTATTGATTTATATGACTGGATGATATTTACGCCGACTTTGGATGAACAAATCGAAATTGATGGATTGAGTGAAGTCAGACCTGAAGAAAACCTGATTTATCGGGCTGCTCAAATACTAAGACCTCATGCAAAAAAATTCTGCGGTCTACACATCAAAATTGAAAAAAATATTCCAATGGGTGCAGGTCTGGGCGGAGGTTCATCCAATGCTGCCACAACCCTGATTGTGTTAAATCAATTATGGGAATGTGGACTAAATCAAGAACAACTTGCGGACTATGGAGTGAAGCTTGGTGCCGATGTTCCTATTTTTATTTATGGTAAAAATGCATGGGCTGAAGGTATTGGTGAACATTTATCATTCATAGACTTAGATCAAAAACAGTTCATTATTTTAAAACCTGATTGTTTTATCAGCACTCAATTGCTTTTTTCACAAAAAACATTGACAAGAGACTCTAAGACCACTAAATTTTGCGCCTATCAGTTAGAACCTTCTAATTTTGGAAATAACTTTGAGCCATTAGCTCGGCAGTTATACCCTGAAGTAGAAGAAGCAATGCGATATTTAGACCAGTTTGGTCAAGCAAAGCTTACAGGTACAGGTGCTTGTGTTTTTATTGAAGTAACGAATGAAATGAATATTGATGAAATTCTTAACCATTCACCTTGTAAATCTTACTTGGTAAATAGTTTAAAAGAATCTCCTCTTAATCATTTTAAGGTTACACGTTAGGGGCGTCGCCAAGTGGTAAGGCACCGGGTTTTGATCTCGGCATCCGTTGGTTCGAATCCAGCCGCCCCTGCCAACCTCACCTGTAATGATGATTATATTAGGGGCGTCGCCAAGTGGTAAGGCACCGGGTTTTGATCTCGGCATCCGTTGG